>CAYWOC010000023.1:0-36187 GCA_964459845.1 uncultured Muribaculaceae bacterium | reverse complement strand
ACCGCGCCGATGGTACTGCGAAAGTGGGAGAGTAGGTCACCGCCCCCTAAGAGAGAGCCGAGCAAGCACATTGCCCGGCTCTTTTTTTGCGCATGCCCCCGTTGCGGCCGAGCCGCAACTGTGCGGGTAGTAGAGACGGCCGCTCATGCGAATGCGTGTCTCGGATACAGCGGATTGTGGCAGATAAGAGCACTGCTGAGGCTATGCGGGTTGGAGTGCTATGACCCATTATTCATGAGAGCTTCAGAGAGCTATGGGGCAGTGCTGTTGCTGAGCCTTTGATATTGTGAGAATTGTAGATTGTGGGGCTGTCTGTAAAATGTTCTTTCCCATATGGTGAAGATATGGTAACACATTCTATAGCGAATTTGCTTGAAATTAATATGACATAATGTATGCTCTAATCACAATAAAAATAAATGGAGAGCAGAAATATACATAGAACCAAAGTGAGCTCGTTGCTCTATACTTCTTTTCCCATTTTCTATAGTTCCAGTTTACGAACCTTGACGGATATACGGCCAGAACAAGGATATATATCATTAAATATGCCATTGCGAATGCAAGGAAAACAGACCAAGTTGAACCGAGCATATCCAATGGAGTAAATATTACAACAGATGTCCACAATGGCCATGAAACGGCTAATCGAGGTGAATTTTCGAATCTCGTATGGCGACTATTGGCTTTCACATATAGATAATGAAGTACGTTCATAGTAGGTGTCATTTGTTTGATAATTACAAAATTACTAAGAATATTATAGCCAAATGGAATTGCTTGCTGATTTCTTGGTGCTTTTGAGAACTAGCAGGGAGAACAATTTGGAATGTGTGAGGATGTTATGTTTTATTGATGTGATGTTGAATTAGTCTGCGCGATGGTGAATGTGTTAAGCGATGCAAATTTCTGCGGTTAAATTGGTTGAAGACTTAAATAAGGTTAATTGTGATAATTTTCTGCTGTGAAAGTATGTTGTGTAACATAAAATGTATTACCTTTGTATCAGTTTTTTCATGGTATTAGTTTTTAGGTAACAAAAAACCATTGTCGTGATGACAATTGTTCTATGTTTTTAGGTTTATGTTAATGGTATTAGAAGGTTAATTAAGATTAAGCGATCTCTGGCAGTGATGCTGGGGATTTATTTTTTTATGACGGTTTGTAATTTCCTGCGGAATAATCCGCTGACCCAGATTTCGGAACACTATAGGTTTCAAAAAGGATGAAGAAAGTGAAAGATTATTACTTGTAAAGTTGTTCTCGGAAAAACTAATAAAACGAAGATTGCAAGATCGGATGAAGGTTGGGTTGGGAAAAAATGTGGTGAAGTTGGGTTGGGAAAAATGTGGTGAAGAAAAAAAGCGAAATATTTGACTACTTGAATATTAATTCGTACCTTTGCAAGCCGATTATATCCAAATTTAACAATTCGCAGTATCGGGAGGGCTTTTGGCCGAGCCTAACTGTGTGGTGGCGAATAAATTAATTAACATTTAATCAGGAATTTAAAAGTGGATACTTTAAGTTACAAGACTATCTCAGTAAAAGCTGAAAACGCTCAAAAGGAATGGGTTGTGGTAGATGCTACAGACCAAGTTTTGGGTCGTCTATGCGCAAAAGTTGCAAAAATCGTGCGTGGTAAATACAAACCATGCTACACTCCTCATGTAGATTGCGGAGACAATGTTATCATCATCAACGCTGAAAAGGCGATTTTGACAGGTAAGAAGTGGAATGACCGCGAATATCTTTCTTATACTGGTTATCCAGGCGGACAACGTGTGGCTACTCCTGCTATCTTGAAGCTCAAGGCTGAAAGAAAAGGGATGAAAGCCGGTATCAACCCACTTTACATCAAAGTATTGAAGGGTATGCTTCCAAAGAACCGTCTTGGTGCGGCTTTGTTGAAGAATGTACATGTGTATAATGGATCGGAACACCCACATGAGGCACAGAATCCAAAAGTAATTGATATCAACAAACTTAAATAAGATTGAAGAATATGGAACAGATTAATGCAGTAGGTCGTCGTAAGGCCGCAATCGCTCGCGTATTCGTCAGCGAAGGAAATGGCGAAATAACAATCAACAAACGTGCGCTTGACGTTTATTTCCCATCTTCAATTCTTCAATTCATCGTTAAGCAACCTCTAAACCTCCTTGAAGTAGCTGAGAAGTACAACATCAAGGTGAATTTGTGTGGTGGAGGCTATAAGGGGCAAGCAGAGGCACTTCGCCTTGCAATAGCTCGCGCTCTTGTTAAGATCAATGCCGATGACAAGGCTGCTCTTCGTGCAGCAGGCTTCGTAACTCGCGACCCACGTGCCGTAGAGCGTAAGAAACCAGGTCGTCCAAAAGCACGTAAGAGATTCCAGTTCAGCAAACGTTAATATTTTATCGGCTGCTTAACTATAGAATATCAGAGTTTAGTATCCAAATTGCATGGACTTGGGTTATACCGCTACCATGTGATTGATTAAGTAGAAAGTAAACAATTAAAAAAAAGAAATTAAAATGGCAACACCAAGTTTTGACCAACTTTTAGAGGCAGGATGTCACTTCGGCCACTTGAAACGTAAATGGAATCCTGCTATGGCTCCTTATATCTTCATGGAGCGCAATGGTATCCACATCATCGACCTTTACAAAACTGCAGCAAAGCTCGACGAGGCAGCAGCAGCTCTTAAAAATATCGCAAAATCAGGAAAGAAGGTTCTTTTCGTAGCAACAAAGAAGCAAGCAAAGCAAGTAATTGCCGACAAGGCTTCATCTGTCAATATGCCATACGTGATTGAGCGTTGGCCAGGCGGTATGCTTACAAACTTCCCAACTATCCGTAAGGCAGTGAAGAAGATGACAGCTATCGACAAGATGACAAAGGACGGAACTTTCGACAACCTTTCAAAGCGCGAGAAACTTCAAATCACACGTCAGCGTGCAAAACTTGAGAAGACTCTCGGCAGCATCGCTGACCTGAACCGTCTTCCATCAGCATTGTTCGTAGTTGACGTATTGAAGGAGCATATCGCTGTAGCAGAAGCTAACCGTCTTGGTATTCCAGTATTTGGCATTGTAGATACAAACTCAAATCCAGATACAGTTGATTTCGTAATCCCAGCTAACGATGACGCATCGAAGTCAATCGAGCTTATCCTTGACACAGTTTGCACAGCAATGGCAGAAGGTCTTGAGGAGCGCAAGGTTGAAAAGATTGACAATAAGGACGCTGCTGAAGGCGAAGAGGCTCCAAAACCAAAACGTGCGCGCGTAAACCGCCGCAAGGCAGAAGCTGCTGAAGCACCTGCAGCTGAGGCTAAAGAAGAGAAGGCTGCAGAGTAAGTAATCAGCTCGCAGACTCTCTCTCTTTACAATGATTTTTGAGAAATTGAAAATCTTATTTTTAACCATATAAAAACTGATAAACAATATGGCAGTATCAATGGCCGATATCAGCAAACTTCGCAGTATGACAGGCGCAGGCTTGATGGACTGCAAGAAGGCATTGGCTGAGGCAAACAATGATATGAAAGAGGCTATCGAGATCATTCGTAAGAAGGGTCAGGCGGTAGCGGCAAAACGTGAGGCTCGTGAGGCTTCAGAGGGTTGCGTGCTTGCAGATGCTAAAGACGGCTATGCAGCAATCGTCGCTCTAAAGTGTGAGACAGACTTCGTGGCAAAGAACGAGGGCTTTGTAACTTTGACAAAGCAAATTCTTGCTGCAACAATGGCTGCTAAGGCTAAGAGCATCGATGAGATTAAGGAACTTGAAATCGAAGGCAGAAAGGTTGCTGACCTTATCGTAGAAGAAATCGGTAAGACTGGTGAAAAGATGGAGCTTGGCGCATTTGAATATGTAGAAGGCGTTGATGCAACAGCTTACAACCACTTCGGTAACAAGCTTTCGACTGTAGTAGCTTTCAACGAGAAACTTGCTGACGCTCATGTGGGTAAAGAAGTAGCAATGCAAGTTGCTGCAATGAACCCAGTAGCTCTTGACGAAGCAAGCGTTCCTCAAGAAGTTAAGGACGAGGAGCTTAAGGTCGCTATCGAAAAGACTAAGGAAGAGCAAATAGAGAAGGCTGTGAATGCAGCAATCAAGAAAGCAGGCATCAATCCAAACCTTGTAGATTCAGAATCACACATCGAATCAAATATCAACAAGGGATGGCTTACTCAAGAAGAGGCTGAGAAGGCTCGTGAAATCAAGAAGACAGTAGCTGCCGAAAAGGCTGCAAATATGCCTGAGCAAATGGTTCAAAACATTGCTAAGGGTCGTATGGCTAAGTTCTTCAAGGAGTCTTGTTTGCTCAATCAGGAGTTCGTATCTGACAGCAGCATGAACATTGAGACATACTTGAAGAAGCAAAGCGCAACATTGACTGCTACAGCTTTCAAGCGTGTAAATCTTAATCAAGACTAAAAAATGCTGTTGGCTGCTCGGCAGCCGATAAGCTGACTGCATAGGGCGGTGATACATGGACGTGTGTCACCGTTCTTTTTTTTATTGTTAAGAAGATTCTTTGGAGAACTCGGCGTATTCGAGATATCTCGACGAGCAGTGAGAGATTCAAGCGATAGGGGGAACTGAACTTTCAGAGCAGTCTGAGTGCTCGGAACCCCAAAGATTTAGGAGGACTCGGTGAAATTGTGTGACTTGGTGATTTGGAAGGTTGGGAAAGTGTGAAATTGCGTGTAGAGAAAAAATGCCCACCGATAAAGGACGATAGGCAGAACCTAATGTTTTCACAACGGAATAATCCTTATTGTGATTTGCTTCATTTTGTATTGCAAAGAAAGTGCTTTTTATTATGTGGTGCAAGTTTTTGGGGGATAATTTTGGTGTGCAATCGACAAAATTTGTGCGGAATTTGTTTCAAAAGAGCTTTTTTATGATAAAACAGTGATGAACGGGTGTAAATTTGTGGCATTTTTAGTAACTTTGGAATATAATGAATTTGTAGTGCCGCAGTTCTTATGCTGAACCGTTGGCAAGAATCTAAAAAAAATAGAGAATAACTTTTACATAAAACCTGAAAGCATATGAAACGAATATTAGGGTTAGACCTTGGCACCAACAGCATTGGCTGGGCATTAGTGAACATTCCGGGAGAAGATGATATTGATGTGCATAGCTGCATCGAGGCGGCAGGAAGCCGTGTAATTCCGATGACTGCCGATGTGATAAGTGCTTTTGAGAAAGGTGCGCCGATGAAGACTGGTGCAGCAAACCGCACAGATTTGCGTAGGGTAAGACGAATGTTTGAGCGCAGCCACTTGCGCCGTGAGAGGCTGCACCGCGTGCTTGACATTATGAAATTTTTGCCTGAGCATTATGCTGCGAATCTAACTCGATACGGAAAATTCAAGGATGAATGTGAGTGCAAATTGGCATGGACAAAAGACGCTTCAGGCAAACCGAAGTTTCTCTTCGGCTCATCATTCAAAAAGATGCTCGAAGATTTCCGTGAGCATCAGCCAGAGCTTGTCGCCGATGGGCAGAAAGTGCCATACGACTGGACAATATATTATCTTCGCAAGAAAGCATTGACAGAGGAAATCACCAAAGAGGAACTTGCATGGATAATTCTGAATTTCAACCAAAAACGTGGCTACTATCAGCTCCGTGACGATGAAGAAAGCAAAAATGCCAATAAGAAAGAGGAATATTCTGCCCTGAAAGTTACAAGAGTGGAGGCTACCGATGACAAGAGAGGGAAAGACACTTGGTATAACGTGTATCTTGAAAATGGGATGGTTTACCGACGCACGAGCCGCATGCCACTTGACTGGGAAGGAAAAACGAAGGAATTCATTATCACCACCACAGTAGATGCTGATGGCAATCCTGTGAAAGACAAAGATGGTAATGAGAAACGCTCATTTCGTGTTCCGGGAAATGACGATTGGACGCTTCTGAAAAAGAGGACGGAAAAAGACATAGATGACAAGAAAGTGACCGTGGGAGCTTATGTATATGACGAGCTGCTCGCACAGCCGCAGCAGAAGATTCGCGGCAAATTCGTGCATACCATAGAGCGCAAGTTCTACCGGGAAGAACTTGTGAAGATACTTGAGTCGCAAAAGCGTTTCCACCCCGAGCTTAATGACAAGGAACTGTATGAGATGTGCGTGGAAGAGCTGTACCAGAGCAACGAAACGCATCGCGGCATCTTGAAGAGTTGTGACTTCACCCGACTGCTTGTGGATGACATAATATTCTATCAGCGACCGTTGAGAAGCAAAAAATCGCTGATAGACGACTGCCAATATGAGAGCCACACATATATAGCAGACAAAACAACTGGAGCGACAGCCTTAGCCGGCGTGAAGTGCATAGCCAAGTCGCATCCGCTGTTCCAAGAATTCCGGCTATGGCAGTTCTTGTCCAACTTGCGCATCTACAAGAAAGACTATATCAACGCATCGGGGAGACATATCATCGATGCCGATGTGACTGGAGAGCTTATTCCCGATGCCGATGCGCTCACAGCACTCTTCGACTGGCTCAATTCACGGAGAGAAATTGACCAGAAGACGCTTTTGAGGTATCTACCATTCAAGATAAAATCGAGAACAGATGAATATCGCTGGAACTACAGCGACAAGGATTATCCTTGCAACAGCACCCGAGCACAGATGCTCACATGCTTGAAGAAAGCCGGCATCGCCGATGAGTTTCTTACCGAAGACATCGAACTCGGACTGTGGCATATACTTTATTCCATCGAAGGCAAGGATGAATTGTGCAAGGCACTTGGAAAATTCGCCGACAAAAATGGAATTGCTGATGCTGGCACTTTTGTGGAGGCTTTCAAGCGATTCCCGCCATTTGGAAAGGACTATGGAGCGTATTCGGCAAAAGCCATAAAGAAGCTGCTGCCGCTGATGCGTATGGGCAAATATTGGCGGGCAGAAGCCATAGACCCAGCTACAATGCAGCGCATACGGCATATTATCGACGGAGAATATGACGAGAACATCAAGGAGCGGGTGCGCAACAATGCCATAAACTTGACTTCGGTGGAGCACTTCAGCGGACTTCCGCTGTGGCTGGCTTGCTACATAGTCTATGACCGCCACTCGGAGGCAAAAGAGATTCAGCGATGGAAATCGCCCGACGACATAGATGAATATCTGCGCAACTTCAAGCAGCATTCGCTGCGCAATCCTGTGGTGGAGCAGATTCTGACCGAGACACTGCGTGTGGTGCGTGACATCTGGCAGACCTATGGCAAGGTGGATGAAATACATGTGGAGCTTGGTCGAGAGATGAAGAACACCGCTGAAAAGCGCAAGCAGATTTCGGCACGAATAGCTGAGAACGAGAATACGAATCAGCGCATAAAGAATCTTCTTGCCGAATTTATGAACCCTGAATATGGCATCGAGAATGTTCGCCCATATTCACCCTATCAGCAGGAGCTGCTCCGCATATATGAGGAGGGCGCGCTCGATGACGCTGACGGACTGTCGGAAGATATACTCTCGGCAATGACACAAATCAGCAAAAAGCCGTCGGCAGCCGAAGTGATGAAGTATAAACTTTGGCTCGACCAGAAATACCGCTCGCCATACACAGGTCGGCAGATACCACTCAGCCGCCTATTCACCACCGACTATGAGATAGAGCATGTGATACCGCGCTCACGCTACTTCGACGACTCGCTAAGCAACAAGGTGATATGCGAATCGGAAGTGAACAAGCTGAAGGACAACAAGCTCGGGCATGAGTTCATAAAGGAGCATCAAGGAGAAATCGTGCCTACGTCATTCGGCAGAAAGGTGAAGGTGCTGTCGCTGGCTGAATATGAAGGACTTGTGTCGCATGATTATGCGCATAACCGCACGAAGATGAGAAAGCTGATGATGGACGATATTCCAGATGAGTTTATTCAGCGTCAGCTCAACGACAGCCGATACATAAGCCGCACGGTGATGTCGCTGCTTTCATGTATGGTGCGTGATGACGACGAGCTTGAGAGCGTGTCGCGCCATGTGATACCGTGCAATGGAACCATCACCGACCGATTGAAGAAAGATTGGGGCATAAACGACGTGTGGAACCAGATAATTCTGCCACGTTTCAAGCGAATGAACGAACTGACAGGACATAAGGAATATACCACAGTGTCGAGAAACGGGCATGAATTGCCCACTGTGCCATTGCTCCAGCAGAAAGGGTTCAGCAAGAAGCGAATCGACCACCGCCACCATGCTATGGATGCGATAGTGATAGCATGTGCAAGCCGCAACATAGTGAACTATCTGAACAATGAGTCGGCGAGAGGCGGAGCGAAAGTGAGCCGCAAAGACTTGCAGACACTATTGTGCCATAAGCAGACAGACAGCGACGGAAACCGTCAATGGGTGATAAACAAGCCTTGGGATTCGTTCACGCAAGACACTTATGCGGCACTTCTTGGCACAGTGGTGAGCATAAAGCGCAATCTGCGCATCATGACTAAGACCGTGAACCACTATCAGCACTATGAGGACGGCGAGAAGAAGGCGGCTAAGCAGATGAAGGGCGAGAGCATGGCGATTCGCAAACCGCTGCACAAAGCCACATTCAACGGAGCGGTGAATCTGCGCAAAATCACTACAATGCCATTGGCAAAATGCCTCGGCAATGTGGCGGCGATAGTGGATAGAGAGCTTAAAATGAAAATACGGGAACTGCTCGGCAAGGGCTTCAACGCAAAGAAGATAGAGGATTATTTCAAGAGCGAGAAGGACACTTGGAGCGATATCGACATAAAGAAGATACAGGTGTATTATTTCACCAACGACACAAAAGACCGCTACTATGCGTCGCGGTGCAGCCTCGCCAGCCTGTTTGAGAAAGTGACTAATGCCGACAAGGCTGTGGAGATAATAACAGGCAAGATAACCGATACCGGCATACAGAAGATTTTGCTTAATCATCTGCGAGCTTGCGGCAACGACCCTGCCGAAGCATTCTCTGCCGACGGAATTGACCGCATGAACCAGAATATCGTGGAGCTTAACGACGGGCATAAGCATCAGCCTATATATAGCGTGCGCAAATATGAGAAAGGAGAGAAATATGCAGTGGGTGAGCGGGGAAACCGCAGCAGCAAATTCGTGGAAGCCGAGAAGGGAACAAATCTCTTTTATGCGATTTATGAAAATGCTGTGACTGATAAAAAGACTGGAGAAACTTCGCTTAAACGCAGCTACCAGACGATACCGCTTCGCATAGTAATCGAGCGCATGAAGAAGGGTCTGCCACCGGTGCCAGCCGATGAAAACGGCACTGAACCCAAATATGTGCTTTCGCCTAACGACCTTGTGTATGTGCCTAATCAAGATGAGATAAAGCAAGGGAAGATAGCGGAGCCGATTAACTTGGATAGGGTGTATAAATTTGTGAGCTGTACAGATTCAAGAAGCTATTTTATGCCATTCAAAGTCGCTTCATCCATAGTTGATAAATTTGAATATGGACCACTGAATAAGTTGGAGCGGGCTATAGATAACGATAAAGATGGCACAATGATAAAAGAGGTGTGCATACCTATAAAAGTGGATAGACTCGGAAGAATCATAAAAATAGGATAACTGTTCACAAATTAAACAAGAACAACTACCATGATAAAGAAGACTTTATATTTCGGCAATCCGGCATATCTCTCGCTCCGCGACCGGCAATTGGTGATAAAATTGCCGGCTGTGGAGAAGTGCCAGAATGTGAGTGAGGATTTCAAGCGGCGTACCGAAGTGACTAAGCCAATAGAGGACATAGGCATCGTGGTGCTTGACTGCCGTCAGATTACCATCACTCAGGGACTTGTGGCTGCACTGCTCGAAAATAATTGTGCCATAATCACTTGCGACAGCAACGGTATGCCGGTGGGGATGATGCTTCCGCTTGCCGGAAACACCATGCAGAGCGAGCGCTTCCGCGACCAGATATGCGCATCCTCGCCATTGAAGAAGCAGCTATGGCAGCAGACTATGCAGTGCAAAATCCATAATCAGGGAGCTGTGCTTGACCGATGCGCAGGCGGTGACCATAGGTGTATGCAGGTGTGGGCAAACTCGGTGCGCAGCGGCGACCCCGACAACTTGGAGAGCCGAGCCGCGGCATACTACTGGAAAAATCTGTTCTGCGACAATGTACCTGATTTCACGCGTGGCAGAGATGGTGAGCCGCCAAACAATCTGCTGAATTATGGATATGCCATTCTTCGGGCAGTGGTGGCACGTGCGCTTGTGACGAGCGGAATGCTCCCCACACTCGGCATTCATCACCATAACAGATATAACGCATATTGCCTTGCCGACGACATTATGGAGCCTTATCGCCCATACGTGGATGAGCTTGTGCATGGCTTGATACGGAAAGGCGGAATGCCGCCAGTGCAGCTCGACAAGAGCTGGAAGGCGAGTATGCTCACTATTCCTACGCTTGATGTGAAAATAGGCGGTAAGCGCAATCCGCTTATGGTTGCGGTGGCGCAGACCACAGCCTCACTTTATAAATGCTATTCGGGCGAACTCCGCAAGATTTCCTATCCCGAAATGTGATGACAGCAATATAATATGGAGCGGTTTAGCGAATATAGGGTTATGTGGATATTGGTGTTGTTTGATTTGCCTACTGAGACCAAGAAGGACAAGAAGGCATATATGGCATTTCGGAAGAATCTGCTTCGTGACGGCTTTAATATGTTTCAGTTCTCGATATATGTGAGGCATTGCGCAAGTCAGGCAAATGCCGATGTGCATATCAAGCGGGTGAAATCGTTTCTTCCAGAATATGGACATGTGGGAATAATTTGTATTACCGACAAGCAATTTGGAAACATTGAGCTGTTTTATGGCAACAAACCCGAAACTCCTTCAGCTCCCGGGCAGCAACTTGAACTCTTTTGAAAAACAAAATCCCGCCTTAGAGCGGGATTTTTAGTATTGAATACACTGATTTTTTATTTTCTAAATTCCTTTGTAACTTATTGAATGTTAGCTTGTTGTGGCGAATGTGCTGTATTCAATAATACAAAGATACAAAAATGAAAGCAAATCACAACGCCCTTGTGTATGCTATATTGCAAATATCAGCTGTATTCAATAATACAAAGATACAAAAATGAAAGCAAATCACAACTCTAATGCCGCTGCTAATACTTCTAATGCGCTGTATTCAATAATACAAAGATACAAAAATGAAAGCAAATCACAACAAAACAACTTGACTATGAGCAAGAAAATAGGCTGTATTCAATAATACAAAGATACAAAAATGAAAGCAAATCACAACTCCGACTTCGAGTCGGACTTATCTTCTGAAGCTGTATTCAATAATACAAAGATACAAAAATGAAAGCAAATCACAACTCTAATGCCGCTGCTAATACTTCTAATGCGCTGTATTCAATAATACAAAGATACAAAAATGAAAGCAAATCACAACAAAACAACTTGACTATGAGCAAGAAAATAGGCTGTATTCAATAATACAAAGATACAAAAATGAAAGCAAATCACAACGGTGATATTGTTGTTAATGGTACTACTGTTGCTGTATTCAATAATACAAAGATACAAAAATGAAAGCAAATCACAACTAATATCTTGCTCTCCGATATTAGCGAACTGCTGTATTCAATAATACAAAGATACAAAAATGAAAGCAAATCACAACTGAAACAGATCTTTTTATGTTTTCGTGCTTATTTGTGGAAAATAATTCTGTCAGATGTATTGTAGTCATGGCGAAAATTTCTTAACTTTGAAAAAATAATAATTATCGTTTAAATATAACTGTACTGAGCCATATGGAGTTGAATCAAAATTTACAGGATGAGCTTGCAAAGCTATTAAAAATTATTCGTTGGATTCTGATACTGGTTGTTTGTTTGTCTTTGTTGTCAATACTTGTAGCAATCTTTTTCTCGTTTATTCAACCTCAACCGCGACTGCTATGAAACTTAAAAAATGTTTTTGGCTATATTTGGTGTTGAGTCGTGCCTCATTGCTGTGCTCAAAATATTAAGATTCAAAGCAAATTACAATACTGAAAATTATAGCTTTTGAGTCGGTGCTTTAAGTTTTGATAATGCAACAATAAGTGCAACAAAATCTGCGCCACCGAATATAGAGCCAGCTATATCATAACCTTTGTAAAGGCAGAACATAGATAGCCCAAATCCTATAATAATCACAAAAAATAGAAGAGTCATCCCGAGAACAATATGGCGGCTTGATTTTTTACGCTTAGCTTAGCGAGTTCAAGATGTTCAAAATTATATTTTATTCGAGCATCTTGTTCTCGTTCTGTGCGAGATTTAATCCATTCAATGCAAGTCGAGTCAATCGCTTGTAGCTTGGCAAGTTCTTCGGCAGGAGGTAGCAAGCTGTCGTCATATATAGCAGTTTGTTCAAGGGCTACATAATTGCCATGTTGCTGTATTCTTTGCTGTTCGGCTTTCTTTCCTATAATTTATCTGCGATTTGCCATTATTTCTTGACGTTCTTTAACCGCATTGCGGAATGTGCTGGCGAACATTGAGAAATCGCCTCGCATATTTTTCTTGTCTTCTTTAATCCCACGATAACGCAAGTCATCCAATTCTATTGAACGGGAGTTGATGCCGCATTCTTGCTCTGTGAATATGCTTCGGATGCTGATTATAATTTCTTTAAGGATTTTAGCCATAGTAAGTTGTACCTTTATTTTACAAAAATAGTAACAAATTCTTATAATTACAACAGAATTAGAATGATTAACAACATTGGTCTGTTTCATATTTTATTGAATAGTTCCAGCATTATGCGGCAGATTTTTGCGACTGATAAGGGGCTTATTGGTTATATGTGGAAAATTTAGTATTTTTGCATCGAAAAATTTTATAGAATGATAGACGGTCACATAATAACTGAGATGGAGAGCGAGAAGGCTGTGCTTGTGGGGCTTATTACCCCTGCGCAGAACGAAGCCCGCGCCAATGAATATCTTGATGAACTTGCATTCCTTGCCGACACTGCCGGAGCTGTGACGGTGAAGAAGTTTCTGCAACGCCTCGACGGACCTAACCGCACGACATTCGTCGGCAAGGGCAAACTTGAGGAGATAAGGCAATATGTGGAGGACAACGAGATTGGGCTGGTGGTGTTTGATGACGACTTGACCACCAAGCAAGTGACCAACATAGAGAAGGAGCTGAAGGTGAAGGTGCTGGACCGCACCAGCCTGATTTTGGACATATTCGCAAAACGCGCGCAGACTGCCAACGCCAAGATGCAGGTGGAGCTTGCGCAATATCAATATCTGCTGCCGCGACTGACACGCATGTGGACACACCTTGAGCGTCAGCGAGGAGGTATAGGAATGCGCGGCCCGGGCGAAACACAGATAGAGACCGACCGCCGTATTATCCTCGACCGCATATCGCTGCTCAAAGAGCGTCTGCGCGGACTTGACAAGCAGAAGACCATCCAGCGGCAGAACCGCGGCAAGCTGACGCGCATAGCCCTTGTGGGATACACCAATGTGGGAAAGTCCACGCTGATGAACCTGTTGAGCAAGAGCGACGTGTTTGCCGAGAACAAGCTCTTCGCCACACTCGACACAACTTGCCGCAAGGTGGTGATTGAGAATCTTCCTTTCCTGCTCACCGACACCGTAGGCTTCATCCGCAAGTTGCCGACGCATCTTGTGGAGTCGTTCAAGACCACGCTCGACGAGGTGCGCGATGCCGACATACTGGTGCATGTGGTGGACATATCGCATCCGCAATTTGAGGAGCAGATAGAGGTGGTGAACAAGACGCTGCAGGAGGTGTGTGACGCAAGCGACAAGGAGATGATAATAGTGTTCAACAAGGTGGATGCATTCACCTATGTGAAGAAAGACGACGATGACCTCACTCCGCGCACACGCGAGAACATACCGCTTGACGAGCTGAAGGCCACATGGATGGCGAAGCTGAACGACAACTGTGTGTTCATATCGGCAAAGAACAAGGTGAACATCGAGGAGCTGAAGCATCTGCTGTATGAGAAAGCGAAGATTATCCACACCCAGCGTTTCCCGTATAACGACTTTCTGTTCCAGAAATACGACGACCTTGCTGAAGAACAGCAGCAGTAGTAGTGGCATCGGATGCCCGGTGCGGTAAAAATGGTATATGATTCAGTAATAGGTATAACAGCCGTTAAACGGCATAGTATTATTTTTGTGACACATAAAAAATAAGATTAAGCCTATGGATGATAAAATTACAAAATATGAAACCATCAACGACTATAACCATGCGATGCTCGCCGAGACGCTACATCCGCTGGTGACGATAGTCGATTTCTCAAAACTGCCAAAGGCTCATCATGGCAGATACCAATTCGGCTTCTATGCAGTGATGCTGAAAGACGCAATCTGTGGCGATATGATATATGGGCGCAACTACTATGACTATCAGGAAGGCACGCTCGTGTTCATTGCCCCCGGTCAGATTTCGGGCGTGAAGGACAACGGCGAGGTGTATCAGCCCAAGGGCTATGCTCTCGCATTCCATCCCGACCTGATAAGAGGCACATCGCTGGGCCGCCACATAAAGGACTATACATTCTTCTCCTACGAGGTGAACGAGGCTCTGCACATATCGGAGCAGGAGCGAAAGACGGTGCTCGAATGCTTCAACAATATAAGCGGCGAGCTGCACCATGCCATCGACAAGCACAGCCGCCAGTTGATAGTGAACAATATAGAGCTGCTGCTCAACTACTGCGTGCGCTTCTACGACCGCCAGTTCATCACCCGCGAGAACGTGAACCGCGACATCATCACTCGCTTCGAGACGCTGCTGCATGACTATTTCAAGCGCGACGATCTTGAGGAAGTGGGCGTGCCTACGGTGTCGTATTGCGCCGAAAAGCTGCACCTGTCGCCCAACTATTTCGGCGACCTTGTGAAGCGAGTGTCGGGCAGCACGGCGCAGGAGTACATACAGACGTATCTCATGGATGTAGCAAAAGAACGCATGGTGAGCGGCAACATGTCGGTGGGCGAGGTCGCCTACAGCCTTGGCTTCCGCTATCCGCAGCATTTCGCGCGCCTGTTCAAGCGCAAAGTGGGGATGTCGCCGCTTGAGTATAGGCACTCTTTTGGGCTGTAAAGGGGAAATAAGGCGGATTTTATTTGCTTTTGCGCTTGTGTTGGTGTAACTTTGCATCAGCGAAATAAGTACGCTATAGGCTATAATGCATAGAACAATGAAGATACAACGAACTCTCACAATGGTATTGGCTTGCGCGGCAATCATGTTGTCGGGCAGCGGCGCACTTGCCCAGCGGCAATGGCGCGAGAGCAGTGTATCGGTGAATGTGCCGAGCCTAAACGACCCTCGCCTGAGCGACGGAGTGGAAATCTACGGCATCAACGGCTCGATAGTGGTGCGCACGCCCCACAAGGTGCAGGTGAAGGTGTTCAACATATTGGGGCAGATGGTGTCGCAAGCCACGCTCAATGTCGGCACATCCGAGCTTAAAATCAATGCACGAGGCATATATATAGTGAAGATAGGGAATATAACGCAGAAAGTGGCGTTATAAAATAGAAGGCTAAACGGAATTAGAATAAAAACAAAAGCAAAAATTGATATGGGACAGACTGAGAATATTGATTGGTCGAATTTGTCGTTTGGATATATGAAGACCGATTATAATGTGCGCTGCACATTTAAGGATGGTAAATGGGGCGAAGTTGAAGTCACCGATTCTGAATACTTGAATATTCATATGGCTGCTACATGCCTTCATTACGGACAAGAAATATTTGAAGGGCTTAAGGCTTTCAAGGGAAAAGACGGGAAAATCCGCATTTTCCGCTTGGAGGAGAACGCTAAGCGCATACAGCGCAGTGCGGAGGGCATCAAGATGGAACCGCTCCCAGTGGAGAAATTCCGCGAGATGGTGGAGAAAGTAGTGAAGCTTAACGAGCGTTTCATTCCGCCTTACGGCAGCGGCTCATCGCTGTATATACGTCCGCTTGAGATAGGAATGACAGCACAAGTGGGAGTGAAACCAGCCACAGAATATATGTTCATCATTTTTGTGACACCAGTGGGACCATATTTCAAAGAGGGTTTCAAGCCTACGAAAGTGGCTATATACCGCGAGTTTGACCGCGCTGCTCCATGCGGCACAGGACGATGGAAAGTGGGCGGCAACTATGCAGCCAGCCTGACAGCCGGCGAACTTGCCCACAAGGGAGGATATTCGGCAGTGCTGTACCTCGACCCGAAAGAGAAGAAATACATTGACGAATGCGGCCCAGCCAACTTCTTCGCTGTGAAGGACAACACATACATCACTCCGAAGTCAGGCTCTATATTGCCGTCAATCACCAATATGAGCCTTCAGCAGATAGCCAAGGATATGGGACTCGAAGTGGAGTGCCGCCCTATGCTGCTCGAAGAGCTTTCCACTGTGGACGAGGCTGCCGAGTGCGGGACGGCAGCTGTGGCAGCACCTATCAGCGAGGTGGATGACATCGACACCGGCAAGAAATATGTAATTTCGAAGGACGGCAACCCTGGTCCTGTAACTACAAAACTATACAACCACCTGCGCGCAATCCAGCTCGGCGACGAGGAAGATGTGCATGGATGGGTAACAGTGCTTGAATGATGATTGATTATATTTCGATAATTCAGAAATACTACAATCCAGATAGCGAGCTATATAAATTATTGATAACACACAGCCGTCAAGTCGCCGAGTTTGCAATGCAGCTCGCCGATGCGACGGCTGTCGCTATTGATAAAGACTTCGCCTATGAAGCCGCCATGCTCCACGACATAGGCATCTACAAGACCCATGCCCCGGGCATATTGTGCTTCGGCACAGAACCATATCTGCGCCATGGATTGATAGGAAAAGAGATACTTGAGGCAGAGAGGCTGCCGCGCCATGCGCTGGTGTGCGAGCGGCACATAGGCGCAGGGCTTACTGCATGTGAGATAATAGAGCAGAAATTGCCGCTTCCGGCAGTGGATATGCTCCCTGTGAGCAACGAGGAGAAGCTGGTGTGCTATGCCGACAATTTCTTCTCGAAATCGCATATAGCTCCGGCGCGCACTTATGCACAAGTGCATGATTCGATGGCACGATATGGCAATGGCACACTTCGCCGCCTCGAAGATATGCACAATATGTTTCCAGCAGCGGAATAATGGCGGAAGTCTTCTACTGCGGCAGGTGCGAAGCGTCGTCGGCTGCGCCATACACTTCGCGGTGAATGGTGCTGACGGCATGGGCGATGTCGGCTGAAGAAAATTCGCCATTAGTCATGAGTTTAAGCTCTAATGCATTAAGATGAGGCGCATAAGGAGGCTGAATGTAGCGGTAATCGCCGCGTAGCACATATCCCAGCGACTCATAGAGCGCGATGCGCCGGCGGGTGATGTCGTCGGCAGGTGGCTCCACCTCCAGAATAATGCGCTTGCCGGCACTATTGAGGAAATCGCGCATCGCAGCTTTGCCTATGCCATGACAGCGCAGTTCCGGCTCCACGGCAAAATGCTCGATATAGCAGAAGTCTCCGAAATCCCAGTAGCTGATGAAGCACAAGAACCTGCCGCACTCATCGTCTGTGCCGATACGGACGCGGAATCGGCTGTCGCTCCTCAGCAAATCAAGGAAAAAAGAGAAGTCGCGCCGCTCGTCGCGGGGGAAAGACGCTTCGTATAATGCCTGAATTTCCCGCATATTCGCATCGGAAAAAGAGATTTCTGTGAAAAAAATTGTCATTTGATATTTTTTATCCGTTTTTTAGATTATTATTATAAATAAAATGCCTATCTTTATATCAAATTACAAAATAACGAATAATAATTGAAATAACGAAATAATAAGATATCATTAAATATGGCAAATTCACAATTAGATTTGTTGGATTATAAAATCCTGAAGATGTTGTCGATAAATGCACGCAAGCCCTATCTTGAGATAGCACGCGAATGCAACGTGTCGGGTGCGGCAGTGCATCAGCACATACAGAAGCTTTATAACCTTGGCGTGCTGAAAGGTTCAGAGTCATTGATAGATCCATCATCGGTAGGCTATGACACATGTGCTTATATAGGATTTTTCTTGACCGACCCGTCGAAGTTTGACGAAGTGGTGGAGAAGCTGAAGGAGATACCCGAAGTGGTGGAGTGCCATTTCACGACAGGCAAATACGACATATTCGTGAAGCTCTATGCGCACAACAACGACCACCTGCTCCGCATCATCCACGACAAGCTGCAAAATCTCGTGGCTGCGCGCACAGAGTCGCTGATTTCGTTCAAAGAGGTGTTCAAACGTCAGATTCCTATTTCGGAAGACATAGTGAAGTGATGCAGGCATAAGACAACGACAAAAAAGATATTTGGTTATGGACAGAGACAAGTTGCTGCTTGATGCGCTTGAATGTGCGCGGTTGGCGGGAAAGATTCAACTCGAATACTTCCGCAGTGCCGACCTTGATATATCCACGAAACTCAATGAGAGCGATATAGTCACAGCAGCCGACAAGGCTTCGGAAGCTGTGATACTTGACTTTGTCCATAGCAACTATCCCGACCATTCAATCCTGTCGGAAGAATCGGGCGTGGAGGTAAACAGCGGTGAATATCAGTGGGTTATAGATCCGCTTGACGGAACCACCAATTTCAGTGCCGGATTGCCTGAGTTTTGCGTGTCGATAGGTGTGCGCCACCATGGCGAGACTATTATAGGCGTGGTGTATGCCCCATATCTGAATGAACTATTCCATGCTGTGAAAGGTGAGGGGGCATATCTCAACGGCAATCCCATACACACAGGAGCAAAGACCGACATCCACAAGGCTGTGGTCGCCACAGGTTTCCCGGTGGATAAAAATGTGAGTAGGGACAATAATATGGACAATGTGGCAAGAGTGTTGCCGCTGGTTCGCGGGCTGCGCCGCCTCGGGGCTGCGGCAGTCGATATATCTTATGTGGCGGCAGGTGTGCTTGACGCATATTGGGAACTTAACCTTCATGAGTGGGACGTGTGTGCCGGACTTCTTATCGCAAAAGAAGCTGGAGCAGTGTATCACCACTTCCGCAACGACCGTAACATATCGGTGCTTGTGGGCTCACCAGAAATAGAGGCGCAAGTGTTGCCGTTGCTTGGCACAGAGCCGTGCAAATAATACTTGCTATCTGTGTTTTTTTTGAGCAATGCTGCGATTTGGATTGAATAAACAATGAATCGCGGATGCTATGAATACACCCATTCCAAAGAAAGTGCGAATTGCCGTTTTGCAATCAGGAATCAGAAGTTGTAGCCGAGAGTGAAACGCCAAGCCTGGTTCTTCAATGAATTTTTGTGAGGTGAGGATTCATCGTTTATGGCGGTGTTCTTCAGTCCGGCTTCGTAGTGCGCGCCTATGCAATAGTGCTTCAGCACCGTAAGTTCAGCCCCCATGGCGATGCCCCAGTCGGAGCGTTTCACGGGTATGGCAGCGCCGCTGTCGGCACCGAAATAGTCGCTTTTTGCGTAGCTTGCGCCGAATGAAGCATCGGTCTCGGGCGATTCAGTCTGAGCGGCATCGAAGCTCGTGGTTTTTCGTGTTCCACCCAGCCCGTGAGCGAAGTATGGACCAGCCTCAAGGCTCAATCGCGCACTTTCGCCAAGGTTGGCTTTCAAAGACAGCAGCACAGGCACATTTACATAGTAGAATTTGGCATGCATATAGGAGCTGTGCATCGACATTGTTTTTTTGCTCGAATACATCTGGGTGACATCGTAGCATCGCGACTGGAAATTTACGCCAGACTTTATCGACACAAAGTTGTTGATAGCCACATCGGCGACTGCCCCAACTGTGATGCCCGACCGCCAGAACACATTATACTGCATGACTTCAGGCAGCAGCCATCGGCTGTTGTCGGAAACATTAGAAGTCATCATTCCGGCTCTGATGCCGAAAGTGAAGAACTGCTTGGGTGCAGAACCGTCGATAATGGGAGTCTTGCCCATTGCAGTGTTGAACATTGATATTGCGCAAATAACAGAACAGACTAAAGTACGAGTTTTCATAAAAATGGTTAGTATCGTTATGTGCTGCAAAATTAAAGCAAAATGCCAAAGCCGCTATGTTCCAAAAGTCGATAAATATAGCATAAAAATAGCAAAATGAATAAGAACGTAAAAAAAATTAATGGAAACATAAAAAACGGGTGAGAAAATATGCGAAAAAATTCGGCTAATTATTAATTTAGCGGAAAAATAAAAAATAATGGCTACGATTGACAGAAGAAAGTTTATACAAGGGCTGAAAGACTATATAGTCATAACTTTCGGACTTGCCTTGTATTCATTCGGATTCACTGCATTCATTCTCCCCGAGAAGATAGTGATAGGCGGGCTTGCCGGAGTGGCTTCGCTTGTGTATTATAAATTCGGCGTTCCGGTTGCCATCACCAACTATGTGCTGAATATCGCATTACTGCTGATGGCACTGAGAGTGGTGGGGAGGACATTCGTCATACGCACTGTGTTCGGCTTCTCGGTGATGAGCTTGTTCTTCGGCATAATGCAGCCGCTGTTCTCGCATCCGTTTGTCAATAATCAGCCGTTTATGAACGTAATAATCGGAGCTATCATGTGCGGAATGGGCGTTGGGCTTGCTTTCGTTCACAATGGTAGCACCGGCGGAACCGACATAGTGGCGGCAATGGTGTCGAAACATACGAACGTTACCGTAGGGCGGATGATACTGTATGTGGATATATGTGTGATTTCAAGCTCATATCTGCTGTTTCACAGCATAGACAAGATAGTGTTTGGATTCATAATCCTGTTCATAATATCATTTGTGTGTGATTATGTCATAAACACCAATCGACAGGCGGTGCAGTTCACCATCATATCCGAGAAATGGGAAGACATAGCCAATGCCATCAACAACGAGGCTCACCGTGGTTGTACTATGCTCCATGGCACAGGCTGGTACACCAAGCGCGACGTGAAGCTGCTGCTCGTGATGTGCCGCAAGATAGAGGCAGTGGGTATATTCCGCATAGTCAAGTCGATAGACCGCAATGCCTTTATCACGCAAGCCAATGTGAATGGGGTGTATGGTATAGGTTTCGATGAGGTGAAAGTGAAATTGCAGTCGCATAAAGATAAGCTCCATGATGAGGAGATGACAGAGATAGCGCACGAGATGGCGACCGATAAAGTGGTCGAAAAGGAAGAAAAGATGTTATAATATCGAAAAAATGATGGCAAGAATATGGAGCAAATGCTATTTATGCTATCTTTGCAACATCTTATTAACACTAAAATGATGAACACTATGAAAAAAAGGTTATTTTTATCAATGCTGTGCGCAGCAGGTATTTCATCGGCGGCTTATGCGTCGGGTGGCGATATGGCATTAGGTGTACAGCTATCTAACGCGTCGGCGATGAACCAGATGGGACTTGGCGTGAGATTCCAGTGTGAGCTGGTGGATGCGTTTCGTCTTGAGCCGTCGTTTGATTATTATTTCAAGCACAATTCCTGCTCCACATGGGAGATTAATCTTAATTTGCACTATTTGATTGGTGTTACGAGCAAGTTTGATGTGTATCCGCTTGCTGGTTTAGGATATGCTCACTGGTCGCACGATGTCGGTGACGGCTTGAGCCGCAATCTTGACCGCCTTGTCTTGAATCTCGGCGGTGGCGGAGAAGTGGCTGTCACCAACAATGTGGCATTCACCGGCGAACTGCGCTATCAGATTATGAGCGATTACAGCCAGTTTGTGCCTATGGTGGGTGTTAAATTTAAGTTTTGACAAATCAGTTGTTCATTCATGGTTTGAGGGGTCTGCCGTAAAAAAGTGGGCCTCTCTTTTTTGCGGTGTGGCACATATTTTGCTAACTTTGTAGTGAGTATATATCATAAATAAAAAACAGAAAGTTGAGATTGAAATGAATAAACTTTGGAAAAATATAATGCTTACGATGGTGGCGGCGATGATTTGCGTCGTGGCAGTGTCGTGTGTGGGCGGAGCTAAGCGTGAACGTGTGATTACGGTGAGTATTCAGCCGCAGCGTTATCTGCTTGAGCAGATTGTGGGCAGCCGCTTTCAGGTCGTGAGCCTGCTCACACAAGGCAGCAACCCCGAGGCATATGAGCCTAACATGAGCCACCTGATGAATCTGGAGAAGAGCGACGCTTACTTCTGCATAGGTAATATAGGATTTGAGCTTGCGATAGTGGAGAAGGCAAAGACTGAAAATCCGGATTTGAAAGTGTATGACACTTCAAAGGGGATAAGCCTGTTGCGTGGCAGCCATGGGGCAGAACACAGCGGACACAGCCATGAGGTGGATCCGCATGTGTGGACATCGGTGCCTAATGCTATAATCATAGCCAAGAATATGCTTGATGCCGTGGTGGAGCTTGATCCGAAGCATGTCAAGCAATATGAGAAAAATTATGCTAAGCTGAAAGCTCGGCTCGAAAAGCTCGACAGCTCGCTTCGCGAGGAGCTTGACAGCGTGCAGTGCCGCACATTCCTTGTGTGGCATCCTTCGCTCAGCTATTTTGCGCGCGACTATGGCTTGAGGCAGATAAGCATGGAATATGAAGGCAAAGAAGCACCAGTGTCGCACCTGAAAATGGAGATTGATGAGGCTAAGCGCAGCGGAGCCGGAGTGTTCTTCTTCCAGAAAGAATTCGACAGTCGCCAAGTGGCTACAGTGAACGAGCAGATTGGCGCAAAACTCGTGACAATAAATCCCATGAGCTTTGAATGGGAAAGTGAACTAAAACATATAGCCGATGCACTTGCCTCAAAATAAGATGATAGAACTGAGCGATGTGAGTGTGGTATATGACGACCATATCGCTCTTGAAAATGTGAATCTGGTGGTGAACGAAGGTGATTTCGTAGCCATAACAGGTCCTAACGGCGGCGGCAAAACCACGCTGCTCAAGGTGATTCTGCAACTTATTAAGCCCACAAGCGGAAGTGTGAAGTTCCGTTATGTCGGTAAGGAGGTGAAGAATCTGAATATAGGCTATCTTCCGCAGAAAAACATGATTGACAGCCGTTTCCCGATTACAGTTGAGGAGGTGGTGGCGAGCGGACTGCTTGGCGGAAAGGGGCTGTTTGCCCGATTCGGTGAAGACGATGTGCGCAAGGTGAACGACACGCTTGAGCTGGTGGGGATGACAGAAAAGCGCAAATCGGCAATAGGAGAGCTTTCGGGAGGTCAATTGCAGCGTGCGCTGCTTGGCAGAGCTGTGATATCCGAGCCGAAAGTGCTTGTGCTTGATGAGCCGCTGTCGTATATCGACAAGCGTTTTGAAGCGCATCTGTATGACATTATAGCAGAATATGCCAAACGCACTACTATATTGCTTGTGTCGCATGAGATGATTACAATATCGCAGATGGCGACACATCACATCATAGTGGACCGCAATCTGCACGACTGCAAAGCCGCCCACCACTATATGAAGACAGATTGCGAATAAGCTCCCACGATGAATAAAAATAGCAAAGGCTAAGCGCAAAATGGATGCTGCGCTTAGCCTTTGTCGCGATTTGAGTAGTGTGTGTTTTTGTAGTTGATATGACGATATAAATTTGATTATTTCTTGAAGTAGCGGTTGAAGAGACCTTCAAAGCCCTTGCCGTGGCGAGCTTCGTCCTTAGCCATTTCGTGAACAGTGTCGTGGATTGCATCGAGGTTAAGCTCTTTAGCGCGCTTAGCAATGCGGAACTTGTCGGCGTTAGCGCCAGCTTCAGCCATCATGCGCTTTTCAACGTTGGTCTTGGTGTCCCATACTACATCGCCAAGAAGTTCAGCGAATTTAGCGGCGTGTTCAGCTTCTTCCCAAGCGTAACGCTTGAATGCTTCAGCGATTTCAGGATATCCTTCGCGGTCAGCTTGGCGTGACATTGCAAGATACATACCAACTTCGGTGCATTCGCCGTTGAAGTGGGCGTTTAGGTCTTTTATCATTTCTTCGTCGCAGCCTTTAGCTACTCCGATTTCATGCTCTGATACGAATTCGATACTGTCTGATTCAACAACTTCTTTGAATTTGCTTGCAGGAACGCCGCATTGTGGGCATTTTGCTGGAGCTTCAGTACCTTCATAAACATAACCACATACTGTGCAAATAAATTTCTTTACCATAGTTCTAAGTTTTAATAGTTTGATATAATTCTTGTTATTAAGTTCTCTATTTATTTTAATTTTATTTCTTCTCTTTTTGTTCACACTCTCGGCAGATTCCCTCGTAATATACTTCGGCTTGCGATACGCGATGTTGTGGCAACGATGTTATTGCTTTGTCGAGTTCTTCGGGCAGCGTGATGTCGTAAATCTTTCCGCAAGAGTTGCACAGAAAGTGCGCATGGGCTGCTGTGCAGCCATCGTAATGCACATTCTTGCTGTCGATGGTCAAGACTTTCACGGCTCCGCGTTCCTTGAACAGCTCAAGAGTGTTATATACAGTGGTGCGCGACAGTGTAGGCATCTCAGGAAGTAAATCCTGATATATTGTGTCCACGGTAGGATGTGTGGCATGTTCCAAGAGGTATTTCATGATTGCAATCCTCTGGAGCGATGGGCGTATGCCGTGGGCTTGTAGATGTCGCGTTACGTCTGTCATTTCTTTATTTGAAATTAGTTCATATTTGAAATCATTACAAAAGTAGAACAATTTTTTGAAGTAGCAAAATATTTCTGCAATTTTTTTCAAAAAAAATTATTTTAGATAAAATAAGGCCCTAAATAAATTATTATGCGGTTTGGGGATTGTGGGATGGGAAATGTACCTTGCTATATATTAATGTTGTGGCATGCAGAATCGGTGTGCTATAATTGGATGCAGACTGTGTAGCCGAGCGTGGCAGAGCCGTGAGCATTCAGGAGAAACGGTGAGCTTGATATGCTTGCCCCGCTTTTAGACAGTGAGCGGCAAGGGTTTCCTGCAAATATGCCGATAAATTCATTTACTGGATCGACGAGAAATGAGACAAAATTGCCAAGAAAGCGGGAATTGCCGATTAGGTAGTCGTTGGCAACAATGCCACGCTTGATTTTGTAAAAAATTTCGCCTAAGAACATTCCGCACATGGGAGTTATCACGAGGTCTTGTATCGACGGCTTCTCCATGAAAGCTTCTATTCCATATTCCCAAAAAAATGTGGAAATGCAGAAGCAATAGGCGAAAGATTGCCATTGGCTGAACCCGAGACTTCGTGCGCTCATATAATATGCCGCGCCGGCGTAGGGGTGAAGCACATAATTGAACACCCAGTTGTCGTGATCCCAGACAGGACCGTTTGACACATTGTTCCACCATCGTTTGAAGAATGGCGTTTCACGGATTTCTTGTTTGTTCCATGCTGTTGCATCTTCGGGAAGAAGTTCGAGAATGCCAAGGGCGGCAACGCCACCGGCGAAAAGAGTGCCGGTGTGCAGCCACAGACGCTTGTAGTTAGGCTTCACGGTCTGTGTCTTAGAATATGGGAGCCTATACATCATGTCGGCATCAGGCAGAAGCCGATTGTGCTGTGCAGTGACCGAAAAAGCGGAGTCGGTTTCTGTCGAGTCGGTGATGGCAATTTCGTGCTGTTGGCAAAATGCCTTTATTGGATTAAGGGTGAATGCCGAAATAATCAAGAGCGTAATATAAAGTGTCTTATTCATAGTGCTTTTACCATTGAAACAAATCATAGAAAAATAATGTTTAATTGAAAAAAATAAATCGCTGAGGAGAGTTGTTGCCACAATTCTGCCATTATAGCTCTAATGGCAGATTCGGGATTGAAAGTGCCGCAAAATAAATCAGAAAAGGCAGATAATCGGGAAGCAAATAATCTGCAAAAGTGGTAAAAATTTCACGGCAAATGGCGAATAGGAAATATAGGACAAAAAGAGTACATAATGGATATTCAGAATCGGAATTATATTGTTATTTTTGTCGCTGAAAAAATATGCTTATGGAAAAAGAATATAAAGCCTTGCAAGAAACTGATGCCGAAGAGTTCGTAGCAGCTATAAATAAAGACATAGAGGTGTTTGAGCATCTGGAAAGTGTTATGCAGATGCCCAAAACAATAAAGTCGGAGGCATATATTGTTTTATTGTGTACGGCTGGCAGGATAACTTGCAGAATCGACGATGAATTAATCGAGGTGAAGAAGAATGACATGTTTTTAAGTCGGCCGAATCAGTTTGTTGATAATGCAATGAGCAGCATCGACTTCCAGTGCTGTGTGATGGTTCTGTCTCCGACGTATCTCGACAGTATATTGATACTTGGCAGTAGTACGCTGGAGTCGAAGCGGATATTGGAGCATAATCCGGTTTTGAGCCTAAGCGAAGATGAGGCGGCAAAAATGAAGCTGAACATAATGTTCATAAAAGACAAGCTGACACCGCCATTCGGGCAGCATCACAAGGAGATGATGGAGTTGATGATGCAGTCGATGTTGTATGTGTTTTATGACAGTATTGTGCCTAAGCTGCAATTGTCGAAAATTGAATATACTTCGGCAGAGAATCTTTTCAACAGGTTTATAAGGCTTGCGGTGCTTCACACCCCAGTTGAGCGCGAGGTGAGGTTCTATGCGGAAAAGTTGTGCGTTACTCCGAAATATCTGTCGTCGGTGTGTAAGCGTATGGTCGGAAAGACTGCGTCAAGCATATTGGACAAGATGGTGGCTAAGCACTTGAAGCGTGCGTTGCGTTCAGTCGATAAAAGCATAAAGGAGATAGCATTTGAAGCCGGATTCGACAATCTGTCGTTTTTCGGGAAATATGTGAAACGGACGTTGGGAGTGTCGCCGCGGGAGTTCCGTCAGAGAGGATTTTGAACAGCAAAAAATCACATTTGGAAAAGATTTCTTTCGATTTATAAGCAAACGTCGTATCTTTGCATAAGATAGGCTGCATCTCAGCATGATATTCAAGTAAACTTGATATTCTGCTTTCGATTTGCGTTATCTTTGCATAAGATAGGCTGCAATGCAGTCTTGAAAAAGGAAATTAATAATAAATATTGATACGACAGATGCAAAACGAAGAAAAAGAACTTGAAACGAAAGGCTTGCCAGAAAACGCCTTCCGTGAATTGGCGAAGGATGAGAAGTACATCCCAGTGTTGCGTCCCGACAAAGATTATCCGGAAGTGACACCTTATTCGGTGTCGCTTGGGCTGATAATGGCGGTGGTGTTCAGCGCCGCAGCCGCTTATCTCGGATTGAAAGTGGGACAGGTGTTTGAGGCGGCAATTCCGATAGCTATAATCGCAGTGGGATTGTCGAGTGCGTCGAAGCGCAAGAATGCCCTTGGCGAGAATGTGATAATACAGTCGATAGGAGCATGTTCGGGTATTGTAGTTGCGGGAGCGATATTCACGCTTCCGGCGTTATACATACTGAAAGCCAAATATCCCGAGATTGCAGTTAATTTCCTTGAGATATTCCTGAGCTCACTGCTTGGAGGCGTGCTGGGAATATTGTTCTTCATTCCATTCCGCAAATATTTCTGTGCCGACATGCACGGCAAGTTCCCATTCCCCGAGGCGACAGCCACCACGCAGGTGCTTATCTCGGGCGAGAAAGGCGGCAGTCAGGCTATGCCGCTTGTGATAGCAGGAGCTGTGGGCGGAATATATGATTTCCTGCTGTCCACATTCGGATGGTGGAGCGAGAATATATCCACAAAAGTTATTCCATGGTGCAGCGACATAGCTTCTAATGCCAAGATGGTGATGAAGGTGAACACCAGTGCGGCAATTCTTGGACTTGGATATATTGTAGGCTTGAAATACAGTTTTATCATATTTGCTGGTTCGGCATTCGTGTGGTTTATAATAGTCCCGCTGATGGGCATGAACCCAGAAATGGCTGCAATGGAGCCTGAGGCTATATTCAGCGGAGCTGCGCGCTATATCGGAATCGGCGGTATTGCCATGTCGGGAATCATCGGCATCATAAAGTCGTGGGGCATCATAAAGAATGCAGTGGGGCTTGCCGGCAAAGAGCTTAAAGGCAATGCCGGAGATGCCAAGAAGGTGGTTCGTACGCAGAAAGACATGTCGATGAAGATACTTGCATTCTCGCTGCTTGCAGCTCTTGCCGTGACATTCATATTCTTCTATGTGGGAGTGATTAATAATTTGGCGCAGACGTGTGTTGCGTTCATTGTTGTGACTGTGATAGCGTTCCTGTTTACCACTGTGGCTGCAAATGCCATTGCAATAGTGGGTTCCAACCCGGTGTCGGGAATGACGCTGATGACACTCATCATCGCATCGGGCGTATTTGTGGCAATCGGCTTGAAAGGTTCGGCAGGCATCATCGCCTCAATGGTGATTGGTGGAGTAGTCTGCACCGCACTTTCGATGGCTGGTGGCATGGTGACAGATATGAAGGTGGGCTACTGGCTCGGGACAACTCCAGCCAAGCAGCAGACTTGGAAATTCCTCGGCACACTCGTGTCGGCGGCTACTGTCGGCGGTGTGATGATTATACTCGACAAGGTGTATGGCTTTGTAGGTGAGAATGCCCTTGTCGCTCCACAGGCAAATGCTATGGCAGCAGTGATTGATCCCCTTATGATGGGCGGAGAGACACCATGGTTGCTGTATATCGTAGGTGCGATATTCGCAGTTCTGCTCAATTGGCTTGGCGTGCCTTGCCTTGCGTTCTCGCTCGGTATGTTTATCCCGCTGCAACTTAACACTCCCGTGCTTATAGGAGGATTAATCAGTTGGTTCGTATCGACCCGTTCTAAGAATGCCGAGGTGAATAAGGCTCGTCAGGAACACGGCACACTCATCGCTTCTGGATTTATAGCTGGCGGCGCATTGCTCGGTGTTGTCAGTGCCGGGATGCGTTTCGCGGGATTTGAATACACTTGTCCATGGGGCGGAGATGAAGGCTTGATGCAGACGCTCGGTCTGGTTGTTTATGTCTTGCTTATCGCATGGTTTGCATGGACATGCATCAAGGCTAAGAAAGAAGCGTAAATTATATGCGATAATTACCCCAAAATCATAAAAATTGGAGTTTCTTATTGGGAGAACTATAACGGCTGGGAATCATTAATGGTTTTCAGCCGTTTTTTCATGCTATACAGCAGGTATGCAAGATTAATTTAGGATGGGTTTTATTTGCATTTGCTCCAGCCTTGTGCTAACTTTGCAGTGGAGATGACGGTGACGTGATGTCACGAAAATTTATAATATACTATATGCATTTTAGCAGACAAATTTTATCAGCACGTATTGTACGGACTGTGGTGGCTTGCACGTTTTCGGTTGTGGCGATTGGCGCTTCAGCCCAAAGGTCGGGTGTCGCACGTCTCGACAGTATGCAGTATCTTAATGAGGTGGTGGTAGTGGACCGCTCCAAGCCTAATTCAGTAGTGATACCGGCGCAGACGCTTGGCGGCAAGAAACTTGAGTCGCTCAACAGCCATTCAGTGGCTGATGCCATCAGGTATTTCTCGGGCGCACAAATCAAGGATTATGGCGGCGTTGGTGGCATCAAAACGGTGGACATACGCAGTATGGGTACTAACCATCTGGGTGTGTTCTACGACGGCATACAGCTTGGTAATGCGCAAAATGGCCAAATAGACCTCGGCAAGTTCTCTCTCGACAACATTGAGGAGATTTCGCTCTATAACGGGCAGAAGAGCAATATATTCCAGTCGGCAAAGGATTTTGTGTCGGCTGGCACGATTTATTTGCGCACCCGTTACCCGCGTTTCGATGAAGATAAGACAACTAATGGGAAACTGATATTTCGCACAGGCTCATTTGGGCTGGTCAATCCGTCGTTGCTTATTGAGCATAAGTTCAGCCGCAGTGTGAGTGCAAGTGTAAATGTGGAATTTACTTATGCTACAGGACGATACAAATTCCGCTACAAGAAAGTGTTTTCTGACGGGACACTTGCATGGGACACTACTGCCACTCGCCACAACGGCGACATTCATGCGCTGCGTGCCGAGGGGGCTGTGTTTGGCCGTATCGACGACGGCAAGTGGAATGTGAAGCTGTATTACTACGACTCGGAGAAAGGTATTCCGGGGGCGATTGTGAACAATGTGTGGAAAAATTCTCAACGCCAATGGGACCGAAATTTCTTTGCACAAGGCTCATTCCAGAAGAAGTTCAGCGAGCGTTACCAGATGCAGGTTAATGCCAAATTCGCCCACGACTATATGCACTACAACAATCCCGACACCACACTTATGTATATCGACAATGAGTTTTGGCAGAAAGAGCTTTATGTGTCGTCGGTGAATAATGTGTCGATAGTGCCTAATGTGTGGGATGTGGACGTGTCGGTGGATTACCAGTGGAACAAGCTGAATGCCACTATGCGCGATTTTGCATACCCTGTGCGCAACACAGTGCTTGCCGCTGTGGCTACAGCGGTGGAGTGGCGGCGATTCAAGGCACAGGCAAGCCTTGTCGGCTCGTTTGTTGCCGACCGCTCGCAGGTGACGGCTGCCACTGGTGAGGTGCATGAGCGCAACAGCCACCGCACAGAGTTCACTCCGGCCGTGTTCGTGTCGTTCAAGGCACTGTCGGGTGAATGGGATGTGCTTAATTTCCGTGCGTTCTATAAGCGAGCTTTCCGTATGCCGACGTTCAACGACCTGTATTATACCGATATGGGAAATGCGTCGCTTAATCCTGAATTTGTGGATCAGTATGATGCCGGTTTCCAATACACTCACAGCAATATGGATGAAGATGCGTTTTTCCACAGTTTCCGCATAAGTGCCGATGGCTATTATAATTATGTCACCGACAAGATAATAGCGGTACCTAAAGGTAATGGGCAATACCGATGGATGATGATGAACATAGGCAAGGTGAAAATACGTGGCGTGGACGTGAATGTTCAGACTAATTTCCGTCTGCCTCACAGCATATTCCTCGATGCGAGTGTCGCCTACACATTCCAGAAGGCGCAGGATTATTCCGACCCCACCGATGTCGCCGACGAGGCTGGAACTTACAAGGGGCAGATAGCATATATCCCGTGGCACAGCGGCTCATTCGTCCTGCATGCTGCATATAAGAAATGGGATTTGAACTACAGTTTCATCTATGTGGGCGAGCGATACGATGGTTCTGCCAATATCCGTGCCAACTATGTGCAGCCGTGGTACACTCACGACCTTTCGGCTGGTTATGCATTCAAGCTCTACGGTGTGGGCATGAAAGTGTCGGCTGAGGCAAACAACCTCTTCAATCAGCAATATGAGGTGATTCGTAATTATCCCATGCCAGGCAGGAATTATAAATTTATTCTGAAAGTTACGATATAGCACCCCTCAAAAAACACAGATATATGAAAACAAGAATTTTTACAATAATATTTTTAGCATTATTGTTGGCATTTGTGTCTTGCCGGCACGACGATGAGATCTTCATTCCCGAAAAGGTCACAGTGTCGAAACCAGAATACTCCGATATTGTGGGGATGTATCTGCTCAACGAGGGAAATATGGGCAGCAACAAGAGTACGCTCGACTATTATGACTTCTTAAAGGGCGAATATGTGCGCAATATCTATGGAAATGCCAATCCCTCGGTGCCGAAAGAGCTTGGGGATGTGGGCAACGACCTTGCAATCTATGGCTCACGCCTGTATGCTGTGGTGAATTGCTCCAACAAGGTTGAGGTGATGGATGCCGCCACTTGCCGCCGCATAGGGCAGGTGGATATCCCTAATTGCCGGTACATAAAGTTCTACGGCGGATATGCCTATGTCACATCGTATGCAGGACCAGTGGATCTTAATCCCGAGCATTCGCAGCGAGGATATGTGGCGCAGATTGATACCGCCACGCTTGCTGTGAAGAAGACTTGCATAGTAGGCTATCAACCTGACGGACTTGAGATTGTGGATGGGAAAATCTATGTGGCAAATTCTGGCGGATATATGAAGCCGAATTATGAGAATAAGCTGTCGGTGATAGATATACAGTCGTTCAGCGTTGAGGAGGAGATTGAGATTGCAGTCAATCTGCAATATGTGTGCTGCGACTCTTATGGCGGACTGTGGGTGTCGTCGCGCGGCGATTATTCTTCCGTTAAGCCTCGGCTTTACTGCTACGACATACGCAAACGCCGACTGTTGGCATCGCTTGATGTGCCGGTGTCTGATATGCATATCGACGGAGATTCGCTTTATGTGGTCAGCACGGCTTGGAGCGACGTGACGATGACCAACGAAAATTCCTATGCAATCGTCGATGTGAAGCAGAAAGCTGTGGTGGCAAGAAGTTTTATAACAGATGGCTCGGAGACTGCCATACGTCGCCCCTACGGAATCTCGGTGAATCCGCTTAACAAGGACATTTACGTCACCGATGCGCGCAGCTACATAACTCCGGGTTATCTGTATTGCTACGACCGCAACGGCAGGATGAAGTGGAGCGTGCGCACTGGCGATATTCCTGCTCACATCGCATTCTATGGCAAGAATGACAATAACAAAAAAATTACAGAATATGATGAATGATAACAGAATGAATAGATTTTCGCTTGGCGTGCTGCTTGGTGCATTGGCAGCATTGCCTGTGTGGGCGGCACAAGTGTCGCCTTATATCACAAAGGTTTATGAATATCGTCCCGCTCCGGGGCAGTTTGTGCATGATGCTCCAGAGTATGAGGCTGGCGACAACGAGGCTACAATGGCTGCAAAGGCTGGCGAGCTGATTTGTGGCGGCGACATAGAGGAGGGCTTGATTTCGCTTGGCGCATTTGGCGGATATGTGGTGTTTGGCTTCGACCACAGCATAGTGAACGTGAAGGGGGAATATGACTTCAAGGTGTATGGCAACGCCTTCAGAGCCGACGGCAGCCTCTCGGCAGGGAGCAGCGAGCCGGGCATTGTGATGGTGTCGCGCGACGTGAATGGCAATGGCATCCCCGATGATCCGTGGTATGAGCTTGCTGGCAGCGAATACTACAGTGCCGGCACCAAGAAAAACTTTGAGATTTCATACATACGTCCAAAAGCCGACAAGAAGCAATATCCCGACCCAGACAACAGCGACATAATAGACATGCGCTACATACGCTGGACCACCAACGATGCCGATGATGCCAATGGATATATCGAGCGCAACAAGTATCACACCCAGCCTTATTTCCCACAGTGGATTGCCGACGATAGATTGACATTTGTCGGCACGCGTCTCGCTAAGAATGCAACTATCGTGAATGGAAACTATATGCTGGCTTCCTATGCTTGGGGATATGTGGACAATGTGCCTAATGACGAAGATCCAGGACTTAAAATAGACTGGGCTGTGAATGCCGACGGAGAGAGCGTAGAGTTGCCGAGCATCGATTTTGTGAAAGTATATACAGCGATAAATCAGACCTGCGGTTCTATTGGCGAGACTTCTACCGAAATAAAGGGGGCGGAGGATTTGCATCCCGATGCGCTTGCTGTGGAAAGCATACAAGCTGATGAGGCTGTGACGGTGACGTGCGTAAGAGGCGTGTTGCGCATCACCAGTATGTCAAGCTCTGAGTTTGATGTGCGGGTGTTTAATGTGTCGGGAATATGTGTAGGCGCATTTGCGGTGTCTCAAGGCGAGAATGTTATCGACTTGTCGAATCTTGCAGCGGGGATATATGTGGTGAAAACTCCGTCACAAGCCACTAAAATAAGAATTTAGTTTAGAGTGAGGCAGGAATGCATCGCCTTCTCCCTATAAAAAGCACCTACACGATAGATTTGGCGATAGTGCATTCCTGTTATGTCTCTTATACTTAGATGCCTAAAATCCAGTAATGTTGCGGTTTGTCGCATCATCCTACGGCAGATTTGTGCAAGTTTCGAGTGAGAAGCACTTATCCCTTGAATAAATTTGTCTTATAATGCAAATAAATTAATTATATTTAGGTATATTATTGTTTTTTAAAAAAAACTTGTTGTCATTTTGTAATGACTAATTTAAAAAAGTGAAGAAACAATAAACACAACTTAAAATAATAAAATAAAATGAAACAGAGATTAATTGCAGCCTTGATGTGTGCAGCTTGTGCCACATCTTATGCCCAGCTATCGGTGAACAACGACGGACAAGTGGCGATAGGTGCTATTCAGGACTCAACCTTCGTGGAGAGAGGCGGCTGCCTGACGATAGAGGCAGCATCGACAAATATAAAGCGGTCGTTTGCGGCGGCAAAGGGTGCGGAATTGAAAATATTGAAAAGAACCAAAAATTGATAAGAGATGAAAAAATTAATACTTTCGATGGTTTTGGCTGTCTTTATGGCATTGCAGCTTCTTGCCGACGACAGCAGCGACTACGTTCCCATCGTGCGCGAAGGTGTGGAATGGGGGCATAAGGCTGTATTGGGCTATGGATCAACAGCAATTGTAAAATATTACCGTATGCAACTTAAAGGAGATTCTGTCGTAAACGGTAACTATTCAGCGATAAGGCGTATAAAACATTATTGATTATCAATAGGTTACAAAACTAAACGTATACAAATTCTGGCGAATAATGTCATTTTGAGGCTTTTTGCTGCAATATTCGTTTATAAGTTACTGATATTCAATGTTCATTATCGCTGAATAGTTACCGTAAACGGTACAACATATAAAAAATGTTACAAATATACAGGCTCGGAACTTGATGTCTCAAACTCTGAATTAGTGGCACTTATGCGGGAAGAAGACAAAAAAGTGTATGTTTATACTGGAGATTATTATAATTATATACCTCCTTATTTTGGTGAAAAAGTATATGATATAGATTCCCTATGCAGAGTTGCCAAGCGTATTTTAGTACTAAACATAGATGGAAAGAGGCGAAAATTGATAGAAACTGACAATAGAAGGTGCAGAAAATTCCTTGAGGGAATAGGTGTCATAGACGATGATGCCCACTTGTCCGAATTTCCATTTCCATTTCAGCCAGAGCTTTCCGGCTCGGGCTACTATGACAGATACATCACATATGAAAAAAATGTTGGGGGAGATATTGTTTATAAGACTGAGTATTTTGATGGGTATGATCCAGCTCTGGATATTACTGAACATTATACGCCTGTAGTGCGTGAAGGAGTGGAATGGGGACATAAGGCTGTTGTGTGTGATACAGAAACTGGCGTTTCTAAAAAACGTAATGTATATTATCGTGAATGTCTGGAGGGCGACACAGTTATAGACAACAAGATATATAAAAAATGCTACAGATACAAGGAACGTTATATGTATCGCAGAACTGCCGATTTGGTCTCATTTATGCGAGAAGAGGACAAGAAAGTGTATGTACGCGTGAATTTTAATCGTGGAGATGAGAATTTAGGTGTCAATATTGATGAAAATTTTGATGGATTTAAGGGTGACAGGCTTGTATATGACTTCAATATCTCAAATATTGGAGATCAAATAAAAATATCGCCTTATGGCACCGATATATATGACTGTAAGGTTAAAGGTATCAGTGATATAACAATTGAAGGAAGGATTCGCAAACAGTATGATATTGAAGGGCTACCAGTAGGCAGTATTTGGATTGAGGGCATAGGTCTGATTGATGAAGACGCATCAGATTTCGGTTTTCCATACCAAGTTTCTCAAATGAGTGACTTTAATAAGACACGGAATATCACTTTTGAGAGAGATTGTGAAGAGATTGTTTATAAGACTCCATATTTTGATGCCAATGACCCCGCAATCCGTCCTGAGGGTATTGCTCGGGTTAGCGACGGGGCAGCAGATGTGCCGGTGTATGGCACAGAGGAAGCTGCCGTGATTGAGGGCGACGGCGTGGGCTACGCCGTGTATTCAGCCGACGGGCGACAGGCGGCAACCGGCATTGCCGACGGCAAGACGGAGATTCCGCTGCCGTCGGGGCTGTACATAGTGCGCACCGGCAGCCGTGCCACAAAGATAGCGGTGAAGTGACCCTGCGTCATCACAACGCGTTCACTATAATGCCATCATCGAGGCGACACTGACCGACAGTGCCGCCTCGACTGCTTATTTGAGGCAGTAGTTATATGGTTAGGAGGCTACGCATTCCTGCGTAGCCAGAAGACGGCTTGGCGGCAGTGATGGCTTTGTGGCGGTCGTCGCAGCGACGCAGGAATGCGTCGCCTCCTTGGTTGCGCCTCCACAGTGTAGCCTTTCG
>CAYWOC010000022.1:0-40177 GCA_964459845.1 uncultured Muribaculaceae bacterium | reverse complement strand
GTGTTTTTCATATATTTTTTTTACCGAAAGTGTGCACTTCGTTTTGGAATTTACATTTTTTTGGCTGAGAACTGCGATTTTACAGAGAAAATTATACTATCTTTGCCCTAAGGTTTTTGAACTGTATGAAAGATTTCGCAGCAATAGATTTTGAGACGGCAAACGGAAAGCGCACAAGCGTGTGCAGCATCGGTGTGGTGGTGAGAGACGGCGAGATTAAGGATGAGTTTTACAGCCTTATACACCCATATCCCAACTACTACACCCCTTTCACCACTGCGGTGCATGGTCTGACGCTTGCCGACACGCAGGATGCTCCCGCATTCGACGAGGTGTGGGCAAAGGTGTCGAAGCTGGTGGAAGGACTGCCGCTGGTGGCTCACAACTCTCCGTTCGACGAGGGTTGCCTGAAAGCGGCTCATGCGCTCTACGACATCTATTATCCCGGATACAAATTCTATTGCACTTGCCGAGCCTCACGAAAGGCATTGCCCAATCTTGAGAACCATAGGCTCGACACTGTGGCGGAGGCTTGCGGATATGTGTTGAAAAACCACCACAATGCTATAGCCGATGCCGAGGCATGTGCCGCCATAGCGTTGAAAATTTTGTGAGGAAGTGATTTCTGCACTTGCATATAATTGAACGATCGATTTTACCATAATATTTAATAACTTAAAAAACATTTATTGATGAAAAAAACTTTATTGACGGTTGCTATGCTGTTTAGTTGCTTGTTAGGCATTGCGCAACCACCAGTGTATCTCGACGAGACGAAGCCGCTTGAGGCTCGCGTGGAGGATGCGCTGAAACGTATGACTCTCGAAGAGAAAGTGGCTGTGTGCCATGCGCAGTCGAAGTTCTGTTCGCCCGGAGTGAAGCGTATAGGCATTCCAGAGGTGTGGATGACCGACGGACCTCATGGCATACGTCCAGAGGTGCTTTGGGACGAATGGGATCAGGCTGGATGGACCAACGACTCATGTGTGGCATTCCCTGCGCTCACATGCCTTGCCGCAACATGGAATCCACAGATGTCTTATCTATATGGTAAATCGATAGGAGAGGAGGCGCGTTACCGCAAGAAGACGGTGCTGCTTGGTCCGGGCGTGAACATCTACCGCACGCCTGTGAACGGCCGCAATTTTGAGTATATGGGTGCCGACCCATATCTGTCGTCGAAAATGGTCGTGCCTTACATCCATGGGGTGCAGAGCAATGGCGTGGCAACTTGCGTGAAGCATTTCGCACTCAATAATCAGGAGGTGAACCGCCACACAACCAATGTGATAGTGGACGACCGCACGCTCTATGAGATATATCTTCCAGCATTCAAAGCCGCTGTGCAAGACGGTGGGACTTGGACTATAATGGGCGCATACAATCTGTATCAGAACCAGCATTTATGCCACAATAAGCGTATGCTCAACGACATTTTGCGCGGCGAATGGAAATTCGACGGAGCGGTGGTGTCGGACTGGGGCGGCGTGCATGACACCGACGAGGCAATTGCCAACGGAATGGATATGGAATTTGGCAGTTGGACCAATGGCTTGAGCAATGGCCGCAGCAATGCCTACGACACCTATTTCCTTGCAAATCCCTACCTCGACGCTCTGAAATCGGGCAAAGCAACTGTGGCTGGGCTTGACGAAAAAGTGCGCCGCGTGCTTCGCCTTATATTCCGCACCGAGATGAACCGCAACCGCCCATTCGGCAGCTTTTGCAGCGAGGCTCATTATGCGGCAGCCAAGAAGATAGGCTGCGAGGGAATCGTCCTGCTGCAAAACAAGCGTAATGTGCTTCCTATCGACCTTAACACGGTGAAAAATATACTTGTGGTGGGAGAGAACGCCATAAAGATGATGACCGTGGGTGGCGGCAGCTCGTCGCTCAAGGTTCAGCAGGAGATGCTTCCGCTCGATGGAATACGCAACTTTGTCGCCGGCAGAGCTGAAGTGAAATATGCGCGCGGATATGTGGGTGACACTACGGGCGAATACAATGGCGTGGTGACAGGTCAGAACTTGAAGGACGACCGCAGTGCCGATGCTATTCTTGCCGAGGCAGTTGCAATGGCGGAAAAAGCCGATTATGTGATATATGTTGGCGGCTTGAACAAGAGTGAGCATCAGGATTGCGAGGACTCCGACCGTGCAGGTCTTGAACTTCCTTACGGACAAGACCGCGTGATTGAGGCTCTTGCCAAAGCCAACAAGAATCTTGTGGTGGTGAACATCTCGGGAAATGCAGTGGCTATGCCATGGGCGGCAAAGGTGCCGGCGATAGTTCAGGCATGGATGCTCGGCTCGGAGGCTGGCAATTCGATAGCCTCGGTGCTGTTTGGCGAAACCAACCCGTCGGGAAAACTTCCGTTCACATTCCCTGTGAAGCTGGCTGATGTGGCGGCACATGCGATGGGCGAATATCCAGGGGTGCCGCGAAACGACGGCAGCAACATAGTGGATGAACGCTACAACGAGGGCATATATGTGGATTATCGCTGGTTTGATACTAAGAAGATTGCTCCGCTATTTGCTTTCGGGCATGGGCTTAGCTACACAACATTCCGCTATGGAAAGGTGACCGCCGACAAGAAGACGATGACTGCCGACGGCGAAATTACATTCAGCGTAGATGTGACCAACACTGGTAAGCGTGCCGGCAAGGAAGTGGTTCAACTCTACATCAGCGACAAGAAGTGCAGTGTGGACCGCCCGGCAAAAGAATTGAAGGGATTCAGCAAGGTTGAGCTTGCCCCCGGAGAGACGAAGACCGTGAAGCTCAGCATAAAGAAAGACGCACTAAGCTATTTCGACGCGAAAGCCCATGAATGGGTGGCTGAGCCTGGCATGTTCACAGCTCATATAGCTGCCGCTGCCGACGACATACGCACATCGGTTGATTTTGAATTGAAGTAAAAATCAATCCTAATTTGATAAAAGAATTGAATAAGTTTATTTAAGTTTTGTTTTTATTAAAATCAAGTGATTTATTTTTCATGAGTAGCCTATAAGAAGGACGAGAGTTCTGCTTGTGGGCTTTTTTATTATTGTTGAGAAAATATTTTTGCCATCGGTAAAAAAGATAGATTATTCTGTAATTTTGGTAATGAAATAAACAGAATATGTAATTATCTTTGTAATTGTAAAAATATATGTATCACAGAAATATAAACGATATAGTTGTATATGGAAGCAGAAGATAATAAAATGTCGCGCCGCAGTGCGCTGAAGCGAATGGGCATGGCTGTGGCGGGAGCGGTGGCTGCGTCGTCGGGACTTATGTCGCTTGCCGGGTGCTGTGGCATGAACAGGAAGCGCGTGATTCTCTATTTCACAGGCACAGGCAATTGCCTCTATGTGGCACGTCAGCTTGGCGGCGAAGGCACCGAGCTGCTCAGCATACCGCAGTTGATGAAGAAGCATGAGCTGGAGGTGGATGCCGATGAAATCGGCATCGTTTATCCGGTCTATGGACATATGCCTCCAAATATGGTGCGCCAATTCATCAAGAAGGCAAAGTTGAGGGCTGAATATACCTTTGCCATACTGACTTACGGCGCTCGTAAATGCAATGCCGTGGAGATATTGAACGATATAGCCAAGGAGGCTGGCAAGAAATTCGACTATATAAACACACTCGTCATGGTGGATAACTGGCTGCCTAATTTCGACATGAATGAGCAAGTGCTTATCGACAAGCATATTCCTGAAAATCTGGGAAAAATATCGGTCGATCTTGCCGAGCGCAAGCACTGGCACGAACCTGTGACAGAAGAAGAGCGGCGGCAGCATCAAGGATTACTCGAAAGGTCGGGCGTAAATCCGGATACTGGTTTCCTGCTTAAAAGCGAAGACAATTTCACCGTGAACGACGCTTGCATAGGGTGTGGCGCATGTGTGTCGGTGTGTCCGCGTGGAAACTATAAGCTTGATGCCGATGGCGTGAAAATGGCTGGCGACTGTGAGTTCTGCTTTGCCTGCATACAGAATTGTCCACAGAAAGCAATCAAATTTGCAAAGAATGAAAAAAATCCGCTGTTGCGCAACGGTGAGAAGAATCCCAATGCACGCTATCGCAACGAACATGTGTCGCTTATGGACATAAAACACGCCAACAACCAATTCTGAGATTATTGCGCTGCAAGACGCATACAAAAAAACTACTAAGGTAATATCAATTATATGAAAAATAAAAGCAATCTATTACGAAGAACGAGGCAGACACTTGCATTGATTTTCTTTTTGGGAATCACGATGATGTTTCTCGATTTCATGGGGACTTTGCACGCATGGCTCGGATGGATGGCGAAGGTGCAGTTCCTGCCCGCGCTTATGGCTCTGAATTTGGGAGTGGTGGCGCTGCTGGCGGTGCTGACATTGCTCTTTGGCAGGGTGTATTGTTCGGTAATATGTCCGCTCGGAGTGATGCAGGATATAGTGTCGAGAGTGAGCGGAAGCCGTAAAAAGAAGAAGTTCCGCTTTTCTTATTCGCGCGAGGTGAAATGGCTGCGATATGGCGTGCTTGGCATATTTGTCATAGCCATAGCGGCAGGCTTAGGCTCGCTGGTGGCATTGCTCGCCCCCTACAGTTCCTATGGCCGCATGGTATCTAATCTGCTTGCGCCGGTGTATCAGTGTGGCAACAATGCGCTCGCATATTTTGCCGAGCGGACCGATAGCTATGCGTTTTATGAAACCGATGTGTGGATAAAAAGTGTACCCACATTCATCATAGCTGCCGTAACTTTCATAATTGTCGTTGTGCTTGCTTGGCGAAACGGACGCACATATTGCAATACCATCTGTCCTGTGGGGACTGTACTCGGATTCATTTCTCGTTTCTCGATATTCGGCATCAAAATCGACGAAAGCAAGTGCAATAAGTGCGGACTTTGCTCACGCAAATGCAAAGCGGCCTGCATCGACGGCAAGACACATAATATTGATTATAGCCGCTGTGTGGCATGTATGGACTGCATCGACACTTGTCAGCACAATGCCATAAGCTATGGGCGGAAATCGGGATGCCCGAAGCCTGTTGCTAAGAATGATGCCGCACCGAAAGCCAGCAACGAGCAGATAGACACTGCGCGCCGCAGTTTCTTGACGGCTACAGCGGTGACAGTGGCTACAGCCGCCCTCAGTGCCCAGAACAAAAATGTGGATGGAGGTCTTGCTGCCATCGAAGACAAGAAAATACCAGCCCGCAAGACCCCCATAGTGCCACCCGGCGCACAGAGCTTGCGCAATATGGCTCGCCATTGCACGGCTTGCCAGCTATGCGTGTCGGCGTGTCCGAATGGAGTGCTGCGCCCTTCGACAAAACTCGAGACTCTTATGCAGCCCGAAGCGTCATACGAGCGCGGATATTGTCGCCCGGAATGTGTGAAATGCTCGGAGGTGTGTCCTGCTGGAGCAATCCGCAAAATCACTGTAGCCGATAAGTCGGCAATACAAGTAGGTCATGCAGTGTGGGTGAAAGAAAATTGTGTGCCGCTTACCGATGGCGTGAGCTGCGGAAACTGTGCGCGTCATTGCCCTGTGGGAGCTATACAGATGATACCGTCTGACCCGAAGAAAGATGGCTCGCCCAAAATACCGATGGTGAACACTGAGCGTTGCATAGGCTGCGGAGCTTGCGAGAACCTGTGCCCGGCACGTCCGTTCAGCGCAATTTATGTAGAAGTCCACGATCATCACAGAACCATATAAATAGACGAAAACAATGAGTGAAAAGAAAGATATAGACCGCCGGGAGTTCCTGAAACGTTTCGGCATAGGGGCGGCAGCCGCTACTGCCGCTCTGGCTGGGTGCAACCCGAAAAACAATCCGGTGACTGGCGACAATTCGGCGCAAGGCGAAGTGCCGACAGCCGACAAGATGACCTACCGCACCAATCCTAAGGGGAATGAGAAAGTGTCGGTGCTGGGCTATGGTTGTATGCGATGGCCCATGAAACCTGCCGACGACGGCAACGGTGAGGTAATCGACCAAGATGCGGTGAATGAGCTGATCGACTATGCGCTTGCTCACGGCATAAACTATATCGACACCGCGCCGCCTTATTGCCAAGGGCTTTCGGAGAAAGCCACTGGAATAGCATTGAAGCGACATCCGCGAAACTCATATTATCTTGCGACAAAGATGTCTAACCACAGGATGATAGGCAAAGGGCTGTCACCTAAAGAGATGTATGAAGAGTCGGTGGAGATGTATCACAACTCGTTCCGCGATTTGCAGACCGACTACATCGACTACTATCTGCTGCACATTGTGGGAATCGGCGAAGGACTGCCTACTATGATGGAGCGATTCTTTGATAATCATCTGCTCGACTTTCTGCTGAAAGAGCGTGAAGCAGGGCGGATACGCAATCTTGGATTTTCATTCCATGGCGACATAAAGGCTTTCGACTATCTGCTGTCGCGCCATGATGAATTCCATTGGGATTTTGCACAGATTCAGCTCAACTATGTGGATTATCGCCATGCCACAGGCATAAATTTCAATGCCGACTATCTATATGAGGAGCTGGCTAAGCGCGATATCCCTGTCGTGGTCATGGAGCCGCTGCTTGGCGGTAGGCTTGCCAATCTGACCGACTTCCTCAATGCGAGGCTTAAGCAGTTGCGCCCGCAGGAGAGCATAGCATCGTGGGCATTCCGCTTTGCCGCCACTTTCCCGAAGGTGCTTACCGTGCTGAGCGGCATGACATATATGGAACATCTGCAAGACAATATCCGCACCTACGCTCCGCTTGACCCATGCACCGAAGATGAGCTTGCTCTGCTCGAAGATACCGCACAGACGATGCTGAAATATCCGTCGGTGCCTTGCACGGGCTGCGAATACTGTATGCCTTGTCCATATGGGCTGAACATACCGGGCATATTCTCTCACTACAACAAGTGCATCAACGAGGGAAATGTGCCGGCATCTTCACAGAGCGAAGACTATCGACGCGCACGCCGTGCGTTTCTCGTGGGGTATGACCGCAGTGTGCCACGTTTGCGTCAGGCAAGCCACTGTATAGGTTGCAACCAGTGTGCGCCTCACTGTCCTCAAAGTATCGACATACCAGCTCAGATGCAGCGCATCGACCATTTCGTTGAACAGCTTAAACAAGGCAAGTGATTATGATTAAGAACTTGATAAAAATGCTGCACGACGGCAATCATTCGCTTGTGCTGGGCAATGGTGATGCTGCTATGATTTTTGATGGGCGTGGAGTGTCCGACCTTTACCGTATTTATACGGAAAGTCCCGAGATTCTCAAAGATGCTGTTGTGGCAGATAAAATCGTGGGCAAGGGTGCAGCTGCGCTTATGTCGCTTGGCGGAGTGAGGCAGGTGTATGCCGATGTAATCAGCGCAGCGGCTCTCAAGCTGCTTCGCGACAACGGTGTGGAAGTGGGCTTCGCCGATGAGGTGCCAAACATCATCAATCGAGCCGGCACAGGCATTTGCCCAGTAGAAGAACTGTGCAAGCACTGCGCCACAGCAACCGAATGTCTGCCGCTGATAGCCGATTTCTTGACAAAAATGAAAAATTGTAGCAAATGATAATAAATTCATATTATTATACAGCGAGGCGGATGGCGAGGTGTACATTTGCTTTTGCCGCTATTATGGCTTCGGTTACCGCTCTATCAGCTAATTTGTCTGCTGTAGATTCCACTTATGTGTATCAGATAGATGAAATAGTCGTGACTGGAACCAACCATGCTGTGGGGCGCAATCTGCTGCCATACACAGTGGCAGCAGTCGGTGCCCGTCAGCTTGAAGCCACAGGACAGTCGCAACTGCTTTCTGCATTGTCGGGCAGAGTGCCAAGTATGTTTGTGGCTGAGCGTAATATCTTCGGGTTTGGAGTCAGCTCGGGAGGCTCAGGCGGCATCAAGATAAGGGGCATAGGTGGCTCGCCCACCAATAGCGTGCTGGTGATGGTGGATGGGCAACCGCAGTTTGCAGGGATATTTTCCCACCACGTGGCAGACTCCTATGAGACCGAGAATGTGGAGCGAGTGGAAGTGCTACGCGGTCCTGGCTCGGTGCTATATGGCTCGAATGCAATGGGCGGCGTAATCAATATAATCATCAAGAATGCCGACAAAGAAGGAGTGCACACCACACTTACATCGCAATATGGCTCTTACAACACATGGCGTTCTTCACTGACCAACACTACGCGCTTCGGGAAATTCTCGTCATATGTCACTCTCGGATATGACCGCACCGATGGCACGCAGAAAAATTTTGATTTCAACCAAAAGAGCCTATATGCCAAGGTGGGCTACGATTTCAGTAGCCGATGGAAGATGCTTGCCGATTATTCGGTGATGAACTTTGTGGGCAACGACCCGATATATCCTAAACTCAGCAATCCAGAGTCGGCTGACATTTATCATCAGAACATAACCCGAGGTGCCGCGTCGCTGCTGCTTGCCAACCGCTACCGTGCAACCGACGGAAATGTGAGGATATATTACAGCTACGGAAATCACAACATTGACGATCCTCGGCATTTCCACAGCTTGGACAATCGTTTTGGAGTTCTCGCATATCAGAATTTCAGTCCATGGAAGGATGCTGCCGCAACTTTGGGTTTTGACTTCGACACCTATTCTGGAAAGATCCCCGAATCGGGAGGCACACAGCACACCGAAGGCTCGATGACCACTATCGACCGCAAGAGCGTGACTGAATATTCGCCTTACGTCACATTGTCGCAAGAACTGTGGCGCGGAGTGTTGGTGCTGAATGCCGGGCTAAGAATGGCAAACAGCGACCGCTTCGGCACGCATTGGATTCCTCAGGCTGGACTTGTGGTTCATCCTGCGGCTGGCTGGATGCTTAAAGGCTCGGTGGCAAAAGGATATAGGAATCCGTCGTTCCGCGAGCTGTATCTATACCGCCCTGCCAATCCTGAGCTTAAGCCGGAGAACATGATGAACTATGAGGTCACGATAGGCAAAAACTTCTCGCGATATTTCAATATTGACGTTACCGCATATCTGAGCCACGGCAACGATATGATTCAGACGGTGGATATGAAGAATGTAAACACTGGAAGTTTCACCAACAAGGGAATAGAAGTGTCGATAAGCGGCCATCCAATCGACAAGCTGATGTTGCGCGCATCCTACAGCTATATGCACACATCGCTCGACAATCTGACAGCCGCACCCAAGAACCAATACTACTTGGGCGCAAGTTGGCAGGTTATGCCAAAGCTCCTTGTCGATGCTGAATTGCGTGGTATAGGAGGCCTTTATGTGGCTGACGACGTGAGCCTTCAGAATTATGCGCTGCTGAATATGAAGCTGACGTATGATGTGCTGCGCTTCCTCGATGTTTTTGCCACACTCGACAATATCACTAATGCCCAATACGTCATAAACCGCGGTTATGATATGCCCGGAATCACCGTTATGGGCGGATTTAAATTGCATTTTTAAATACGAAGATTAAAACATAAATTTCTCTTATGCAGACACCAACTTTAAAACTTTATTCACTCGGTTATAGCGATGCTAAGACCTATCTGGCTGCATTGCTGTTTGTCGTAGGCAACATTGTGCTGCCTCAATTGTGCCACCTGATGCCGTATGGAGGCATGACATGGTTGCCTATATATTTCTTCACGCTCGTTGGCGCATATAAATATGGATGGCGAGTGGGATTGCTGACAGCCGTGGCATCGCCTGTGGTAAATTCATTGCTGTTCGGTATGCCGATGCCGGCTGCGCTTCCTGCCATACTCTTGAAGTCAGTGCTGCTTGCAGCGTTTGCCGGATTTGCGGCAATGAGATTTAATCGCGTTTCGCTCGTGCTTCTTGTCGGAGTGGTGCTGGCTTATCAGGCGGTAGGCACTTTGGGCGAATGGGCAATGAAGGGCGACTTCTATCTCGCAGTTCAAGATTTCCGTATCGGTGTGCCGGGTATGCTGCTTCAAGTGTTCGGTGGATGGGGTTTCCTGCACATCTTGAAGAAATAGCAGGAACGGTTCACACATTGTTTTTTGTTGAAAAGCGAGGGTGCTACCAAGTTTATGGCAGCATCTTCGCTTTTGATTTATAAATAGACGGTTCTGATTAAACTTGTGCCGTCTTTCCTGTTTTTGTGAAAATAAAGATGTATCTTTGTGTAGTTATACAAAGATTTTAAGTTATGGCAGCAGAAGAACGGAAGAAGAGAATCTATCGCAAGCGCATACCATATGGAATGCAGAATTTTGAGGATGTGATGATGGAGGATTGCTACTATGTGGACAAGACACCGTTTATCGAGAATATAGAAGAAGCCAATAAGTATTTCTTCTATATACGTCCTCGCAGATTTGGCAAAACTCTCACACTGTCCATGCTTGAAAACTACTATGATATAAACAAGAGGGACAAGTTTGACCGTCTGTTTGGAGGACTTTATATAGGTGAAAATCCTACACCAGAACATAACACATATCTGATAATCCGCCTCAATTTTGCTGAGGTGGCTGCTGGGCTTGAAGATTATAAGATTGGTATGGATGCTCATTGTAACATCAAATTTAATTCGTTCTGCAACGTTTATAGCCATCTTTTACCTGATGGGACTAAGGAGGAGATGAATAGGCGAGACGGAGCCATAGACCAATTGTCGTTTCTTTGTCAAACTTGTGCTGAAGTCGGGCATAAGATATATCTGTTTATCGATGAGTACGATAACTTTACCAATATGATCTTGGCAAATGAACAGCATTTGCAGCATTATCGCAAGCAAACTCATGGTGAAGGGTATCTGCGTAAATTCTTCAATACGATAAAAGGTGCGGCAGGTCTATCGCTTGGGCGTGTTTTTGTCACAGGCGTAAGTCCTGTAACAATGGACGATCTCACGAGCGGATTCAATATCGGCACCAACTATTCATTGGCTGCCGAGTTCAATGAGATGACTGGATTCACCGAAAGTGAGGTGCGTGATATGCTGAAGTACTATTCAAGCGTGTTGCCGTTTAACCATAGTGTGGAAGAACTGGTGAAAGTGATGAAGCCGTGGTATGACAATTATTGCTTTGCAATTAAGAGATATGGCAAGACTACAATGTACAACTCGGTGATGGTGCTAAATTTCCTTGACAACTACATACGAAACGACTACGACATTCCGAAGAATATGATTGAGAGTAATATACGCATCGATTATGATAAGATACGTATGCTGATTCGCCACGATAAGGAGTTCTCAGATGATGCCAGTGTCATACAGACTTTAGTGACACGGGGTTTTGTTACAGGTGAGATTGTGGATAATTTCCCGGCAGAGCGCATCAATGATCCAAACAATTTCTTGAGTCTGCTTTTTTATTTTGGTATGGTGACGATTGGTGGCATCTATGAAGGTGCAACAAAGTTTGTCGTTCCGAATGAGGTGGTTCGCGACCAAATATACACATATCTTCTTGATACATACAAGGAAAACGGCCTTGCGTATGACACATACGGCAAAAATGTCCTTGAGAGCCGGTTGGCTTATCATGGCGACTACAAGTCTTATTTTATTTTTGTTGCGGATTGTATGAAGCGTTATGCCTCTCAGCGCGACAAGTTGAAAGGGGAGGCTTTTGTGCATGGCTTCACTCTTGCCATGACATGCCAAAACAAATTCTATCGACCGATATCTGAGCTTGATAATGAAGGTGGTTATGCCGATATCTTTCTTTCACCTCTCTGTGAGATATATAAGGATATGGAGAACTCTTATATTGTCGAATTGAAGTACTGTAAGACAGACACTACGGATGAGCAGGTACAACGTCTATTTCATGAGGCCTCGGCGCAAGTGCGCCGATATGCCGACAGCGATGTGGTGCGGGAAGCCGTTAAGTCCACACGGCTTCATAAGCTTGTCATTGTGTATCGTGGTATAGAAATGGCGATTTGTGATGAGGCTGAGGATAATTGATGCGCTCGAACATCTCAACGTCAGAAATTGGGTGAATGGCGGTGTGTTGGCTTTGTGGTGAGTGGAGATGAATAAAAAACGGTGGGTTTTATTTTGTTTCTGCTTACGTTTGTTGTAACTTTGCCTTATAAAACAAGAATATCAAAAAAATATATATGAGCAATAAGATAATACTTACGGGCGACCGCCCTACCGGTCGTCTTCACATAGGCCATTATGTGGGATCTTTGCGTCGCCGCGTTGAGTTGCAAAACTCGGGCGAGTTTGACAAAATCTACATTATGATTGCCGATGCGCAAGCTCTTACCGACAATGCCGACAATCCTGAGAAAATCCGCCAAAACGTCATAGAGGTGGCTCTTGATTATTTGGCTTGCGGAATCGACCCTGCGAAAACAACGATATTTATCCAGTCGGCCGTTCCGGAACTCACCGAACTTGCATTCTACTATATGAACCTCGTTACGGTTTCCCGACTTCAGCGAAACCCTACGGTAAAGACCGAGATTCAGATGCGCAATTTCGAGACTTCGATACCAGTGGGCTTCTTTACTTACCCTATCAGCCAGGCTTCAGACATCACCGCATTCAAGGCCACTACCGTGCCAGCCGGCGAGGATCAGAAGCCAATGATAGAACAAACTGTGGAAATCGTGCGCCGATTTAATAACGTATATGGCGATACCCTCGTGGAACCGCAAATCTTGTTGCCAAACATTGCAGCGTGTCTGCGCCTCCCAGGAACCGACGGCAAGGCAAAGATGAGCAAGTCGCTCGGCAACTGCATCTATCTTTCGGATACACCTAAGGAACTTAAAAAGAAGGTAAACTCGATGTTCACCGATCCTCTGCACTTGAACATCGAGGACCCGGGGCATCTTCAAGGCACTTACACCGATGAGGAAGGCAATGAGCATCAATACCAGAACACGGTGTTTGTGTATCTTGACGCTTTCTGCCAAGAGAGCGACTTCGAGAAGTTCCTTCCCGATTATAAGAACCTTGATGAAATGAAGGCTCACTATTGCCGTGGAGGTCTTGGCGACGGGACATGCAAAAAATTCCTGCTGAATGTGCTTAACGACCGTCTTGAGCCTATGCGCCAGCGCAGAGCTGAATATGAGAAAGATATTCCAGCCGTGTATGAGATGCTGAAGAAAGGATGCGAGGTGGCCCGTGCTGCTGCTGCCGAGACTCTAAGCGATGTGCGCAAGGCTATGAAGATTAATTACTTTGAAGACGCTGAACTTATAGCCGAGCAAGCACGTCGCTTTAAGGATGCAGCCCGCAAGTAATAAAATCAACAACGAGAAAAAAGACAGAAAAATTTAATAACATAATTATAACCAAACTATTATGGCAACAACTCCTGAATTTAAGTATCAGGCACCGTTCCCATTGGGACCAGATGACACTGAATACTACCTGCTTACTAAAGAAGGCGTCTCGGTAAGCGAATTTGAAGGAAATCCAATCCTTAAAGTTAGCCCGGAGGCTCTTACTAAGCTGGCTAATGCAGCTTTCCGTGATGTCAATTTCTTGCTTCGCCGCTCTCACAACGAGCAAGTGGCTAAGATTCTCAACGACCCTGAGGCAAGCGACAACGACAAATACGTGGCTTTGACATTCCTCCGCAATGCCGAAGTGGCTTGCAAGGGCAAACTTCCTTTCTGCCAAGATACAGGTACAGCTATTATCCATGGTGAAAAAGGACAACAGGTGTGGACTGGCTTCTGCGACGAGGAGGCTCTTTCTAAGGGTGTTTTCAAGACTTATACCGAGGAGAACCTTCGCTATTCACAGAACGCTCCATTGACCATGTATGAGGAGGTGAACACTCGCTGCAACCTTCCTGCACAAATCGACATTGAGGCTACTGAAGGCGATGAATATAAGTTCCTTTGCGTGGTGAAAGGCGGTGGTTCTGCCAACAAGACATATTTCTATCAAGAGACAAAAGCGCGCATCCAGAATCCTGGCACTCTCGTTCCTTTCTTGGTCGAGAAGATGAAGACTCTTGGTACTGCTGCTTGCCCTCCTTATCACATTGCATTCGTGATTGGCGGTACTTCGGCTGAGAAGAACTTGCTGACAGTGAAGCTCGCTTCTACTCACTACTATGACAATCTGCCTACTACGGGCAACGAAGGTGGCCGTGCTTTCCGCGACGTGGAGCTTGAGAAGCAACTTCTTGAAGAGGCATATAAGATTGGTCTTGGCGCGCAATTCGGCGGCAAATATTTCGCTCACGACATCCGAGTAATACGTTTGCCTCGCCATGGAGCATCTTGTCCTATCGGTTTGGGCGTGAGCTGCTCTGCCGACCGCAACATCAAGGCTAAGATTAACAAAGACGGTATATGGATTGAAAAGCTTGACGACAACCCAAGTGAGCTTATCCCAGAAGAATTGCGCAAAGCTGGTGAGGGCAATGCAGTGAAGATTGACCTTAACCAGCCAATGAGCGAAATCTGCAAGACTTTGAGTCAATATCCAGTATCTACACGCGTCAGCTTGAACGGTACTATCATTGTGGCTCGTGACATCGCTCACGCTAAACTTAAGGCTCGCCTTGATGCTGGAGAAGACCTTCCTGAATATTTCAAGAATCATCCAGTGCTTTATGCCGGACCGGCTAAGACTCCAGCAGGTATGCCTTGCGGCTCGATGGGACCTACTACTGCCAACCGCATGGACCCATACGTTGATGAGTTCCAAGATCACGGAGGCTCGATGGTGATGATTGCCAAAGGTAACCGCACTCAAGTGGTGACCGACGCTTGCAAGAAGCACGGAGGTTTCTATCTTGGCAGTATCGGTGGTCCTGCTGCCGTTCTCTCAATGAACTCTATCAAGAGCATCGAGTGTGTGGAATATCCTGAGCTTGGAATGGAGGCTATCTGGAAGATTCAGGTTGAAAACTTCCCTGCATTCATTCTTGTAGATGACAAGGGCAATGATTTCTTCACTCAAATAGCGCAGAAATCTTGCAACTGCTGCAAATAATCAGTCATAGCTGATAAAATTATAAAACCATCATTGGGCTTAATATCCCCTTTGATGGTTTTTTTGTGAGGTGATGCCAACTGGATTTTTAACCTCAATCTGTCATTAGGCGTGATTGGGATTGACTTGTGTATTATATGCCCGAATTTTGAAAAAGAAAATTTTAGTTTTTTTGAATAAATTGCGTTAATTAAAGTTAAATCGGGGGGGGGGGCGATATTTGTACTCCTAATATTAATGATTAACTTTGCATTTGGGGAAACACATTTATATTAATGATATTTTATAGATATGATATTAGTAGTGTGAATAAAGATTGTGGAAAATGCGAAAGCCGAGTGACTGCATAATTTATTAGTTGTGTATTCATTCGGCTTTTTGCGCCAATTTATGACAGTTTTGCCACAGCAAGTGTGGCTGCCGATACTGTTATTCCGCTGATTTCAGAATTTAAGAGGCTGGCACAGGATATAATTGTTGCGCCAGTTGTCACCACGTCATCCACGATAAGCACATGCTTTCCCTCGATTCGCTCGGGGTGCTTTATTCCGAAAATGCCTATTGTATTGAGATAGCGTTCATACATGCCTTTGCGTGTCTGTGTCGCATGAGGCTTTGTTGCGCGTATTACGCCTGTGTCAATGGGGATGCCTGTGGCTTTGCTTATTCCTCGGGCGATGTATTCGCTCTGGTTGTATCCGCGTTTTATGAGCTTCGACCTGTGTAGTGGAATGGGGATAATCACATCTATGCCGTCGAAAAAGCCGTTTGCCGCAATTTCTGCGGCAAATTTGGTGGCGAGCCATTCTCCCAGCTTCGGGTCGTTGTAGTACTTTATGCGGTGCAGTATGCCGGCATATCTGTTGTCCTTTTCATAGAAAAAATATCCTGTGGCACGTTCTATCGGAGTTTTGCCGGCAAACAACTGTTCCATGGCATTGAAATGATGCTCATGGAGCTGCGTGCGAGGCAAGTTCAGCATGCAAGCACCGCAAATATGCCTTTCGTGGGCTGAAAGCACCTTCCCGCACACGGGGCATGTGCGTGGCAGCAGAATGTCGGAAATGTCAGAAATTATCCTCCTGATAGAAGTCGCTATCGTCATCGCAATTTGAGGTTTTCATGATTGAAGAAACGGCTTTGCCTATAATCTGTGGCTCATACCCTCGCGAAGCTGCGAAGCGGAACAGAGCTGCCCTCTGCTGAAAAGTCTCCTTGCCGGCAATGGCTCGCTGTTTCGATTTCAGGGCATGGAGCAGTGTGCCGAAATATTCTGTTTCGTCGATTTCGGTCATCGCATCGGCTATGCAGTTGGAAGATATATGCTTTTGTCGCATGGCATAGGCTATTTTCGTGCGTCCCCAACCGCCGAAGCGGAATTTGTCGCGCACGAAAGCATGGGCATATCGCATCTCATCAAGGTATTTCTCCTCAATCAATCGGGCTATGATATTTTCGGCATCTCCCGAGTTTATGCCCCAAGATGTCAATTTCTTGCGGATGTCGGCTTCAGCCTGTTCGCTGCGTGAGCATAGGGCGGCAGCGCGGTGAAGCGCATTTTCTGGTGATATGGTCTTTGGCATAGATCTGAGAGCTTAGCTGTTTAAATCGTCAGTTTTCACTTTCCAAAAACCATTTCTTTTGCCATTTTTGCGTTCTATGATTCCTTTTCCGGTCAAATTTACGGTAATGGTCTTAACAGTTCTCTCGGATTTGCCTATGTGCGCAGCTATTTCTTTTTGCGTGGCTTTAGGCTGTTCTCGCAAGAAGTTCAGCACAGCAATTTCTTCTAAAGTGCAATTCAAAGTGCAAATATTGCACTTTAGGGCGGCTTCTTTTGTCGTGTTTGCACTTTGAATGCCTTGCGCAGATGAATCTTGTACAAGCATTGCCCGGTTCTTCAGCTCGTTGTGTTCGGAAAGAATAAGATTCCTAAAAAACGCTTCGATATATTCGGTGGTAGAGTAAATTCCTTTGCTCAAGTTGTTGTAATTTGCTCGTACCAAAGCGTTTCGGAAATACCAAGAATGATTGGCAAATGCGTCATTGCTGGTGTTGAAGCCAAACGTACGCAGGTATTTGATTGTAAACACAGCCGTTGTACGGGTGTTCCCTTCGCCGAAAGCGTGAATCTGCCAAACCCCGGAAATAAACTTGGCAATGTGCGTGATGGCATCGCTGATGTTCAAATCTCTATAGCTAAAATTCTTCTCTTGCATAAAATCGAAATCGAGAGTTTCTCGGATACTGTCAGCACTGGCATAAAGAACTGTTTCGCCTTTCAGCACCCATTCCTTTTTTGTAATATTGTAATCTCTGACCTTTCCTGCAAATTTATAGATACCTTGGAATAGGCGGCGATGAATGGTAATATACTCAATTGGCGAAAAAGTGAACGTTTTCTCTGATAATATTTCGGCAATACGTGCAGAAACTTTATCGGCTTCTTCCGTTCTGTCTTCAATGTCAGCCCTAATGCTCTTTGACTGATAGTAGCTGTCAATAAGCTGTTTGGCTTCTTCGATAGTTATATCGCCCTCAATATGCTGACGTGCAGTTTGTATAAGATATTCTGATGGCTTCAAATCGTCCACCGCCTGCAATCCGATGGCTGTTTGCCAAGCATAGCCTTTTTCTCTTTTCCGAGGCTCACCTTGTCTTATATATTCTTCAAAATCATTCATTATTATATGCTGTTTAGCTGTTTAAATCTTTAGTTTTCAACTCTCCATGCATCAGCTTTGGAAGAAGATGGCGGCGAAGTCATAAATGGAAAATAGTGCTTAACGTATTGCAGAAGTGAAACGCAGTTTGCCGGTATAGTCGCGCATTGTGGTCACGGCAGCATATCCCATATCGGTGAGCAATTTCACCATCTCGTCGGCAAAAAGCGGATTAATCTCAAAGTAAAGCTTTCCGCCACGTTTCAGGGCATACAGCGAATATTCGGCTATTGAGCGATAGAACATCAGTGGGTTGTCGTCGGGGACAAAAAGCGCAGAGTGGGGCTCGTAGTCGAGTACGTTGGCATCCATGCCGCTGCGCTCGCTCTGTGTGATATATGGCGGATTGCTCACCACAATGTCGTAAATGGCAGCTTTCGGCCATTCGGCTTTAAGGATGTCGAGCTGGCTGAAATTCACTTTCGCTTTCAGCTCCTTGGCATTGAGGGCGGCAATGCCGAGTGCGCCCTTGGAGATGTCGAAGGCATCCACAATTGGGAATTTCAAAGTGCGTGCAAGAGCTATGGCTATGCATCCGCTTCCGGTGCCGATGTCGAGCAGGCGCAGATCCTCTGCTATATTCTGCTCGACTATAAGGTCGATGAGCTGCTCAGTCTCAGGACGTGGAATGAGTGTGTCGCCATTCACATGGAAGTGCATACCGTAGAAGTAGGCATCGTCGAGAATGTACTGTATAGGCTCGTGCGCAATCAGCCGCTGTATTATGGCATCAATCTTGTCGCTGATGAAGTCGGGCAGCTCGTCGCTGTCGTGCAAGATTGTGTCCACCTGCGAGTAGTTCATAATCTGCTCGAAGATTATTCTCACGAAAGCGTCAATCTCAGTTTTAGGGTAGTACTGTGCAAGGCGCGAGCGTATATTTGTGATGCTGTCTCTTAAAGTCATAGCTTTTATTTATACATTTGTGTGGGCTTCTGGCAACTATGCGGCAAGTGGCGGTAGCCAAAGCGATAGTGCAAAAATAATGAATTTTTCCAAATAATAATTTAGGTAGTGGCGATGTGTGCAACTTTTTAGGTACTTTTGTGGAAACCAACCGAAGATATTGCAGAAATATTATGAACATTGACGAAGCATTTATGCGCAGAGCATTGCAGCTCGCGGCATCAGGAGCAGGCGAGGTGTCGCCAAATCCTATGGTGGGGGCTGTGATAGTGGATTATAACGGCAAAATAATAGGTGAGGGGTATCATCGCCGCTATGGCGGTCCTCATGCCGAGGTGAATGCCATAAATTCTGTTGCCGACGAGAGCTTGCTGCGTGACGCTACTATATATGTAACCCTTGAACCCTGTTCGCATTACGGCAAGACTCCACCTTGTGCCAAATTGCTTATCGACAAAGGCGTGCCACGAGTGGTGGTGGGCGCGCTCGACCCGTTCCCGAAAGTGAGCGGGCGTGGCGTGTCTATGCTGCGTGCGGCAGGTATTGAAGTGGTGACGGGGGTGCTTGATGAAGAGTGCCGTGCGATAAACCGCCGCTTTATGACTGCCCACAAGAACCAGCGGCCCTATGTGCAACTGAAGTGGGCTGAGAGTGCCGACGGCTATCTTGATGCCATCCGTACAGCAGGCAATGATGTGCCGCGCATGATTTCAAATAGCCTGTCGTCGCTGTTCATGCACCGTGAGCGTGCCGCTGTGGATGCTATATTGGTGGGCGCAAGAACGGTTGCGATGGACAATCCTTCGCTCACCGTGAGAGGATGGCCCTGCCGCCAACAGCCGCTTAGGGTGGTGCTTGATGCCAACTTGTCGTCGCCGGCTCAGAGCAAGTTGCTCACCGACGGGCTGCCTACTGTCGTGTATAACAACAGCGAGAGCAAAACGGCGGGTGCTGTGGAATATGTGCGGCTCGACACTACTGACATCAGCGTGCTGCTTGCCGACATGTATAAGCGTGGCATAACTTCACTTATGGTGGAAGGCGGCGCATGTGTGCTGCAGCAATTTATCGCATCAGGCGTGTGGGACGAGGCTCGCATAGAGACAGGAACGTGCGTCTTTGGCGGAGGGGTGAAGTCTCCTGCCATTAAAGGAATTGTAACAAATGAGGCGCAATATGGCTCTAATAAGGTGAAAACAGTGCGGAATTGTGTTAAATATTAGGAAAAAACGGCATAATCTGGCATATTGTCCGTTTTGTTCCGTTATACAGAATATAAATATTAATTTTGCATTGTGTAATATGATGTTATGTGGTGATGTGATGTATTAAAAAATGGCTTGATGTGTAAAACAAGCGTAAAAAATGGCATCACAGGCTGAATATTACCAAATTTGTTAGTAAATTTGCAAATTCAAAATAGATACTATAATATAGATGAACAAGAAATATATAATATACTTTATCGCCGCATTCCTGCTCACATCGATTGCGGTGTCTTGTAATTCCAGCAGTGACACTTCTGACAGCAGCACATACGTCGCGTCGTCCGACGTGTCTATAACCGCATTCAATCTACAGTCAAATTCAAAGGTGCTAAGCAATCTCGACTCGGTGTTCTTCTCGATAGACCTTGAGCGAGGCTTGATATACAATGCCGATTCTCTGCCGGTGGGAACCGACGTTTCGCGTCTGCTCGTCAATCTGGAGTATAACTCGGCTTTTTCGGTTGAGTTTAATGTCAAGAACGGCAAGGTGCTGCAAAAGGATACCACATTCGCATATTCCACTTCAGATTCAGTGGATTTCACAGGCGATGTGAAATTGACAATTGTGGCTGCCGACCAAGTTACACGCCGCACCTACGACGTGAAAGTGAATGTCCACAAGATGAAGCCCGACTCTATGAGCTGGGACCGCGTGGCGCGCCGCGACCTTCCGAGCCTTTCGGGAACAGTGACTGAGCAACGCTCGGTGAAGTATGAGGATGAGGTGTATTGCCTGATGGTGGACAAGGGCAGATATGTGCTTGCCTATGGCGATAATCCTGCCACCCGTGAGTGGACAAAGCAGGAATTGACGTTGCCATTCAATCCTGATGTGCGCTCATTGACGGCGACCGATGATGCCGTGTATATGCTCGATGCCGATAATGGCACTCTATACAAATCAACTGATTTCAGCTCTTGGACTTCATGCGGCGTTATGTGGAAGAGCATAAGCGGCGCATATCTCGACAAGGTTCTTGGTGTGGCAGATGATGGCGGCGTGCTGAAGCATGCGGCATATCCTGCCATCAGCGGATTTGAGCCATACGCTATAGAGAGCGGTTTCCCTGTAGCTAAGACATCGGCAATGCAGACGTTCACAACAAAATGGAACCTGAATCCTGTGGGGCTGATAATAGGCGGCGTTGATGCTGCGGGCAATGTCGTGGGCGACGTTTGGGGCTTCGACGGAAGAACTTGGGGCAAAGTGAGCGAGCGGGGCGTGCTGCCTCATTCGGGAATGGTGCTTTTCCCATATTTCACATTTGAGACAAATTCCACCAACTGGAAAGTAACTGAATATTCTACATGGATAGCGATAGGCGGACAGCTTGCCGACGGAACGATGGACAACACCGTGTATGTGTCGCGCGACAATGGCGTTAACTGGAACCGTGGCGATTCGCTTATCCAGATGCCGAGCTATATTGAGAAAGTGAGCTGTGCCGATGTGTTGGTGTTTGATACGGAGTTGAGCGCGGCGCGCGGCGCAGACGACTGGACATATATGCCGTCGCCAGCCATACCAGTGTGGATGATGGTGGATAATGGCGTGGCGATGTCGAGAGCCGCAAGTTCGACAGTGAAATGGGAATGCCCTTATATATACTTGTTCGGCGGACGTAATGCCAATGGCGAACTTATCAACAGTATATGGCGCGGCGCGTTGAACCGATTGACATTCAAGCCTGTGAACTGATACTCTTGATCGCAGATTGATGTTGCATTAAAAATATGAGGATTCGTAGAATTGAAGCGTAGATTTTCAATATTGCTGCTTATGCTGACTGTGGTTCTTGGAGCCGCAGCGCAAGACTATCGCTATGAGATAGGCGGCGGCATAGGCACAAGCGGATACCTCGGTGATGTGAACCACGGCAACTTTATGCGCAATCCTGGATTTGAGGTGGGCGCAGTGTTCCGCTATATCAAGGACTATCGCTGGGCTTTTAAGGCAAATCTTCTCACGGCAGGCATAAGCGGCGATTCGAGGAATGAGAAATATGTGTTTCCCGGAGGCGAAACCTACAGCTTCAAGTCGCAGCTTGTGGATTTGGGCGGTCAGGTGGAATTTAATTTCTTCAACTTCGGCATAGGCTCAAAATATAAGAACTTGAAACGTTTGACCCCATATCTGACGCTTGGACTTGGTGCGACGATGGCTTTCTACGATGGAAAATCATCGGTGTGCATGAATCTGCCTATGGGTGTAGGGGCAAAATATAAATTAAAGGAACGCTTGAACTTGGGACTTGAGTTCACAATGCGCAAGTGTTTCGGTGACAAAATCGACGGACTGAGCGACTTGAACGGAATAAAGCACACTTTTGCCAAGAACACCGACTGGTATTCGGTGATAATGGTGAGCGTGACCTATGAGTTCAGCAAGCGATGCCGCGTGTGTCATTATGTAGAATAGAAAAAGAAAATTTTTACGCAATAAAGATGTCATCATTAATAGGTCAAATAGACAAGTCTCGCCTGCCACGCCATGTGGCGGTGATAATGGACGGAAACGGACGCTGGGCCAAACAGCGCAACCTTGAACGCTCGCAGGGTCATGTGGAGGGTGTCAATACGGTGCGCAAAATCACAGAAATAGCTTCTGAGATTGGCATAGGCTACCTCACGCTCTACACGTTCTCAACCGAAAACTGGAACCGCCCGAAGGATGAGGTGGACGCGCTTATGAACCTTATAGTGGTGGCTATTGAGCGCGAGACCCCCGACCTGATAAAGAACAACGTGCGGCTGACTATGATTGGCGACATCAAGCGTATGCCGGAGTTTGCGCGCACACGTCTGCAAAAGTGTATGGACGATACATCGCATTGCACCGGGCTTGTTCTGTGCTTGGCATTAAGCTATTCCTCGAAGTGGGAGATACTTGAGGCTGTGAAGAACATAGCCGAGGATGTGAAGCGCGGAAAGCTGCATGAAGACGAGATAAACGACGCTCTGTTCAGCAGCTACTTGACCACAAGCCACATCCCCGATCCCGACTTGCTCATACGCACAGCCGGAGATTTGCGCATTAGCAACTTCCTGCTGTGGCAGATAGCTTATTCTGAGCTGTATTTCACCGATATTTATTGGCCTGATTTCACAAAAGATGATTTCTGCCGTGCAATAATCGACTATCAAGGCCGTGAGCGACGTTTCGGTAAGACGAGCGAACAGGTGAAAGCTAAGTGAATAACCGCTCAAAGCCTATTTGCGATGAAAGAGAGTAAAAGGAATTATCAAGATAGAATATAAATAAAACAGGATATTTACAGAAATAAAAGATATGCGTTTCAAGCTTCTAATATTAATCTTAGCGTTATTCGCTGGCACCGCTGTCCAAAAGGCGGCGGCAGCCGAGGCAAACGACACCATCTACAATCCGAAAGTCGTGTTTTCGGGAATGCCTCAGAAATATGAGATTGCCGGAATCAAGGTGACTGGTGTGGATAATTATGAGGACTATATAATCATAGGATATTCGGGACTGACCGTCGGCCAGCGCATCGACATTCCGGGCGATGAGATAACTTCGGCGGCAAAACGCTTCTGGCGGCAGCAGCTCTTTTCGTCGGTTAAGATTAAGGTAGAGAAGGTGTGCGGCGACAAGGCATGGCTTGAAATCGAGCTTCGCCAGCAGCCGCGTATCTCGCAAATCAATTACATCGGCATGAAGAAAGGCGAGAAAGAGGATATTCAAGCCCGCCTCGGATTGACCAAGGGTAACCAGATTACTCCAAATATAGCCGACCGCGCACGCCAGATTATAGAGAAATATTATGACGGCAAGGGCTTCAAGAACGCTACAGTGAGCGTGAAGCAGAAAGAAGACTTGAGCAACGAGAATGAAGTGATTGTGGACATCGTAGTGGATAAGCATGACAAGGTGAAGGTCCACAAAATATACATCGACGGCAACAGCGTGCTGAGTGACAGCAAGCTGAAGCGTGTGATGAAAAAGACCAACGAAGGCGGAAACCTGTGGAAGCTCTTCAGCCAGAAAAAGTTTGTGACCTCGGATTATGCTGCCGACAAACAGCTTATTCTCGACAAATATAATGAGCTTGGATACCGTGACGCTAAGATTATTTCAGACAGCGTTGTGAACTATAGCAATAATAAGGTGGATGTACATCTGAACATCGAAGAGGGACAGAAATATTACATATCGAAAGTTGATTGGGTGGGCAACACCATCTATCCTTCAGCCATCCTCGACAATATCCTTGGTATCAAGGCTGGCGATGTGTATAACCAAAAGCTGCTCAACAAGCGCACGACTGAAGATGATGATGCTGTGGCTAACCTTTATATGAACAACGGTTATCTGTTCTTCAACCTTGTTCCTATTGAGGCAAATATACATGGCGACTCGATCGACCTTGAAATGCACATAATTGAAGGCCCGCAGGCTCGTATCAACAAGGTTGTCATCAACGGTAACGACCGCTTGTATGAGAAGGTGGTTCGCCGTGAGCTTCGTGTGCGTCCTGGCGACTTGTTCTCTAAATCCGATTTGATGCGTTCAGCTCGTGAAATTGCTCAGACAGGTCACTTCGACCCGGAAAAGATGGATATACGTCCTGAGCCAAATGAGGAGAATGGCACTGTGGATATCCTTTTCAATCTTGAGTCGAAAGCCAACGACCAGATTGAGTTCTCTGCCGGTTGGGGGCAGACGGGTATCATCGGTAAGCTGAGCTTGAAGTTCACCAACTTCTCTATTCAGAATCTTTTCCGTCCGTCGTCTTATAAAGGCATCATTCCTCAGGGAGAAGGACAGACGTTCACCATCAGTGCGCAGACCAATGCGAAATACTATCAGGCGTACAGCGTGTCGTTCCTTGACCCATGGTTTGGCGGCAAGCGTCCAAACTCGCTGTCGGTATCGGCATTCTATTCGCGCCAGACGGGCATCAACTCTTCATATTACAACAGCAACTACCTGAACAGCGCGTATTACTACAACAACTACTATACCAACAGCTATTATAACAATGGATATAGCAACAATTATTACGAGAATGCCTATGACCCTAACAAGTTCTTGCAGATGGCAGGTATCACAGTGGGCTTCGGTAAACGCTTGAGCTGGCCTGACGACTATTTCACATTCACTGCCGAGCTGGGATATCAGTGGTATTACTTGAAGAACTGGGAGTATCTCTACTATATGAATAATGGTGTGTCGAACTCGCTCACTCTCGGACTTACATTGTCGAGAAACAGTATAGACAACCCTCTATACACTCGCCGAGGCAGTACGTTCACATTGAGCTTGCAGATGACTCCACCTGCATCGCTGTTCGGAAAGAAAGACTGGGCTGCGCTCGCAGCATCAGGAACGACCGACGCGAAGAAGCAGCTATACAAGTGGATAGAATACTGGAAGCTGAAGTTCAGATCACGCACCTACACTCCGCTCACCGACCCCGATGGGAAATGGACCCTCGTGATGATGACCCGCGCCGACATCGGACTGCTTGGAAGCTACAACAAGAATCTGAAGTCGCCGTTTGAGACTTTCTATGTGGGTGGCGACGGTATGTCTGGAAGTTACACTTATGCGACCGAGACCATAGCACTTCGCGGATATGACAACGGTGTGTTCACACCTTATGGACATGAAGGATATGCTTACACCCGATTCTGCTTTGAGCTTCACTTCCCATTCATGCTGCAACCGACTTCTACAATTTACGGCTTGGCATTCGTGGAAGGCGGTAATGCATGGACAAATGTCAAGGACTTCGCTCCATTCAATATAAAGCGTTCGGCAGGAGCCGGTGTCCGCATCTATCTGCCAATGATTGGTATGATGGGTATTGACTGGGCATATGGTTTCGACAAAGTGTATGGCACCAAGGGCGGAAGCCACTTCCACTTTGTGCTTGGACAAGAGTTCTAAGCTCCGCAACAATAAGTGGGATAAATATGATATAAGTGTATTCTTGATGTGAAGTGTTTAAGTAACTTAAATATGCCGCATCAAGAATAAACTTTTTAAGGATAAGGCAGTCAAACAGACTGCAAATAATTCAATAACGAAAAAAATTGGTATTATGAAAAGATTATTTATTGCTGTAATAGCCGCTATGGCTTGCTCGATGGGGGCAATGGCACAGAAGTTTGCCCTTGTGGATATGGAATATGTCTTGAAGAATATCCCGGCTTATGAAATGGCTAATGAACAACTGAACCAAGTGTCGCAGCGATGGCAGAAAGAAGTGGATGACCTTGCCAAAGAGGCGCAGACGTTATACAAGAATTTCCAGAGCGACATGGTGTTCTTGACCGACGACCAAAAGAAGAAAAAAGAGGAGGAGATAGTGGCAAAAGAGAAATCGGTCACCGAGCTTAGGTATAAATATTTCGGTCCGCAAGGGGAATTGTTCAAGAAGCGCGAGTCGCTGATCAAGCCTATTCAAGACGACATATATGCCGCAGTGAAAAAGGTGAGCGAAGAGCGCGGATACCAAGTGATTTTCGACCGTGCATCGTCGCAAAGCATAATTTTTGCATCTCCTAAGATTGATATAAGCAATGAAGTGCTCGCAAAATTAGGATATTCAAAATAAAGTATTAATTTTGCAACTAAAATCTGATAATTAATAAACAAAGAATAAAATAACGATGATTAAAAGAATTTTACTATTGGCATTTGTCGCACTACCTATGTGCCTTGCCGCACAAACTTTGAAGTTTGGTACTGTTAACTCACAAGAGATTTTCAACCTTATGCCTGACAAAGCTACTGCCGAGAATACTCTAAAGGGTGTGTCTGAGAAATATGAGGCTGAATACAAGAAACTTCAGGAAGAATTTGAAAAGAAATATAAGGAATTTCAGGCTCTTGATGACAAGACTCCTCAATCAATAAAGGACAGCCGTATGCGTGAACTTCAGGAGAACAACCAGAAGATTCAGAACTTCCAGCAACTTGCCGCACAGGATATACAGAAGCAACAAGAGACTCTTCTTGCTCCTATCACCGACAAGATTCAGAAGGCTATTCAAGCTGTAGGTGCTGAGGGTGGTTTCACTTTTATCTATGACTTGTCGATACCTTCAATCGTTTATACTGGAACTGGCGCAGTAGATGTTTCGGCTCAAGTAAAAGCTAAATTAGGTATTAAATAATACATAAAACAGTTTTCATGTGGAGCAGTGCATAGCTCGTAATGCGAGATTAGTTTTATAGGCTGCACTGCTGTTTAATTATAATGGATGTATTAGTTTAACTATAAGGCAGATTTCGTGAGAAATCTGCCTTATGCTTTTTTATAATGTTGTTCTATTGGACTTGCGCCATTAGGTTGATGAGAGGCGCGATTACACCTAAACGAAATTGGTCATTAGGTTTTTGGGTGAATCTAATGACCAGTTTCGTTTTTTATCGGTATTGGAGTGCTTATACTTTATTTCTTCTTCTTTGATACATCCCATATGAAAGGATAGGTGATGCCGTCCACATTGAGCGATATGCTTAGCGTCTCGCCTTTCTTGCGCTCTATGTTGATGTATCCGGCAACCGATTCTCCGGGCTTGATGGTGGAATGCTTCAAGTATCCTGCGTTTCGCTCATCGCGCTTGGCTTGCAGTTCTTGATTGTATTCGGCTATGCGTCGGTCAGACTCGATGTATGCGCCGTATGCAGCAGCGCCATTATAGGAGGTAGTGTGAGTGGCGGCAGCTCCAGCCACTTTAGTGTCGTTGCTTGCGTTTTGTTTGTAGCCGATGTTGTTGCTGTAGGATGAGCGGCTTGAGGATTTTTCGCTGTAGGTAGTCACCGATGTTGATGAGCTTTTGCCGGCATCGCTTGCAATTGATGCTTCAGCGAGAGCGTTCCACACCTTCGACCAGCTTTGGGAGCGGTCCACCTTCTTCATGTATTCAGCCGATGAAAGCACTTTCATATTGGTGACTTTTCCCTTGTTGTCGGTAAGTGTGGCGGTCATCTTGTCGGGATCGAAGTCGAGTTCGGCAAGTGAATTGTTCACGATGGCTATAGGAAGCTGATAATATTTCCCGTAGTCGTTCACTTCCTTGTTGGTCATTCCGATTACGATACCATTCATATTATAGTAAGTCCAAGCCTCTCCGTCTTTGTATTCAATCTTGCGGTTGTCGAGCGATGGTTGCTCAACGATAGGCTTGCCCGTAGCATAGCTTATTTGGCTTGTGATGCCATTATCTGTGCGTGTGGTTGTGTAGGTGTCGCCCACAGGTTTTCCACTGCTATAGACGAATTTTGTGAGGAACAGGCCGTCTTCGCTGTATTCTTCGCAAGTGCCGTCGAGCTGTCCGTTCACATAATTGCTCTTAGAGGCTATTTTGCCCGATTTATAATATGTGGTAACTTCATCGGCGAATACTGATTTCTTGTCGTTGTACTTGTCGATGCTCACATATTCTCCCTCGCCTTGAAGCTCACCGGTGATGTAGTATGTGCGGAAACGCTTTGCGAAGTTTGCGTCTTTAGACTTAGGCAGAATCCGGTAATAGGAGGCAAATTCCTTTGATTCCACCCCTTTCCAGTTCTTGTCGTAATACAGTGTGTCGGCATTATCCTGAGCTTGCAATGACGACGCTGCTGTCAAGCATAATAGTGCTGAAATGATTGCAGTTTTCATAATTGCTCGATGTTTAAAATTACTATTTGGAGTACAAATATACAAAAAAAGAGAGAAAATCAAAAGATTTCCTCTCTTTGGGTGAAATAAGGGTCTCGAACCCTTGACCTTCGGAACCACAATCCGACGCTCTAACCAACTGAGCTAATCTCACCATCTTTAATTATCGAGTGCAAAGGTACGATATTTTTTTCTATCGTGCAAGCCTCTGATAAAATTTTTATAGAATTTCTTCAATAAATTCACCCATAGCTATCACGCCATGCAAGTCGAGCTGGTCGTCGAGGACGATAAGGTCGGCATCTTTGCCTCTCTGGATAGAACCCTTGCGGTCGTAAACGCCCATGATGCGTGATGGGGTTTCGGAAGCCATGCGGATCGCGTCGGCAACTGGAATCTCGGCAAGTGTCGCAGCAGTCTTGATCAAGCGGTCCATAGTGGCGATACTTCCTGCGAGGGCAGAGCGGTCGGCAAGTTTGCACACTCCGTCTTCGATGATTACGCGAGGGTCGAATGCCTTTCCGCCATCGAAAGCCGAACATGCGAGAGCGTCGGTGATGAGAGCAGTGCGCTCCACGCCTTTAATCTTATAGATTAGGCGCATGATTGTGTGGGGAACGTGAACTCCGTCGGCAATCATTTCCACTGTCATGTCGTCCATTAGATAGATGCTTTCTACAGTGCCCTCGTGCTTGAATTCGCGGTTGTTGTGGAATCCGGGCATTGCGTTGTAGAAGTGTGTGGCGTGAGTGTAGCCAGCCTCGCAAGCGGCTTTTATGTCGGAATATTCAGCCTCTGTGTGGGCAACGGCAGCCACAACGCCCTTTGACGTGATGTATTTGCCGAATTTCAGCGCGCCTGGAAGTTCAGGAGCAGCGTCCCAACGACGAAGGCAGTTGTAGTCTTCTACTATATGTATGTATTCTTTTGGATCTGGGTTCTTGATGTTTTCAGGATATTGCGCGCCGGCTTTACGAGGATTTAGATAGTGACCTTCGAGGTGAAGACCGAGGATGGGGCTGTTAGGCTCTTCCATAAGTTTTGTGCAGGTTTCGGCTGCGCGCTCAATCATAGGGATTGTTGAAGATGAGAGAGTGGGGAAGATGCTTGTGGTTCCGTGGTGCATGTGAGCCTTGACCGCTGTGCGGAATGCGTCTTCGGTGCCTTCCATAAAGTCGCGGTTGCCGCCTCCGTGAACGTGAAGCTCCACACCGCCCGGTGCCACAATCATGTTCTTTGCATCGATGGCTTTTACGCCCTGCTCGATATAGCTGTTGTTTCTTACTTCGAGGATTTTGTTTCCTTCAAAAAGTACAGAACCCCCGTTGATCCATCCTTGTGGAGTAAGGATTTTACCGTTGAAAATTTGGGTAATCATATTTTAAGCGTGTGACTATAAATAATTGTGTAATCTTGTTCTATTCCACAAAAGTACTAAAAATGTGGATAAAGGCATAACTATTTCAGATATTTTTTGTAATTTTGCATCGTTGTTTGATTAAAAAAGTATATGTTTATGAAAAACGAAATTCAAAGAATCGTGAGTGCTATGTGCGCTCCAGGCATTTTGTCAATGTCGGAGAATGATTTGTCGTTTATCGACGAGTGTGAGAATTGCAGCTATAAAGAGCTTTATGGCAATTCGGTGAGTGATGCCGTGTCGCCGCTTGCCGAGAAGAATCTCGGCGGCGTGAAGAATATGGCTGTCACAATTTTCACAAATGAGAACGACAAGTATGTTTCAATCAATGAAATCGCTGGTTTGCAAAACGTTTTGTCGAATCTTGATTCTGACACAAATGTGGTGTGGGGCTTCGGCTTCTCGGATGTGCCTCTCGGCAAGCGAAAAGTGGTTGTGCTTTTGGCGAGCTAACAGCAGATTGAACCTTAATCCGAGCGCAATGTATTCGCGATTATGCGCAGCTTTGGTGTGAACCATATATGCTGCGAAGTCTTTTTGTCGATTCGTTAATCTTTTTCCTTAACCAAAATCGGTAACGCCCGTCGCTGTCGATTTGGATTTAAAAGTAGAGTCGCTATAAAGCATTAAAAAATTAGGGAGAACTATCCGATGCCGGTTGTTCTCCCTAATTTGCTTTTTTACCTTTATGAACCTTCTATTTGAGCCGCGAATGGGACTCGAACCCATGACCTTTTCGTTACGAATGAAATGCTCTACCAACTGAGCTATAGCGGCTGATAACCGTCGTCAGGGCTGAGCGTTTCAGCCAAGCGAAGCGGCTTTTGTGTCGGTAACTCCGTCACTCGGATGCAAAGTTACATATTTCTTATCGATTGTGTACTATAAACGAGCTTAATTTTTGCTTTTGCAAGGTCTAATTTTGCTATAGATGGTGTACTCATTGCCGGAAGTATGCCCGAAACTACACCGCTCGACCCGCTTGTGCCGTAATAATAGTAGTAATAATACGATGACGAAGAAGAGCTTGATGACGCTTCCTGAATCAAATCGACAGGTGTCAGCGTGAACTTTTTGTCGTCGTCGGCAGCTATGCCGTTCTTGTTGCTGAGAATGTCGAGAATGAATTCACGCATTCCGGTGAATTTATACGACTTTGAGCTGTTGTCGTAGGTGGCATAGAACGAAGTCTTCTCGTCGGCAACATGGTTGGTGGCGAAGAAATCTTCTTTCTCGGAGGTTTTCACCATAAGCAAATATTGCGGTGGGCGTATTCCGTGATCGTTGGTGACGGCTATGGCTGGAATCTCAAAGCTCAAGTCGTTGAGCACTGCGAGGTCGCTGTTGCCGCCGCTGCGGAATTTGTCGATAATTTCCTGGACTGGGAACTCTATGTTCACCTCAAATCCTGCCGGTGATTGGACAATCGCCTCGCCGCTGTTCACAAGATTCATCACCTCTTCATCCACGCGCAGAGTCATATTGTTGTTTGACAACACCTCTGGCGTAGCTCCCATATAGTTCATGCTTAGCTTGTGTATGATGGTGTCGTTGCCTGCATCTGTCTTGGTGTGGCGGTGGTAGTAAGCCTTGAACATGGTGCTTGCAATGTTCATCACACGTCCGCTGCCGAATGTGTTCTTGACATAAATTCCGGGGAAATAATTGGCAAACACGGTAGGCTCTTGGAATGTCTCCTTGCTCTCCTTGAATTTCTTGAAAATCTCCTGTGCAAAAGTTGTGGGTACTTTCACGGTGAATTCGCGCACGCCATCTTGGCTATATACATATTTCATCGAGTCGGAAGCCATGATTGCCGAGGCCGTGTAGGTGGCAGAGCCGAGCAGTCCGCTCTCGTTGTAGTAGTCTGTTGGGTCGAAGTCGCTTGTCAGTTTTGCTGGCAGAGCTTTGTTCAGGCGATAGACCGAAGTGCGCATAGGTGCGATAGAGTCGCCGGCAAAGCCTCCGCTGACTGGGATTTGGAACACAAACTTGCAGGAGTCGATGTCGTCGGCAGTCACGCCAACGGTGTCGAGCAGCGTAGCCGACATGAGCTGTGACACAATGTCGGATTTCAGTTCGCCGTAGTGCTGCGCTTTAATTTCGCCAAGCATCTGCGTGATTGTGCGAGCCGGCAGGTTGTTGTTTGCGTAGCTTTTTCCCGAAACTGTGAATGAGGAATCGACTTCTACATTCACAACACTGTCGGTTATCGATTGTCCTATGTTATTGTCGCTGCATGAATATGCTGCAAGGAGCATGATTCCTGCGAGCAACGAATAGAAAGATTTTCTCATATAAAAAATTCTATGATAAGATGAGATTAGAGCTGCTTGTAGAATTCGGCATAGGCATCGATGTATTCATCCTCGCCCTTGTAAGGCAGGAACGGGATGCCGAGTTCTTTGACATATTCTATAATCTCAGGATTTATATTTTCGCTGGATTGTATCACTCCGTCGCTGTGGGCGATGGCAAGTTTTGTGAGCATGGTGAAATCTACAGGCTTGCCCATGATTGGCTTCAAATCCTTGGCACCGATTCCGTCCATCTTCATTTTTTCGCCGAGACGCTCGTCGAAAGGCACCGGGAACTCGTCGTCGTAGAGCGAGTACACCACTTTCGACTGCATGAATGCCGGGTCGTCATGATACATATACTTCAGATAAAGTGGAAGTAGCGCGGTGATCCATCCGTGGCAGTGGATGACTTCTGGCTCCCAGCGCAGCTTCTTCACGGTCTCCATAGTGCCGCGGATGAAGAAGATTGAACGCTCGTCGTTGTCTTCGGGTGAAGATACTGTTTCGAGGTCTTTGACTATATTGCGCTGGAAATAGTCGTCGTTGTAGATAAAGTAAACCTGCATGCGTGCAGGAAGCATAGTTGCCACTTTGATGATAAGAGGGTGGTCGGTATCATCTATAATCAAGTTCATGCCCGAGAGGCGGATAACTTCGTGTAGCTGGTTGCGGCGCTCATTGATGCTGCCGTATTTGGGCATAAAAGTCCTCACCTCGAACCCGCGTTCTTGAATGCCTTGTGGCAGGTCGTGTCCGATTTTTGCCATGTGAGAGTCGGGGAGATAGGGCGAAATTTCTTGAGAAATAAATAATACTTTATTCACATCCATAATTTTGACGATAAAAATTTATACAAAGGTACTAATTTTTTCTCGTATTTTATTCATTGCCACCAATGAATATCCCTCTTTTAAGGAAATATCGCTTAATTTCGCTCTGATTTAACACAAATCTGTGATTTGGATTTGCCGTGATTTTGAAAAAGTTGATTCGGTGAAAAGTGGATGTGTGTGGGGATATGGCCGATCACATAGATGCCGGCAGTTTCAGAAATGGTCTTGAGAACAGGCTGGCAGCCGTGTCGCCCACGGCTGTGGCGGGTGTTTCCTCATCTACCATCTTATTGTGTAGCTTGAATATGCGGCGGGCATTTCTCATGAACAGATTGAATGCAGCGTGCGAATCGCTGCGCACAAGGTCGTGGCGGTCGGCGGGGATAAGCACATAGTTCTCTCCTTTGAGCCGAGGTTTCTGGCAGAAGAACAGCTTGTAGGCAGCCTTGATTGATGCTATTTCGCCGTTGATTACGTTGAGCCTCACTTTCACCATCGCTCCGCCGCGGCTGTCGTCGCCGTTCTGGTTGGATATGAAATTCCCGAGCGAATAAACGAGCAGCACATCCTTGTCGAAGCACAGGCTGTGGCGTATCTCCATAGGCTCTATTACATGCGGATGTCCGCCTATAATCATATCCACACCTTTCTCTTCGATTAGCCATTCGGCGAGTGAGCGTTGCGACTCCACTGGCAGCAGCTTGTATTCAATGCCCCAATGCACATTCACGCATATAGCTTTGGCTCCCATTTCGCGGGCTTTGTCGATGTCGGCACTGATGCGGCTGCGGTTGATGTAGTCCACCACCACATTGCCCTGAATAGGAATGCCGTTAGTGCCGTAGGTGTAGTCGAGCATAGCCATCTTCAGTCCGTTGATGTCGATAATCAGCGGCATCTGTTCGGTGCGTGCGGCAGCCGAGATGTAAGTGCCTATGTGCGGAATGCCGAAGCGGTCGAGAGTGGCGATTGTGCGCCTAAGCCCGGCATCGCGCTTGTCGAGGCAGTGGTTGTTGGCGGTCAGAAACAGGTCGAACCCCGTATTCTTCAGTTGCAGCGCATATTCGTCGGGTGCGCTGAAGTTTGGGTATCCGCCGTATGGCTTTCCTGCAAGCGGGCATTCGAGGTTTACGACCGCATAGTCGGCTGATTTGATGTCCTGCTCCACATATTTGAAGCACTGCGAATAATCGTAGGAGCCGTCGCTTTGCAGCGCGGCTTTGATTTGCGGACCGTGCTGCATGGCATCGCCGGCAAATAAAAGCGAAATTTCCTGCCCGCACCCAAGCAACGGCATGAGTGAAAGCAGGAAAAGTGATATGGCTTGAAAAATCATAAAGATTAATTATGCGTTATAGATGACTTTCTGTGCGGCAAGCAGAGTGTTGCGCATGAGCGACACTATGGTCATAGGACCTACTCCGCCTGGCACTGGAGTGATGAACGAGCATTTAGGAGCCACGCGCTCAAAATCAACATCTCCCTTCAGTTTCCATCCGCTCTTTGTCTTGGTGGATGGGACGCGCGTAGTGCCAACATCGATGATTACTGCCCCTTCCTTCACCATGTCTTCCTTCACAAACTCAGGCGAGCCGAGTGCTGCGATGATGATGTCGGCGTTGCGGCATATCTCCTTGAGGTTGCGTGTGGAGCTGTGGCACACCGTCACTGTGGCATCGCCCGGGATGGCTTTCTGCATCATCAGCATAGCCACAGGCTTGCCCACGATGTTGCTTCTGCCGAGGACCACGCAGTTTGCCCCCTTTGTCGGGACGTTGTAGCGGCGCAGCAGCTCGATGATGCCAGCAGGCGTGGCAGAGAGGAAGCAAGGCAGCCCGATTGACATGCGTCCCACATTTATCGGGTGGAATCCGTCAACGTCCTTGCGATAGTCTATTGCCTCGATTATCTTCTGCTCGGATATGTGTTTCGGCAATGGAAGTTGCACGATAAATCCATCCACATCGTCATCACTGTTGAGGCTTGCGATGGTGTCGAGAAGAGTGTCTTCTGTCACATCATCCTCAAAGCGGATGAGGGTGGATTTGAATCCACACTGCTCGCAGGCTTTCACCTTGTGAGCCACATAAGTTTCGCTGCCGCCGTCGTGACCGACAAGCACTGCAGCAAGATGGGGACGCTTTTTGCCTTCGCTCACCATCTTTCCCACTTCGGCAGCTATTTCAGCCTTGATGGTGTCGGCAACTTTTTTACCGTCGATTAATTCCATTGTCGTAGTTTTTATAGTTGAGAGTTATGGTTAGCGGCGACGCATACCGCGCATAGCCTTCATTGGATTCTTCATTGTGGTGGCAAACTTCATCATCTTGCGGGTTTCTTCGAATTGCTTGAGCAGACGGTTCACCTCTTGGATTGAAGTTCCGCTACCGCGAGCTATGCGCTGGCGGCGGCTGCCGTTGATTATCTCAGGATTGCTGCGCTCTTGTGGAGTCATCGAGTATATTATGGCCTCGATGCTCTTGAATGCGTTGTCGTCGATGTCGATGTCTTTGATAACCTTTCCTACGCCTGGAATCATTGAAGCGAGATCCTTCAGGTTGCCCATCTTCTTGATTTGTCCGATTTGGCTAAGGAAGTCGTTGAAGTCGAATTGGTTTTTTGCAATCTTCTTCTGGAGACGCTGTGCCTCTTCCTCGTCGTATTGCTGCTGCATACGCTCAACGAACGACACGATATCACCCATGCCGAGGATGCGGTCGGCCATACCGGCGGGGCGGAACGGGTCGATAGCGTCGAGCTTCTCGCCTGTACCCACAAACTTGATGGGTTTGTTCACGACGGTGCGGATAGAGAGCGCGGCACCACCGCGGGTATCACCGTCGAGCTTGGTGAGGACTACGCCGTCGAAGTCGAGACGGTCGTTGAATTCCTTGGCGGTGTTCACTGCGTCTTGACCAGTCATGGCATCGACCACAAACAGTGTCTCGCTCGGATTCACGGCTTTCTTGATGGCTTCAATCTCGTTCATCATCTCCTCATCCACTGCGAGGCGGCCTGCGGTATCGATGATTACGACATCATTGTTGTTCCTCTTGGCCTCGTCGATGGCGTGAAGTGCGATGTCGATAGGATTTTTGCTGTCGGGTTCAGAATATACAGGCACACTGATTTGCTCGCCGAGAACGCGGAGCTGCTCGATAGCGGCAGGGCGATATACGTCGCATGCCACGAGAAGTGGACGTTTGCCTTTTTCGCTCTTCAACTTGCGCGCCAGTTTGCCCGAGAACGTTGTCTTACCTGAACCTTGCAGACCCGACATCAAGATTACGGCAGGCTTGCCATCGACCTTGAATTCGGCTTGCTCGCCACCCATGAGCTGAGCCAGCTCGTCGTGTACGATTTTCACCATAAGCTCGTTTGGCTTCAATGAATTGATTACATCTTGGCCTAAAGCTTTGGCTTTCACGGTGTCGGTGAATTGCTTGGCAACTTTATAATTGACATCGGCATCGAGAAGCGCGCGGCGCACCTCTTTCAGAGTTTCGGCAACGTTGATTTCGGTGATTTTGCCTTGACCTTTTAAAATCTTGAATGAGCGTTCAAGTTTTTCGCTTAAATTTTCAAACATCGGTGTATATCCTAAAATAAATTATTGTCAAAAAATAGTGTATCTCTCTCTATATATAATCCCTTGTCGTCAGTCGATTAGTTTGTTGGTGGCTGTGTCGGGGAAAATTACGGCCGGCTTGAAAGTCTTTGCCTCCTCGAAATCCATTGTGGCATAAGCCATAATGATAACTATGTCGCCGGGCTGCACCTTGCGGGCCGCTGCGCCGTTGAGGCAGATGACCCCCGAGCCTCGCTCGCCGGGAATGGCGTATGTGTCGAGCCGCTCGCCGTTGTTGTTATCTACAATATAGACGCGCTCGCCAGCTATGATGTTGGCTGCGTCCATCAGGTCTTGGTCGATGGTGATGCTGCCAATGTAGTTGAGATCGGCCTCGGTCACTGTGACGCGGTGAATCTTCGACTTTACTACTTGTATCTGCATTGTTAGAAATGTGTGTGTCGTTGTTGTTCTCGGTTGTGCGTTATTTGCGATATGCAATGTTGTCGATAAGTCGCACATCACCGCAATACACTGTCACGCAGCCCACGATGTAGCTTGACTCGTTCCAGTCGGCAACTGGCATTAGCGAGATGCCATCCACGATTTGGTAATATTCCACTTCCATTTCGGGATATGCGTTAATGCCGTCTTCCACGAACTTTTGTGTCTCGGCAACTGTGTGACTTTTTGCAAAGTTACAACTTTCGCGCAGAATACGTGCAATGTTTGGCGCAATCTTTCGAAGTTCTGGGGTGAGGCGCACGTTGCGGCTGCTCTTTGCGAGGCCGTCGGCTTCGCGCACTATAGGACAAGGCACGATTTCGAGCTTGAATCCCTCTTCCTTCACCATCTGGCGGATTACGGCTATCTGCTGGAAGTCTTTCTCACCGAAGTAGGCGCGGTCTGGCTCCACCATCATGAACAGCTTGCTCACGATTTGAGCCACGCCATTGAAGTGGCCCGGGCGCATCGCGCCTTCCATCACCTCGGCAACTTTCCCGAGGTTGAACACGCGGGTGTCGGGCTCGGGATATACCTCCTCTACGGTAGGCATAAACACGATGTCGCATCCGGCAGCTTCGAGCAGAGCCTTGTCGGCTTCCTCGGTGCGCGGATATGTGCGCAGGTCTTCTTTATTATTGAATTGGGTCGGATTTACGAATACACTTACTACCACAATATCATTCTCTTTGCGGCAACGGTCAACGAGCGACTTGTGTCCTTCGTGCAGCGCACCCATAGTTGGCACCAAGCCTATGCTCTTGCCATCGGCACGAGCTGCCTTGACCGCTTCTTTCAACTCTTTTACAGTCTGTACAGTTAGCATTTTTTACTTTGTTTTTCTAAAAACTTTGCAAAGTAAATACTTATTTATCAATTACACAAATAAAAATTATCCCAACTTGGGCAATCGTGCCGATGACGGCAATCTTGTAGCCCCGCTTGCTCCTGCAAAATATATTAAGGAACATGGTGGCAAGAAATGGGGCAAGACCAATGGGTATTAAAGTTCCAGAGAATAGTCTTTGAGCAGGAAGTCGTAGATGCTTATTGTGGTGATGCCGTGTTCGTCTCTGAGTACTGGACATTCCTCGCCGATTATGATTATTTTTTTGAATGAGTCGCCCACATTAAGCAGCGATGCCTGTTCTTGCCTTATTTTCTCTTCCGATTCCATACGGTATGCCGATTGGATGTAGTATCTTTTGCTTCCAAGATTGCACACGAAGTCTATCTCAAGGTTGTTGCGAAGCCTATTTCCGTTGGCTCCGTTTACCCTTGTTGTCACTACACCTACATCAATATTGAACCCACGCATTCTCATTTCATTGTAAATGAGATTCTCCATCAAATGGCTCTTTTCGAATTGGCGGAAATTGATGCGCGCATTGCGTAGCCCTAAATCCATAAAATAGTATTTGTATGTGGCGTTTATGTATCGTTTGCCTTTTATGTCGTATCTCATGGCTTTTTCGATTAAGAAAGAGTCGCACAGATAGTCGATATAATTTTTTATTGTGTCGTATGATATCGAAGACTTTTTTTCGCTGCGAAAAGTATTGGCAAGTTTGTTGGGATTTGTCAATGCTCCTATTCCTGATGCCATAATATTTACGAGTTCTTCAAGGTCGTCATCGTTGCGAATATTATAACGGTCTTTTATGTCCTTAATATAAGTTTCGTCAAATAGTGACTTCAAATATCGTGTTTTCTGTTCTTCAGTGGAGTATGTCAATATTTGAGGTAGTCCTCCATAAAGCAGATATTCGTTTAGTCCAGCTTGAATTGAGCCAGAGTATGCTGTCATATATTCTTTGAAACTCAAAGGGTACATTTTCACCTCATAACCGCGTCCGCGAAATTCTGTGATTATATCTTTTGATAAGAATTTTGCATTGCTGCCAGTAACATATACATCTGTATTCTTCATTCTAAGGAAACCGTTCAGCACGTCCTCGAAATCATCAAGCATTTGAACCTCATCAAGCAGAATGTAGTGGATGCCTTTGTCGGTTATATGCTTCTCAACATAAGCGTACAAGACATCAGGATTACGCAAATTGCGGTTTTTGTAATCTTCGAGATCAATTTTTATGATGTGTTTGTCGTCTATGCCCTGTTGTTTAAGATATGATGTAAATATCTCAAATAGCAGATATGATTTTCCACATCTGCGCATGCCAGTTACTACCTTAATCATTCCATTGTGCTGCAATGAAATAAGTTCATCTAAATAATTTTGACGATTTATTGTTGCCATATTCGAAAATTGTGTACCAAACGCCCAGAGTTTTCAAGTACAAAGGTATTGAATCTATCTAAACATTGCAAATTTTATTCGAAAAAGATGGGCGTTAAGCCCAGAGTTTTCGAGTAGGTGCGGCAGATGATTACTGTAAATGAGTTCCTGTTCGAAAAAGATGGGCGTTAAGCCCAGAGTTTTCGAATAGAGAGCGCGGCAGTCATTATAGGAAAGCAGCATATTTGCGAATCCTTTTCAATCGGTCAATGTTCGTACTTTTGAGGAGGAATTATTGCATCGTGGCGTAGATGATGTTGGAAGCAACAGTTATGGCGATGATGACAGCCATCCGTAACTTTACGTTTTTCACAGGCTTGCTGATGACGCGCGATAGTGTAAGTGTGGCGGCTACAATGGTGAGCGCGCTCAGGGTGTATTGTATCTCGGAGCTGAATTTGGCGATAAAGCTGAATATCATGGCATTCAGAAACAGCCCTGTGATGCTGTCGTAGATATAGATGTTGCGAGGCACTTCTTTGCCGTTCTCCTGATAAACCTGCTTCTTGCTGGAGAACAATAAAAACAGCGACACGGCAAACAGCGCGCAAAAGATGAGAATAATGGTAGATTCGGTCATATTGTAAAGAGTTTAATTAGGTGAGGCATAAAATTATGTGCCAATGACACTGGTGCTGCAAAAATAAAAAAAAAGATTTAAGCTGCAAACAAATCCCGATAAAAAAGCATATTATAGCCGTGAAAATGCTGAAGGTAGGTTCAATTGGCAAGTGCAAATTTAGCAATTTGTTTGAAGAACTCACAT
>CAYWOC010000021.1:0-40240 GCA_964459845.1 uncultured Muribaculaceae bacterium | reverse complement strand
ATGTGAGTTCTTCAAACAAATTGCTAAATTTGCACTTGCCAATTGAACCTACCGGCACCAAAAATGTGCTTATTGCGGTCGATTTGTTCTGGTATTTTCATAATGATATTGTTGTTTTTAGAAATTTCGTTTATTCATATCAACGAGATGTGCAAATGTACGAAAAAATATGCAAGCAAAAATAGAGTAATGATAAAATAATTTTATAACTTTGTGGAAAACTAAGAAAAAACGGAATAATAGGCATATATTAGAAACTCAAAAATTGCAGTGAAATGGAGGCAAATTATTATTTCAAGCCGATTTTTAGAAGTGAAATCGTGCATAAATCATTGCAAGACAGGATTATATGTTAAGTATGTTGCCAAAGCCCTCATTTTGAGAGGGTAATACAACTGTATATAGTTCCCGCAGGAACAAATTCTTGTTGCCAAAGCCCTCATTTTGAGAGGGTAATACAACTATGTTTGTATTTACCATAATAAAAATAGCGTTGCCAAAGCCCTCATTTTGAGAGGGTAATACAACTTGAATACATTTGTTTTTGCCATAATAAAAGTTGCCAAAGCCCTCATTTTGAGAGGGTAATACAACATTACGGATATGAAGACCATTATAAGCCTGTTGCCAAAGCCCTCATTTTGAGAGGGTAATACAACCATAACCACTTGCGAGCAAACTTTGCTGAGTTGCCAAAGCCCTCATTTTGAGAGGGTAATACAACGAAGTTTCAGCAGTATTTAATTGATTAATAGTTGCCAAAGCCCTCATTTTGAGAGGGTAATACAACTAATAATCAAATGCCGATAATTTGTACAGGTTGCCAAAGCCCTATTTTTGAGAGGGTGTGACAATATGTGTGCTACGCAGGTGGATTGGTGTTAAAACTGAGTTTTTATTTAGATTGGGACTATCTGATATTTATAGTGCGGTAAAAGAATGATACTTAATGATGTGGTTACAAGAAATGAGTGCTAAGTGTAGAATAAATAGCATCCATAATGGTACCTGATAACAAGGTTCCAATCATCGCATAAAAAACTATTGACACACGGAAAAACCGTATTACCTTTGCGTCGTCAAAACACCGAAACCACCACGGTGATTTGGCTCTGCAAACTGTTGGTGGGAACAAAAAAATATGAAATGATGGAAAACAAAACAAACAACAAGTCTGGTCTTCTGAAACTCGGTTACGTAGCAAATCTAAAATCATGCAAGTCAGAACTCAATGAGTTGCTTGCTGACGAGAAGCAGGTAAGTACGGCTGAACTCAATACCATTGTCCCTTAATGGGGTGGCAAATGACTCCACCCTATTGGGAACCAATTATTAAGAAAGAATTATTCGACGTTAAGAATTATAATATGTATCTTTCCAGCACAAAATAGCAAAACCATAAAATCGACAAAAATGAAGAACAATAGCACAACGGACAGAAATATGATTCAAAAGGCTAATCACAAACGTATCCAGAGAGGAGCCAATGCTCGACGCAAGGTAGCAAAGAGTTGGGAACTTGTGTCCCAAGGTGTCAAATATCGAAAGGCTGCAGTGAAAGAATCTTGTAATCGCCTGACTCATGTTTTGGAGGAAGAACTCTTCGACGGCATATTTCTCAATCTGAGTGGACGTAATGGCATGAGATCATACCCTTGCCAGAAGCGAATCCTTCGCAGGATAGTTGAAAAGCGCCAGGCCCAATCTGCACATCGTCGAGCCGGCAGAAGTGACGATATGTTTACAAGACAGTTGCAGCGTTACTGTGCAAACCAAAGTTTAGACTGCTTGAAACGCTATCAGCAATGTGTATAGCGTAAAATGGCATTGGTTGTCTTGGATTTTTTTACATCCTTGGTAACCGACTTCTTCACCTCCGTTTATAGCACGAGTGTGACTGCTGTCCAAATCTACACTTGACATATCAAGCACATTGCGGTGATTCTTCAAAAGGTTTGTCCACATTGCTGCCCAATCTCCATTTTTGCACCATTTTCTAAAGTGACAGAAAACGGTTTTGCAATTGAATTGAGTCGGCACGTTATATTTTGGGTTGCCTTAACCTTGTTCTAATAAGTTTTTGTCCGTCAAGAAGTCTAACAGTCCAACAGTCAGCACTCCAAGCTCATCTTCTTTACGATGAATGTCATCACCAACAATTACAATCTTTCGGAAATGGTCGTTGATAGACAACAGAGGGCGACGTTCTTGATTCTCTTTTTCTGGCGTTGGCATATGGAAGGCTGATTGGATATACACACGATATGGGGGACGATTCACTACAAAGTCAACCTCCAGTTGTCTTCTGACAAACTTGCCATTCTCATTCTTTCCTCCAATTTCGACCAAGCCAACATCCACGTTGTATCCACGGCAACGAAGCTCGTTATAGATGATGTTCTCCATAATGTGCGTTTCCTCTTGCTGGCGATAGTTGAGGATGGCAGCGCGAATGCCAATGTCCGCAAAGTAGTATTTGGTTTCCGTGCCAATATACTTTCTGCCCTTTACATCGTAACGCAAAGCTTCTTCTATCAGAAAAGAGTCCTTTAGATAATCAATATATTGCTTTATCGTATCTCTTTTTATGGCAACACCCTGCGTCGATTGAAAAGTGTTGGCTATTCTTGTTGGGTTAGTGGAAGAGCCGATGCCAGACGCAAGCACACGGACAAGTTCTTTCAAGCCTTCGGGATTGCGCAAATGATTGCGCTCTATCACGTCGCGCAGGTAAGTTGTTTCATACAATCCACGCAAATAGTCAGATTTCTTTCCCTCCGTCTCCAACAAGGCGACTTGCGGCAGCCCACCAAAAGTATAATAGTCTTGCCATGCTTTGCGGATGTCGCCACCTATGCCACTAAAGTATTCATCAAAGGTAAGAGGCCAGACACGTATCTCATCGCCCCTGCCACGGAATTCGGTGACGACATCGCTTGAAAGGAAACGCGAATTAGAGCCAGACACATACACATCCACATTCCTCATGTGAGTCAGACTAAGGATGACCTCAACAAACTCCTCTACAAGTTGTACCTCATCCAATACTACATAATAAGAATTACCGTCATCCGTAATCTTGGAGTCTATATGGTCAAGCAGAGCGTCTGGATTCCTCAATTTTCTGTTTCGAAAATCATCAAGTTGTATCTCAATGATGTGACTGTCTGTCACGCCATGTCCAAGAAGCCAGTTATGCCAAATATTGAACAGCAAGAAGGATTTCCCGCATCGCCTGACCCCAGTTATAATCTTTACAAGTCCGTTTCCACGTCCTGCTATGAGCTCTTTCAAATATTTTCTGCGTTCAAATATCATATTAGGGTCTTATTTTTGATATGAGTATCACATTTTACACCGCAAATATAACGCTTTTATCATAGAAACTATTAGAAAATGAGCAAAACTTTATATGAAAGCGCAAATCATGTCGAATCCATATTGTCACTTTTCTACTGTATTGATGCATAGGATACTGATAATAAATGATTAATGAATGCTTTTTATTGCCTCCGCAATCTCACGCAAAAGCAAAGCGTGATGAAATCACGTTGCCAAATTCCTGTTTAGAGAGGGTGCGACAACGTGTGTGCTACGCAAGAATGCGTTGCTTTCTTACGGCTTTGAATTGGTGTTAAAACTGAGCTTTTATTTAGATCGGTTATATTTGAATATGTGGCAAGGTAAAAGAATGACGCTCAATAATGTGATTGCAAGAAATGAGTGCTAAGTATAGAATAAATTGCATCCATAATGGTACCTGATAAGAAGGTTCCAATCATCGCATAAAAAACTATTGACACACGGAAAAACCGTATTACCTTTGCGTCGTCAAAACACCGAAACCACCACGGTGATTTGGCTCAAGGAAAATGGTGGAAACGACAAAAACGATATGAGTGTCATGAATACGAATTTTTACGCTGTCGATCAACTTTCAAAAAGGAATGTGGCAAATTTGCTTCCGGCTTTGTCAGGAAGTAATGTGACTTACAATGCCGACAAGAATATTTTTCTCACGAAAGGATATGAGGGCGGTGCAGGTTTCTATTACCAAGCCATTCGCGTGTCAAATCAGTTGGTGGTGTGTTTCGACCTCGGTGAAGGTTATGCCCACACATTCCTGAACGGCATAAAGATATTCGCATGGAATGGCAATAAGGCTGAGCTTATTGCTTCAAAAACTTGGGGCGGATGCAATAACTGGATGACATTCTGCGAGCCGAATGCCAGAAGAGAGTGCGAGAAGATGCTGAAGAACTATCTTGCTGCTGAGGCAAAAAAGGTGAATTGCTGCATAAGCGAAAGTCAGTTGTGGACTCGCGCAAGTTTGCTCTATTGCAGCACCTTGCGCCAATTGCCAGCATAACCATTGATCCAATGAAAATGCAGAAAATTAAAATATAAGTGTAAAAACGACACAAAATATTTGAAAAATAGAAGCAAATACACTACTTTTGCGGGTGTAAAAATAACACAAATAAAAAATTGCGACCTATTAAATAATATTTATAACCATTAAAAACAAGATAAAGCTATGGCAAATATATCAAAAGCAATCGAGCGAAACTTCATCAACAGTGTACTGCCAACATTCGGAAATCAGCGTGCAACCGTTGGACCAGTGTGGGACGAAGGTCAGAAGATGTTTATCGTGGATGAATATGAGGCAGAGTCGGGCAACAGATACTATCGTGGCGTGAGATTCTGCGACAGGATGGTGATGGTGGAGTATGTGGGGCTATACCACAATTGGACCTACATCGACGGCATAGAGCTATACATCTTCGATGGCAACAAGCTCAATCTTGTGCAGAAGCGCACATATAATAAGGTGTTCCGCAATGAAGACACTGTGCGCCGCGAGACGAAAAGTATGTTGCGCCAGTATCTGAGCGGTATCGCCAAGAGCCAGAACCACAGCATTAATGATGCCTCAATCGAAGGCATTGTAGATCAGACGATAGCCGACTGCTACAAGAGCTTTCTTGACGATGACTACAACGTGAGGCTCAACCAGCAAGTGCTGCCACAGATAAAGAAACTTGAGATGCGCCTATCTTGATGATGGCGCATCAAAAAAATAAAACGAGAACATAAAAACATAAAAAATCAATCCCATAAAAAATCGAAAAATAGACATGGAAGCAACAATTATGAATCTTGACAATCAAAACCGTGAACAACAACAGGCATTTGAACTTGCCGCGAATACCAATTCGAGCTTCTTCCTCACCGGGCGTGCAGGAACAGGAAAGACGACCATCTTGCGCTATGTGGATGAAAATGTGAAGAACAAGAACTTTGTGGTGCTTGCTCCCACTGGCATAGCTGCAATCAACGCCGGCGGCGAGACGATACACTCGTTCTTCGGGCTGCCTCTGACGGTTTGCTCACCTGGCACATGCGGAAATATGAGCAGGGAGAGGATATTGACATTGGTTCACGCTGATGCTATAATCATCGATGAGGTGTCGATGGTGCGCTGCGACATTATGGATGCCATAGACTATACTATGCGCAAAGTGCTTCGACGTAATGTGCCTTTCGGCGGCAAGCAGATGATTTTTGTGGGAGATATGTTCCAGTTGCCTCCAGTGGTGAAATATGGCAGCGATGAGGAAAAAATGCTTCGCGACATATATGGCTCGAATTGCAGCTATTTCTTCTACAATTCAAGTGTAATCAAGAATATGACTCTGCCAAAAATTGAACTTCAGAAGGTGTATCGCCAAGATGATGAGGGATTCTTGCAGATACTTGAGGACGTGCGTCTGAACAAAGTCACGACTTCCGACCTTGAGCAACTTAATGCGCGCTTATGCAAGCCCACAAAAGAGGATGGAGCAGTGATTACGCTCACCACCAGCAATCGTGTGGCTGACAAAATCAATGCTAAGCGTCTGGAAGAGATTGATGCCAAGGAGTTTTTGTATGAAGGCGAGCTTAATGGCATATTTGAAGCTAAACGTCTGCCGGCCGAACAGAAGCTGAGACTGAAGGTGGGGGCGCAGGTGATGTTCACCAACAACGACCCGATGCACCACTGGGTGAACGGAACGCTCGGAACTGTCGTGAAACTTTCGAAAGACAGCATCCATGTGTCACTCGACAACGGATGTGCCACCTACGAGGTGAAATGCAACATGTGGACTTCGATAAAATATGAGTATGATGAGGACACAAAAAGGCTGAAGAAGAAGGTGGTGGGGACATATATCCAATATCCGCTAAGACTTGCGTGGGCTATAACCATCCACAAGAGCCAAGGGTTGAGCTTCCGCAAGATGGAGCTTAATCTGAAAGGCGGCACCTTTGTGAACGGACAGCTTTATGTGGCATTGAGCCGTGTACGTTCGCTTGATGGACTGTTCTTGTCTAATGAGATAATACCTCAGTTTGCCGGAACAAGCCAAGAGGTGCTGAACTTTGCGGCAGGCTACAACAATGATACTCTTATCAGCAACGAGATAGAGAGCGGAAAAGCTGTGTATGAAGCTATGCGCAGCGACGACTATGACGAGATGGCGAAGCAGTATCTGCTCATAGTCCACAAAAAATTTAAGGAGGGCGATATAAGGGAGGCGATACGCCAGACCAAGCACTTCCTTGACACAGTAATTTGCGATGAGCATTTGTATGGCTGCATAGAATCTGTGCCGATGTCGCCTGAGGAGGCCACCCACAAGGCTCAGAAATTCCTTGTGGCACTGTTGAGCCTTTATGCGGGGAAATATGAGCAAGCCCTTGATTGTGCCGACGCTGTGCTTGCACAGCAAGATTGCCATGGCGCAATGTATGTGAAAGCACGCAGCTTGACAAAACTTGAACGCTATGCCGAAGCCGATGCTGTGTATGACAAGCTTGCCGACAAGCTGGACTTGTCGATGCCCGACGTGAAGATTCTGTATTCGATGGCTATGCTCAACGAGCTGCACACCAGCGAATCGGGGCTTGGATGCATGAGCAGAGTGGTGGATGCCCGCAGAAAATATGATCATGGCATATTGGAGTTCCGCAAGTTGATTAAGCGTCGGGAATTAAAAATTGCTGAACCCAGTTCAAGAAATGAGCTGGTGAAGGCGTTCGACTCCGACATTTCAGAAGATGAGTTTGCAGCGCAGCTAAAGTTGTGCCGCAAGAAGAATCATCAGGCAGTGTCGGGGCTTGTGAACCGAATCGATGAATATGGCAAGAATGAGGCGCAGTGATGCGCTTTTGCCATTTTTTTGTGGGAAAATGTGGAGAATAGGGGGATAAAAGTGCTGGAAAATGTGGGAAAAAGCTGCTGAAAAGTGCTGGAAAATGTGGGATTTGAAGCTTATTTTGTTGATATTTTGAAATATAGGTCTTTTTTTGATGAGTTGCTTATGGGAAAGGATGCAATATCCAAAAATTCTGGCTAATTTTGTAGGCTGAAATGAAATTTAGATAAATTATTGACAAATCAACATTTGGATGACAGATAAATCGACTTTCGATAACTGCACTGTGGAGTTCCACACGCTGGGATGCAAGCTGAATTTTGCCGAGACTTCCACCATAGGGAAGATTCTGGCTGAGCGCGGCATTCGCCGCGCTCAGGTGGGGGAGACTCCTGACATCTGCGTGGTGAACACTTGCAGCGTGACCGAGCTTGCCGACAAGAAGTGCCGGCAGAACATTCGCCGACTCATCAACAAGTATCCCGACGCGCTGATGGTGGTGACGGGATGCTATGCGCAGCTCAAGAGTGACGAAATCGCCAAGATTGATGGCGTGGACATCATTCTCGGAAGCGAGCAGAAACTTGAGATTTCGGAGTATATCGACCGCTGGCTTGCCGACCGAAGGCAGGAGGTGGAGGTGACTCCCTCGAAGGATATACGCTCGTTCAGCCCAAGCTGCTCGCGCGGCGACCGTACCCGCTACTTCCTGAAGGTGCAGGACGGCTGCGACTATTATTGCAGCTATTGCACCATTCCTTTCGCACGCGGACGCAGCCGCAGCGGCACTATAGAGATGCTTGTGAATCAGGCTCGTGCCGTGGCTGCCGAGGGCGGAAAGGAGATAGTGATTACAGGGGTGAACATTGGCGACTTCGGCAAGAACACCGGCGAGAAGTTTATCGACCTTATCCGTGAGCTTGACCGCGTGGATGGGATAGAGCGTTACCGCATCTCATCGATTGAGCCGGATTTGCTCACCGACGAGATTATAGAATTTGTGGCACGGTCGCGCAGCTTCATGCCGCATTTCCACATTCCGCTGCAGAGCGGAAGTGATGCCGTGCTGAAATTTATGCGCCGCCACTACGACAGCGCGCTGTTTGCCCACAAAGTGAGGAAAATCAAGGAGCTTATTCCCGACGCTTTCATAGGCGTGGATTTGATGGTGGGAACCCGCGGCGAGACCGAGGAGCTGTTTGATGAATCGTATCGCTTTGTGGATTCGCTCGACATCACTCGTCTGCATGTGTTCCCGTATTCCGAGCGTCCCGGCACGCTTGCGCTTCGCACGCTCGACTATGTGGTGGACCAGCACACCAAGAATGTGCGCGCAGCCAAGATGATCGCTCTCTCCGACCGTAAGCTGAAGGCTTTCATGCAGAAGTATTCGGGCGAGGTGCGCCCCGTGCTGTTTGAGCAGCCGCAGGATGGGATGCCGATGCATGGCTTCACCGACAACTATATAAAGGTGGAAGTGCCTCATGACGAGAAATATGTGAACCGCATGGTGAATGTGAAGTTGGGCGGCATATCGCCCGACGATGCAGGCACGATGAATGCTGAGATTATAGGATGAGCCGGCGGTTGGAAAATATGATGTATGCTCCGCTTGGGGCTTTGCTGCACTTGATGGCGTGGATGCCATTCAGAGTGCTGTATGCCCTGTCGGATATGATTTATTTCATCATCTATCATCTTGTGGGCTACCGCAAGCGTGTGGTGTGGAACAATCTTCGTGAGTCGTTTCCCGAGAAGAGCGATGCCGAGGTGAAGCGGGTGATGAAAGGCTTTTATCATTTCCTCGCCGACTATTTTGTGGAGACGATAAAGCTGCTGCATGTGAGCGATGATGAGATGCGGCGGCGTTTTGTGTTTCACAACGTCGAGCTCATCGACCGATGCTTCGACGAGCGACGCTCGATAGTGATATATGCCGCCCATTATGGCAACTGGGAGTGGCTGCCGTCGGTCACGCTGTGGTCGCGGCACGACTTCAGCAGTGATGTATTCTCGGAGGTATATCGTCCGCTGAAGAATGAGTGGTTTGATGCGCTGTTTCTGAAGCTGCGCAGCCGCTTCAATACGCTCAACTTCACCAAGAAATCGGTGTTCCGCGACTTGATACGGCTTAAGCACGCCGGCAAGCTGTCGATAACAGGCTTTATGAGCGACCAGCACCCGAGCCTTAACGACGATGGCTATATTACCCGCTTCCTGAACCACGACACGGCGATGATAACCGGCACCGAGACGCTTGCCCGAAGGCTCGATTTCGCCGTGCTGTATTTCGAGATAGTGAGAAAGCGCAGAGGATACTACGAATGCACCGTCCGTGAAGTGGCGTTGCATCCCGGCGATGAGCCGCAAGGAGTGATAACTGAGCGATATACGCGTATGCTTGAGACTCAGATACGCCAGCAGCCCGAGATATGGCTGTGGACACACAAGCGGTGGAAGCACAAAGTCACTTTGAACCCTAATAACGAAGACAAGGACAATGGCAAAGATTGAAAATAATGTGGCTGCTGGCAAGAAACCGGTGGCAGTGATTATTCTTAACTGGAACGGCGCAAAACTCCTGCGCGAGTTCTTGCCCGAGGTGGTGAGGACGACCAATGCAGAAATTGCAGATGTTATTGTGGCAGACAACGGCAGCACCGACGATTCTGTCGAGGTGCTTGAACGTGAGTTCCCCGAGGTCAAGCTGCTGAAATTTGCCGAGAATTATGGCTTTGCCGAGGGGTATAACCGTGCGATAAAAGCCACACAATATGAATATACCGTGCTGCTCAACTCGGATGTGGCGACAGCGCAGCATTGGGTGGAGCCGATGCTCGAATATTGCCGCAGCCACAGCGATGTGGCCGCATGCCAACCTAAGCTGCTGTCTTATGCCGAGAAATCGAAGTTTGAATATGCCGGTGCGGCTGGTGGCTATATCGACCACCTTGGCTACCCTTATTGCCGTGGTCGCATATTTTCGACCGTTGAGACCGACAATGGGCAATACGACCAGCACGACGTGAGCCTGTTTTGGGCTTCGGGAGCAGGACTTTTTGTGCGGTCGGAGGTGTATTTGCGTGCAGGAGGGCTCGACAAGGACTTCTTTGCGCACATGGAGGAGATTGACCTGTGCTGGCGCATACATCTGCTTGGCTATGACATACGTTTCGTGCCGGAGAGCGTGATTTATCACCTTGGCGGTGGCAGCCTTCCTGCCGGAAATCCGCGCAAGACGTATCTCAATTTCCGCAACAATCTTCTGCTTCTGCACAAGAATTTGCCGAAGAAGGTGGGGCGGCGTGTGCTTTTCATACGCAGGATGTATGATGCGCTGGCGTTCTTCATGTTTGTGGCGAAGCTCGATTTTGCCAATGCGCGCGCTGTGCTGAAGGCTCATTCCGATTTCAAGAAGATGCGCAAGAAATACACCGATTGCCAGCCTCAAGAGCGCAATCTGCTCGATGAGCATCCGGGCAGCCAGTGCAATATTGTGCTGGATTACTACCTCCGAGGCAGGCGCAAATTCCAGCAATAGCCGTGCTGCGTCGAAATGTGAATGCCTATTTTACATAAACGGCTGTTTACATTTCGCTTAACGGCAAAGTGTTTTTATGACGCGCGCAGGATTGCCGACGGCTATGCTGCCTGATGGGATGTCTTTTGTGACCACACTTCCGGCTCCTATGGTGCAGTTGTCGCCTATCGTTACGCCGGGCAGGATTGTCACGCTGCCGCCAATCCAGCAGTTGTTGCCTATCGTGACAGGCTTTGCCCATTCGTTGCGGCTGTTGCGCTCAATTGGGTCGGTGCTGTGGCAAGCAGTGTAGATGCTGACGTTAGGACCGATGAAGCAGTCGTCGCCAAAGGTGACAAATGCCTCGTCGAGAATCGTCAGGCTGAAATTGGCGAAGAACCTTTTGCCCACAAATATGTGCTTGCCATAGTCGCAGTAGAACGGCTGGTTTATGAATGTGTCTTCGTCCATTCCACCGAGCAGCTCACGGAGTTTCTCGTTGCGTTCCTTTATGAGTGTTGGACGCAAGTTGTTGTATTCCCAGCATAGGTCTTTTGTGCGGTTGAGCATTTCTATCAGAGTGCCGTCGATGGCGGAATACACTTCGCCGTCAATCATCTTTTGATATTCACTTTTCATTGTATTATTGAGCTTAATGTTTTCTGACTGAAATTTTATATGCCGAACAGCTTTCGGGCATTATTGTCGGTGATCTGCGACACCTCATCGCAAGAGAGGTCGAGGTGTGTAGCTATGCAGCGGCATATGTGGGGGATGTTGCTGCTCTCGTTGCGCTTACCGCGGTTTGGCACAGGGGCAAGATATGGCGAATCAGTCTCAAGCAAGATGCGGCTGATGCCAATTTCGGGCAGTATTTCTGGCACTGCCGACTTTTTGAAAGTTACAATTCCATTTATGCCGAAATAGAAATCGCCAAGGTTGCGTATGCGACGTATGTCGTCGATTGAGCCAGTGAAGCTGTGAAACACTGTGGGAGGCAGTTCGCTGAAGCGGGCGAATACATCAAGCACATCGTCAAGACCTTCGCGGCAATGAATTATGAGCGGCAGACTGCGGTCGATAGCCCATTTCACCTGCTCGGCAAGCACAATCTTCTGCTCGCTGCGGAATGTGGTGTCCCAATATAAGTCGATGCCCACTTCACCTATTGCTACAAAGCGTTCATCATCGAGGTGGCTTTCCACCACGGCAAGAGCGTCGCGGTAGTCATCTTTCACCTCGGTAGGGTGAAAACCCATAGCCATCGACGTGTAGTCGGGGTACTTGTGGTGCAAGACATACATCGGCTCGATGGTGCTTAGATCCACATTCGGAAAAACAAGGTGGCTCACTCCGCTCTCCTTGGAGCGTGCCATCACTTCGTCGCGGTCGTCGTCAAACTCTTCAAGATATATGTGAGTGTGAGTGTCAATCATCTTTTAAATTGGTGAATTATTTGTTGCGGTGCATAAGCATGTTTGCAAAGTCGCGGAAAGCCTGCTTAGCTTCATCGCTGATAGATATGGAGTCGATTATCGAGAGAGCTTTAGTGTTGTATTCGTCCATAGCCTTTTCTGCGATTTTGCGGATATTAAGGCGGTTGTAGATAGCTGTCACGGCAGCGACCTTTGTGCTGCGGTCGGGATTTTCGGCGGCAATCCATTGCAGCAGTTCGTCGCGGTCGTCGCCAGTGGCGCGGTTCACGGCATTGATGAGCATGAATGTTTTTTTATTGTTCATAATGTCGCCGCCAATCTCTTTGCCGAAAGTGGCAGGGTCGCCATACACATCGAGAATGTCGTCTTGAAGCTGGAATGCCACGCCAAGGTTCATCCCATACTGGTATATAGCCTCGGCATCGGCTTCGCTGGCATCGGCCATCACAGCACCCATCTTACAGGCGCATCCGAGCAGCACCGATGTTTTCAGCCTGATCATCTCGATGTATTCCTGTTCGCTCACGTCCATGCGGCTTTCGAAATCCATGTCATATTGCTGTCCGTCATACACTTCCATCGCAGTCTTGTTGAATAGCGTCATTGCCGCTTTCAGATGTGCTGCATCGGCATCGGCGACGTGCTGTGATGCCATAGTGAGCATGGCGTCGCCCGAGAGTATAGCCACATTGTCGTTCCAGCGCACATGCACGGTGGGCTTGCCGCGTCGCATGTCGGCCTTGTCCATCACATCATCGTGGAGCAGCGTGAAATTATGGTAAAGTTCTATGCCCACAGCCTGATTGATGGCTCGGCTGTAGTCGCCGCAGAATGCGTCGCAAGCCATGAGCGCAAGCACCGGTCGCAGACGTTTGCCGCCCAGCGACATAGTGTAGGCGATGGGTTCATATAAAGCTGCCGGCTCGGCAGGATATTTGATGCCGGCGATAGCGCGTGAGGCTATCTCTACATATTCATTGAAGTTTAGCATTGTATATAGGAAGATTATTGAATATTAATGTTTTAAACTTAAATCGGTCGCCGGTATTTCAAGAAAACTTGTCACATACGATTTCGTCCATAGAAAAGAATCTCAAAATATTGCGCTCGCAAGCGATGTGTCGTTCTTGGTGACATATTCGCGAAACGCTTCATCGAATGCGTTCACAGCTCCCGAATCGCCGTCTATTGCATATTTGCTTTGAATGGCTTTTGCATCGAGCAGCTTGTGCTGTAGAGCCATAGTGTCGTCATGGTTGGTGGCTATGAGCTCTTTTGCCGCCGCCACAGCGCGCTCGCGGGCTTCATCGGCATGGGGGCTTGACGTTGAGCTTGAGCATCCCGAAGAGCATGCTGCTGTAGCAGAAGCTGCGGCTGCCAAAATTGATATGTATAATAAATGTCGCATAATAGAAAGATTGATGCTGCAAAGATACTACGAGTGGCTGCAATTATCAAAAAAATAACGGCTGTTTCACAACAGCCGCAATTAGTAAACCTTAAAAATCTAATCCTATGAAAAAACTTGTTGCAAAGATACGGCTAAAATTGATATTTGCAAACGAAACCTATTAAAAATATAGTTAAAATTGCTGTAACTATATTAATATTGTGGATTTTAAGCACAAAAATCCATAAAAAATGAGGTTTTTGTCGAGTTTCAAAAAGAAATATGCCAGATTTTATATGAAAATATATAATGGCAAAATAAAATTCATTTCGGAATATATAATCCGCGTCGGCAGGTGTCGCTTATCCAATTTCGCCAGTTTCGGCTATCCCCCGAGATTTTTCAAAGAGTGTGGTTGGGTAGAAAGCGCAAAGACAATCACTAAATGCTGTGCTTGATTTGAGATGCGATTGTTTGCGTGTGTCCGCATCAATCTTTGTTTTCGTGAAATATCCTAAAGGAGCAAAATTGCGAAAGCGATATAATTCTATGATTCCCAGCTTGAGACTGTGGTGTCAAAACGGTTGAGAAGAGTTCTGAAGCTGTCCATCCACGCATTAGTACGCTCTACAGAATATCTCTCTGCGTACAGTTGCGTGTGTCAATGAAAATGCTTCCGGTATCAGTCCTGCGTCTGCATATGTTGGTTATGACACCGTTTTTTACAAGGCAATCCCTGAACATGTCACAGTCGAATCCTGCATCCGCATTGTGGAACAGCCCGTCTTGAGTTTGTAAAGTATGGCATTGATTATCTCAATGAGACAACTTTTTGTGACAACTTTTTGTTTAAGATTCACGTTTTGCCACTGAAAGATGTGGCAATATTTCAGATTTTATCGTAACTTTGTCCAATACAGCGTACATAGATTATCCCTTTTGAATGTTGGGCAACAATTAATATAGCAAATCATCCTAATGGTACGCTTTATTTTAATATTTTAACCGATTTTTAAGAGTTCGAAATAAGTTTAAATCACTTCAATAAATGATGCATAAAACTAAAAATATATTAAGTCTCAATTCAAAAGAGGCAATGGATTTCTTCTTGAAGTCAGAACAATACCACGGATTTGAACTTCCTGAATATTTCGTATTTGACGAACTACTTCAAATGGTAAAGAACACGATAGCGGACACGCCCTATGAAGAGTGTTTGCAAAAAGATGAGTCGCCAGAGCAGTTACCAGATGTCAACCTCGATATCCTGCTCAACAAAGATGGTCGCTATGCTGTGCGTCCTATTATTCTTGCCAATCCGTTCTTGTATTATTTTCTTGTGCGTGAGATTTGCAATGAGCAGTCTTGGGAGACTGTTAAGGAGCTATTTGAGACATTTAAAGTGTCACATATTATATCTTGCGCATTGCCTGTTATTCCGAAAAAGAAAGAGCCTTTCCATAAGTCAACAACAATTCTGAATTGGTGGAGTACCATGGAACAACGTAGCATAGAGTTGTCTTTGGAGTATCGCTATATGTTCGTGACAGACATCACCAACTGCTATGGTTCTGTTAATCCACAAGCATTTGATTGGGCTTTTTCACTTAAAGATACTACGCACGAAAGAGAATGTAACAACTCTATTTCTGCAAACATTCAGAAATATCTTAGAGCCTTTCAACATGGACGTAATATAGGCATCCCACAAGGAAGCGCGATCTTTGATTTCGTAGGCGAAATAATCCTTGGCTATTCAGACATTCTTCTTCATGAAGCCATACAAAAAGAAGGTATTACCACTCCTTACGAAATTATCCGTTATCGTGACGATTATCGTATATTCTGTAATGACAAGGATGTATTGGAGAAAATATCGTACATCTTGCAACATGTATTGGAAAGTCTTAATTTCCGTATGAATAGCAAGAAGACTAAAATTAGCGAAAACATTGTTACAGATTCGATAAAGGCAGATAAACTTGCATATATCTATAATACTCCGATATTCAACAAGAAAGGTGTTGACTTCGATAGTTTTGAGAAACATCTGCTATATATTCTAATGTTTGCTCGCCAATATCCCGATAGCGGTTCAATCAAGACAATGCTGTCCGACATTGACAGGCGAATAGAAAAATGGCTGAAAAAGAAAGAAGAACAAGACAGTAAATTGGAAGACGTTGACCTTGGTATAGAAGAAAATATATTTTCAAAAGTTAAAAACTACTACCATTCCGAGTCCATTCCTGGTGGAAGTGTGCGAGCAATGTCGTCTATATGCGTACAAATAGCATTAGAAAACGTCGGTTGTTGCCATTATGCTCTCCGTGTGCTGAGTCGTATGGTAGATTCGCTGAAAGACGATAAAGAAAAATGGGATATCATAGATAAAGCATATGCCAAACTATGTAATCAGCCCAACTCTGACTATAATCAATTGTGGTTGCAGAACATTACGTATCAGAAAGATAAGAAAAATAGCATTTCACCTTACAGCAACAGACTTTGCAAAGTTATGATGGGTGAAGATATTGAACTTTGGAACAATGAGTGGATAAAAGAAAAACTCGTATCCAAAATCAAAGTTGGTTCTATTGTGAACCATGATATTTTAAAGAAGGTTACACCGATAATAATATTCAGAGAGGCAAGGGCGTATGATGAACAAAATGGATACCTTTAAGAATCCTATGGTATAACGTGAGTTCGATGAAAAAAATCAGAAGATTGTGAGTTGATTATCAAAAACTCTTTCGAGATTGATTGTCGGTTTCTTTGGGAAGAGACAGTATGCCGCTATTCCGGCTATGAGATTTACGACAAAATTCGGAAATGAACGATGTCTGGAATGTTCAATCTGGGCAATGTTTTTCAGCTCGTCATTGATAGTCTCGATTACGGCCCGTTTACGGAGCAGGATTCTGTCATACATAGACCTGATACCGCCTTTCATATTGTTTTTCAGTTTGGTAATCAGTTGTATTCCGTCAATGAACAGCTTGTTGAACAGGTCTTTGCCGATATATCCTTTGTCACCGACAAGTTTTCCGTAGATGAATTCAACGAATGACTTCATTTTCAGAGGCTCGCGGTCATCGACATCACCGGGCGTAATCATAAAGTTCAGGATTTCACCCCTGTCGTTGCAAATCAGATGTAGTTTGAACCCGTAAAACCAGCCCAAAGAACATTTGCCTCGTTGCGCTATATCCCTGAAAACCTTGTGCATATGTATCCGTTGGTTGCGGCATACACGCAGCAGGGTGCTGTCAACGAAGCTGATGCCGGTGCATTTGCCCAACAGGCATTTCTTTACAAAGATGACAAACTGCAACACCACCGATTTCTCCAGTTCCGTAAACCTGTTGTATGAGACAGTCTGAGGGAACAGATGCCTGTATCTGAAGCAAATCTCGTTGAGATAAAAATGCTTGAGGCATTTATGGTTGGAGCTGTGGAACATTATCATGATGACAATGATTTCGGCATCGGAAAGACGGCTATCTCTATGATAATCCCTTTTCCGGTTCTTATGCGGCTTTGAAAGTCCTCTGCGGCGGAGCATGGCGTTAAAAATTTTGCAGAATTCATCGGCCATTACGAATATTTCAGTAATTTTGTCTTCGGTGAGCATAGCGATAATGGTATTTGTTTGTAATTCAGTCCTATAAATTTAATACCTTTATCGCTAACCACCAAATTATCAACCGTTTAATTTTCATCGAACTCACGTTATGGTATAACTGTTTGAAGTTTTGAGATACTATCGAAATAACTATAAAAACTAATGATATTCAATGGAACTAACGACTCAACAGAATAAAGTTTTCGAGCAGATTAAAGCTTTTATGAAAAGTGATGCCTCTGTTTTCATCCTTCGTGGATATGCCGGCACAGGCAAAACAACGATGGTGAATGTTATAGCAAATTATATAGCACAAAGTCGTCAAGTAGATTTGATGGCTCCAACAGGTAGAGCAGCTAGGATTTTATCTGCCAAAACAGGGCGTAAAGCAGTAACAATACATAAAGCGATTTATGCAAAGGCTTGCCTCGTGTCTAAAAAAGTGAAAGATATTGCCAATTCTGAGTTTAAGTTTGTTTTCCCAATACGTGGTTCTGAACATGAAGGTAATGTTGTTGCTGTCGTTGATGAGTCATCTATGGTTTGTTCTCGAAAAATTGAACATGAACTTTTTGCATATGGTACTGACAATCTATTGCAAGATCTCTTGACTTATGTACGACCTAACTTTGGAGGTAAGGTGATATTTGTTGGAGACCCAGCACAGTTGCCTCCTGTTGGAGAGGCTGTATCAAATGCCTTACGAGCAGAATATTTCCAAGAAAAAGGACTTAAAGTCGTGGAAGTAGAACTAACCGAAGTGCTTAGACAGAAAGGAGATAGTGCCATTTTGAGGAATGCGATGATGATACGTGATCTCTTGCAGAAAGAGAAAAGAAATTGGCTTGTCTTCGAAGAAAAGAAAGGTGATGTAGAAGTTATTCCTTCTGAATATTTTTTAGATTCGTACATTGATTATAGAAAGAAATCATGCAAGCATGACAGTGTAATAATATGTTATTCAAATAAATCAGCTAATAAATATAATCGAGATATTCGAGTCGCATTATATGGTGATGATATACCTATATGCGAGAAAGATATTTTGATGATAACACAAAATAATTACAGGATAAATCGTATGAATGGTGAGTTTGTCCCCATTCTTTCTGTAGGAGTAAGAATACAGCAGTCAGCTCCTGTATATGTGCAAATTGGTGGCAAGAAACAGCGCGTTGTTATTACTTTAAACTTTATTCAGGTAACAGTTTCTGATGATGAGGGATACCCAATGCAATGTATGTTGCTTGAGGATTTGCTGACAAGTGACAAAGCATCCCTAACTATTGACGAGAATCGTGCATTATATATAAATTTCTGTATTAGACATCCAGAGTTAAAGCATGGAACGGAATCATTTGCAAATGCATTGATGGAAGACATATATTATAATGCGATAAGGGCTAAGTACGGCTATGCTGTTACTGGTCATAAATGTCAAGGTGGTGAATGGGGAAAAGTCTTTGTTGATTATTCTGGCAGAACTGGGCTTAATGATGACAGTTTGCGATGGGCTTATACAGCTACAACTAGGGCTCAGAGAACTTTGTATGTTTCCAATTTGCCACATATAACCCCTTTTTCAAAGTTCAGGATAGAACCTATACAGAAATGTAAAAGCATAGATGCAGAATGTAGGGTTCTTAACGATGTTCCGCCTACACCATTCCATAATGAAAAAGTCGACATTGGTATAAGAGCAAAATACCATTGCATTGCAAAAAATATGGAGTATACTCCTTACAAAATAATAAGCGTACAGAGTCGTCCTTACTTAGAGATATACAACATTCAAACGCCAGATGGAGTTGATAGATATGATCTCTATTACAAAACTGGGAGTATTTTTCAGTCAGCAAAGGCTACAGCTCCCAATCAGCATACTGCACTTATAGAAATTATGTTGAATGATGAACGTGGAATGTCTTATAGCTTTGATTACATACCATCTGACGAATCTCACGGCAAGTTGTTTGATTTGATAAGATCTGCATGTGACAATATAAGTGTACAGATTACAAATGTAGTTGAACATTCCGAAGATTTCAGTACTATATATTATATGCGTACCAGTGGGACGTTCTCTTATATTAAGATATATGTGAATTCTAATGGATTTGTGACATACGCCAAGCCTATGTCACTGAAGGGTAAAGAGGATGGAGAGCTTGGTGCAATAATAGAAATGATAAACTCACATTTTATTTAATATGGCGAATGTTAGAGATATAACAACGATGTGTAAGGCAGGTCAAGTGCAGCAAGCATACGAACTCGCCAAAGCTGATTTGGCGGCTATGCCATCAGATATTTGGAAGCAAAGAGCAGTTGGTTGGGTTCTGTATTACATGATGAAAGTTGATTCTGAGGTGGGTGATTATGGTAAACTATTGAGACATCTTGATGAACTTAATTCATTAGACCAACTGACATTAGTAAATGACAGCATGATTTTTGACAATGTTCAATTCCAAATAGCAAGCTTCATACAAAATCATATACCCTTAACAGATATAGACGCATCAGCAAAACTTTCAACGTTATTTTTGAAGTTGAAGGATTATAATTTTAGGTCATCAAAAGGTCATTCCTACCTTCTTCGAAGTTGTCTCAAATTTGATAATTGGCAGGAAATGCCAGACTTTTTTGATTGGTGGAATTTGGATAATCTAACTAAAGAAGACTATTCACCATACGTTAATCAGAAAGGCCAAAAGATGATGACTTTAGCAGAACGTGCATTCATTGCAAATGCAAAAGCATTGCTTAGGCTAAATAATCTTGGACGTATTGAAGAATTTTTGCCAAGATTGGACAACCTTATGAATAATCATAAGGAAATGATGTATCCTGGATATTTTTATGGAAAACTTCTTTTAGCCTTAGGAAGTGATAGCGATGAAGCCTTGAAAGTTATTATACCTTTTGCTCGAAAAAAAAATACAGAATTTTGGGTGTGGCAACTTTTAAGTGATGTCTTCACGAATGATGAGGAGAAACAACTCGCTTGTCTGCTCCGTGCAGTGCATAGCCACACGCAAGAAACTTTTCTTGGTAAAGTGCATATTAAATTAGCCACTTTGTACATAAAGCGTGGGTTGCTCAAATCTGCTCGCTTTCATATAGATGCGGTGACACGGTGTTATATATCACAGGGTTGGCGACTGCCAAACGAAATAGCTTGTTGGATACATCAGCCTTGGCTTAATTCAATGACACCAGATGAGAATGACCCAATTGACTATATGTCTATCACAGATGCCATACTATGCAATGGAGCTGAAGAATGTATAGCTATTGTGACATATGTTGATGAAAACAGCCATAAGTCAGCCATTGTTTATGGCAAAGAGAAACGTACCATTCAAAAATTTCGCTTTAAGGTGTATGCCGGAATGATATTGAAATTACATTATACAGATAAAGGAAGTCGAATGAAAGTTCTTAGTTCAACAAAGGTTCAGTTGCCTTATGACATTGATTACGCAAAATATGTGGAGGGTAAAATTTGTAAAAGGGATGGTAATGAATATGCTTTCTTGAAAGCTGGTTCAGTAAGGTGCTTTGTACCATCTAATATCGTAGGAAAATACGACTTAAAAAATGGCAATGATGTCAGGAGTCTTGTTGTCTATGATTACGATAAGAAAAAGGGAACGTGGAATTGGGTTTGTGTAAATGTAAAGAGATAATGACAGAAGGTATGACAGAATTAACATATAATGCAAAGATTGCAGTATTAAGAATATTAGATGACATTGTTAATGCAGATGGTATTGTAAAGGATGTTGAAGTAGAATATATGAATGAGATTGCAGATTCTTTCAATCTCACAGATAACTATATGAAAGAGATGAAAAAACTTACTACATTGCAGGCATTGTCTATTGTAAGAACAATTTCTGCTGACTCTAAAAATAAAATAGCACAGTTGATGGGAAAAATGATTGTTATTGATAAGGACATAAATTATAATGAGGTTAAAATATATAATACAGTCTGTGAGTATTGTAATATGGAAAAAGATTTCAATATAGAAGCCTATCCTAATTATACTTTAAGTGGACCTTTTGTCAATACAGAAGATGTAATGAATGCAATATAAATTAACTTTAATTGTTCTTCGCTGATTAGTAATAGAATAATGCTGTATGATTAAAGATCAAGACACTATTTATACTTGAACAAGAACTGCGACAATATCTTCTTCGTGAATATCACAAGGAGAATGCACGATGTGAATGGAAAGAGTTCAAGAACTTGAAGAACTCTATGATAAATAGAAAACAAACAGCATATAAGATGATAGGAAATATAGACATATTAGTAAAAGAACTATGCAAACTTCCCAAGGAAGTGGATTGGGTAGAGTTTAAGCATAATAATTGCCAACCAATGATGGTTGCCTGGCACCCCTTTGGTAGATGTACTTCGTATAATCGACAATCCTCCGAAATCTCGAAATGAGAAATTGGCTTCCCTCATGCGACGATTGAAGATGTGTGAGGAACTTGGTCGTGGCTGGGACAGAATGGTATTGGCGTGTGAGGCGCAATTTCTTCCAGCTCCTCGTATTGAAGTATTCCAAGATAGTACTAAGGTTACACTTTTCTCAGAGATTGAGTTTAGTAACATCCCGATGGAAGATAAGCTATGGTCATGTTGTCTCCATGCTTGCCTAATGTATGTACAAGGTGAAGCTTTGACCAACAAGTCACTTAGAGATAGATTTGGCGTAAAGGAAACTTCTGCTGGAAGTATTTCTATATTGATAAAGGAGGCTGTTGCAGAAAAGCGGATTAAACCCCTTGATCCAGATACGGCAAAACGATATATGAAGTATATACCTATATGGGCATAAGTTTAATTTGCCAGTAATTTGCTGAGAGTACAAGAAACAAGATAATGTAGGAATAAAAGATATGTTATTAGGAAACAAGATAAAGGAATTAAGAGACAAGCATGAGGTGCTGCAACGGCAGTTGGCAGCATATTTGGAGATTGACACTCCCATGTTCAGCAAGATAGAACGTGGCGACCGCAGGGCAAAGCGCAGCCAAGCGATTCTGTTGGCAAAGTATTTCCATATAGACGAGAAGGAAATGCTCACTCTGTGGCTTGCAGATAAGGTATTGGATGCTTTGGATGGCGAGGACGAACTGTGTCTTGATGCCATTGAAGTTGCAAAAATGAATATAAAAGTATAGTTTTGTATCAGAATGAGACAAATAATGATACACGAATATGGCAAAATTTGAATTGAGCATATTGGGCTGCGGCTCGGCTACCTGCACGATGAGGCATCTGCCGTCGTGCCAAGTGCTGGATATACGCGACCAGCTTTATATGATAGACTGCGGCGAGGGCGCACAGCTACAGATGCGCCGGATGAAACTGAAATTCTCGCGCCTGAACCACATTTTCATAAGCCACCTGCATGGCGACCATGTTTTCGGACTTCCCGGACTTCTCTCCACTATGGCACTGCTTGAGAAAGGCGGAACTGTGGTGGTGCATATTTTCAAGGATGGGGCTGAGCAGTTTCGGCACATTCTTGACTATTTTTGCCGCGATATGCCTTATCAGGTGGAATTTAATGTGATAGGGCGCAGCAATGAGGTGATATATGAGAATGATGCCATAACGGTGCGCACGGTACCGCTGTTTCACCGCGTGCCGGCAGTGGGATTTGTGTTCACCGAGAAGCCGAAACGCCGCCACATAAATGCCGATATGGTGCAATATCACAATGTGCCTAAGTATGCTATGGATTCGCTTCGCGACGGTAATGACTATGTTACACCTGAAGGTGTGGTGATTCCCAACGAATTTCTCACCACCGCTCCCGATGCGAGCATGAGCTACGCCTACTGCTCAGACACTATGCGCAACGACCGTGTGGCTGAGGCGGTGGCTGGCGTGGAATGGCTCTACCATGAAGCCACTTACGACAGTTCTTGCGAGCTGAAAGCGAGAAACCGTGGACACAGCACTGCTGCCGATGCAGCGGAAATCGCGCGGATGGCTGGTGTGAAGAATTTGATAATAGGGCATTTCTCACAACAATACAAGGATGACAACATTCTGCTTGAAGATGCTAAGCGCATTTTCCCTAACACTTTCCTTGCCAATGAGGGAAAGCGTTTCACGATGCTGTGAAAAATTTTTTTGAAAATATCATGTGCGTGTGCAACTTTTTCTGCTGCTGCGGCATCAAACACACAGAAGCGCAACGAAAATGTGATGACGCTTCACCGAGCCGAATAATGATTTAGTTATCAAAAAAATTTTTTACAGATATGAAAAAGGTGTTTTTATCATTAGCCGTGGCAATATTTGCGCTGGCAAGTTTTAGCGCAAGCGCCGAAAAAGTGGGTGTGAAATTGAGGGGCGACACTGCTCAGGTGGTGTCGGGACACGACACGTTGTCGGTGTCGTCGAATGTCTTGAAAAGCATTGCGGCACGCATCGACGAGCGGCTTAACGACACGCTGCTGTCGGGAGGTGAATTGGTGATTAACGACGGAGACATTGATGACGGCGATGGCTCTGAAATGACCGATAAGGAATTTGCTCTTGAGCAGGAGCGACTTCTGAATCGCCGTATGGAGCAGGCTAATGTGAAAATGATGGTGATAAGTGTGACGACGGTAATCATGGCTGGAGTGGTGGCGATTGTTCTGTTGAGCCTGCTCGCATATTACATGCATCGCCGCACTAAATATCGTATCATTGAAAAAGCGATAGAGAACAATTACAAATTGCCTGATGGAGTGTTTGGCGATAGGGTGATAGTGCGTCAGCAGCCTGTGTATGTGCCAGAGACTCCAGTGAGCCAAAATAATGCGAAACAACAGCCAAACACGGCATTCAATCAGCAGCAGGCGTTTGCGTCATCGGCTGGGGAAAACGGACTTGACAGCATTATGCGCCTTATTAAATGGAACGTGACAGCACGGTCGGGGGCAAAATTCATTCTTGTGGGTATCTGCCTAATCATATTTTTCCTTTCGGTAGGGGCAGAACCGCTTGCCGGGATAAGCTGCATATTCCTGCTGCTCGGAGGGTGGAAACTGTTTTCAGCCTATTATGACAGCAGAATGGTGAATAAATACTATAATAGCGAGGATAAGCAAAATGATGAAAATGCTGTACAAACTCCGCCTGTCCCACAATCGCCCGATGCAGTTACACCACCACCTTTCAATGGTGCAAATGAAGACGGCAAGGTGAAATAAAGACGAGCTACTCATAAATAACGCTGAAACATCATAAGCAAGAATGTTAAGTAAGGTCGAGGAATTGAAATTGATTGCCTTATGCACGCTTGGCGATGACCGGCGTGCATTCGGCAGGCTCGTTGAGGCTTATCAGGATGTGGTGAGGCAGTTCCTGCTTAACCTCACGCTTGGTGATGTCGCATTGACCGACGACCTTGCGCAAGAAACGTTCTTGAAGGCTTATATGAATGTGCGGAGCTTCAAGGGCTTGTCGAAATTCAGCACATGGCTCTATAGAATCGCTTATAACGAGTTTTGCGCTTGGAGCAGAAAGCGGCATGAGGAGCGGATGGCTGAAGATGCCGATGGGCAAGTAAGCACCGACGACGCGAGCGACTATTATGACGCAAGCGGCACCGAGAGCTACAGCAATGCCGAGAGCGTGGAGGCGAAGATGGACGTGGCAAGCTGCATGAAGACGCTGTCGGAGCAGGAACGCACTGTGGTGACACTATTCTATATTCAGGATTATCCTATAAAGAAGATAGTGGAGATAACATCTATGCCCGACGGGACGGTGAAATCGCATTTGCGCCGAGCCAAAGAGAAGATGGCAAGGCTGCTGCGACATTGATGGTGGAAAATGCTTTTTTGATATAATACAAATAATCGATATTTTTTTTGAAACATTATATATTTATGCGACGCGATAAAGATGACATAGAATTAGGCAACTTGTTGAAGACCTCTCAGCCAAAGGCGGGGAAGAATGAGTGGTTCACTCGCAAAGTGATGAACCGGCTGCCTGAGCAAAGACGCTCGTTTGGATGGATGCGGAATGTGGTGTTCTTGCTGTGCTTCGTGATATGCGCATTCTCATGGACATATCTCATTGCCACACAGAATTATGATGTGATAATAGTGAAAGATGTTGTGGCATTTGGCACTCTTTTTGTGGCAACCATTGTGCTGTTGTGGCAATTTATGCAGAGCCTGTTTCAAGAAGGATGATGCAACGCATCGGCATCTTAATGCGAATGCCGATTTGGAACAAACGGAATAAAAAACACCCTTGACATCGCGCCAAGGGTGTTTTTGCCATTATTTTACTGATACTACTGAAAAGAAACTTTGATTTCATTTTGCCCCCACGGGAGTCGTGCGTGGACTAAAGCCTGAAAGCTCTGTTGTGTCGTGTGATGGCTAAATCGTATCAAAAGCTTGGTCGAGGTCGGCGATGATGTCGTCGATATGCTCTGTGCCGATGCTCAAGCGGATTGTAGATTGATAGATGCCCTGCTCGGCAAGCTCCTCGTCGTTTAGCTGGGAGTGGGTGGTTGAGGCAGGATGTATTACGAGCGATTTCACGTCGGCCACGTTGGCAAGCAACGAGAAAATCTTGAGGTTGTCGATGAAAGTGAATGCCTCGTCCTTGCCGCCCTTTATCTCAAATGTGAAAATAGAGCCGGCTCCGTTTGGAAAATACTTCAAGTAGCGGGCGTGATCGGGGTGCGACGGCAGCGATGGGTGGTTCACTTTTGCCACCTTGGGATGCTTCGACAGGTATTCCACCACTTTAAGCGCATTCTCTATATGACGCTCTATGCGCAGCGATAGGGTCTCAGTGCCTTGCAGCAGCAAGAACGCATTGAACGGGCTTATGGCAGCACCAGTGTCGCGCAGCAGCACGGCGCGGATTCGGGTGACGAATGCCGCTTCGCCAGCAACATCGGCAAACACTGCTCCATGATAAGAAGGGTCGGGCTGAGAAAGCTGAGGGAATTTTCCGCTCGCTTTCCAGTCAAACTTTCCGCTGTCCACAATCACACCGCCGAGAGTGGTGCCGTGTCCGCCAATGAATTTTGTGGCGGAGTGAACCACAATGTCGGCTCCGTGTTCGATAGGGCGTATAAGATATGGAGTGCCGAATGTGTTGTCGATAATAAGTGGAATATTGTGCTTGTGAGCGATGGCTGCCACAGCCTCAATATCGACAAGACTGCAATTCGGATTTCCGAAAGTCTCGATGAACACAGCCTTGGTGTTGTCTTGAATAGCATTTTCAAAGTTCTCTACGACATCAGGATCAACGAAAGTGGTGGTGATTCCGTAGGTAGGCAGAGTGTGCGCAAGCAGGTTATAGCTCCCGCCATATATATTGTTGGCAGCAACGATATGGTCGCCAGCCACAGCTATGTTCTGTATTGAATAAGTGACTGCGGCAGCTCCGCAAGCCACAGCCAGTGCTGCGACACCACCTTCAAGAGCGGCAATTCGGCGTTCAAACACATCCTGAGTGGAGTTTGTCAGTCGTCCGTATATGTTTCCCGCATCGCGAAGTCCGAAGCGGTCGGCTGCGTGTTGTGAATTGTGGAACACATAAGATGTGGTCTGATAAATAGGCACGGCACGAGAATCGGTAGCCGGATCGGCAGTTTCTTGACCTACGTGGAGCTGAAGAGTCTCAAAATGTAGTTTCTTATCGTTGCTCATAATCTTGAAGTATTTAATGTTGTGTTATTATATTGTTTCGGAATTATTTCATCGGCAAAGTTATGATAAATAGAAAAAATATGCAATATATGATGGATAATTTAGGGAAAAATGCTAAATTTGTGGTACTAAACAGATGAAACGAACTGTTTGTAGGTAATGAATAAGAATTATATAGAATAAACGACTATGGAAGGATTGGACGAAACCGACTTGAATATAATGCGCATATTGCAGAAGAACTCGAAATTGACTACCAAAGAGCTTGCAGCACGGGTGCATCTTAGCACGACTCCAGTGTTTGAACGCCTGAAAAGGCTTGAAAACGAAGGGTATATAAAACGCTATGTCGCGCTGCTCGATGCCGAAAAGCTCGACAAGGGGCTATGCATAATGTGCAATGTGCGGCTTAAACAGCACAACGGTAGGCTTGGGCGTGAATTTATGGAGGCAATCTCAAAAATCGACGAGGTGACTGAGTGCTACAATGTGTCGGGCGATTTCGACTACATATTAAAGATATATGTGCGAAACATGAAGCACTACGAGAGCTTTGTTCTCGACACGATAGGAGCAATACCCAGTGTGGGAAACATCCAGAGCAACTTTGTGATGTCGATAGTAAAGCAGTCGCCCGAAATCCCAATCTGAGCCGCTCAAAAGCCCAAAGAGAGGCAATAGGATGGCATCAAGGGAAGGAACTGGATTTATCTTACTATATTAATTCCGCCAATGGGTTATTATTACAAAAGCAATAATAAGTTTAAATCACGTCAATGTGTTTTTATGGATAGGCAAAAACTTGTCAGCAAAAATCTCCCCATTGATTATGAGGATTGTTTCAGCAAAGAAGTCGTTGGAAACATTTCAGTCGATGATATCTTTAACAAAATGTTTTGTGATTTTCCTGCTTGGGTCAAAACTGTACTTAGACTGCGAGATGCATTGGTGAGACCTTTGGGGTTAAAAACTGGCACTTCGTTTGCTGACCGCGTAATCGAGCGCAACAATGAGGAGATTGTAATAGGAGCATCTGATAAACACTTGAGCTTTTGGGTCTCAATATATTGTGATAAACCTTGTGCGGATTCAACAAGGCTTCGTGTCGCAGAAGTAAGTACGTTGGTCAAATACCATAATTTTCTTGGACGAGTTTATTTTGTTGCCATATTGTTTTTTCACCGCCTTATTGTAAGTTCACTTTTCAGCAGAGCCACTCAACCAAAGTAGTAACTACAGATTTATGTGAGACATAGTTTCAATACTTCATTATAAAATGCTTAGGGCGGAATAGTGTGGCGACTTTAAGGGCGTTTTATTTGTGAGATTTTATTTATCATAGTATCTTTGCACACTAATTCACAGGTAACAAGAATACGAATAAGAAGAATATGAGCAACGGAAAGATAAACGTCGCATCGGGAATGAACTTGACTTATGCGGGCGGCGAAAACAGCAAGAAACTTTTTTTGGAAACTTATGGCTGCCAGATGAATGTGGCAGACAGCGAGGTAGTGGCTTCTGTAATGAAGATGGCTGGATATGACACTACCGATGATTTGGAAAACAGTGACGCTGTGTTTATCAACACCTGCTCGATACGTGACAATGCCGAACAGAAGATATTCTCGCGTCTTAGCCAGCTTGCAGCTATAAAGAAGAAGCGTGGCGGACACTTTATAGTGGGCATTATAGGCTGTATGGCTGAACGCATGAAGGAAACGCTTATAAATGAATATAAGGTTGATATTGTGGCTGGCCCGGATGCCTATCTCGACTTGCCAAATCTTGTAGCTGCCGCTGAAAACGGCGAGAAATCCATCAATATCGACCTATCGACCACCGAGACTTATCGCGATGTGATTCCTTCGCGCATAGGCGGCAACCGCATAGGCGGATTTATCAGCATCATGCGCGGATGCAACAATTTCTGCTCTTATTGCATTGTGCCTTACACTCGTGGCCGTGAACGCAGCCGCGAGCCGGGAAGCATCTTGAATGAGCTTCATGATTTGCAGTCGAAGGGCTTCAAGGAGGTGACACTTCTCGGACAGAATGTGAACAGCTATCATTATGTGGCTCCCGACGGAAAAGTGGTGGATTTTGCCACATTGCTTGGAATTGTTGCCGATGCCGCACCCGATATGCGCGTGCGCTTCACCACTTCGCATCCTAAGGATATGAGTGATGAGATTATTGCGATGATTGCAAGCCGCAAGAATATATGCAACCACATCCATCTTCCTGTGCAGTCGGGCAGCAACAAGGTGCTGAAAGCCATGAACCGCAAATACACCCGCGAGTGGTATCTCGACCGCATCGCCGCGATACGCCGCATGATTCCTGACTGCGGAATCTCTACCGATATGTTCACCGGTTTCCACGATGAGAGCGAGGAGGATTTTCAGGAAACGCTCAGCCTGATGCGCGAAGTGGGGTTCGACTCGGCGTTCATGTTCAAGTATTCGGAGCGTCCAGGCACTTTCGCTTCAAAATTCCTGCCCGACAATGTGGCTGAGGATGTGAAAATCGACCGATTGAACCGCATGATTGCTCTTGAAAATGATCTGTCGCTCGAAAGCAACCGCCGCGACATTGGCAAGACATTTGAGATTCTTGTGGAAGGATATTCAAAACGCTCAAAGGCTGATATGTTTGGTCGCACCCAGCAGAATAAAGTGGTGGTTTTCCCTGCCAACGGAGAGAAGGTGGGCGATTTCATTACTGTGAAAGTGAACAGCGTGTCGAGTGCGACACTGCTCGGTGAGCGCGTTTGAAAAAATTTTAATGGAAAATTCCAGCCTCAGCGGTGATGAGTGCGAGGCTATGCGATTATAAGAAATAGATTGACTGGGTGCTGCTGGCATATTGTGCCATGTGGATGCCCAGTTCTTTTTTAAGGTTACTATGAATACAATATGTTATGGGGAAAGAAGTGAATGAAAAATTATGGAATGCTAATTTTGTGAAGGTGTTCACAGGGAACTTTATGCTCTTCTTCGCATTCTATCTTATAATGCCCTTGTTGCCGCTTTATTTGCGCGACACATTTAATGCCGACAAGCAGACAATCGGGCTTGTGCTGTCGGGATATACGCTCACTGCACTTATTGTGCGTCCGTTCAGCGGCTACATCGTGGATAGCTTCCCCCGAAAGAAGGTGCTGCTATGCTGCTATTTCTTTTTCTTCCTGTTCTTCGCAGGATATTTCGCCACATGGTCGCTGATGCTTTTTGCCGTGATTCGGACACTGCATGGCGCGCCATTCGGAATGCTTACGGTGTCGAGCAGCACAATGGCAATCGATGTCTTGTATCCGAGCCGCAGGGCGGAGGGTATCGGCTATTATGGGCTGAGCAACAATCTTGCCATGGCGATAGGTCCTACTGTGGCGATATATCTATATAATGTGATGCCCGATTTCAACTGCATATTCGCCTTGTCGCTCATCACGGCAGGTATAGGTCTTGCTGTGGATTGCACGATAAAACCACGCCAACGCCAGACGGTGAAACGCCAGCCGCTGTCGCTCGACCGCTTCCTGCTTCTTAAAGGATGGCGCATAAGCCTGTCGATAGCTTGCTTGGCATTCAGCTTCGGTGTGCTGTCCACATATCTTGCTATCTATGGTAGGGAAGAGCTTGGCATCACCAGCGGCACTGGCACATTTTTTATGCTTGCAGCTATTGGCTTGATAGTGTCGAGGGTGATAGGTGGCCGCTCGCTCCGTGAGGGCAAGATAACGCAGAATGCGGCGTTTGGAGCCACTCTGTCGCTGTGCGGATATGTGCTGTTTGCTTCGGTGATTAATCCTGTGGCGTATTATGCCACAGCGATAATAATAGGTCTCGGCAACGGACATATGTTCCCGGCATACCAGAGCATGTTTATCAACATTGCCGAAAACTCTCAGCGAGGCACAGCCAACTCCACGCTGCTCATATCATGGGACGTGGGCATAGGGCTTGGTGTGCTTATAGGCGGAGCTGTGGCAGAGAGTGTGGGTTATCGCTATGCGTTCATCGTGTCGGCATGCGTGAATGCCGTGGGTGTGGCGATATTCTATCTCGTCGCGAAGAGTCACTATCTGAAGAACCGCCTGAGATGATTGTATAGCTGTTTTTTTTGCGAAACACGAAGAATTTTTGCTGATTTTACTCATTTATTGGAAATAATTTAATACGTTTGTATTATAATTATGTTATAAACGGTTTATAGGTATATGAACAATTCGTTGAAATTACTGCTTGAACAGGTTTATGAGCTTGAAGGCTTGCTTCTCGTAGCTGACAATCATGGCAACGAGACTCATGAATATGTGCTTGAGCTGATACATAAGAAGGCTGCCTCGATTGCCGAGATGGCTGAGCTGGTGAACAAGGATGTGCTTGCAGAGCATACCGACGCTACAGGGAAAGAACCAGAGATTGCCGCTGAACCTGCTGAGGTGGCGGTGTCAAAAGAAGAACCTGCTGCCACAGCAGCTACTGAGAGCGAAGTCGATGAGGAAGACACAGCAGCCGCATCATTTGATGAGGAAGAAACTGATGATGCCGAGTCTGACAATGCTGCTGATGATGAAGAATGTGACGATGAGATAATAGACGAAGAAGATGATGAGGAGGATGAAGACGAAGATGACGAGCCTCTGACAGTGGATGAGGCACTTCGCCGCAAGCGCAGCAGTGATCTTCACAAGGCATTCTCGCTCAACGACCGTTTCCGCTATCGCAGAGAATTGTTTGCCAACAATGATGTGGAGATGAACGACACTCTTAATCTTGTGGAGACGATGCATTCATTTGCCGAGGCTGAGGACTTCTTCTATGGTGACCTCGAATGGGACAAGGAGTCGCCAGAGGTAATTGACTTTATGGAGATTATAAAGAATTATTTCTACAACAGAAAATAAAGTGTGATGAGCGGTAAACTATATATTGTGCCTACGCCTGTGGGCAATCTCGACGATATGAGTGTGCGTGCGGTGAATACGCTACGCGATGCCGACTGCATTCTTGCCGAAGACACGCGCACAAGCAGCGTGCTGATGAAGCATTTCGGCATAGATACGCGCATGCAGAGCCATCACAAATTCAATGAACATGAAACTTTGCCAGCCTTGATTGAGCGGCTGAAGGGCGGAGAAGTGATAGCTCTTGTGAGCGATGCCGGCACTCCAGCCATATCCGATCCTGGTTTTTTGCTCGTGCGTGAATGCAGAAGGAATGATGTGGAAGTGGAATGTCTGCCCGGTCCGACAGCGTTTGTGCCGGCACTGGTGAATTCGGGCTTGCCGTGCGACCGCTTCTGCTTTGAAGGCTTCCTTCCGCAAAAGAAAGGCCGTGCCACCCGCCTTGCAGCACTTGCCGACGAGCAGCGCACAATGATATTCTATGAATCGCCTATGCGCCTGCTCAAGACACTACAGCAATTTGTGGAGACTTTCGGCGCAGACCGTGACGCTACAGTGTGCCGCGAAATATCGAAAGTGCATAATTCTACCCATAACGGCACTCTATCGGAACTTGTAGAATATTTCACAGTGAACAATCCGCGGGGTGAGATTGTTATTATAGTGTCGGGACGAGAGCCGGAATCTACAATCAAAGTTGACAAATACGCTAAATTTAAACACTCGAACAATTTACATCAAATTTAAATTTTATATCAGTATGAAAAAATCAGCTTTCTTATTTGCATGCGTCGGGCTTTCTTTGCTCGCATCATGCGGCGGTAACAAAACTGGCAATCAAGACACAACCGACTCTTTAACTACTGAGTTGAGCGATTCATTACAGACGGTAAACGCAGAAAAGGATAGTCTGGTTGCTCTAATGACGGAAATCAACGACGGAATGCTCCAGATTAAGGATATGGAGAATATCCTCACATCATCCAACTTGAACGGAGAGACACCAAGCAAGAAGGAGGAGATAAAGACCAATATGCTTGCCATTCAGGAAGCTCTTGAAGCTCGCAGAAAGAAACTTGAGACACTTGAGGGACGATTGAAGAAATCTTCGGCTTACTCTGAAACAATGAAGAAGAGCGTGGAGAAGATGAAGGAGCAGATTGCGGCTCAAGAGCAGACTATAGCTGGTCTTCAAGAAGAATTACGCAAGGCAAACATAAAGATTGAGGGATTGAACACTCGTGTGGATTCATTGTCGAATGTCAATGCTGCGGAGCGTTCACAGAAGGTTCAGGCTCAGGAAGAGGCTACACGCCTTGCAAATGAGCTTAACACTTGCTACTATGTGGTGGGGTCAAAAAAGGAGTTGAAGGATAACAAGATTATAGAGAGCGGTTTCCTCCGCAAGACAAAGATTATGGAGGGCGATTATGTGAAATCTTACTTCACAAAGGCCGACAAACGCTCGCTTTCGGTAGTTCCGCTTCACTCGAAAAAGGCTAAATTGCTGAGCAAGCATCCTAACGGCTCCTACACTATTGAAGACAATGGTGGCGTGAAGACGCTGAAAATCACTAATCCTACAAAATTCTGGGAGATGTCCAACTACCTGATTGTGCAGGTGGATTAGTCTTCTCGGCACTTGTGTGGAAATTAAAACAATCAAGGCTCGCCTCATTGGCGGGCCTTAATTGTATGGATAGAAAAACGTGGTTTTAAGCCAAATCCCGGGAAGCTGTTCGGTATAAAAACTTGTAGCTTAATCTGTGATAAAAAGAGAAAGTGCATCAAAATGGATTTTGACACACCTTCTTCTGTCGTTTATTTAATCTCGTGAAAGAGAATTAATCAGCACATTTTGCGCAAAGGAACTCACGGTTCATGCGTGCGATGTTGCTAAGCTTGATGTTCTTAGGACATTCAGCAGCGCAAGCACCAGTGTTTGTACAGTTACCGAAACCGAGTTCGTCCATCTTTGCTACCATAGCTTTCACGCGGCGAGCAGCTTCTACGCGACCTTGTGGAAGAAGAGCGAATTGGCTGACCTTAGCCGAAACGAACAGCATAGCAGAACCGTTCTTGCAGGCAGCAACGCAAGCACCGCAACCGATGCAAGAAGCAGAATCCATAGCCTCGTCGGCATCAGTCTTAGGAATAGGAATTGCGTTAGCGTCTTGAGCACCGCCACAATTGAATGAAGTGTATCCGCCAGCTTGCTGAATCTTGTCGAATGCGTTGCGATCCACCATCAAGTCCTTGATTACAGGGAACGCAGCAGAACGCCAAGGCTCAACTGTGATAGTCTCGCCATCACTGAAACGGCGCATATACAACTGGCAAGTAGTTGCACCAGTTGCAGGACCGTGAGGATGACCGTTTATATAAAGCGAACACATACCGCAGATACCTTCGCGGCAGTCGTGGTCGAATACGATAGGCTCCTCACCCTTCTCGATAAGCTGCTCATTGAGGATATCAAGAGTCTCAAGGAAAGAAGTATCAGTATCAGTACCCACTGTATAGGTCTTGAACTCTCCATTAGCAGTAGGAGAAGCTTGACGCCAAACTTTGAGATTTACTGTTATATTTGCCATTGTTGATTTCCTTTCTTAAAATTATGATTTATAGTTACGAGTTTGAACCTTGATAGCCTCATATTCGAGTTTCTCCTTAATCAAGGTTGGAGCCTTCTCGTCGCTGCCTTCATAGTTCCAGCAAGATACGTAGAAGTAGTTCTCATCGTCGCGTTTAGCTTCGCCTTCCTCAGTCTGGTATTCTTCACGGAAGTGACCACCACAACTTTCGTTACGGTTCAAAGCATCGTATGCGATAAGTTCGCCCATCGTAATAAAGTCTTTCAAGCGGAATGCCTTGTCAAGCTCAACGTTCATGCCGTCTTGATTTCCAGGAACGTAAAGATTGGTCTCAAATTCCTTGCGGAGAGCCTTAAGTTTCTGCAATGCAGTCTCAAGACCTTCTTTCGTGCGTCCCATACCTACATATTCCCACATGATGTGACCAAGTTCCTTGTGGATTGAATCTACAGAACGCTTACCCTTGATGTTCATCAAAGCGTTTTCAGCCTCGATACATTCTTTTTCGGCTTTGTCGAATTCAGGAGTGTTGGTCTTGAAGTGAGGAACAGTAATCTGGTCGCTCAAGTAGTTTTGGATAGTGTAAGGAAGAACGAAGTAACCGTCGGCAAGACCTTGCATAAGAGCAGAAGCACCAAGGCGGTTAGCACCGTGGTCGGAGAAGTTACATTCACCGATTGCGAACAATCCCTTAACAGAAGTTTGAAGTTCGTAATCGACCCAGATACCACCCATTGTGTAGTGGATAGCAGGGAAGATCATCATTGGGTTATAATATTTCACGCCGTTAGTCTCGCGAGCCAATTCGCCAGGATTAACGTCGGTGATTTCCTCATACATGTCGAAGAGGTTGCCGTAGCGTTGGCGCACTTGGTCAAGACCAAGACGGTTGATAGCCTCAGAGAAGTCGAGGAACACAGCAAGACCAGTGTTGTTTACGCCGTAGCCCTTGTCGCAGCGTTCCTTAGCTGCACGGGAAGCAACATCACGAGGAACCAAGTTACCGAATGCAGGGTAACGACGCTCCAAGTAGTAGTCGCGGTCTTCTTCAGGGATATCGCTACCCTTGATTTTGCCCTCTTGAAGTTTCTTGGCGTCTTCAAGTTTCTTAGGAACCCAGATGCGGCCATCGTTACGAAGCGACTCCGACATAAGAGTAAGTTTCGACTGCTTGTCGCCGTGTACTGGAATACAAGTAGGGTGAATCTGCACATAAGCAGGGTTAGCGAAGTAAGCACCTTTGCGGTAGCAAGCCATAGCTGCACTACAGTTGCAAGCCATAGCGTTGGTAGAAAGGAAGTAAGCATTTCCGTAGCCACCAGTAGCGATAACTACTGCGTGAGCAGCGAAACGCTCGAATTTGCCAGTAACAAGATTCTTGGCGATGATACCGCGAGCGCGACCGTCGATGATAACTACATCGTGCATTTCATAGCGGTTGTAGCTCTTGACCTTTCCAAGTTGGATTTGGCGGTTGAGAGAAGAATATGCGCCAAGAAGAAGCTGTTGTCCAGTTTGCCCCTTAGCGTAGAAAGTACGCGACACTTGTGCGCCACCGAAAGAACGGTTGGCAAGCAAGCCTCCGTATTCGCGAGCGAAAGGCACACCTTGCTCCACGCATTGGTCGATGATATTGTTTGACACCTCGGCAAGACGATAAACGTTAGCCTCACGAGCGCGGTAGTCACCGCCCTTTACGGTATCATAGAACAGGCGATAAACAGAGTCACCGTCGTTTTGATAGTTCTTAGCGGCGTTGATACCACCTTGAGCAGCGATAGAGTGTGCGCGGCGAGGTGAATCTTGAATACAGAAGTTAAGCACGTTGAAGCCCATTTCTGCAAGAGTAGAAGCAGCCGAAGCACCAGCAAGACCAGTGCCGACAACGATGATGTCGAGACGACGCTTATTTGCAGGGTTAACAAGTTTTTGATGAGCTTTATAGTTAGTCCACTTCTCAGCGACAGGACCTTCAGGTATCTTAGAGTCGATAACAGGCTGAGCAGCGTTGGTTTTCTTAATTTCTTCCATTTTGAAATTGAAATTTAATTGTTAATAGAATTTTACTCAGCGTATAATTAGTTGTTCACACTGTCTTGGCAGCAAGCAGGAACTTCTTCAACAGCTTGCTCGCAGCAAGCAGGAGCTTCGCTGCATTCCTCTGAAACTACGACAGCTTGAGCCTCGACGTTAGCTTCATTGGCTTCGTTCAAAAGGTTTTCACCATTGAAAGTGAACACGATAGCCTCGATTGCGAACAATGCGCATACGATAGTAGCCCAAGCGCAGCCGATTGTCTTGAAGCGGGGAGTCCATGTGTCGTTGTTAGTTCCAAGTGATTGGAATGCACTCCAGAAACCGTGAGTAAGGTGGAACCACAAAGCGGCAAATCCGATAAGGTAGATAGGCAATGTCCATGGGCACTTGAAAGCCTCATACACATAATACATACCGTTATTGACTTCTTCACCCATAACTTCTGGAAGCTGCATTTTAGCCCAGAATTGAATCAAGTGAACAATCATGAAGCACACAACGATGATGCCGAGGACGAGCATGTTTTGAGAAGCCCACTCCACGTTCTTTGGACGTTTGCTCACTTCATACTTGTCGTTTCCACGAGCTTTACGGTTTTGCAGTGTAAGCCAAAACGCGTAAATGATGTGTAGAACGAAACCGGCAGCGAGTACTGCTGTTCCGATTAACGCATACCAATTTGCGCCAAGGAATTCACAGACAAGATCATAAGCACCAGGCCAGAAAATTGCCACAGCATTCATCAGCACATGGAAGGTCACAAATAGGATCAAGAAAAGACCAGTAACAGACATTACCACTTTTCTGCCTACAGAAGAGTTTGTTAACCACATAGTAGTTCTGAATTAAGTTATTAAAATTTGTTATTAATTGATTAGTTTCTGATTAGTACGCAAAATTACCCAATTTCTGCCGTATTTACAACTATTAAGGAAAAAAATCTTTAATTGGCAGTCTCATTGACGGTGTTTTGGACTTTTCCCTTGAGCTTTTTTCTTCTTTGATGAGTTTTTCTTTGCCGAGGATTTTCCGCCTTTCTTGGCTCTCGACGGTTTTGCTCCGCTTGGCGCAGACTTGCTTGACTTGGAGCGCGACTGGGTGATAGGCTCTTTGTCGATGCGGTGCGAGCCGGCAGGATGCTTCTCGTCGATGAGCGCGAAGTCGAGCTGTTTCTTCACAAGGTCGGCACGTGCTATCTGTATTGTCACTTTGTCGCCGAGCTGGTAGCAGCGGTGGGTGCGGCGGCCTATGAGGCGGTAGTTCTTCTCGTCGAATTCGTAGTAGTCGTCTTCAAGGTCGCGTATCGGCACAAGGCCTTCACACTTGTTCTCGTCGATTTCCACATATAGCCCCCATTCGGTGACACCCGATATTGTGCCTTCATACACTTTTCCGAGGCGTTCGCCGAGGTATTCCACTTGCTTGTATTTGATGGATGCGCGTTCTGCGCTTGCGGCAAGCTGCTCCATGTCGCTTGAGTGCTTGCACTCCTCTTCGAGCTTGGCTGCATTCACGCTGCGTCCGCCGTTGAGATATTTTTCAAGCAGACGGTGCACCATCATGTCGGGGTAGCGGCGGATAGGCGAAGTGAAGTGTGTGTAGTAGTCGAAAGCAAGTCCGTAGTGACCTATGTTCACTGTCGAGTATATCGCTTTGGCCATAGAGCGGATGGCGAGAGTGGAAAGCAGATTCTCCTCGCCGCGTCCTTTCACTTCATGCAGCATCTTGTTCAGCGACTTGTTCACATCGCTCGCTTTGCCCGAAGTCTTTATTTTCATGCCGAATGTGCGCACCAGTTCCGACAGGTTCTGTAGTTTGTCGGGGTTTGGCACGTCGTGGATGCGATACACGAATGCTTTAGCCTTTTTCCCTTTCGGTGGAATGCCTATGCGCTCGGCCACTTTCTTGTTGGCGAGCAGCATGAACTCCTCCACGAGCTTGTTGGCATCTTTCGAGACCTTGAAGAACACATCTACCGGACGCCCGTTCTCGTCGATGTCGAAGCGCACTTCGCAGCGGTCGAATTCCACTGAGCCGTTTTCAAAACGCTCTTTGCGCAGAATCTTTGCGAGATGGTCGAGGGCGAGAATCTCGTTGGAGTATTCTCCCTGCCCTGTCTCGATTATGTCTTGAGCCTCTTCGTAGGTGAATCGGCGGTCGCTCTTTATTACTGTGCGGTATATGTCGGTGTCGTAAATGCGCGCGTCGTTATCCATCTCCACGATGCAGGAGAACGCAAGTTTTTCCTCGTCAGGGCGCAGCGAGCATACGCCGTTGCATAGCCGTTCGGGTAGCATCGGCACAGTGCGGTCCACGAGATATACCGATGTGGCGCGCTTGTAAGCCTCTTTGTCGATTACAGATCCGGGAGTGACGTAGTGGGTGACATCGGCTATGTGTATTCCCACCTGCCAGTGTCCGTTTTCGAGCTTTTGTATCGAGAGAGCGTCGTCGAAGTCTTTCGCGTCTTTAGGGTCGATGGTGAATGTCACCACCTTGCGGAAGTCTTTGCGCTTAGCCACTTCCTCTTTGGTGATTTCATCGCTGATTTTGTCGGCTGCGTGGGTGACGTTTTCCGGATATTTGTATGGCAAGCCATATTCGGCGAGAATGCCGTGTATCTCGGCGTTGTTGTCGCCGGCAGTGCCCAGCACATCCACAACTTCGCCCACAGGGCTGTTGGCATCGTCGGGCCAGTCCACGATTTTCACGATGGCTTTGTCTCCAGTGAGTCCGCCTTTTAGCTTGTTCTTGGGGATGAATATATCGGTGGCGAGGAATTTGCTGTCGGTGATGAGGTGCGCATAGTATTTTTCCACTTGCAGAGTGCCGATGAATACCTGCTCGTTTTTCTCAATCACTTCGATTACCTCGGCTTCCGGCTCGCATCCTCTGCGCTGGGCGCATATGTGAACTTTCACCTTGTCGCCGTTAAGTGCATGCATAGAATTGCGCTCGGCGACGAAAATCGACTTTTCACCGTCTTCGCCCGACAGCACCACGCTGTTTTTCCCGTTGCTGCGGCGCACGAATATGCCTTCATCTACTGTGGTGCGTGTTGTCGCCTTGAATTTTCCGGGAGTGGTCTCAATCAGGAAGCCTTCGAGAGCCAGCTCTTCAAGAATCTCTACGACTCCCGAACGCTGCTTCGGTGTGGCAGCTCCCACGCCTGCCGACACTTGCTTATAGTTATAAGGAACTTGGCTTTCTTTGTTGTAAAAATCTATTATTTTGTTCTCCAGCTCTTTTTTTGCCGAGAACGGCGACTTATTTTTTTGACCTTTAGCCATAAATCTCTATTTTTCCAAATTACACTACAAATATAACGCTTATTTGCGTATATCTTGTTATAAATGATGAATAAAATTCGCATAAAAAAATCCAGCTACACTTCCCGCGCCACTGGATTCCTAACCTATGATTCACTTATTTGTTGTTGCTTTTGTTTTTTAACTTATTGCTTGTTAGTTATTGATAGTTTCGTTTATTTGCTGTATTATGTTGTATTTGTCAATACTCTATAATTCGTCAAGTTGTTCATCCGATAATTGTGCGTTTAAAGAATGTGGATGAAATTCTTTTGCAAACGTACAACTTTTATTCTATACCCCGATAATCTATTAACATTTATTATGTATTAATATCATATTTTTGGGTTGTGCGCAAGCGTATTCACATTGCAAATGTAGCGAAAAAAATATATAGTGCAATAGATTTTGAAAATTATTTGCTTATGGATTTAATATTTTCTGGGTAGGTTCAATTGGCAAGTGCAAATTTAGCAATTTGTTTGAAGAACTCACAT
>CAYWOC010000020.1:0-43761 GCA_964459845.1 uncultured Muribaculaceae bacterium | reverse complement strand
AGCAATATTAATAGTCGGTGATAGCAAAACGATGCAAATGCGCTATAGTGGATATAAGGTGAAATCGAAAAACTTTGTTTTTATTTTTGTTTCTGCATTCATTTGCATTATCTTTGTAAAATCAAAAAATACATGATTATTTAATCTTTTTGACAACTTAAAAACTTGATATTATGCAAAAAAATCTTCTGAGAATTGCTCTTGCAGTGATGTTGGCAATAGGTCTTGCCGCATCAAGCAGTGCTGCCGAAGTTGTGGTGGGGGCTGCGCGAGTTGGTGCATACGTGCCTCTGTTGAAAGGCAAGCGTGTGGCGATAATGAGCAATCACACTGGTATGGTGGGCAAGAAGCACACCCTCGACATTATGCTTGAAAACGGCATTAACGTGACAACGATTTTCTCGCCCGAACACGGCTTCCGCGGCAATGCCGATGCCGGAGAGAAGGTGAAGAGCGGTGTCGATAGCAAGACTGGCATTCCTATCGCTTCTCTATACGACGGAAAATCACCGATGCCGAGCAAGGAGAATATGGACAAATTTGATGTCATTGTAATTGATATTCAGGATGTGGGGCTACGCTACTACACTTATTACGTCACAATGATAAACCTTATGGATGCGGCTATCGTGTATGACAAGGAGGTGGTGGTGCTCGACCGCCCGAATCCTAACGGAATGTATGTGGATGGACCGATACTCGACATGAAATATAAATCGGGCGTAGGCCGCTTGCCTATACCTGTGGTGCATGGCATGACCCTTGGCGAGCTTGCACTTATGGCCGAGGGCGAAGGCTGGCTTAAAGACGGGAAGTACCTTGGCAAACGCCTGACTGTGGTGAAATGCGAGAATTACACCCACCAGACACGCTACAAGCTGCCCATCGCTCCATCTCCGAATCTCCGCACAATGACGGCGATATATCTTTATCCGTCGATATGCTACTTTGAGGCAACTCCAGTGAGCCTCGGTCGTGGAACTAACAAGCCGTTTGAAGTGTATGGACATCCCGATATGAAAGGAAAAGGATACAAGTATTCGTTCACTCCACGTAGCGTGGCTGGCGCAAAAAATCCACCGCAACTCAATGTGAAGTGCTACGGGCGCGACCTCTCAAAGCTCGACAACGAGAAAGTGATAGCTGCCGGCATCAACCTTGAATATCTTATCGACGCTTACCGCAGCGTGAACATAGGCGACAAGTTCTTCACAAGTTTCTTCGAGAAGCTGATTGGCGACGGCACAATCCGCAAGATGATTGAAGACGGCAAGAGCACCGATGAGATAAAGGCTACTTGGAGCGACGACGTGAAGCGTTTCAAGGACCAACGCCGCAAATACCTCATCTATGCAGAGTGATAATCAACATTAAAATTTATATAAACACTTTTAATCAAGTAGAAAAATATTATGACACCTTGGGTAGTGCTGGCTACTATAGTCGGCTATTTCATTCTTCTGTTTTTTGTGTCTTATATGGCAGGACGCAAGAGCAGCAACGCGAGCTTCTTCTCGGGCGACAGGCAGACACCGTGGTATATAGTGGCGTTTGCCACTATGGGTGCGGCAATTTCTGGCGTTACGTTCATCTCGGTGCCGGGAATGGTTGTTGGTAAGGGATATTCCTATTTGCAGATGGTGCTGGGCTTTATAGTCGGCTATATGGCTATAGCTTATGTGCTTGTCCCGCTATTTTATAAGAGAAATCTGATTTCCATATATGGCTATCTTGAGCAGCGTTTCGGGGCTGTGACCTATAAGAGCGGCGCATGGTTCTTCTTCGTGTCGAAGATGCTTGGTGCAGCCGTACGCTTCTATGTGGTGTGTGTGGTGCTTCAGAGCCTTGTCTTTGATCCGCTCGGAATACCGTTTGTGTTCAATGTGATTATCACAATCGCTCTTATTTGGCTTTACACAAAGCAGGGGGGCGTGAAGACCGTCATATGGACCGACACGCTGAAGTCGTTCTGCCTTGTGCTTTCGGTGGTGCTGAGTATCGTCTTTATAGCCAAGAGCCTCGGATATGATTTCGTGGGTCTTGTCTCGGCGATAACAAATGATGAGACTTCGCGTGTGTTCTTCTTCGACAATCCTATGGAGGGAACCTATTTCTGGAAGCAGTTCCTTGCAGGAGTATTTATGGTGATAGCTATGACAGGACTCGACCAAGACATGATGCAGCGCAATCTTGCGTGCAAGAACTTCAAGGAGTCGCAGAAAAATATGATTGTAAGCTCAATCTCGCAATTCTTTGTGATAGCATTGTTCCTCGTTCTTGGTACTCTGCTTGTGATGTATGTGCGCCATTCTGGATTGACTATGCCAGAAAAGACCGACGAGTTGTTTGGCCTTGTAGCATCAAGCAGCACTATGCCAATCATTGTAGGCATCCTTTTCATCTTGGGGCTTATCTCGGCATCATATTCGGCTGCCGGCTCAGCATTGACCTCGCTCACCACCTCGTTCACGGTGGATATCCTGAAAGCTCATGAGAAGAGCAACGATGAGCAGCTCACAAAGACGCGCAATGTGGTGCATGTGGCTATGTCGGTGATTATGGGACTTGTCATCATCGTGTTCTATATGATAAGCAACAGCGATGCCATCAGTGCCGTCTATGCGCTTGCAAGCTACACCTACGGCCCTATCCTCGGACTGTTTGTGTTTGGCCTTGCCTGCAAGAAGGGCGTGAAAGACAAATTCGTGCCTTATGTGTGTGTGGCAGCACCTGTCATCTGCTTTTTCGTTCAGCGTTGGCTGCTTGATGCGTTTGGCTATGTGATGAGCTTTGAGCTGCTTCTGCTCAATGCCGCAGTCACTGTGCTTGGTCTTGTATTGCTGATGAAGAAATCAAAATAATCTCCACAGGCTCTTATGTCAAGAGATTCAATCAATAAATACATTTGGCTGATAGAGACAATACGGAGATTCGGGAGAATCACCCGTGAGGAGCTGAACCGCCAATGGCTGCTGTCGAAGTTTTCCGACGGTGCGCCATTGGCGCGTCGCACCTTGTATAATTATCGCGAGGGCATAGCCGAAGTCTTTGATATGGAGATTGTGTGCGACAAGACTACCTATGAATATTACATTAAAGGCGACCAAGACGGCCCATCCAACAACGTTCAGGAGTGGCTGCTCAATTCGGCTATGGTGAGCGGTATGCTTAATGAGGCTCGGGATGTGTCGGATCGCATCGTCATGGAGGAGGTGCCGAGCGCGCGCCTCAATCTTGCGCAGATAATCGGTGCGATGAGGGAGAATCGGCGCATAGATTTCACCTATCGCCCTTACACAAGGGTAAATGCCACACGCAATGTGGTGATAGAGCCTTATTTCGTGAAGCTGTTCAAGCAGCTATGGTATGTGATAGGCTATAATGTGAAGGACCGTAAGGTAAAGACCTATTCGCTCGACCGCATGAGCGACTGCATTGTGCGGAAAGAGCATTTCAAGCTGCCCGAAGGCTTCGATGCACATTCTTATTTTGAGGACAGCTTCGGAATCATGGAGAGCAAGGGCGAGCCAAAGATTGTGCAATTGCGCGTATCGGTGACGCAGGCGAAATATCTTAGGGCGTTGCCGCTGCACCATTCGCAGGAGGAGGTGGCTGTACACGATGATTATTCTGTGTTTCAATACCGTCTGCTGCTTACCTACGATTTCACCAAGGAACTGCTGTCTATGGGATCGAATATCACGGTAATGTCGCCCCCAGAGCTTATTGCGGCAATAAAGCAAGAACTTAAATCTATGAATGAAAACTACAATATGTAGTGATTAATTGGCTGGCAGGATGTGCATTCGAGAGGCTGACAAAATGAGCATATAATGCTGCCAATATGTGATGGGAAGAATGTTTAAAAAATTATGTAGATAAAGTGCTGTGTGTTAATCTGTTGTCGTGTAAGATTCGCATGCGGTATTAATTTTTTTGCTGAAAAATTTGGTGAATTATATAAGAGGCATTATCTTTGCAATGTTAAAAATATGTTTTATAACATAGTTTTTCAATATATAAGTTGAGAAATAGGTATAGTTTGAATAGGTAAAATAAGATTGTTTAATTAAAAAATTTAAGTGACTATGGTAAAAACATTAAAGAAAGCAGTGAATTGGTACACCAAGAGAGCTGCACAATCGAGTGTGTGGACACCAAGCGGCATGACTCCATTTCAGTCGATGAAATACTAAGCCGTGCGCTTGCACATACATGCACAGAACGCTTTCCGAAAGGGGAGAGCTTTTTGAAAGAATAATAAAGAGAACGTTGTTTGATTAATAAAATTTAAGTGACTATGGTAAAAACATTGAGAAAGGCAGTAAAATGGTACTGCGAAGTTACATCTAAGGTTTATGTGTCTGAAGATGGTTCAAAATCAAAAAATTCGGTATTGAGCGATTATTGCAGATATTTGACCGCATCCAATAAATAATATTGGATTTCTTTTAATGAGAGAATAGTTTTTAGTGTTTAGATTGGTTTAATAGAGGGGATGTTCAATCCCTTTTTTTGTGTCCGTATGCCACGGTGAATCAAGCCAGCCCCAGTCCGAAATCCTGTATTAGAGTCTCGACGGCAGGAGTGCGCTGGCGCATCTCTTCCACAATTTCGCGCGGAGTCCAAATCTTGGGGGCAGGTCCGCCTTCGCGGATGTTCACATTGATGGCAAGCATGTCGTTCTTGACCTCGTTGCGCAAGAATGTCAATATTTCGGCACTGTGGGCATTGAAAAACTCCACTTGCCCTTTATTTTCCACAAAGATTTCATATAGAGTGTCGTTCACCTTCTGGGGCAGAGCCACACGCATCGTGCTGATAATCACTTTTTCATGCGGATGCTGCTCGATATAGTGCTGCCATGCGGTGAGCAGTTGCTCGCTGGTGAAGCTGTTGAGCCTCCGGCTTGTTGCTGCTTTCGCCTGCTGCGAAGAAGTGGAGGTGTCGCTTGGCATATTGTTCCCGCTGCGGGCAGCCGTATTGTTGATCATTATGCGTGGAGGCATATTGATGTGGACTTTAGTGCTGATAGCAGGGTTATATGCGGTGGTTGGCTGTGCCACAGGCGCAGAATTTTGCGCCTGTGGAGCATTGTATTGTTGAGGCTTTACTTGAGCTGTCACCAGTTGCTGGGCAGCTTGTTGCGCTTGTGGTGATGCTTGTCGTGGTGCTTGTGCCGCTTGTCGGACATTAGTCTGCGCAGCAGCGGTTGCTGCGACCTTTTTAAGCGGTTGCTGACCACCACCGCCGCCACCCATAGGAGGTGTTGGATCAAGTATCTGGCACAGCTTTATCAGCGTGAGTTCTACCACAAACTGCTTGTTGGTGGCAGTGCGGTAGTGGATGTCGCATGTGTTGCACAGGTCAAGAGCGCGGTAATAGAACTTCGGATGGTATTTAGGGGCTTCAGCCACGAATCGTGCAGCCACTTCGTCGCTCATTTCCAGCAGAGATTTGGTCTGTGGGGTGAGAGCCACCATCATATTGCGCATGTGCTGAGCCAGTCCATTGATAAAGAACAGCGAGTCGAAGCCCTTGTCGCGAATCTCCTTGTAGATAAGCAGAGCCTCAGGCACATTGCATGTGCGGAAAGTCTCCATCAGACGGAAATAATATTCATGGTCGAGCACATTCAAGCTGTCGATTGCGCTTTGATATGTGATTTTGCCGAAAGAAGAAGCCGCCACTTGGTCGAAAATCGACAAAGCGTCACGCATGGCACCGTCGGCTTTCTGTGCAATCACATTCAGTGCGGCAGGCTCGGCAGATATGCCCTCGTTGGAGGCTATATATTTCAGTTGCTCCACCATGTCGTTGATGGTGATGCGCGAGAAATCGTAGATTTGGCAGCGCGAGAGGATTGTGGGTATAATCTTCTGCTTCTCGGTAGTGGCGAGAATGAATATGGCATGTGCCGGCGGCTCTTCAAGCGTTTTCAGAAAGGCGTTGAAAGCCGCAGTCGATAGCATGTGCACCTCGTCGATGATAAACACGCGGTAGGTGCCTATCTGTGGTGGAATCTGCACCTGCTCGATGAGGTTGCGGATGTCATCTACCGAGTTGTTGGATGCAGCGTCAAGCTCAACGATGTTGTAGGAACGCTGCTCATTGAAAGCACGGCACGATTCACACTCGTTGCACGCCTCGCCGTCGGCAGTGGGCGAGAGGCAGTTGATTGTCTTAGCGAAAATTCGGGCGCACGAAGTCTTTCCCACACCGCGCGGACCGCAAAACAGATAGGCGTGAGCCAAGCGTTTCGAGTCGATAGCCGCTTTCAGAGTGTGCGTAAGAGCCTGTTGTCCCACCACCGACTTGAAAGTCTCAGGACGGTATTTTCGAGCTGATACAATATAGTTACTCATGAGAGATAAAATTGATTGCTACAAAATTACGGAAAAAGAACCATATTCCCATCTTTTCCACGCAGAAAAAGGGATTATTTCCATCCTGTGATTTTGCGGATGAAGGGTATCAGCTCGTTTGCCATCTTCTGCTGTTGCGCTTTTGACGGGTGGTAGTCTGCTCCATAACCGAGGCTTCCCGTCTGGGGCGTGAAATTGAAGCGGTAGATGTCTTTTATGCCACCGTTGCACAGCTTTTTATACACATCGTCGAGCAGACTGATGTGCATCTTGTTGGTGTCGCCCATGAGCATAGGTCCGGTGAGCATCACAATCTTTGCTTTTGGGTGAAGCTTGCGCAGATGCTTGACAAATGCCTCATAGTTGGCACAATAGCGGCTGGTGTCGTAGCCCTTTGTGCTGAAATCGTTGGTCCCGAGATTGATGCAAATCACATCGGCGTTATATTTAGAGTGGTCCCATTTCTGCGAATTGTCGTAGATGGAAGTGTATTCATACCAGCGAGGCATATTGTCCTCGCTGCCCTCACGCGGGCCGTTGTAGTTGCGGTACATGCCTATGCCCGAGCGAGCCACCACCATGTGCTGTGCGTTCAGCGAGCGTGAAGAGATGGCGGCGTAGGTGTAGTAATGGTTCTCGGTGGAGTCGGAGAAGTGGACTTTCTCGTTTTGCGCCTCCACGCCATATCCGCAAGTTATGGAGTTGCCTATGAACTCCAGTTTGCGCACAGGCATCGATGGTTCGCCGGCAAGGCTGCAACCGTCGTCGAGGATGAAACCTCGGAATTCAGGGCGAGCCTTATGTCCTTCGAAGGCAAGCATCACATTCACCGTGTGGCGTGAGCCTTTAAGGTCGTGGGCTATATTGATGATGGAGTCTTGCGTCCCGAAGAATATTTTTCGGGCTGGCGCATTGTCCACGTTCACCATGAAGTATCCGCTCCCAGGCTTGGCTTTCATCGATATGCTCGATCCGGTGAAGTTGGCGCGGATTTGTGTGCCTGGAAACACCATAAGCGGCGATTTGGGGTCGCTGTGGTTCACGCGTCCGGTATATGCGATGCCTTTGTGGTTGGCTGGTATAAATTCGATTGCGCTAAGTGCGCTTGTCGCCGCCAGCATCAGCACTGCGGCGATTAGTCTTGAAAAATTCATGCGTCAGTATCCTTTCTAATCTTATGATTTTCTAAAGGTGAATCAATAGTGAAAACTGCTTCCGCCGAGAAATTCGCGCAGCAGGCTTGTGCTTGGAATATCCTTCTCGCCGAGCGGGCGGAAATAGCTCAGCAGGGCGTTGAGGCGGAACGCCTCGGCATATTCAGGCACATTGTGAGGCACATTGCGCAGCAGCGGCTCGGCATAATTTTTCATCACGGCAAGCTCGAATAGCAGCGAAGAATTGAATGTGGCATCGGCATTTTCCTGATAGGGGAATATCCACTTGTCCTCGCCACGGCGCACACTCTGCCAGCGCGATATGGTGTCGAGTGCGCTCGTGCCGCGGTATTTGTGGTCGCGGATAATGCGGCGCAGCAGACGATTGTCGGTAGTTGGCACCCAGTTGTGGTCATCAATCGACAGAGTTGTGAGAGCCGACACATATACGCGGAATTTCTGTTCCTCGGGAATAAGTTTCGTCAGCTCCGGGTTCAGTCCATGAATGCCTTCAATCAGCAGTATGCTGTTGTCGTCGAGTTTCATTTTGTTGCCTTTATACACACGCTTGCCAAGTGTGAAGTCGTAGGATGGCATATCCACTTCTTCACCGTCGAGCAGACGCTTAAGGTCGGAATTGAACTGCTTGAGGTCGAGGGCGTACAGCGATTCATAGTCGTAGTCGCCCGTCTCGTCGTGAGGCGTGTTCTCACGGTTCACGAAATAGTCGTCGAGCGAGATTTTCTTTGGCATAATCAGCTTGGTGAGCAGTTGGATGCTCAATCGCATGGCAGAAGTTGTCTTTCCGCTTGACGAAGGACCTGCAATAAGCACGATTCTCGCACCGCCATGGTTGTAGCGCTCGGCAATCTGGTCGGCAATTTGGGCAAACTTCTGGTTATGCACAGCTTCAGCCACATTTATCAGCATCGCGGCGTTCTTGCTTTCGATAGCGCGGTTGAGGCTGCCCACATTAGTGAGATGCACGATGTGGTTTAGCTTCACATAGTCCGAGAATGCGCCAAACATCTTTTCTTGAGGAATGAACGTCTTGGCCTCGGTAGGCTTCTTTGGATTGATGCTCATCAGCAATATGCCATGCTTGAACTTGATTAGATTGAACTCTGAGATATGCCCGCTTGAAGGGGCAAGGTTTCCATAGTAGCTGTCGGCAATGTCGCCAAGGGTGTAATACACCGTATAGATTTCAGTGGAATATTTCAAGAGTTCCACCTTGTCGCGCAGACCGGCTTTTTCATACATCTTTATCACATCGGCCGTCAGGCTTTCATGTCGCTTGAACGGAATATCCTCCTTCACAATCTTCTGCATACGCAGTTTTATGGCATTGATGTCGCTTTCGCTTAATTCTGCCGGCTTGTCGTCGGCATCGATAAGGGCTGCGAAATATCCGTTTGACACGGAATGCTCGATGCGCAGACGGATGCCGGGATATAGGTCGCACACAGCCTTATACATGATCATGCACAGCGAGCGCAGATACACCCGTTCGCCCGATGGCGATGTGCAGTCGAGAAATTCCACTTGTTTTGGCGAGAACACAGGGTATTGCAGGTCTTCGGTCTTGTTGTTCACGCGGGCGCATATAGGTTTTATGGTAATTCTGTCGCTAAGCCGCTCAAATACCTCGCCAAGCGTCTCTCCGCCTTTCACAGGAATGTATTCCTGCAAGTTCACACAATAGATTTTGATGTTATCTACCATAGTAGGTTGATTTTTGTAGTGTATTATAGTTCGTTTTTTGTCACATACGGGTATCCACATGCACAATGTGCTGCACAAACATGAGATCGCGGATTTCAGAACGGTGAATTTCCATGTCGTCGTAGTTCGGATTTTCGCTACGCAGTATCACCATCTCCGGGTTCTCATGGCGGCGCACATATTTCACCATGCAATAATCGTCTAATACTACAACGTATATTTGCCCCCAAAAGATTTGTTGGATATTCGTCAGTTCACGCACGGCAAGCAGGTCGCCGCTGCGAATCACGGGCTGCATGCTGTCGCCGCTCACGCCCACAATTCGGCATCCTGGCGGAATCGAAGGCAGGTTCACATAGCCTACGATATTCTCGCTTGCAAACATCCGCGCCCTCGGCAGTGCTCCGGCGGTGACATCTATGTCATATACTGGAGTGCCAGCATTCTCGCGCGCAGCAGCAGAGTTGCCGCTGCCTATCTTGCCGTCGAAGTTGAGGGTACTGACGGCATTCTGCACCTTGGCGTATGGCAAATCGTTGCCTGTGGTGAGCCATTCTTTCGACAGCCCGAGGTTGATTACAATACGGTTGATCAGCGAATCGTTGATTGCCAATTTGCCATTCAAATATTTTGAAAGATTAGAGGAATCCACGTCGATGCGGCTGGCAAACTCACTGCGGGTAAGCCCCATCTCGCGGATAATGTATTTAATCCTTTCAATCACGCCATCGTTTCCCATCTCAATTAAAATTTTTGCCGAAAGTTACCATAAATTTGGTAAACTGCCAACGCATTAAGGTGATTTTACACAATTTTGGAGAAGAATGTAATATTTTGGTGATGATGATTCCCCGATGCAGTGCGCAAACCGCAGATGCCGTTTTTTTACAGATGCCGTTTTTGCAACTTTTAGCAGGGTTTTGAATGAATTAGACCTGCATATTGCAAATAAAGTATTAATTTTGCAAGACGCAAAAATTTCTATACGCTTTAGTATGAACGATAAGATGAGAATCGACATATTGACGGTTATGCCTGAGATGCTTGAGTCGCCACTCGGCTGCTCGATATTGAAGCGCGCTCAGGACAAAGGACTCGTGGAGATTGTGGTGCATAACTTGCGCGACTATTCGCTCAACAAGCACCGCAAAGTGGATGACTACCCTTTCGGCGGAGAAGCTGGGATGGTGATGCAAATCGAGCCTGTGGATCGCTGCATCTCGGCTTTGAAAAGCGAGCGAGATTATGACGACATCATCTTTGTGACCCCCGACGGCGAGACTTTCAACCAGCCAATCGCCAATCAGCTCTCTATGGCGCAGAACCTTATGATTCTGTGCGGACACTACAAGGGCATCGACTACCGCATACGCGAGCATCTCATAACACGCGAGCTGACCATAGGCGACTATGTGCTGACGGGCGGCGAGCTGCCGGCGGCTGTGATTGCCGATGCTGTGGTGCGGCTTATTCCCGGTGCGATAGGCGATGAGCAGTCGGCTCTGAGTGATTCCTTTCAGGACAACTTGCTTGCGCCGCCGGTATATACACGCCCTGCCGAATACAAGGGCTGGCGTGTGCCAGACATATTGCTTTCAGGACACGAGGCTAAAATCGACGAATGGAAGCACGAGATGGCCATAAAGCGCACATTGGAGCTGCGTCCCGACCTGCTGAAGAAGTGATTAATGCCAGAGTTGGAGATGGAAAGTGTGGTTTCGCAATAGGGTTGTATCACGACCCATACACAACAAAAGAAGACTGCAATTATGGAAGATAAAAAGGACATTGGCACAGAAGCCGCTGAACCGAAGAAGACTTCAAAATGGAAGATATTGATTAAAAGTCCGCTCACTTTAATCATACCAGTCTGTATTTTCCTGCTTTTCTATAGCGACAACAGCTATCTCAACAAGACTGAGAACCAAGAGCAAATCGATGAGCTTAAGGCGGAGATAAGAACCAACCTCGACTCCACTGCCTATTATGAGCGCAAAGCTAAAGCCCTCGACACCGACCCCGAAAGTCTTGAGAAAATAGCCCGCGAGCAATATGGCATGAAGCGGAGCAATGAGGATGTGTATGTCACCGATATAAGATAAATCGGTGCAAATCAATAGAAAAGACATGCTTAAAGAAAGAACGTAGTATTAAAAAAAGAAATATATGGACAATCGAAACAAAATATTATCATGGCTGCTCGCGCTGGCGATGCTCATGATTCTTGTGGCGGCTGCGCTGCCTATTCTTAATGTTCAGTGGGACGGCTCGCGATATGTGTTTGCCGCAGGAGCCGCACTGTCGTTCATAGTGCGCATCATCACCAAGCATGGCGGCGACCTGCCTATGCGCATCAAGCGGCTTCATCGCATGGAGAATGTGTCGGCAATGTGCTATTGCGTGTCGGCATTCTTCCTGTTCTATACAGGTGCCGGTGCCACCGACTGGCTTGGCTTCCTGACAGCCGGAGCTGCATTGCAAGCCTATGCCGCATTCATGATTGATTATCTCGAAAAGAAAGGCAAAAAACGCCAATAAATAGATTGCCGACACTAAAAAAGGCTTAATCATTATTATAATTGATTAGTATTTAGTAATTTTGCCCTGAAATGGAAGTTAATCTCACAATTGACCAAGGCAACTCCTCGGCAAAGGTTGCGCTTTTCGACGGAGAAAAGCTGGTGGCTGCGCATCGCTATGAGACGCTGCTGCCTGCCGATGTTGAGTCCTTAGCGGCATCTCACAATGTGCGCAGTGCAATATATTCGTCGGTTCGTTTTGGCGATACAGCACTGCAAGATGCAGTGAAGCGTGTAGCCGAAAAAGTGTTGATACTCGACTGCGACACGCCTATGCCTATGGTCATCGACTATACCACGCCATCCACACTGGGGCATGACCGCATTGCCGCAGCCGTTGGCGCAATATATGAGGCGGCGGGGCAGAACTGCATGATAATAGATGCTGGCACAGCCGTGACACTCGACACTGTGACGGCTGGCTGCCATTACCTCGGAGGCAACATATCGCCGGGACTGCGCATGAGATTTGAGGCATTGCACCACTTCACAAGCCGTCTGCCGATAGTGGGCGAGGAGGGTGAGCTGCCTCTTATAGGACACGACACTACCACCGCAATACGCTCGGGGGTGATATTGGGGCTTGTGGGCGAGATAGAGCATTACATCTGCTGCGTGAAGGAGCAGATGTGGGGTGAGCTTATGGTGATACTCACCGGGGGCGACCGCAAAGTGCTGTCACCGCTGATTTCGGCTCGGCACATAATTGATGACAACTTGTTGATGAAAGGTTTAAACAGAATATTATTATATAATGAAAAAATATAGATTTATACTTTTGGCTGCAATCATCCTGACTGGAGCGTTTGCGGCAGATGCTCAAAACGAGATGAGCCCATATTCTAAATATGGATATGGTATGCTCAGCGACAATGCTTCGGGCGCACAGCGTGCCATGGGTGGAGTAGGATATGCGATGAACAACGGTCGGCAGATAAATGTGATGAACCCGGCATCCTATGCCATGTGCGACTCGCTTACGTTCCTTTGGGACATAGGTCTTGACCTCACCAACCTGTGGTCGAAAGAGGGCGACACAAGGGGGCACAGCTTCGGCGGCGGTCTCGACTACATAACAATGCAGTTCCCTATCTCGAAACGCATCGGCGGTAGTGCGGGTCTTATCCCTTACTCGTCGGTGGGCTACTCATTCGGAAGCTCGTTGAAGAATGGCTCGGAGGCTCGTGAGGGCGTGGGCGGCATCAATCAGCTCTACATAGGTGCGGCTTATCAGATTTTCGACGGTTTCTCTTTCGGATTCAATGCCTCTTATAATTTTGGCAATATGGTGAACGACACTTATGTATATACATCGGGTGGCAATACCACGCTATTTGAGCGTGTAATCCAAGTGCGCGACTGGGGCATACAGCTCGGTGCGCAATACTCGAAGACGTTCAATAAGCGTCATCGTGCCACAATAGGTGTCACCTACACGCCATCTAAATCGTTCCACGGCGACACTTGGGGCGCATACTATATGACCACCGACTCTAAAGCCGATACTGTGGGCTATTCTAAACTGAGAGACAACTTCACTTCGCCTCACTCTGTCGGGGTAGGTCTAAGCTATACATATAATGAGATGCTTATGGTGGAAGCCGATGTCACTTATCAGAACTGGAGCAAAGCCAAATTCAAGGACATAGAGCTGTTTGAAGAGACGAAGTTCAACGACCGATATAAGGCCGCATTAGGTCTGCAATATGTGCCTAAGATTAGAGGAAACTATGCTCAGCGCATCAACTATCGTATCGGTGCCAACTACACCCGAGACTATATGACCGTTCGCGGCAACAATGTGCGTGAATATGGCATCGCGCTGGGCTTCGGCTTGCCTTCCAACTTCACAAAAACTATGATTAACCTCGGCTTTGAATATCGCCACCGCGAGTCGAGCCCGGTAAATTATATCTCGGAGAACTATTTCAACATCACCATTGGCGTGAACTTCAATGAGATGTGGTTCTGGAAGAACAAGCTGAGATAATGTATGCTTTTGATTGTTAATCACACACATACGCACGACACTATTGGATAAGGCTCGAAACATATTATTCCTGCTCATTGCGGCGGTCGCTTTCATCGGCTGCCGCGACGAGGTTAAGGACGTGGTGAAGAAAGCCACCGATCCCGAGAAAGTGCCAACAGTGGTGTCGCACGATGTCACCACTCTGATCAGCGACTCGGGCATTACCCAATATCGCATCAAGACCAAGATTTGGTACATATATCGCGAGGCGAAAAGTCCTTATTGGCTGTTCCCCGAGGGGCTTTATCTCGAACAGTTTGACAAGAAATTCAAGACTGCCGCCTCGATACAGTGCGATTCTGCCAAGTACTTTGAGGACACTAAGATATGGCGGCTCGATGGAAACGTGCGTATATGGAATGTGAACAAGGAGCTTATCCTCACCAACCAGCTATTTTGGTCGCAGCGTGAGCAGAAGGTGTATTCCGATTCGTTCATTCATATCGAGAAAGCCGACCGCATACTCGAAGGATATGGCTTTGTGTCGAATGAGCGGATGACCACCTACACGCTCAACAAGCCGAGCGGAATATTCCCGTTCGACGAGTCGCGGCAAGGCTCTCGCGCGGCGGCACGGTAGGCTGCTATTGAGAGAAAACTAAAAGCTATGCAACACATGGAAAATCTATTTGAAATATCCAATTTCAACACACTGCTCGCCATTATGGCGATACTTGCAGTTGTCGTATTCGTGGCACTTCAATTCGTTGAGGCTGGCTACGGAATGATGTACACGCGCAAATGGGGACCTGCCATCGACAACCGTCTTGGGTGGGTGCTTATGGAGTCGCCTGTGTTTTTTGCCATGTGTGCGCTGTGGTGGATGTCCGACAGGCGGTTTGAAACAGTTCCGCTCACGCTTTTCCTGCTGTTCCAGTTGCATTATTTCCAGCGGTCATTCATATTTCCGCTGCTCATAAAGGGACGCAACAAGATGCCGCTTAGCATTATATTGATGGGGGTGATATTCAATGTCTTGAATGCGCTGATGCAAGGCGGATGGATATTCTATGTGTCGCCGGCCGGCGAGTACGATGCCGACTGGCTCTATTCGCCGCAGTTCATTGTTGGCACGGTGATATTCTTCAGCGGAATAGCGATAAATCTCAATAGCGACAATATAATCCGCCATCTGCGCAAGCCCGGCGACACTCGGCACTATATCCCGCGTGGCGGAATGTTCAAATATGTATCGTCGGCCAATTATTTCGGGGAGTTCCTCGAATGGGTGGGGTTTGCTGTCCTCACTTGGTCGGCTGCCGGAGCCGTGTTTGCCGTGTGGACTTTTGCTAATCTGGCACCCCGCGCCAACAAGATACATCACCGCTATTCTGCCGAGTTTGGCGAGGAATTTGACCGACTGAAATTAAAGCGAATACTTCCATTTATATACTAAGCGTCATGAACAATGCTGAAAATCCTTCAATAATATTCACGCCGGCGCATATAGGACCTGTCACGCTGCGCAACCGAACAGTGCGCTCGGCGGCTTTTGAGAATATGTGTCCCGACCATCGTCCGTCGAAGATGCTCTTCGACTATCACACTTCGGTGGCTCGAGGAGGAATAGGAATGACTACTGTGGCATACGCCTCGGTGAACCGCAGCGGGCTGTCGTTCGACAACCAGTTGTGGATGCGCCCCGACATTATCGGCGAGCTGCGCGATCTCACCGATGCGATACATGCCGAGGGCGCGAAAGCGTCGATACAGCTTGGACACTGCGGCAACATGTCGCATCCGAGTACGGCTGGGCGCACACCTATATCGGCTTCGAGCGGATTTAATCTTTATTCGCCCACATTCGTGCATGGGATGTCGAAAGATGAAATCAAGCAGGTGGCTGCCGACTTCGGCAATGCTGTGCGCATGGCTATGGATGCCGGATTCGACTGTGTTGAGATTCATGCCGGACACGGCTATCTGATAAGCCAATTCCTGTCGCCTTACACCAATCACCGCAGGGATGAATTTGGCGGCGACCTCGACAGTCGCATGAACTTTATGCGGCTGTGTATGGAGGAGGTGACCCGTGCCGCCGACGGAAAGATTGCCGTTGTGGCGAAGACTAATATGCGCGATGGATTCAAGGGTGGCAATGGACTTGAAGAGGGTATCAAGATTGCTGAGGAGCTTGAACACCTCGGCATGGACGCGCTTGTGCTGAGCGGAGGATTCGTGAGCAAAGCTCCAATGTATGTGATGCGCGGTGCGATGCCAATCCACACGATGACCGGATATATGAACTGCTGGTGGCTGAAGTGGGGCGTGCGCGCCGTGGGCAAATGGATGATTAAGACCGAGCCTTATCGCGACCTCTATTTCCTCGACGATGCGCTCGAAATTCGCAAGAATGTGAAGCTGCCGCTTATTTATGTGGGCGGATGCGTGTCGAGAGAAGGCATCGAGAAGGTGCTGAACAGCGGATTTGAATGTGTGCAGATGGCTCGCGCTCTTATCCGTGAGCCTGATTTCGTGAATCGTATGCGCGACGGCGAGGAGCGTTGTCCTTGCGAGCATGTGAACTACTGTATCGCACGTATGTACACCCTTGAGATGGCGTGCCACAAGCATTGCAAGAATTTGCCGGCAGGAATGTTGCGGGAGATAGAAAGAATAAAGACGCAAAATGAGCATATTCAATAAAGAAATTCCGGTGGGTACCACAGCATTGGTGACAGGGGCTTCATCGGGCATCGGGCTGGAGTTTTCGAGAGCTCTAGCTGCGCTTGGCATAAATGTCATGCTTGTGAGCAACCAGCAGGAGCAGCTCGACAGTGCCATTTCTGAATTGCGCTCCATGTATCCGGCATTAAAATTTTGGGCGGTATATAAAAATCTTGCCGATGCTGATGCCGCTGAATATCTGCTCGACTTCTGCCACGGCAATAACATAGCTGTGGATATACTCATCAACAATGCCGGAATATTCAATTTCAATGCTATCACCGATACTTCGGCGAGCCGCCTCAATCTGTATATAGACTTGCACATGCGGGCAGTGACGCAGTTGAGCCGTGCGTTTGCCATCGACATGAAGCAGCGCAGATGCCACGGCTACATATTCAATATGTCGTCGATGTCGTGCTGGATGCCATGTCCGGGAATTGCTGCATATTCTGCCACAAAAGCCTATATCCGTGTGCTTTCGCGAGCTATGTATTATGAGCTTAAGGATGATGGGATATCGGTGACTGTGGCATGTCCTGGAGGCATTGCCACCGAATTGTTCGGATTGCCGGCCAATTTACGCAAGTTTGCTGTGAACATCGGTGTGCTTGTCACCCCACAGAAATTTGTCCGCCGTGCGCTCCGCCGCATCTTCAACCGCCGCAAGCAATATGTCAATGGGTTGCTTAATCGTATGTCAATTGTATTTGTGTCGGTGTTGCTGTCGCCGATAGCAAATGCAGTAAAACACCAAATACTTTCACGATATGCCACAAAACACTGATTCAGCGATGATGTATATTGTTACTGGAGCTACAGGCTCAATTGGCACAGAGATAGCGAGTGAGCTTGTCGCCCAAGGCAAGACGGTGATGCTCGCTTGCCGCAATATGAGGAAAGCCGATGTATTGAAAAAAGATCTGAAGGCTTCGGGCTGCAGTGGCGAAATCTTGACAGGAGAGCTGATGCTTGATTCCATTGCCGGCATATACTCATTTGCCGATTATGTGAAGTCGCTCAATCGGCAGGTGGCGGCCCTTATAAATAATGCTGGCGTTATGTGCCGATACCGAAGCGTGACTGCCGACGGCTTTGAGCAGACTCTGGCAGTGAACTACCTCGGCACGGTGCTGCTCACAGAGCTGCTGCTGCCCATTGTGGCAGACTGTGGCAGCGTCACGTTCACGACATCTATAACACGCAAGATACATTCGCTGAGAGAGCCTATCCTCAATGAGCCAACATGCAAATTTGCGCAACTCGGCACATACGGACGCTCGAAATTGGCACTCACGCACTATGCGCTGTATTTGTCGCAGCGCAGCGATGTCGCTCGGCGTGGCATACGCGTGAACTGTGCCGACCCCGGTGTTGTGAACACGTCGATGATAACAATGCAGCGGTGGTATGACCCGCTTGCCAATGTGTTTTTCCGCCCGTTTATAAGCACTCCGGCACAAGGGGCATCGTCGGCACTCAGTGCGCTGTCGGGCGGCGTGACAGGGCAGATATTCAAGCACAGGCACACGCCGCACCCCATGGCGACTGATTTGCGCAAATCGGATGCCGCACTTAGGCATGATTTTGTGGCTGCAACACGGAAACTGCTAAACTTGCTGCCATGAGCCGTGAAGATTCAGAATGGATTGAGAGGCTTTCGGGACGCATTTCCAAAAGCGAAGTCTTGCGCTATGCCCAGAGTTTGCATAACGACGAAGCGGGCATAGGCGAGCTTTGTGCGCTGGTGTGCGGCACAAGCCATAGGAGAGTGGCAATGAATGGAGCTTGGATTCTTTCTCACTTGGCAGAATCCGATAATGTGACATATATGCCTGAATATCGTGATATGCTGATGGATTTCGCTATGAAGGACGACATTGCTGTGCGTCGCGGCTTGATTATAACAATACTCCTTAATATCCCCGAGATGGAAAATCCGCGTACCGACTATCTTGATTACTGCATGAATGGTTTCCTTAGCTCAAAGCATAGCGACAGTAGCCGTGCGGCGATGATAAAGGCTGCTGCGCGTATATGCAAAATGTTTCCCGAACTTTTGGCAGAGCTGCTCTATCGCCTAAGTCTTTTGCCGCAAGGACTCCCGCCAAGCATAGAATGTGTGCGGAGGAAAATCATTTCGCAGTGTGATGGCGAGAAAAATGAATTTTGAAAACGAATAACTACAGAACTATGATGAAAGCAGTCTATAAAATATTTTTTGCAACCGTGGTGGCATTTGCTGCAGCTGCAGCGCAGAGCTTTGCGCAAGATGATGTGATGCGCAGTCAGGCAGATGAGTTTTTAAGGAATATGCCAGTCGGCTTGCAGCGCAGTCAGGCATCAGCCATAATGTCGGCAATAGGCGGCGACAACACCGCCCTCGAAGCCGTGCGCCATTCGCGCAATGCTGCGCCCGAAATGTCGGGCAATGTGGCTGTGCGCAGCATCTCGCCTACGCTCAGACTCTATGAGCCGGTCGCGCTTCCCGAGGATGGCGGCAAGCTGCCTCTGCTCATATATTTTCATGGTGGCGGATGGACATTCGGAAGTCTGAACAGTTGCGCCCGCTTCTGCGATGCCATGGCGGCTACAGGCAAGATGAAAGTGCTTGCTGTGGATTACCGCCTTGCTCCAGAGCATCCGTTCCCATGCGGACTTGACGACTGCAAAGATGCCATAAAATATGCTTGCAACAATGCCGACTCACTTAATGTTGATGCCGCCAGCATCACGGTGGGAGGTGACAGCTCAGGCGGAAATCTGGCCATAGCTTCAGCCCTCTCAAATGAGTGCCGAGGATTGATTAAATCGCTTGTGGTGTTTTATCCTGTCACTAAGGCGTTTGCCGACGGGTCGGCATCATGGGAAAAGTATGGCAAGGGTTATGCCCTCGATGCCGAACTTATGAACATATTCAATAAAGCATATATAGGCAATTCACCAGCCGGTAACCCTCTTGTGGATGTGGGGCTGAATTCAGCCGATGCTCTGAAAATCAACCTTCCTCCCACATTGCTTATAGCAGCCGGGCGCGACATCCTTTGTGACCAGGGAGCTGAGTTTGCACAAAAAGCGGGCGGCAATGTGGTGACACGCATCGAGTTCCCCGGGGCAGTGCATCTGTTTATCACCGTTCCCGGACAGGATGAGGCTTTCCATCGAGCCGTAGCCTTGGCCACCGATTTCATAACAAAAAATAGACCCTACTCACGTTAAGGTAAATAAAAGATTTTAAAATTTGGTGCAGGTAAACTTTTTAGTTAACTTTGCCGTTGTAAAAACAAATATATGGCAAACTGAGAAATAAAATTCTATAAACATTATTTCAATGAGTTTTATGTAGCTCAGACCGAGAAGGTCAGAAAAAAGATTGCCTATTACCATACTTAAAAGCATTGAAGGTAGTAAAGGTCTTTTTGAAATAAGAATAGAATTTGGTGGCGATATTTTTAGAATATTCTGTTGTTTCGATGAGGGCTCTTTAGTTATCCTTTTCAATGGATTTCAAAAGAAAACACAAAAAACACCTTCGGGTGAAATTGTAAAAGCAGAAAGATTAATGAAAGAATATTTTGAATCTAAAAAATGAGCGTTATGGAAGAAGCAAAGAAAAAAGCCATTATGAATTGTAGCAATCTTGATGAATTGCTTAATGTTGAATTTGGAAAGGTGGGTACTCATTCTCGTAAAGAGTTTGACAAAGAAACCGAAGCGTTTTGTCTTGCTCAAACTCTTAAAGAAAAACGCAAACGTGCAGGGCTTACACAACAAGAACTTGCAGAAAAGATAGGTACAAAAAAAACTTATATATCTCGACTGGAAAATGGCAAAGCCGATATTCAATTAGGCACACTTTTTCGTATCTTTGAGGGTTTAGGATGCCGTGTGAGTTTAACAATTTTCTAATGTAGAGGAATAATCTTTGATATAAAAAGGTTCACTCATCGAGTGGGCTTTTTGTCTTTTAATCTTGTGGGTAATTGTGGAAATGCAACGAATCTCCTCGAAATTTTGCCGAATAAATTTTATTCACAAAATGGCTAAGCTATCGCAAAAAATCGTAACTTTGTTATTTAAAGCAATAAATTCTGAAAATGACCAAAGAATTGAACGTATAACGGCACGATTGCCGGTAACTTTTTAATAGAAACTCCTTTAAGGTCGCAAAATATCGCAATTCAAGCATTTGACATAGAAAGCGAGAATTTTTCGGAGAAATTTTTGGTGGAATTTGGGATTTTTGGGGGGAATTTGCGAATTTTTGCAATTTTATTTGGATAATTGGATAAAAGTTCGCATTTTTGCGGTTGATATTGAAAGGTGTGGGGTGTTTCACACAAAAATGTAAACGTCTTTGAATTAAACTGATGCTGATCTAACAGTGCATAAGCTATAAAAAAACGGAATCGAATATATATGAGAATGCAAGGAAAAGGATGGCACGCCTTTATGTTGCCGCTATTGGTGGGTGCTTTATCGCAATCGTGCGTGAGCGACCCTCATATTGATAATGGAAAGAAAGACGACTTGAACAACAAGCCTGAGACGGAGTATTTCAGCTTTGAGACAACAAAGAGCATATCGCTTGACCTCAACTATGGTCAGTATGCTGCAAATGCTCTTTTTTCGGTATATGTTAGCAATCCAGTGAGCGAAAACAACGATGATATTGTAGGCGAGCCAGCTTTCCGCATCTTTGCCGATAAAGACGGCTGCTACCGCGGCACAGCCGACATACCGTCTTACACTGGCGATGTGTGGGTTCAGGTGTCGGCATTTGGTGTTCCTGCCATCACCAAAGCGAAAGTGGAGAATGGTGAGGTGCGCATCGATATCAACAATATGTATGACACAGCCAAAGCTCCATTTATAAGCACAAAGAGCGCAGACACGGAATATGAGTGGCATAAGGCATACGTTGATGCCGACCCAGGTTTTCGCATATTTTCATATATCGATTGGGCTACGAGCAGCGGTACCCACGGACAAATCAACTACGACAAATATAGCAACCTCTTCACTGCCGGCAAACTTACGCCCGAGGAGGTGATTGCCATAAGAAACGTGCTGTGGCAAGGCAATACATCGAAGCCTGCCGCAAACGGGCCTGACAGACTGGACAACTCGTATCTGCGCAAATTCGACACCGACTTGGTGAACACAAACCTCGGCGGCACATATCAGGATGCCGACGGAACGATAAAGACGGTGAAGAGCGCGAAGGTGTTCATGACATTCCTGCATGAGTCTGCCGACAACCAGAACACATTGGGGTATTACTATTACAAGACTGGCGATGTGCCTGGCGGAGGTCTGCGCGAGGTGGACAAGTATGTAATCATACCGAATGTGTCGTCGAGCGACAACAAGCCTTATTATTCCGACGGCTCGGCTCCGCTTCAGCCTTACGGCGTGAACGGTGCCAAGAACTTGCGCACCCAGTTGCTTTTCTTGGATCCTGAGGATGGAAAACTGAAGGAAGAGTTCCCTGCCGGCTACACCATCGGCTACTTTATTGTGCCTCGCGGATGGGAAGATGGCAGAAAGGCGATTGTCGTAAACGGCAAGTGGGGCATATATTCCAACTGCGAGCCAAACTGGAACAACTTGACAGTGGATGTGGATTGGGCTAATCTCACGAAATTGAGAAAGGGATTCATCTCACTGAGATTGCCTAACGGCTCATTGCTGTATGGCGTGGAAGACAGCTATGTGGATTTGAGCTATGAGGATATTCTCTTCACTATAGATACCGAGCCAAGCTATGCTATCAAGCAAGATGAGCGACCGACACTTGAGCCTAAGAATAGCGAGGGCTTCTCGACCGAAACTACTTACCATACCTACTGCTTTGAGGACATCTGGCCATACGGTGGCGACTATGACCTCAATGACGTTATGATTCAGCATAAGCGTGAAGTGATGTTTGGCAACATAGACAATGATGTTGTGAAAATCGTGGACACGTTTACTCCGGTGCAGCCGGCGGGTTCGGCAAGCTATATCAATGCATTCGCTGTGCAATTTGGCTTGAGCGAGAGCTTGATTGATAAGACAGAGTTCTCCAATGGCATGATTTATGAAGACGACACCAAGAGTGTTATCGTCACCGAAGACGCTGCTGCCGACCGTGGCAAGTCGTTCACCATAACACGCACGTTCAAGAGCGGGCTGTCGAAGAAGAAAGTTGCTGAGGATATGAATCCGTTTATTATAGCCAACTACAAGAAGGGCGCAAAAACTCGTACCGAGGTGCATCTGCCTAAGCATAAAGCCACTTCACGCTGCGACAGCAAGCTGAAGAACACTGGCAAGGATGCTTATTATATCGACAGGGATGGAGAATTTCCATTCGCTATCAGCTTGCCTGTGAAGGACTTTGAACCAGCACCAGAATCGGTGAGAATCGACAAGGTATATACCAAGTATAGCAAGTGGGCTACTTCGAAAGGCATGGATTGTGAGGACTGGTTCTTGAAGAAATAGCAGACGATTCAATCATCATAAAAAAGACAGATTGATTTCTTAAAATAAAAGCTGTGGGCGCAAAACGATTCACCATCGTTTTGCGCCCACAGTCGGTTTTTCACCGAGCGTTTGTCGTTATGGAAATAGCTTGAGGATATAACGTTTAGTGTTATTGTTGCGGTTTTGATAATATACTGCGTAGTTTCTTGCAGAATTTCACTATCTTTGTAGAAGATAGGCTGCGCCTCAGCATAATATTCAAGCAAGCTTGATATTCTGCATTCGGTTTGCGCTATCTTTGTAATCAATGAATTGAAAACTCCTGAAAAGAGTGGCATATTATGAATAATAGATTGCTTGTTTCTGCTTTTATGTCGGTGCTTGTGCCAGTTTCGGCATGGGCGTTGACTGTGACTTGCACCGAGGGCGGCTTGGAGAAAGCTGTCACCGACAAGACAGTGTCGGAGCTGACCATATCGGGGGCTGTCGATGTACGCGACTTCAGCTTTATGGCAGAGGAGATGTCTTCGCTCACCGATGTGGATATGTCGGCAGCGGTAATCAAGGGCTATACCTGTGCTGCCGCTGAAAGCTATTTCGGGCAGCGAGGCTCATTTGCTGCCGATGCCATACCTCCATATAGCTTTTTCGGTTCAAAATTGAAGTCTATAAAGTTGCCGGCTTCGCTCAAAGTGATAGGAGAGGCGGCATTTGCGGGCTGCAAGTCGCTCAGCGGCGTGGAGTTTCCATCATCGGTGGAGGCGGTGGGCAATTCAGCATTCTATTCATCGGCAATCACGGCAGCGAGTGTGCCAGCCAAGCAGATAGGAGATAGAGCATTTGCTGGCTGCGGAATGCTCGCCAGCGTGAAGATAGACAGCTCGGTTGAGGCTGTTGGCAATTCGGCATTTGCCGCCTGTGCAAAGCTGGAAGTGGTGGAAATTGCCGCCGCAAGCCAGTTGTCGAGTATAGGCGATGAGGCATTTGCCGGCACATCGATAACCGCATTCGATTTCTCCCGATGCCCTAAGCTGGTGTCGGTGGGCAAATGGGCGTTTGCCAACACACGGATAGCAGTGGCATCGTTGCCAAAGAGCTTGAGCGATGTGCCAGAAGGCGTGTATTTCGGCAGCAACTTGGCAAAGATGATAATTGTGCCAGATGATGCTACGACAATAGGCGACTATGCATATTGCAACATAGGGGTGACCTCTGCCACAATTCCTGCTAAAGTGGAATACATCGGCGACAATGCTTTTGACGGGGCAAAACTTACCGAGCTGATAACAAAGCCACTTGCCGTCCCCTCGCTCGGCAAAGAGGTGTTCAACGGAGTGAATACTGACAGCCACCGTGCTACACTATATGTGAATGAAAACTTGGTCGGCGAATACAGCAATGCCAGCCAGTGGCGCGAGTTTGCCATAGAGGTGGATCCCGGGTTGGGCGTGGAGAATATAATGGGCAATAAGGGGCTGCGCGCGCATTTTGATGCGGCTGTACTGCACATTGAAGCTGGCAGCCGAATCGATGCTGTGCTGGTGGCTGATGAGGCCGGCAGGGTAGTGGCTGAAGCCAAGCCGCTTGCCGAGGCGGCAGCAATCGACACACGGTCGTTTGGGGGGCATATGTATGTGGCGCGAGTTGTGCTTGCCGACGGCAGTGCCCATAATGTCAAATTATTAAGAAAATAATCAATCTATTACATAGCGATTTCCAATGGGAAAGAATAAACTGAAGAAATTTGCCGAAATGGACGCATTGCCAAATGTGTTTCAGTTTCCGTTCTCGGTGATACAACGGCAGGAGTGTCCGCTTAAAGGCCGCTGGGCTGCCGACTTTTTTAAGAACGACAACCCGATAGTGCTTGAGCTTGGTTGCGGCAAAGGCGAATATGCCGTAGGTCTTGCGAAACGTTTCCCCGAGAAGAACTACATAGGCGTAGATATAAAAGGCGCAAGAATGTGGACAGGCGCAAAGCAAGCTCACACTGATGGCTTGACGAATGTGGCTTTTCTGCGCACAAACATTGAGCTTATATCTCACTTTTTCACGCCGGGCGAAGTTAGCGAGATATGGATAACATTCCCCGATCCGCAGATGAAGAAGGTGCGTAAACGCCTGACCTCAACCCGGTTTATGGAACTTTATCGTGAGATTCTGAAACCCGACGGCATTGTGCATCTAAAGACCGACAGTCCATTTCTTTACACTTATACCGATGCGATGGTGAAGCTGAACAACTTGGACATTGCGGTCGATACCGACGACCTGTATCATTCGGGCATCGCCGACGACATACTCGAAATCAAGACATTCTATGAGCAGCAGTGGCTCGACCGCGGACTGACCATAAAGTATATCAAGTTCCACCTTGATGCCGACACCGTGCTGCAAGAGCCTGACATAGAGATAGAGGAGGACACCTACCGCAGCTTCTCTCGCGGTTATATCCAATGTCCGCAGATGCTTGAACATAAAGATAATCAAGGTGTGGATGGCGAGGCTGAATGAAGCTCGCATATTCAAGAATAAAAAATCAAACTACATAATGGAATTAAGATTATATCCCAACCTAATTCTTGATGCCCTGCGCACTGTGCGCTATCCGGGCACAGGAAAGGATATCGTGTCGAGCGGAATGGTGGAAGACGATATACGTATCGACGGACTCACCGTATCATTTTCGCTTATCTTCGACAAGCCAACCGATCCGTTCATGAAATCGGTGGTGAAGTCGGCTGAAGTGGCTATCAATACATATATCAGCCCCGATGTGAACATCAAGGGCAATATCCGGGTGAAGACTCGTATGGCTGCTGCCCCGAAACCAGAGAATCCGCTTCCCGGAGTGAAAAACATTATCGGCGTGTCGTCGGGAAAAGGCGGTGTTGGCAAATCCACTGTGGCGAGCAATCTTGCTGTGTCGCTTGCGCAGCTCGGCTATAAAGTGGGGCTGCTTGATGCCGACATATTCGGCCCGTCGGTGCCAAAGATGTTTGGAGTGGAGGATGAGCAGCTCTATATGACTGCTAAAGACGGCAAGAACCTGATTCTCCCAATAGAAAAATATGGCGTGAAACTGTTGTCGATAGGCTTCCTTGTGGATAAAGAGAAGGCTGTGCTTTGGCGCGGAGGAATGGCAAGCAATGCGCTCAAGCAGCTAATCAACGAAGCCGACTGGGGCGAACTTGACTATTTTGTTATAGATATGCCTCCCGGCACAAGCGACATACACCTCACGCTTGTGCAGACACTTGCCATAACAGGCGCAATCGTGGTGACAACACCTCAGGAGGTGGCTCTCGCCGATGCCCGAAAGGGTGTGAGCATGTTCCAGAGCGAGCATGTGAATGTGCCTATTCTCGGAATTGTGGAGAATATGTCGTGGTTCACTCCCGCTGCGCATCCCGATGAAAAATACTATATCTTCGGGAAAGACGGCGGCAAGAATCTGGCTGAGAAACTTGGCGTAAATCTGCTTGGCCAGATTCCGCTTGTGGCTGGAATATGCCGTGGAGGCGACGATGGAGTGCCTGTGACGCTGCAAAACAGCGTGTCGGGGGCTGCGTTCATTAATCTTGCCCGCAGTGTGGTGGATGCAGTGGATAAGCGGAATGAGACATTGTCTGCAACCGAAAAGGTAAAAATGAACTAATCCCGAATCCAGATTTCCAGTTAGGAATAAAGCATAGCGTATGGCGAAATTCTTTATAAAAAAGAATAAAGTAAATTAAATAAATATAAAGTTTTGATGGCATCTCACCTAAATATAGGGCGCAAGGTTGTGAATTTCACAATTATTATCTATATTTGCAGCGAGTTTATTAAAACAGGATTTGGAGGGGGCAGGCAGCTCCCTCATTTTTTTACCAATTTCACGATTATATATGATTGACAAATCGGCTCTAATTGACGTTGTAAACAAAGCATTGCAAGACACCGACGCATTTCTGGTGGATGTGGCAATCTCTTCCGACAACCGCATTGTGGTGGAGATCGACAGCTCGACAAGCGTGGCTATTGACGATTGTGTGCGGCTAAACAACATTATTGAGGAAAATTTCGACCGCGACAATGAGGACTATGAGCTTGAAGTGGGCTCGGCAGGATTGACTTCTCCTTTCCGTGTGAAGGCGCAGTATGACAAGAACATCGGCAATCCAGTGGAGGTGCTCACTGCCGACGGGAAAAAGATAAAAGGCACACTCACTGCCGCAAGTGATGCCGATTTCATCGTCACAGTGGAAAAGAAAGTGAAGCCTGAGGGCGCGAAACGCCCTGTCATCGTCAGTGAGGAGATGACATTCAAATATAATGAAGTAAAATATACAAAATATCTAATAGAGTTTAAGTAGCATTATGGCAAAGAAAGAGGAAACTATCGACATGGTTGACCGTTTTTCGGAATTCAAGGAACTGAAAAACATCGATAAAATCACTATGATTAGCGTCTTGGAAGAGTCATTCCGCAGCGTCATCGCAAAGATGTTCGGCAGCGATGAGAACTTCGACGTGATTATGAACCCCGACAAGGGCGACTGCGAGATTTATCAAAACCTCGAAATCGTGCCCGACGGAGAAGTTACCGACAAGGCAAAGCAGATAAGCCTTACCGACGCACGTAACGATGCCGACGATCCCGATCCCGACTGCGAAGTGGGTGAAGAACACACCAAGAAGATTGATTTTGCCAAATTCGGCCGTCGCGCAATCTTGAACCTTCGCCAGACGTTGGCAAGCAAGATTCTCGATTTGCAGAAAGATGCTATCTACTCTAAGTTCAAGGAAATGGAAGGCGAGCTTGTGACTGGCGAAGTCTATCAGCTCTGGAAAAAGGAGATTCTTCTTCTCGACGACGACAAGAATGAGCTTCTTCTCCCGAAAGACCAGCAGATTCCTTCTGATTTCTACCGCAAGGGTGAGACTGTTCGCGCTGTCATCTACAATGTCGATAACAAGAACAACAACCCTAAGATTACCGTTTCTCGCACAAGCGACAATTTCCTTCGCCGCCTGTTTGAGCTTGAGGTTCCTGAGATACATGATGGACTTATCCTAATCCGCGCCGTTGCCCGCATCCCGGGAGAGCGTGCCAAGATTGCCGTGGAGTCGTATGACGACCGTATCGACCCTGTTGGCGCTTGTGTGGGTGTTAAGGGTGCGCGTATCCACGGAATCGTGCGTGAGCTTCGCAACGAGAATATCGACGTAATCAACTATACATCAAATCCTCAACTTTTCATCCAGCGCGCACTTAGCCCAGCTAAGATTTCTTCGATTCGCCTCGATGAAGAGACAAAACATGCCGAAGTGTTCTTGCGCCCCGAAGAGGTGTCGCTCGCTATCGGTAAGGGTGGACTTAACATCCGCTTGGCATCTAAGCTCACAGGCTATGAAATAGATGTATATCGCGACCTTGAAGACAATGAGGAGGACATCTACCTCGACGAGTTCAAGGATGAAATTGATTCTTGGGTTATCGAAGCTCTCAAGGATATGGGCTGCGCTACCGCGAAGTCGGTGCTTAACACTCCTCGTGAGGAACTTATTGAGAAGGCCGACCTTGAGGAGGACACTGTAGATAATGTTATCAAGGTACTTAAAGCAGAGTTTGAGGATTAAAAAACAGATTATAGTAATATATGCCAGTAAAGATAAGTAAAGTAGCAAAAGATTTAAACGTAGGGACGCAGACGCTAATTGACTTCTTGAGCAAGAAGAACATTACAATTGACTCCAATCCCAACGCCCGCATAAGCGACGAGCAGCACCAGATGCTTCTCGCCGAATTTAAGACCGACAAGGCTCAACGCATAAAGTCTGACATCTTCATAAGCGAGCGTAAGCAGGAGAAGGCGAAGCCGGCTGCATCCCACGCTGCTACCGAAACGGCGAAAGATGAGCCTAAGGTGGAAGAGATAAAAACCACTGTGGAGCAGGTGCAGGGTCCTAAGGTTATCGGGAAAATCGACCTTGGCCGCACCACCGGTAAGCCCGCTGCCAAGAATGCTGAGAAGCCAGCCGACCAAAACAAGCAGAACAAGCAGCCGGCTAAGCCTCAGCAGCCAAGCAACAACAAGCAGCAACAGCAGGGCAAGTCCAACAGCAATCAGCAGCCTAAACAGCAAAACAGCAAGCCTCAGCAGCAAGCTGGCAAGCCGGCTGCTGAAAAGAAGCCAGCCGAGCAGCCAAAACGTGTAGAGGTGAAGCCGGATGCGGCTCAGAAACCTGCGGCTGAAGTGAAGCCTGCTGAGACTGCTGCTCCTGCCGAGAAGAAAGAGGAAATCTTCTCGCTTCACACTCCCACCCTTAAGACCACTATCAATGTGGTGGGCAAGATTGACCTTTCGGCAATCAACCAGCAGACCCGTCCTAAGAAAAAAACTAAGGAAGAGAAGCGCAAAGAGCGTCTTGACAAGGACAAAGCGCGTCAAGAGGCTCGCAACAACAATAACGGCAACAACAGCGGCGACGGCAACAATTCCGACCGCAAAAAGCGCAAGCGCATAGGCAAAGAGAAGATTGACATCGAAAAGAGTGCCAACCAGATGCAGCAAAACGGCGGCAACAAGGGCGGTAACCAAAGTGCCAACAATGGCGAGAAGTCGGGCAAGAAGCGCAACAAGAACAAGCGTCCTATTAAGCCTGAGGTAAGCGACGAGGAAGTGCAGAAGCAGGTGAAAGAAACGCTTGCTCGCCTCACTACCAAAGCTCCGAAGAAGGCTGCCAAGTGGCGCAAGGAGAAGCGTGAAGACGTGAAGGAGCGTGAGCGTGAAGCTGCAGAAGAGGCAGCAGCAGAAGGAAAGACCTTGAAGCTCACCGAATTTGTGACTGCCAACGACTTGGCTATAATGATGGATGTGCCTATCAACAAGGTTATCGCTACATGTATGAGCCTTGGTGTGATGGTTTCTATCAACCAGCGTCTTGATGCTGAGACCATCAACATCGTTGCCGATGAATTTGGCTTCAAGACCGAATATGTGAGTGCAGAGGTGGTTGAGGCTATCAACACCGAGGAAGACAAGGAGGAAGACCTTGTGCCACGTCCACCGGTGGTTACTGTAATGGGACACGTGGATCACGGTAAGACATCGCTCCTCGACTATATCCGTAATGCCAATGTAATCGCTGGCGAGGCTGGCGGTATCACCCAGCATATAGGAGCCTACAATGTGAAGCTGAAGAATGGCCAGCACATCACATTCCTCGATACTCCGGGTCACGAGGCGTTCACAGCAATGCGTGCCCGTGGCGCCAAGGTCACAGATATCGTAATCATCATCATCGCTGCCGACGACAGCATTATGCCTCAGACCGTTGAGGCCATCAACCATGCGTCGGCTGCCGGTGTTCCTATCATATTTGCAATCAATAAGATTGATAAGCCGCACGCTAATCCCGAGAAGATAAAGGAGGCTCTTGCCAATATGAATTATCTTGTCGAGGAGTGGGGCGGCAAATATCAGTCGCAAGACATTTCAGCCAAGAAAGGTATAGGTGTAACCGAACTTCTCGACAAGGTGCTTCTTGAGGCTGAGATGCTTGAGCTTAAAGCCAATCCTAACCGCAAGGCTACGGGTTCAATCATTGAGTCTTCGCTCGACAAAGGCCGTGGATATGTGGCTACGGTGCTTGTCCAGAACGGAACGCTGCGCATAGGCGACATTATCCTTGCCGGTACTCATTATGGAAAGGTTAAAGCTATGTTCAATGAGCGCAATCAGCGCATCAAGGAGGCTGGTCCTGCCACCCCGGCTCTGATTCTCGGACTTAATGGAGCTCCTACCGCCGGCGACACGTTCAATGTGATGGACACCGACCAGGAAGCTCGTGAGATAGCTTCTAAGCGTGAGCAGCTTCAGCGTGAGCTTGGTCTTCGCACACAGAAGCGTGTCACTCTTGAGGATATCGGCCGCCGCAAGGCTCTTGGCAGCTTCAATGAGCTTAACATCATCGTCAAGGGCGACGTTGATGGTTCTATCGAGGCTCTTAGCGACTCGCTTATCAAGCTTTCTACTCCTGAAGTTCAGGTGAATGTGCTTCACAAGGCTGTGGGTGCAATTTCCGAGAGCGATGTCGTGCTTGCTTCGGCATCCGATGCCTATATCATCGGTTTCCAAGTGCGTCCGTCGCAGGCAGCTCGCCGTCTTGCCGAGAAAGAAGGCGTGGATATTCGTCTCTACTCTGTAATCTACAAGGCAATAGAGGAGGTGAAGAGCGCGATGGAGGGTATGCTTTCTCCAGAAATCAAGGAGGAAATCCTCGGAACAGCCGAAGTGCTTCAGACGTATCATATCTCGAAGGTTGGAACTATTGCAGGTGCTATCGTGCGTGAAGGCAAGATTAAGCGCAACTGCAAGGTGCGCCTTATCCGCGACGGTATTGTGCGCTATACCGGCGACCTCGGTTCGCTCAAGCGTTTCAAGGACGATGTCAAGGAGGTGCTTTCTGGATTTGATTGCGGCTTGAGCATTGCTGGCTACAATGATATTCAGGAGGGTGATATAATCGAGTCATTTGAAGAAGTTGAAGTCAAGAAGACGCTCTCATAACACGCGCGTGTGTGGAGCAAGTCTTTTTTGACAGGCAACAGTAAAAAACAATAGACAAATAGAATATTACTTAAACATAGGTACTAATATTGGCGACCGCAAGCAGAATGTTTCTCTTGCGGTCGCTATGATTAGACGCCGGTTCACTTGCGATGTGCGTGAAAGCACCGCTGTGGAATCTGCGCCATGGGGGTTCGTGTCGGAAAACCGTTTCCTGAATGAAGGTGTGGCTTTTACAACAGATAAAGACCCTCATGATGTGCTGAGAATTCTGCACGAAATAGAGCTGGATATGGGTTGCGGCACACACCGCAATCCCGATGGCTCCTATGCCGACCGCCTGATTGACATCGACATAGTGGCGATAGATGAGATGATTATGGATACGCCCGAATTGGTGGTGCCGCATCCGCGCATGGCTGAGCGCGACTTCGTGCTTGCGCCGATGGCTGAGCTTGCGCCACAGTGGCGGCATCCGGTGCTTCATAAGTCGGCGGCTGAGCTGCTTGCTCGGCTCATATGAGTGCGGTAGGTAGGGAGGGAGAGTGCGTGCTATAGCTGCTCTTTTTCTGCCTTTTCCCGCTTCAACTTTTCTTGATATGCCCTAAGCTGCTTGCGGAATGCAGCCTTCTTGGCTTTTTCTTTTGCCGCTTTTTGCGCCAAATATTCGTCATATTGTCGTTCAACGTAGTTGTCTGCCATAATGTACCGTCCGTTTAATTTAAGTCCAAAATTACGCAAAAATAGCCATTATAGCTATCTTTGCCGCAATAAAAATTATTTCAGCAATGGAAATCAACGAAGCAAGTAAAAAATTTCAGGATACAACGATAGCTCCGATGCATTCAGCGGAGCATATATTGAATGGAACTATGGTGAAGATGCTCGGTTGCCGTCGTGCCACAGAGGCGCATATCGAGCGTAAGAAGAGCAAATGCGATTATGACCTCGCTCAACCGCCGACTCCCGAGCAGATAGCTGCTGTGGAGGCTCGCGTGAACGAGGTCATAGACCGGCATCTTCCCATAACGATGGAATATGCCACACAGGCAGAAGTGAAATCGCGTTTCGACCTCGACCGTCTTCCCGACGATGCTACCGAGGCTGTGCGCATTGTGCATATAGGCGACTATGACGAATGTCTGTGCGTGGGAACGCATGTCGCGAATACGTCGGAGATAGGCCACTTCCGCATTTCAAGCACTCGCTTTGAGAACGGAAAATTCAGAATAGTTTTCCGCCTTTCAGCACCCGAATAAGCATCATATTTTATTCAAAGTAGTCTTTGTTCAGTTCAGAGAGTTTCTTAGCTCTTTCTTTGCTCGACATCTTGGGGCTTTGTTCGGCCATGAAGCAAGCCAAGCGTTGGCTGTGCTTTGCGCGGCTCGTCCTTTCTGCCATGAACATTGCTTGAGTGCCATCGCTGTCATTGACGAAGTTCATGGCATTGTCGATGCTCATTGATGCTGCCACTTTGTGCGCGTCTTGGTTTGCGCCTATGTAGCTGAACAGCCATCCGCGTTCTTTCAGGCTGTCGATGAGTGCCGATATGCTCTTTGAATTATAGTCGGTGGATGCGTTCTCCATGCCATCTGTAATTATTGTGGCTGCGACTATGCCGTCTTCAACAGTAGGCAGCATCTTCTTGTAGCGAGTGAACACGAGTCCCATAGCGTCGAAGAGAGGTGTCATACAGCACGGTTTGTAGTCGTCATATTTCAGATTTCCCACTTTTTCGATAGGCTCATCCTCGATAAGCACTTCCACTCCGCATCCGCAGAATGCATACAGGCTCACGAAGTGCTTCTGTGTATCGGCATACTGTTTCTGTGATGCGCGGATTGAGCCGAGCGTCTCGTTGAAGCCGTTCACTGCTTCATTGCGGATGCTGCTCATTGAGCCGCTTTTGTCGAGAATTACGACGTTGTAGATGTTCAAGGTCTGGTTTTGTGTGTCGTGTTGATTCATGTCAGATGTTTTTTTGATGAAATTGTCCATAATTTTATGATTTTAAGTTATATATTTGTGTGAAAATAACGCAATTTTAATTTTGTATAAAATTTTTGCACCCTTACTCTTGGACAGATGCGCTAAAACATCCGCCCATAAACTGGTGAAAGACTTTCAAGAAGCGTTCAGAAGTCGAAAGGCATCGATGTGCCGTCGTCTTTCTTCTTGCGGATGAAGTCAAACTGTTTCTTGTTGAAAGTAAACAGTCGTGGCGATTTCCCGATTTTTCCGGAAGATAGCTTTGCTTGTGCCGCTTTTTTTGCCTGTTCCATAAGGACATTTATGCTGTCATTTGCAGGATAGTCCACTTTTATGCCAGGCTTTATTGTCCCATTTGGTTGGCAATCCACAAAAATAGATTCGTTCCCTTTTTTTGCTAAATGTTTAGTCCTGCGGAGACGGATGCTGGGCTGGGAGGGATGTATGGCCGTTGGCTTGGCAGCCAATTCCAAAACTGGTTCAGCAATTCCGAGCGACAGCACTTTCTTTGAGAAATTGCGGCGGTCGAAATTCACGCCGAGTATAGCCTCGTAGATTGATTGCAGTTCGGGCATGGTAAACTCTTCGTCAAGGAGTTGGAAGCTGATAGGCTCTACTCTCACCTTTTCGCGCAACACCTTCAGCGCATGTTCCAAAATGTCGGCATGGTCGAAGGCGAGCGAAGGCAGTTTATCTATGTTCCACCATCTAGCGTCGGCTGCATCATCACCTCCTACAACATTGCTTGTACGCACAAGTGCGAAGAATGCTATGGTGACAACTCGTTCACGCGGGTCTCGGTTTACTCTGCTAAACGCACTTAGCTGCTCCATATAGGATGGCTCAAGCCCCGTTTCCTCTTTAAGCTCGCGGGCGGCACACTCCTCGGCAGTCTCGTCAATCCTCATAAAACCGCCAGGAAGTGCCCAACTCCCCTTGAATGGCTCAATACCACGTTCCACGAGGAGAACGTTCAATTTTGAGCCGTCAAAGCCGAAAATCACGCAGTCGGTGGTGACGGCTGGATGCGGATAGCGGTATGAGTATTTTTTTGTTTCTGTCATCTGTGTAATTATTACACTGCAAAGATATGGCAAGTTTTTATATAAAACAAATTTTGTGGGTGTAAAATTTACGCAAAAAGATGGATTTTATAGAAAAAGCTGCTTTATTTTCAAATTCTGCTCATAATAATAAGCCCATTCACATCCTTATGACTGATTTAGGCAGGATATTCGGCATGCCGATTGGTTATCTCAGTCGGAGTACCGACAAGCCGTCATTGGTTTTGTCTCGTAACTTAGCAGGGCGAATAGGGTGGGGTGTCTGAGAATGTCGGTAATGAGATATGCCTTATCATCTATAAACGCAATATTGGATACAAGTCTCACGCCGTGGCTGTAGTCGGTATAAAGGTTGTAGTGCTTGGAATAAAGAGGCTGTATGTTTTTCCCGTTGGGGTAGTGCCATCCATATATATGCACACGTTGCGATAGGGTGTCGATGCGGTTGGTGATTACAATATCTTTCTTGTGTCCTGCCACAAAATCCCCAAAGCGATAGCCTCCGTCGGCTAATTGGCTGCCAATTATAGAGTCGTGCTTTATGAATGTTTTAAGCGTCACCATAGTGGAGTCGGGAGTCATAGGGTGGGGTTGCAGCTTGGCAAGACAATGTTTGTGTATAATGTCGGAAATCTTGCATGTTGGAAGGACTGCGCCACACATATCGGCAATTTTCTGAGCTGTTAGAGGAAGCATGGGTATGCGCAGGTGGTCGTGGTCATCGCCTAAAGTCACGACATCGGCAGCTACGGCAAATTGCACTTTGTGGCATATGCCAGCCGCATCGGTGAGGTTCTCCGTTATCAAGACGCTTTTTCTTAAAGCGTCGGGGATGTTGCCGTGCTTGATTTGCTCAAGAAGCACCGAGTCGCGCTCCACTTCGTTCATATTGCCAGTTATGCGGATAAAATCCCGCAGAGGATATGCTCCGTTGCATCTTTGCGGATAGGAGATGAAAGGAGTAGCGGCATTTGCCGCAAAGGTGGCGAGCAGTAATATTGCTGTGAAAAATAAATGTTTCATATTCGGCAGTTTTTAGATGCAGCAAATATACGCTTTCTGGAATTAATAGCCAAAATAAATGGTTGAAATGAAGATGGAAAAAGGCAAGATGCTTGAGCTTGGATGTGTGGCTCAGGGCATCTTGCCGCTTTTCTTGTGTTTCACCGATTAAGACGGCCTTTTTGTGAGTAGGTCGCCTTTGTGGAGAAATCGTGTGCTATTTCAGCTTTGCTTGTATCGCTGCGCTTTCTGCTTCGTATCCGGGTTTGTTGAGCAATGCAAACATGTTCTTCTTGTAGGCTTCTACGCCAGGTTGGTTGAATGGGTTTACGTCAAGAATATACCCGCTTATTCCACACGCTTTCTCGAAGAAATAGATAAGCTCGCCAAGGTGATACTCGGTGAGTGAAGGAATGGTGATTTTTATGTTTGGCACATTTCCATCCACATGGGCGATTTGGGTGCCAAGCTCAGCCATCTTGTTCACCTCGTCCACACGCTTGCCGGCGATGTAGTTGAGTCCGTCGAGATTGGCCTCATCGGTAGGGATGACGGTGGTGTATTTCTGCTCCTCGACCGAAATCACAGTCTCGAAGATTGTGCGTTCTCCGTCTTGAATCCATTGGCCCATAGAGTGGAGGTCGGTGGTGTTATCTACGGCAGCAGGGAAAATGCCCTTTCCGTCCTTGCCTTCGCTCTCGCCATAAAGCTGCTTCCACCATTCGCCGAAGTAGTGGAGCTTAGGGTTGAAGTTCACAAGGATTTCAATCTTTTTGCCGGCATTGTAGAGCGCATTGCGGGTCATGGCATATACTTCGGCGATATTGTTCTCGCCACATGCTGCCGTCTTGGCTTCCATAGCTTTTGCTCCCTCAATCAAGGTGCGGATGTCGAATCCGGCAACGGCGATAGGCAGAAGGCCCACAGGTGTAAGCACCGAGAAGCGTCCGCCCACATTGTCGGCGATGACGAAAGTCTTGTAGCCCTCTTCGGTGGCAAGTTTGCGGAGTGCGCCTTTCTTGGCATCGGTGATGGCGATGATTGTCTTTGCCGCCTCGGCTTTGCCCTCTTGAGCCTCAAGCATCTCTTTCAGCATGCGGAACGCTATTGCAGGCTCGGTAGTAGTACCCGATTTGGAGATTACTATAATGCCGAATTTTTTGCCTTTCAGCAAGTCGATAAGTTCATACAGGTAGTCTTCGCCAATGTTTTGTCCTGCAAACAGCACGCGAGGACCCTTGGCTGGTTTCATGGCGGCAAAAGAGTCGCTCAAAGCCTCAATAACGGCTTTTGCGCCCAGATAGCTTCCGCCAATACCTATTGCAACAACATATTCACATCCTTGTAGCGACTTGGCAGCGGCTTCTATTTCGCTCAGAAGAGCGTCATCGGTATCGGTAGGCAGTGTGAGCCATCCCAAGAAGTCGTTTCCGGCACCGGTGCCTTTGTGAAGTTTCTCCATAGCTTCGGCTGCTTTGCCTTTCAATGCGTCGATGTCGGCTGCCGACACTGCGCACGCTACATTTTGATTTTTAACTTGAATCGTTCTCATCATGAATTAATTTATACTCAATTTTTAAGTCTCTAATTTTTATATAAATGACAACTTGCAATGATGCCATTCCGCAGAATCGACCATTGCAAGCTGTGTATTGTTGTAGATTTAACCTTCGTTGCTGTTGCTTTTTGGAGCTGCTGCCTCAATCCACGCCTTCACTTCGTCGATTGTCGGGTTTTTAAGCTCAAGCTTGAACTTCTTGTTGATTCCGCAAAGCTCTTGGTGAAGTTTTCCGGCACCTGCCGCACCGAGTGCATCCACTGTGAGGTATCCGGCTTTCTGCACTGGCGCTACCCATTCTTGTGGCACACCCGCTTCCACGAATTTCTCCTCTTTGTCGCGAGGTATGACTTTCTCGGGGCGCATCTGTGGGAACAAAAGTACCTCTTGGATGGTGGATTGGCCTGTCATAAGCATCGTCAAGCGGTCGATGCCGATACCGATGCCCGATGTAGGAGGCATTCCATATTCAAGCGCGCGAATGAAGTCGCGGTCGATAATCATGGCCTCGTCGTCGCCCTTGTCGGCAAGTTTCATCTGCTCCACGAAACGCTCGTTTTGGTCGATTGGGTCATTAAGTTCCGAATAAGCGTTGGCAAGCTCCTTTCCGTTCACCATAAGCTCAAAACGCTCGGTCAGTCCTGGCTTAGAGCGGTGCATCTTGGTGAGAGGACTCATCTCCACTGGGTAGTCGATGATGAAAGTAGGCTGGATGAACGAGCCTTCGCAGAATTCGCCGAATATCTCGTCGATAAGTTTGCCCTTACCGAAGCTCTCGTCTATGCCCTCCATCTTGAGGTCTTCGACAGCGATTTTGCGTATTTCCTCCTCGCTCTTGCCGTTGAGGTCGAAGCCGGTCTTCTCCTTGATGGCATCAAGGATAGGAAGACGGCGGTAAGGAGCCTTGAAGCTGATAACCTTTCCGTCGATTTCGCGTTCAGGCTTGCCATTGACGGCAGTACATATAGTTTCGAGCAACTTCTCGGTGAAGCTCATCATCCAGTTGTAGTCTTTGTATTGGACGTAAAGCTCCATGCAAGTGAACTCTGGGTTGTGGTTGCGGTCCATACCCTCGTTGCGGAAGTTCTTGCCTATTTCATATACGCCCTCGAAACCGCCCACAATCAGACGCTTCAGATAAAGCTCTGTGGCGATGCGCATATACATATCGATGTCGAGTGCATTGAAGTGGGTGATGAATGGACGTGCGCTTGCACCGCCGGCAATGCTTTGAAGCACTGGTGTCTCAACTTCGGTGTATCCTGCCTCGTCGAGCACACGGCGAAGGGTGCGAAGCACTGTTGCACGCTGAAGGAATGTCTCCTTCACTCCATCATTCACGATGAGATCCACATAGCGTTGGCGGAAGCGCAGCTCAGGATCGTTGAATGCATCGTATGTCACACCGTCTTTCACCTTCACCACTGGAAGAGGGCGGAGCGACTTGCTTAATACTGTCAATTTCTGAGCATGAACAGTGATTTCGCCCATCTGCGTGCGGAACACGAAGCCCTCGATGCCCACAAAGTCGCCCATATCGAGCAGCTTCTTGAACACGATGTTATACATATCCTTGTTTTCATCTGGGCATAAATCGTCGCGGCTGATATAAACCTGGATTCTGCCACGCGAATCTTTAAGCTCCATAAATGATGCTTTGCCCATGATGCGGCGGCTCATGATGCGGCCGGCAATGCGCACTTGGCGTTGAGGAGCGTCGTCCTTGAAATTTTCTTTTATCTCATCTGTGTAGCCTGTCACTTCATATTCTGCTGCTGGATATGGGTCGATTCCCATTTTTCTCAATTCAGCAAGGCTGTTTCGTCTTACGATTTCTTGTTCGCTTAAGTCTAAAATGCTCATAATATCAGCAATATATCTAATTTATGGCACAAAATTACAAAAAAAACACTGATTATCCGCACATTACCGCAAAATTAGTGGAAAATTAATGGAAAATGCTGCTCAGATTTATTATATGCATAAGTCTTAGATAAATATAAGTAGCTGAATTGTTACCTCAACTTTTCTCCATTCAATAGATCCCAAACAAATAGTGCTGATAAAATGCAGTAGAAGCCGCCAAAGCTGGGAGTGAGTAGAAATGAATTTTGGATATATTGGTTTTTATCTATAATTTTGTATTCACTATATATGAAGAAGTGTCGCATATGGCTGAGAAAGTTATAACATATATTGATATTTTTGCTGGGATAGGTGGTATTAGGACAGGATTAACTCAAGCCATCGAAAAGAAAGGGTGGAAATCGGAATGCGTATTTACTTCCGAAATAAAGCCGTATGCCCTGAAAGTATTAAAAGATAACTACGACCATTCAATAATAGCTGGAGATATAACAAAAGTCCAAGCAGGAGATATACCTGATTTTGATATCCTATGTGCTGGTTTCCCTTGTCAAGCATTCTCATATGCGGGGAAAAGAGATGGTTTTGCCGACACAAGAGGGACTCTTTTCTTTGAAGTGGAACGGATACTGAAGGCAAAGCGACCTAAGGGATTTATTTTAGAAAATGTTGAGGGATTGGTGAAACATGATAATGGCAACACTCTCAATACAATAATTACATCACTGGCGAATTTAGGATATAAGTTGGATTACAAAGTCCTCAATTCGTGTGATTTTGGGCTTCCTCAAGAGCGGAAACGTATCTATATTGTTGGCAGTTTAATTGGTAAGCCCAATCTTGACAAATTTGAGTGCCACCATGCCACAATTGGCAGCATACTTGAACATGGATTGTGTACACTTGAAACGCCTTTCATCAAGCAACTGCTATCGTTATATACGATAGAGCAATTGTATGGCAAATCAATAAAAGATAAGCGTGGAGGCTCTACAAATATACATAGTTGGGATATTGAGCTAAAAGGGGCATTGTCGCAAAGACAAAAAGAACTGATGAATACTTTAATGACTGAGCGCAGAAAAAAGAAATGGGCAGAAATTATTGGTATTGATTGGATGGATGGAATGCCTTTGACGGCAAAACAAATACATACATTTTTCCCCGATGACAAGTTGAATGATATGCTAATCGACTTGACCCGGAAAGGTTACTTAAAATATGAATATCCTAAGAAATTGGTGAAAATAGTCGATAATAATGGCAATCATATTTCTCGACGAGAGCCCGACTATTCAAAAGAAAGAGGGTTTAATATTGTCGCAGGAAAATTAAGCTTTGAGATAAGCAAAATATTGTCGCCTTATGAAATTGCCCCAACACTTGTGGCTATGGATATGCAAAAATTATATGTAGCAGACAATGGCGGACTGAGAAGGCTTTCGCTTAGAGAAGGCTTGCGTTTATTTGGATATCCAGAAACAATGAAGTTGAATGTCTCGGAAAAAGAAGGATTTGATTTGTTGGGGAACACTGTTGCGGTCCCAGTTATAGAGGCTGTAGCGAGCAGATTATTACAAACACTATAGAGTATGGAAAGTTTATCAGCAGAGGATGTCTATAACAGATTGGTCAATGTAGATAGGATTAAGACTGTAGAAGGACAAATTAGATTCTTTCTTGGTGATGTGGATATAGTCGTTCGTCAGAAAGATGTAGTGGGAAATATTATACAAGAATGGCTTGAGGGTTGGCTGAAAAAGAATGATATTGCTTATGCTCCAAACGCCAATTCGCAGATGCCGCCAGACATTTATTTGAATCCCGATAATAAAAAGGAAAATTTACTTGAAGTAAAAGCGTTCAATCGGTCAGCAAGTCCAGGATTTGATATAGCAGATTTTAAGGCTTATGCACAGGAAATAGTCAATAACCCGTATATGTTAAATGCCAAATACATTATATTCGGATATAAAATGTCGGATGACGGAATTGTTACAATAAAGGATTTGTGGCTGAAAAATGTTTGGGAAATATGTCGTTCAATGGATAGATGGGCTATTAATGTGCAATACAAAAACAGAGTAATCCATAAAATACGCCCTGCAACGTGGTATTCCACCAAAAGTAAATATCCGGTTTTTGAGTGTTTGGAGGACTATCTTTCTGCTATAGAAGAAACGTTGTTTGGGTATGCGGATACTCATGACCTTTCAGTGGGTTGGCGAAAAAAGATGATTGCGTCCTACAGCAATGCATACGGGGAAAAACTATCTATTCCTCGCTGGGAAGACATAGAAGATAAATATCGCAGATAGAAAACTTTGATGTAAGTCCTAATTTGTTCTCGAAGGTGGTGTGTGATAGCAAAAAATAGGCTGCTCCTATCGGTGTAGGGGCAGCCTATCGTGTCTATAGATTTCTTTTTCTCATAAAAAATTGCGAACTTTGCACTCGGAAAAAGATTGTTTTAAGAAAAATGAAGAAATTTAAGAGCGGTTTATTAAAAAAGTATCTGGTATTTATTTTAGGTTTGTATTTTCTGTCGGCAGGCATTGTGCTGATTGTCCACTCCAATCTCGGCACCACTCCAATCTCAAGCGTGAACTATGTGCTTAGTCTTAACACTCCATTCACCCTCGGAACATGGACGTTTATCATCAATATGGTGCTTATATTAGGGCAATTCTGGCTTATACGCGGAATGGGAGGCAAGAAAGACGTTGTGGAGATTCTGCTTCAGATTCCGTTCTCATTCATCTTCTCATTCTTCATCGACCTCAATATGAGCCTTGCCAGTAGGCTCAATCCCACTGGCTATGCCATATCGCTGGCGGTGCTGCTGGCAGGATGCCTGATTCAGTCGATAGGCGTTGTGCTTGAGTTGAAGCCGAGAGTTGCGATGATGAGTGCCGAGGCATTCGTGAAATATGCCGCCCAACGCTACGACAAGGAGTTTGGCAAATTCAAAGTGGGGTTCGACATCACGCTTGTGACATCGGCAGTGCTGCTTTCGCTGATTTTGTCGAGCCGTATCGAGGGCGTGCGTGAAGGCTCGATTATAGCAGCCGGCATCACGGGATTCATAGTCAGCTTTCTCAACAATAAAATCATCACTCGCAATAATCTGCGTCGCGCCAAGCGTATCGTGGGCAGATGAAGACTCTCCCAAAAACAGTTATTCATGCTCGAATGACTGTTTTTTGGCGGAAATAAACCTTGGCACGCAGTTCCGATTTTTTTGCAAAAGGGTGGTGGCTTTCATTAAATTTTTGTAAGTTTGCGAAGTTAATTCAATATCTTAGAACATTATGGAATCCACCCGACGACCTTTCACATTCGACCGAGTTATCCGCATAGCCATTACGATAGGCGTGATAGTGGCTGTTTTTTGGCTTATAAACTATTTAAAGGGAGTGTTGCTGCCTTTCGTAGTAGCATGCCTGTTGGCATATATGATGAATCCTCTCGTGGAGTGGAATATGAGAATATTCAGGTTCAAGGGCAGGGTGACACCCACAATCCTGTCGCTTGCCGAGCTTACAATAGCACTCACAGGCATTCTGTGGCTGCTAATCCCATATATATACAGTGAGGCGCACGACATGGTGCTGATGCTTGGCGACTATGCCAAGGCGCAGCTTAGTGTGCCGTATCTGCCGGCTGCCGTCCACGACTTCATTCGCGACAACATCGACATCAACTGGCTGCAGTCGCTATTGACACGCGAGCAGTGGGTGAACCTCATCTCCAAGACTGCCGAAGAGACGTGGAACGTCGTCGGCAGCACTCTGAGCATCGTCCTCACCCTGTGTAGCTGGATTCTCGTTCTGCTCTATCTGATATTCATATTGATCGACTACGACAAAATCACCAACGGCTTCAAGCGAGCCATTCCTCAACGCTACCGCCATATCACGCTGCGCATATTCAGCGATGTGAAGACGAGCATGAACCACTATTTCCGCGGACAAGCCATGATAGCGTCGATAGTCGGCATCCTGTTCAGCATTGGCTTCACAATAATAGGTCTGCCTATGGGCATTATTCTCGGGCTGTTTATCGGACTTCTGAATATGGTCCCATATCTGCAACTGCTGTCCATCCCCATCGCTGCTGTGCTGTGCCTTGTCAGCGCAGTATCCACGGGCGGCAGCTTCTGGGAGCTTGCCGGATGGACATTCTTGGTGTATTGCACCGTGCAAGCCATCCAAGACCTTTTCCTTACCCCCAAAATTATGGGGAAGACGATGGGGCTGAATCCGGCAATCATGCTGCTGTCGCTCTCGATATGGGGCGCGCTGCTCGGCTTTGTGGGACTGATAGTGGCACTGCCGCTCACAACGCTGCTCATTGCCTACTACGATGAATACGTTATAAACCGATACGACCGTGCGGCACGCAAAAAAGTGAAAAAGACAGTCATTGATGAAGAAAAATAGGCGAAAAAACACTTTTTTCGGCATCGGAACGCATTTTTTTGCAAAAAACACTTGCCAACTCAAAAAATCGTCGTATCTTTGCACCGCCTAAGCCCAGATGGCGGAATAGGTAGACGCGCTGGTCTCAAACACCAGTGGATTCACTTCCATGCCGGTTCGATCCCGGCTCTGGGTACTAAAAACGGCTGATAACTCATTGAGTATCAGCCGTTCTTTTTTATCGGGTAGTAAAACGGGGTCAGCGGATTTTCCAGGTGGGCGGGGAAGATGTCGGAGAATAGTGTTATCT
>CAYWOC010000019.1:0-45564 GCA_964459845.1 uncultured Muribaculaceae bacterium | reverse complement strand
TATTCCCTCATAATTTATATTGTACTAGACGCTCTGTTATCCCGAACTGGGGTAATATCTGATACTGATTGCCGAAGATGCTTGTCCTGAGATATGATTTCAGCACACCTTTGTCGGCATAGTGGATATAATCAATGTCCTCAAAGACTATGCGGTCGCAATTCTTGTCGATAGATATTGACATAGTGCATTTGTTGGTCTTTTCGTCCCACACGTTCAATTGACTCTTTACGCTGAAATTCATGAGCTTACAGTTGCCCATCTGAATATAAGTTTTGCTGGTTATGCTCTCCGACATTCGCAAATCATGGAATTGGTTGGTCGTCCATTTCCACAAGCCATATATTGGATTGTCAACATCCTCAAAGCCGATGCTATAGAAAACATTGCCGTTCACCCAGTCATATTTCTCATTTGTGTGGCATCCATAGAAGCGTATGCCATATCCGCTTCTTTTGCCATTTATGCTGCCGCCGACTCTGCCGCCGAAAAACTGGTTCTCGTTTATCCACAGTCCTTTGCCATTGTTTGTCCCGTCAAGGTCAAACACTATGTTCTCCACATTCACAAGCTCCTGAAAGGTGAATTTGCAGTATTGTATGCCAGCCACATTAATCGTGTTGCATCTTGGACAGAGGTTGAAGCCCTTGCCGAAATTATACATCGCGTGTATATCGAAGTCGCTGTGGTAGCAGTTGTCGGATATTAGCACTCCCGAGCAGCTTGCCACAGGAGTGTCAGTTTTCTTCAGCTCTGATGTCAAGTTCTTTACTTTCAATGATATGTGATGCTGCGACACCTCGAAAGCTGTGACCCCTTTGCTTGCCACCACATTGCCGTCGAAGTGCAGCGATGTACCTTTCTTGTTGAGCAAGATTGTAGATTTGATATGATATTCAGTGCCGTGAGCCACAAGATTGGTAGCACCCGACTGTATTGCGGCGTTGATGGCCGTAGAGCTGTCTGTGTTGCCGCTCGCCACAGCACCCCACCACTCTATCGGGAATGCGTTGGAGAAGTTGCCGGCAATCTTCACGTTGCCATAGAATATGCGATATTCAGGAGCATCGATAATGCTGCCGTCGCCCTTTATTGTGCCGTTTGAGATAGAGCCACCCATCATCTTTAGGCAAGTTCCGTTGCCGAGCTGCAATGTGCCGCCTCCGAGCGACACGTTGTCGGATATCACATATATAGTGTTGCTGTTGAGAGTTTTCACCAATTTTGCCGATTTCAAGTTAAGCTCACCGTTGCTCACCACTTTTATTGCTTTGGTGTAAGCCGTGGCTGCACGGTCGGCGATTGTGTATTGCTTTACTGTGGCAGTTGTTGTCTTTGCAGTTTGTGCCGAAATAGGCTGGGCAGCGCATACAGCAGCTCCGATAGCCAAGAAAAACGCCTTTTTAAGAGTATTCCTCATCATTATTTACTTTTATGATTAAAATGATAGTTAAATTATTGGTAAAAACAAAATTATGAAAATTTTCGGGAAAAATGTAAAATAAATCTTTTAATGTGCGGAATTATTTGATAATTCGCTATTTTTTAGTATGTTTGCGGAAAAATATTTACTATGGAACAAACCGCTAATAATGAAGAACAAAAAGCGGAAGTCAATAATGAGAGGACTTTTCCGTTTCTGGAGGCAAGTGATGCAAATCTTGCCTACCGTAAGATTTGCAAGGAAATCCTTCATGTAAAAATGTAATATTTGAAGATCCTAATTACATCTACTATCTTGATGGAAAGGTGATAAAGTCATTTCATTTTAGGAATATATATAGTGGTGGTGAAATGTTGGAATAGTAAAAATAAAAAGATATGAGGTGGTTTAGAATACAAATGTTTATTGCTGCGATGATGTTCGGATTGACAGCATCGGCAGGGGCATACGGATATGATTATGATTTTGAGCAAGATGGTTTGTTTTTTAGAATCCAGGTTGGATGGGATAAGACTTGTGTAGTGACACGAGGACCAAGGAATAACTATTATCCTAAAGTAATAAAAATACCAGATACGGTTGTGTATCAAGGTGAACGTTATACGGTGGATGAGATTGAAGAATACTCTTTTTATGAAGAAAGTTGGGCAATCTCAAAGATAGAAATACCAGAAAGTATGAGAGTCATAGAGGAGAATGCTTTTAATTGCAAGATAGATTCCATAATAATGAAAAGTCCTAAACCACCAGTGATATATGATGATTCGTTTGTGGCGCGCATCTATACGGATGCAACGGTATATGTCCCTTTTGGAACTGAAGCATTATATAAATCAAAATACAAGTGGAATAATTTTGAAAAAATGCGTGGGAATATTGCAAATGGAATAATATATTGTGACGAAATGAAATATAAAGTATTATCTTTTAATGACAGTACTTGTGAACTGACAAAAATAAAAGATAATGATGCGATATACATTCCAGAGAAAGTATTAGGCTTCAGTGTGGTTTCTATCGGCGAATATGTTTATAGAGATTCTTCTTATAATTATAGACTTGGTTATATTGAAATGCCTAGTACAATAAAAACGATTAAAAAGAATGCATTTGCAGATTGCACTAGTTTGTATGAAGTAGTTTTATCTAAGAATATTTCAACAATTGGTTCGGACGCATTTCTTAACTCTTGGCCAAACTGTTTTCGTATATCAGCCACAGAGCCTCCTGTAGTAAACCAAGATGCATTTGATAAATTCCGTTATACTACAACAGTGTTGATTGTGCCAGATGGGAGTGTGGAAAATTATAAAAAAGCTAAACCATGGAATGTGTTTCGGAAAATATATGATAGTAGTCAATCAGCAAAGAGTTTTAATTACAAAGGACTCTTATATATGATAAATCCAGGCGATGAGCAGACATGTAAATTGGTTAACTCACGTGATACACCATATTTGCGAGACTATTTATCTATACCTGAATATGCTGAATTTGACGGTAAAAAATATAAGGTAGTTGAGATTGGTATGAGATACGGTTATGGGAGTAGCATAAGCTCTGTAAAATTACCTAAATCACTGGAAATTATTGATGAAGAAGCATTTTTTGACTTAAAATTGGGAAAAATAGAGATACCAGATAAAGTATATTTCATAGGTCGAGAAGCATTTGTATGTCCATACTTAGAAGAGGTGATATTAGGTCGAAATGTATCGATAATAGGAGAATTCGCTTTTCGTGAAAAAGCGAATCCTATTTTTAATTTGATAAAAAAGGTCTATTCGAAAAATCCCAATCCGCCCCTTCTATTATCGCATTTTGGCGCCGATTATAGTAAAGCCACACTATATGTTCCGAAAGGGTCGAAAGAACTATATCAGAATGCCGACAATTGGAGGTATTTTAGAAATATAGAGGAAATGGATTTCCCGGGAGGCATTGATGATGTGGCGGCAGATGGTGACGAGATGAAGGTGTTTGCGGCAGATGGAAGAGTGGTGGTGACAGGAGGCGATGATGACGGACCGATGGAGGTCTATAACCTGAGCGGACAGCTCGTGTACAGAGGGCTTGACCGCAGCGTCGAGTTGCCACAGCGGGGCATCTATATAGTGCGCCTCGGCGGAAAAGCGGTGAAGGTGGCGTTGTAGGCGCAGTTTTGATAATTTGGCATAAAGCAGTACTTTTGTGGTGAATAACAAAATAAGTACTGCTTTTTTTCGTTTTTTATATATGGGATTTAACTTCAGAAGTATTACGGCGACATTCCGAAAGACGAAGACTCTGTATGTTTCCGACCTTGATGGCACGTTGCTCAATGAGCAGTCGGTGGTGTCGGAGCAGAGCCGTGAGATATTAAACGAGCTGATTACCGACCACGGTGTGTTGTTCTCGGTGGCAACGGCACGCACTCCAGCCACAGTGGAGCCGCTGCTCAGCGGAATCAAGACCACCCTGCCCTTTGTGGTAATGAACGGCGCGGCTATGTGGGATGCGGCTATCCACCGATATGTGAATGCCGTGGCGATGCGCGAGAATGCTGTGCAGCACATCTGCGCAATATATGAGCGTCGCGGAATACATCCGTTTATCTATCGCAACCACGACGGAGTGCTGCGGGCATATCATAATTCGGAGCTTCTCGACACTGAAAAGGAGTTTATGAAAGAGCGGATGAATACCCCCTACAAGAACTTCGTGATAGGTGCCGACCCATATACAGCCACAGGCGACGATGCTCTCATCATCTTCTCGATGAACCGCTTTGAGCGTCTGCAACTGGTGAACAACGACATCATAGCATCAAAGATTCCGTGCCACACGGTGTGCTACCATGATATATTCAATTATGAGGACGGAATACTCGAAGTGTATGCTCCCGGCGTGACAAAAGCCTCGGCTCTCGCCCGGCTGAAGAAGCAGACCGGCGCAAACCGCCTTGTGGTGTTCGGCGACAATCTGAATGATGTGGAGATGATGCGTCTTGCCACCCATAGTGTGGCTGTGGAGAATGCTGTGGATGCCGTGAAGAAGATTGCCGATGAAGTGATTGGCAAGAACACCGACGACAGTGTGGCTAAATGGATTCAGGAGGATATTGAGCGTTATGGCAATTAAACTACATAATTTCTACGATTCCCGAAGGATTTGGAAAATGGTGCTTATCGTGGTGTCGCTCATTCTCGTGAGCGGCTTTATCTATATCTCAAACAATCTTGTGAAGGATCTTGCCACTCAAGAGCGAGAGAGGATGCAGATTTGGGCCAATGCCACCAAGGAGCTGACCTCAGCATCCGGCACAGGAATGAATACTGATGTGGATTTCCTGTTCAGTATCATCGAGAGCAACCACAATATTCCCGTGTTGCTCGTGGATGACCACGGAAACATACTCCTGCACCGCAATTTCAAGCTCCCTGAGCCAATCGACAGCCTTTCGCCTTACGACATATCCCCCGAGAACGAAAAGTTCTTAAAATCGAAATTATCGCGTCTTGAAGGCACACAGAATCATATTCCCATAGTCATTGACGACCACACTGTGCAGCATTTGTATTATGAGGACTCAACAGTGCTGCGTCGGCTGGCTTATTATCCCTATATCCAGCTCGGTGTGCTTGCCGTGTTTGTTCTGATAGTGTATTTCGCTCTCATCAGCATAAAGAAGGCAGAGCAGAACAAAGTGTGGGTGGGATTGTCGAAGGAGACAGCACACCAGCTTGGCACCCCTATCTCGTCGTTGATGGCGTGGACACAGATGCTTGAGGCTATGGATGTGGACAAGGACATTGTGAGCGATATGGACAAAGATGTGCATCGCCTGTCGGTGATAGCCGACCGCTTCTCGAAAATAGGCTCTAAGCCCGAAATGGAACTCGCTTTCATCAATCAAGCCATCACGTCAAGTCTGGAATATATGCGGTCGCGCATATCGTCGAGAGTGAAGCTCACGTTGCATCTTCCTGAAGACGAGTGTGGCGTGATGCTGTGCCAGTCGCTCTTTGAATGGGTAATGGAGAACCTCACCAAGAATGCTGTAGATGCCATGCAGGGCGAAGGCAGCATTGATGTTGCTGTGAACAGTGATGCCGGCAAGATGATTCTTATTGATGTGAAAGACACAGGTAAAGGTATAGCTCATAAGAATTTCAAGACGGTGTTCAATCCCGGTTACACCACTAAAAAGCGTGGCTGGGGACTTGGACTGACGCTTGTGAAGCGCATCGTGGAAGAATACCATGGTGGACGCATCTATGTGAAAGATTCCGAAGTGGGACGAGGCACTACATTCCGTATCGAGCTGCCTAAAGTACAGCCCGAATCATGATTGCCGCTTTCGTGCGAGAGGTAGCCATAATGATATGTGGCTGCATAATTACTGTTTGTGTCTCCCCTACTGTTTTGGCTTTGTCTGAACGGTGTCGGCAGGCACGCTGCTCTTGCCGAGCAGACGGTCGTAGTGCCGCAGCGTGACAGTCACCTCACTCTCGTCGCCGCGACAATGCTTCGCCACGCTTTTCTCGCAAGGAATGCCGTTCTCGTTGAGGTCGAGACGGTGGTTCATGTTGGCATCTTCAAAAGCCATGATGCTGAACGGCATTTCGCCGGCAGGCTTGCGCATCTCAATCACCATCTTGCCGCGCTTTGATGGGCGCATCTGGTAATCAAACGGCTCAAAATTGTCGCTCATAACGGTTATCATTATGTAGCCCATATCGCTCTCTATGCTATCTATGGTGACGGCTATAACGTCGCCAGGCTGTTTTGCTGCACTTTTGCCGCCATAGCCTTGGGCAAAAACTGTGCTGCCCACGCCAAGCGTAAGCAGCACAGTTGCTGAGTATTGGATTAATTTCTTCATCAGGATAATTATATTATGCAGTGAAGTGATGATTGTGTCACTTCTTGTTGTTCTTGTCGCGTATCTCCACACGGCGTATTTTCCCGCTTATGGTCTTAGGCAATTCATCCACAAATTCCACTACGCGAGGATATTTGTAGGGCGCAGTAGTGCGCTTCACATGGTCTTGAATCTCTTTAATAAGCTCAGGACCTTCTTTGCCTTTATATTCTTTGGAAAGGACTATTGTGGTCTTTACCACCTGTCCGCGAATCTCGTCGGGGACACCTGTTATGGCGCATTCCACTACTGCCGGGTGAGTCATTAGGGCTGATTCCACCTCAAATGGACCTATACGGTAGCCGCTCGATTTTATCACATCGTCTTTTCGCCCTATAAACCAGTAATATCCGTCTTCATCGCGCCAAGCCACATCGCCTGTGTGGTAGATGTCGTCGTGATATGCTTCGTGGGTCAGTTCGGGATCTCGGTAATATTCCTTGAATAAGCCAAGAGGATGCTTCCCATGAGTTTTGACCACGATTTCGCCCTGCTCTCCGTCTTCAGCCCAGCGTCCGTCGTTGGTCATAAGGTCGATGTCATACACAGGATTTTTCTTGCCCATAGAACCCGGTTTCGGCTTAACCCATGGATAAGTACCGACGGTGACGGTAGTTTCCGTCTGTCCGAAAGCCTCCATCAGCTTGATGCCAGTGAGCTTATACCATTCGTCGAATACGCTTGGATTCAGAGCCTCGCCAGCTATTGTGCAGTATTTAAGCGAAGTGAGGTCGAATTTCGTGAGGTCTTCTCGTATCAGGAATCGGAACACCGTAGGAGGCGCACAGAATGAAGTTATCTTGAAATTGTGAATCATGTGAAGCACATCCACAGGCTCAAACTTCTCGAAATCATATACGAAAACGTTTGCACCCACAATCCATTGTCCGTAGTATTTGCCCCACACGGCTTTGCCCCACCCCGTGTCGGCAAGAGTGAAATGCAGGCTGTCTTCACGCAGATTGTGCCAATAGCGGGCTGTGATAATGTGTCCCAGCGGATATGTGAAAGTGTGAGCCACCATTTTCGGCTCGCCAGTAGTACCCGAAGTGAAATACATCCGTGAAATGTCATCGTTGCTGTTCACATGCTTCGGGCGCACAAATGCCGGAGCTTCTTCTATGCCCTTGTTGAAGTCGTCCCATCCGTCGGGGATGTTGGGACCGATTGATATGCAATTCTTTACGGTAGGACATTCGGGCAGAGCCTTGTTCACATGATTAAGCACGATATCGTCGCCGGCAGCCACAATAGCTCGGATGTCGGCAGCGTTTGCGCGGTATATTATATCCTTCTCGGTGAGCAAATGTGTGGCAGGAATCACAGTGGCTCCTATTTTGTGGAGAGCTGTGATGGCAAACCAGAACTGGTAGCGGCGTTTCATGATGAGCATCACCATGTCTCCTTTTTTGATGCCGAGTTGCATGAAGAATGATGCCGTCTTGTCGCTTTCGCGTTTTATGTCGGCAAAGGTGAATTGATGAACCTCGCCCTTGTCGTTGGTCCAGAGCAGGGCTTTTTTGTCGGGTTCGATTCTTGCCCACTCATCAACCACATCATAGGCGAAGTTGAAGTTTGCCGGCACATTTATTTTGAAGTTTTGCATGAAATCCTCGTAGGATTCAAACTCTATTTTATCAAGGAATTTCTCAAGCATATTGTCTGTCGTAAAATTTTTTATAGATTGATTTGAATATATATATGCGCTTTATGCTCAGATTATTACAGCAAGGAATTTCACCTGCTTGCCATCAAGAGCTTTCATGCCATGAGGAATGGCAGAATTGAACATTATGCTGTCGCCCTCGTTTAGGACAATGGTATTGGCTCCGATATGGATTTCCATCTTTCCGGCAACCACATAGTTGAATTCTTGTCCGTTGTGGGTGTTGAGTGTGATGTTCTCGTTGTTGTCTGGCTCCACAGTCACCATAAATGGGTTCAGCTTCTTGCTTGCAAATCCGAATGCGAGCGATTGATAGCTATAAGCCTCGGTGCGTTCCACGCGGTGTCCTTTGCCATGTCGGGTGACGAAGTAGCTGGTCATTTTAGGCTCTTCGCCAAAAAGCAGTGCGGGAAGTTCCACACCGTGGGTTTGGGCTATTGTATAAATGAAACTTACGGGGATGTCGGTATTGCCCGATTCATATTTCAGATATGTCTCAGCATCAATGCCGCAGCTTTGGGCAAACTCCTCTACAGTGAGGTCAAGAGCATCGCGCAGACCTTTCAGGCGATGTGCCACATTTTTGATGTTCTCAATTTTAGTCATAGCCGATTCAAATTTTAAATTATCATAAAAACATGCTGTAAAACATATTTTTCGTTTTATGGCACAAAAATATACATTCTATTCATTTATTGTCTTCTTTTTAAGAAAAATGAATAAAATTTTACTTATTTATCACACATATAGGCTGATAGTGTGCAAAAATGTAACCACCACTACCCTATTGGGCGCAGTCGGCATCGTGTGTTTGCTTCAGGATAAAACGCGGAGAGAGCGGGAAGATGCTAATCGTCAATAATCGCTGAAAAATTTTGGCTTGATTACCAGTCCGACACGCAGACGTGAATGGAACTGGTTATAGTCGAGCAAGTTCTCTCCGTATCCGTTGTAATACTGCACGAAGAAGAACTGGTTTTCCTTCTTGAATATGCGGTAGTTTAATTCGAGAATCGTATTGAAATTCAGGTTCCATCCTTGACGCTTGACGAGTGTGATTGCCCCGCCGAATCTGCCGTTGGGCGACATATATTGTATTCCTGTCTGATAAATACCGCTGTATTTCAGTATGTCGCGGTTCTCGCCGCCGTCGATAATTGGAATCCAGTATTTTGCGTGAATCATTATTTGAGGGTCGATGAAGACTCCGGCAGCGAATGAAATCTTGTTCCAACTGCGTGATTCTTTTCCGTCGCGGCCATTCGACTCATGCTCAATAAGCAGTGTGGCTTTACCGATAAGACGGTCCTTCACGATAAGCAGCTTGGAAAGTCCGATACCGGGATTGAAGTTGAGGTCGCGCATAGGCAGTGATTCTTGGAAAACATTCCACATACACTTCTGCGAATACATGAGGAAGAGATAGGTGTGTCCCGGCAGAGTACTCTTTGTGAGCCTCTGTGCGATACTCACTTGGAATTTCACATCGGAGTTCTCGTCGTTAGGCTTATCGCCTACGGCTGTTCCTACGATGAAGTAATTATCTTTGTACAGAGTGAAATATGGTCCCTCGTCAAAGGCTTTGCGAATGCTGTCGGCATTGAATCCCGGCTGGTTGAGCTTCACGATTTGGGCGTTGCCCAATAATGCAAAAAATAAGCAGATAAGTGATAGAGTAGAGCGTATTTTCATAAATAATTCCAATTTCGTATGCAAAATTACAAAAATTACAATATTTATGAGGCATCAATAGTGGTCGATATGTAGGAAATCATTGCTTAAATGTCGAATATATGCGATTTTACACAGATATAAAAGGCAAAGTATATCATATTTATCTCCCCAAATCCTAATTACCGATTGAAGTTATAATTAAGAGTCATGTCGTGCAGGGTGAATATCGCTTCGCGCCCTGTGTTCATCAGCAGGTCGAGAATACTCAAATTCGGGACAAAACCGTGTTTGGATGCCCAAATTTGATAGTATTCCTCATCGGTGATGCGATTTATCGCGTCGGGCTTTTTCTCGCCTATAAGCCCGCGAAAATCGCTTGATGAATGATAGGGCAGAGACATGTCGTTTCCGCAACGGGAAGCTGCTATCGGGATGTCGAGGAAATCGACAATCAATTCATGCAATGCCATATTGAAATCTATGAGCCAGTGGTCGCCTCGATTGTATATGGTTTGCAGGTCGGGAGCAATATATTCAAAGAACGGAGTTTTGCCGTAGGCAGAGAAAATTGCCCCCCAATGGATGCGTCGCCAGTCGCCATGCTCCGAGATGCGCATGTCGCGCACACGGTAGCCGGCGGCATCCGCCGAAGGCTTTTCGATGGGTATTGCAAGTGCCTGCACGCCATTGGCTCCGGCAATGCGGCAATGGTTGTGAATCCACGAGTGACGCTTCACCCGCTCGCCGTCGTCGATACCGATGCGGCAGCCGCAGCCAAGCATTGCGGCATAATATCGCACACTGCCGGCATAGGCACTGCTGAACACGGCTTGAATGTCGTCACTCATATTCTCCATATATCGCAAATGTATGTGTGTGGGGGGCAGCTTTTTATTTGTCGGGGTTAGCGTCTTTGAAGAAGCGGTTCCAGCGTATTCCAGGGAATCCCTTGTCCTTATCGAAAGATATGATGACGAATATAGGAGAGCCTACTACATGATCTTCGGGCACAAAACCCCAATAGCGAGAGTCGGCAGAGTTGTCGCGGTTGTCGCCCATCATCCAGTAGTAGTCCATCTTGAATGTGTATCTGTCGGTAGGGATGCCGTTGATGAAGATTTTGCCATCGCGCACAGCAAGGTCGTTATGCTCATAGTTTCGTATTACGCGTTCATATACAGGCAGATTGTGCAGCGTGAGGTGCAGAGTCTTGCCTTTTTGTGGAATCCATATCTCTCCATAGTCGGCACGGGTCCAGCCATAGTTGTGGGTGATAGGATATACGTTTATCATTTCATTCGTAGGCACAGGAATCACTTTGGCTACATTGCTCATGTGGCTTAGCTGCTCGCGCATAGCCTTAGTGAGTGGCGACTGATAGATGGGTGGCACGTTGCCCTCATCGTCGATATTTAGTCCGAGACTAAGCACACCCAGCTTCTCGCTGTCGTCGGTTATAGGAATGCGGTTACGATCATCGACGCTCACTCCGAGAGCTTCCCATTCGGCGGCAGTCAATTCGCTGCCTGTGGTCTGAATAAAGTAGTTGTATTGCACGTTTTCAGGCTCTGGGAGTGGCTTTCCGTTGATATACACGATGTTATCTACTATTTTCAGCCGTTCGCCAGGCAATCCTATCGCACGCTTCACATAATTCTCTCGGCGATCTACAGGGCGATAGATGACATCGCCATATTTTGCCTTGTTTGTGCGCACCGCTTCACGTCCACCCGGCTCGATGCTGCACAAAGTGTAGTAATCGGGGTTTTGTACTTTCAGAGCCACTGTGTCGCCGGCAGGGTAGTTGAACACCACTATGTCGAAACGCTCCACATTACGGAATCCTTTCAGGCGGTGGTAGCCCCATTGCGGAGAGTCGATATATGATTTGCAGCCTAATATTGGCATAGTGTTTTGAGCAAGAGGAAAGTGGAGTGGGGTGTTAGGCACGCGTGGCCCATATATCATCTTGTTCACCCACAGATAATCGCCAACAAGCAGTGATTTTTCGAGAGAAGAAGAAGGGATCTGATAATTCTGCCCAAAGAAAAGGAATATGAAATACACCAGCACCAAAGCATACACAATGGCATCTACCCATCCCATGACAGTGCGAACGGCAGCGTTCTTGGTGTGTTTCCACCAAGTCCATGGTATGAATTGGGTGAGGTATATGTCGGCGAGCAGCGGCAAAAACAGTATCACCCACCAAGTGCCGAGCCAAATCACCCAGCCAATGAATATTGCGGCAACAATTCCGAATCGGATCCATCGGGTGGTTTTAACTCGTGAGAGGCGTTCTTTCAATGAGCCGCTTTGTTGCACGTCTTCTGGCTTATCTTTTATTTCAGTATTCATAATTAGTATTGTAAACGGTTGTATAATAATGAATTGATTGGCAAGGAACTCATTGCTTCGGGCGACAATACACACTGCTCGCAATGTCACATCCAATCATCAAAGACAAAATTACAGAAATTTTCGTAATGTCTTGATAGAAATGCCCTAATAATCTCTAAAATTTATAATAACCTCGTAAATCTAAAAGAAGATATGTTCGGAATAAACTGTAGCGATTATGTCAATGCTTTCGCAGTGAGGCAAGCGCAAAAGCGAGAACCACCACAAAACCCGCGAGTGGCACGGCAAATGCCGCAGTGATGGAGAATGTGTCGCCCATCCACCCCATAGTTACAGGTCCTATTGCACCACCCACTACGCTCATCATCAATATCGACGACGCACGCTCGGTGTTGCCATGCGCATATTGCAGCGAAAGGGCAAAAATTGTGGGAAACATTATGCTTTCAAACACATAGCATATCACGAGAGCGCATTTCGACACTATTCCAAGTGGAGCAATGGTTAAAATCATCGTTGTGACAGTGCCGACAGCACATATAAGCAGGATTTTCTTTGAAGAAATGCGGCTCATCAGTCCTCCACCTATTACACGTCCAGCCATAAACAGTCCCAGTCCGGCAATCGAAAGTATCATAGCAGCATCTTTCGGCGACAGAAAGCCATCATCGCTCATATAGTTGATAAAAAATGTATTGATGGAAATCTCAGCAATCTCGTAAGCCACAAGAGCGGCAAGACCGAGGAAGAACAGCGGTTGCAGCGTGCGCTTGTCGCTGGCTACGCTCTTGGTGTCTTCTTGGATGACTTCGGGTAGCTTTATGCGAGTGAAGCACACTGCCACAATCAGCACAAAGATGCCTATGTAGGTGTAGGGTAGGGCAATGTCGGTATTGCCCGAGCCGGCAGTGTCGTTTCCGAGGAAGAACAGCCCGCCAAGCATCACGCCCATTATGCTGCCGAGTCCATTGAACGACTGGGCAAGATTTAGCCGTCCGGCAGCGGTGCGAGGGTCGCCCAGCAGGGTGATGTAGGGGTTAGCTGCCGTTTCGAGGATGACAAGTCCGCATCCTATTACGAACAGAGGCAGCAGAAACAGCTCAAAAGTCATCACCATGCTTGTGGGGATAAACAGCAGCGAGCCTATGCCGAATAGTGACAGTCCTGTGATAACGCCAATTCGCGTGCCGAAGCGGCGAATAAGAAGCCCGGCCGGAATTGCGAGCAGGAAATAAGCTCCATATATAGCCGACTGCATAAGAGCCGAATGTGCTTTTGTGACACCGAAACTTAGCTGGAAATGCTTGTTAAGCACATCGAGAACGGCTCTTGCACCGCCCCACATGAAGAATAGTGAGGTGATGAGGATAAAAGGAATTATGTATTGTGCAGCCACAAGACGCACTCCGCTGTGGCTGGATTTGTTGTTGCTCATTTGTTGATGTTGTTAAGTGTTATTGCTTTATTGTCAAGTTGTTGCTGTTCATACGTTGCATATATTGCTGTATTATGGCTTTAAGCTCAGCCTCCATTGCAGCTTGCTGGCGAATATGTCCCGCAAGGTTCTCCCGCAGCAGGCGGTCGGTCTTATAACGGTAGATTGCTTTTGTCGTCTTTCCGTCGAATTGCAGCAGATAGTCGCCTTTCACATATTGATACACCCCGTTGATGTAGCTCACCGCATAAGTCTTGTCGGCAGGTGTGCTGAGCAGGTCGCAGCCGAATGCCACATATGGCTTGTCGTATCCGAGGTATCCAAGCACGGTGGGCATGATGTCTATTTGCTGAGCTATGCTGCGACTGTTTAGCCCGGCAGGAAGGCTGTCGCCTGGGGCATAAAATATGATAGGGACGGAGAATACGCCAAGGTCGGTCTCATACACGCTGTGGCACGTCTGGTTTGTGTGGTCGGCAGTCAGCACGAATAGGGTATTCTTGAACCACGGCTTTTTGCTTGCGTTTTCGAAGAATTTGCGCAGAGCATTGTCGGTGTAGCGTATGCACTTGTGTATAGGCAATTTGCCTTCGAGATATTTATCCTTATATTTGTCGGGGATGACAAACGGATGATGTGAAGATGCAGTGAACAAGGCTGTCATGAAAGGCTGCTTGAAGTGGCTCATCTCGTCGCAGTAGTACTGCAAGAACGGCTCGTCCCAGATAGCCCAAGTGCCATCGAAGTCGGCAGAGCCGTCGGGGTGTTTCGCCATATATTCGTCAAGACCGTAATAGTCTTTGAACCCGACAGTGCGTGCAAAAGCCTGAAATCCCATCGAGCCATTAGGCGCACCATGGAAAAAAGCTGTGTAGTATCCCTTTTTATCAAGTTCACCGGCAATGCTTGTCACATTGTTGAGTGATGCCGGGGTGAGAAAGAACGGCTCTACGAACATAGGGATGCTCGACAGCACCGAAGGCATTCCGTCTATGCTCTTTCTTCCGTTGGCGAAGCTATATTTGAATGTCACTGATTTTGCCATAAGAGAGTCGGTGAACGGAGTCAACCCTTGATAAGTACCTCCGTCAAGCTCTTGATTTAGAGTGCCATTATATTCGCTGCCAAAACTTTCCACAATCAGAACCACCACATTCTTGGCATTGAAAGTTTTGTCGCCCGAGGGCTGATGCACCGGGCTGAAAATGCTCTGCATCTGCTCATCGCTCATGTAATGAGGCGTTTCAAACGGCTTTTTGCCTATAGTTCTGATTATTGAGAATGGGGTGTTAAGCACCACGGCAGCTTCGATAGGGCGGTTCACATACTGGTTGGCATTGCTTATGGTTATAGGGCGCGTGGAGTGCGCAAATCCGCCACGTATTCCTGCCACACTCAGCGGAACGGCGATGCACAAAGCAAGAGTCTGAGTGATATAATATAAAGTCCATTTCACGCGCCATTTCTCTTTTGGCTTGCGGTAGAGACGGCACAAGGCAAATATCAATAGGATGAAAATCAGCACAAGATACCAGTGGTTTAGAAATTCGTTTCCTATGATGCCGAGCAGGTTGCCCTCGTTGCTGAACTCGCTGAACACGGTGGCTGTGGTGCGGCGGCCAGTGAACTGGAAATACACGCAATCGGCTAAATTGGCGGCTAAAGCCACTGCATTAAGCACGATGTATGTCCACTTTGTGAAAGTGTAGTATCTGTCGGTCTCCTTGGTGTGCAATGGCAGCACTGTGGCAAGGACGTAGATGGCATTCACATATATCACAGCCGAAGTGTCGAAGGCGAGTGCGCCTCTAAGCATATCGGCAGCAAGCTGCCACGACATGTAGTCGATGAAGTATTGCATATTCACCACAAAGAACACCAAGCGTGCAAGCATGAACACCACATACGAAAGAATGACGTTGCATATCATCGAGCCTATGATGCTGTGGGTGAAGTTTTCTATAGCTTTTTTCATTGGGCAAAATATTGCGTTTATTTGTTATGACGTTTTTGCTGCCTCATTGCTCGGCGGTGATTCCGTGCATGGAGTCTTTTCCAGAATCGGTGGTGAGCTTTAAGCACCTTTTCGGTGAGAGGCTTCACATAGCTTATGCCAGCGATTTTGGCATATAATTCCACAAGATGGGCTATGGCTTCAGCCGACTCGTTGATGCGCAGGAAATTCTGCAAAAATTTCTTTTTTGATGACACTTCAAACTGCATGCGGTTGATATCGACAACATAAAAGCGTCGGTCGCTGTCGTATATCACATTGCCGGGCGAGAAGTCGCGGTGCCAGATGTGGGCGCAGTGCATATCGTATAGCAGCTTGGCGATATTCTCGGCAATATCTTCACCGTCGGGGCGGTCTTGCCACGACCTCACATCCTTGGCATCGACCATTAGGCTGATGTAGTAGCTGCGTTGCAGCAGTCTGCCGGCATATACTTCTGCGTATGCCACAGGAGTGGGGGTGGGGATGCCTAATTCAAGAAGCTTCAGCGCATTTTCGTATGAGCGGCGAGCTTTGCCTTTTCGCAGGAATGTATAGGCTATGCGGTTATATATAGGCGGAATCTTAAAACTCTTGATGCAAAGTGGTGTGCCGGTCTCGGTATTTCTGAAAACCACATTTCGTCCGGAGTATATAATTTCGCCAAGCATCTGGTTGCGAAAAGGAACCTCTTCAATAAATGGTCTAAGGCTCTCAAAATCGGGATTGATTATTATTTTTGTTCTAAATGCCATTTCGTTGCAAAATTACAGAAAACTTGGCAATAATTATTTATGCTACTGTTATAAAATGAAAAATTAGTCGCCTCTATGTGATATTGCGAAATATAATTAGGCTTATTCGCAATTTTAGCTAATTACGATTGGTTTCAGACGGTGGGACAGGTGGTTGCTGTCAATTTTTTGTGGCTATGGCAATCTCGGGATGATGACGGTGATGGGGTTGTTGCGCCAATTTGGTGATTAATTGAATATTGTGTAATTTTGCGACACTATACGATATATTTTGAATAGAGATGCCAAAAGTTAGTGTAATAATTCCGAATTATAACTACCGTAGATATTTGCAAGAGCGTGTGGAGACAGTTTTGAACCAGACATTTCAAGACTTTGAGATAATTCTGCTCGACGACTGCTCTACCGACGGCAGCCAGGAACTACTGCGTGAATACGCAAAAAATCCCAAGGTGACGCATTATGTGGAGAATGACGTGAACACTGGAAGCCCTTTTAAGCAGTGGCAGCGTGGTCTTGAGCTGGCATCGGGGGAATATGTGTGGATTGCCGAGAGTGACGATTTTGCTGACTGTCATTTTCTTGAATACACGGTGATGGCTCTCGACGAGAATCCTTCGGCGGCTTTCGTTGCAACATGTTCGCAATTTGTGGATGAGAATGACAAGAATATCGATGCCGACTGGGATTGGGTTTCGCTTGATGGCTGCATGAGCCTCTATCCGGCTAAAAAATATATCAGATACCTGCTTTTCTGGGACAATACGGTGTATAATGCGAGCATGGTCCTGCTGCGCAAGAAAGCCTATCTGGCTGCCGATAAACGCTTTGCCGATATGCGTTTCTCGGGCGACTGGATGCTGTGGATTGATATGCTGAAGCATGGCGATGTAATCAAAATCAACCGCAGACTCAGCTTTTTCCGCCAGCATAACAAGCGCGTCACAGTGACAAGCGAAAAGACTGTGGAGCGTTTTCGTGAGTCGATGGAGATTAACCGCAACATTTGGCAAGACTTTTCGACAAATGCATTGCTGAGATGGTGCAGAATGGGGGTGGAATATAAAAAAGTTTTGAGGGACAAAAGCTATTCACGCGAGCAGAGGCAGAGGCTGCTGTATGTGCTGAATGATTATGGCGTGACGTGCTTTCATTATTATTGCGAGCGCATAGCCAAGACATTGAGCCAGCTTTTGCCATTTATGAGGCTGAGAGACAAAAACTTGAAGTGCGTATCCAAAACTCCTTTGAGCTGACCTGTGATGGCAAAATTGGCGATGTTTATTTTGCCATATTGTATATATTGACTAATTTTGCGGCATATAAATATATTATCAAACTGAAATTACTACTATGGATGATAGTCTTCCGGCGCGGAAAATTGCAATTTACTTGTATGACATACGAAACCGTAATGTGGGATTAGGAGAATACGCTTATCAACTCGGCAGCAACATCGCATCTCATGCCGATGAAATCAAGAAAAAATACAATATTGAGTTCTATTTTATTGTTCCGAAGAATTCTGTGGGATGTTTTGGCGGCTCGGTGAATTATATCCGGTTTTCGCTCATCAACCGCTATGTCACACTCCGATACTTGAAAAAAGGATTTGATATTTGCCATATCACTCACCAACTGTCGAGACTGAAGTGTATGCGGCAAGCGCGCAAGAATCTTATGACCGTTCACGACATCAACTTCATGTATGAGAAAAGCGGCGACCGCCTTGAATGGTATAAACACCGTTTCGCAAAGGCGTTGAAGCGTTGCGATGAGGTCACATATATCTCAGATTTCGTGAAACGCGATGTGGAGGCTCACTTTTCGCCGAGGAGCAACGGACCGGTAATCTACAATGGCGTGACCGATTTGACTGGTGTCCACGGCAACTTTTCTAAGTTTAATTTGACCGATGGTAGCTATCTGTTCCATATCTCAAGCCTTATGCCCAAAAAGAATGTGCATAAGATAGTGGAGATGATGCGCTATATGCCCGAAGAGCAGCTTGTGGTGGTAGGCAATCTTAATTCCGATTATGCACGGCGATTGCAGTCTCAAATATCGGAATGGGGACTTAAAAATGTGGTGATGCTTAACCATGTCAGCAATGAGGACAAAGCCGAACTTTATCGCCACTGCAAGGCATTCTTGTTCCCGTCGTTGTGTGAAGGCTTCGGGCTTCCGCCCATCGAGGCTATGCACTTCGGCAAGCCTGTGTTTCTGTCGAAGCTCACATCCCTTCCCGAGATAGGAGGCGATTGCGCCTATTATTATGACAATCTCGACCCGGAAGTGATGGCTACAGTCACTCGCGGCGGATTGAGCGATTTTTGTGCCGATGCCGAGAAAAAGGCGGCTCAGTTGCGTGAGCGTGCAGCCTCATTCTGTTGGAGCAAATGCGCCGACGCATATATCAATCTTTATCTGAGAATTTTGGGCGAGCAATGAAGGTAGCTTTCATCCATATTGATTTCCCCTTTGGCGGTGCCGAGAAGGTGACCATTGATGTCGCCAACGAACTGCTTAAAAAGCCGGAAATGGAGTTTTTTGTATTCACCAAGAATTTCCATGCAGAAAAATACACACAAGCCGTAGATGACAGACGTTTTCACATCCTTTCACCAGCTCGTGGCGTAGATGACAGCGCATTCTGCGACTTTATCTGCGAATATGTGGAGGAGGAGCATATAGATGTGGCTGTGTCGGTGGGCGTGAATATCAAGCACTTGCCCGAGCGGCTGCATCGGGCTCGCTGCAAGACGGTGTATGCCAACCATAACATCCCATTTTGGGAAATCATAGTTAAGAAGATGCGTGGAAAGCAGCGCAGCAAAGGCAATTTGTGGAAAAGGATTGAATACTACACGATGCAGTATCTTAGATATGAGGTGCTCGATCTTTTGACCACAAAATTCATGAAGCTGTATTGCGACAATCTCAACCGATATGATGCTTTCATGGTGCTATGTGAGGAAGACCGTGAAATAATTGCCTCAAAACTGGGATTTGGCGAAGAAAAACTTGTGGCAATATCCAATATGGTGACACCGGTGGATGCCATCAACTATGATAAGGCTCATAAATTTGTGTATGTGGGACGGTTGTCTTATGCCGACAAGCGTATCGACCGCTTGATTGACGCTTGGCGAATCGCAAGCAGTGCATTGACTGGCTGGGAGCTGATAATTGTGGGCGACGGACCTGAGAGGGCGAAGCTCGAAGCATCGGCAGCAGGGTTGCCAAACGTGACGTTTGCAGGGTATCGCCGCGACACCGGCACTTTCTATCGCGACGCTTCTGCTATCTGCCTGACATCAGAGTATGAAGGGTATCCGCTTTGTCTTATAGAGGCTCAGACAAATGGCGTGATTCCTATCGTCATGGACTGTCAATCGGCTGGCACACGCAGCATTATAGCACCTTCTGGAGAGAATGGATTCCTTGTGCCGAATGGCGATGTTGAGGCTTTCGCACAGCGCATGATTGACTTCGCGTCGCTTCCTGAAGACGAGAAAATGAGGTTGCGCCACAATGTGGCGCATAAGTCGATGGAATACAGCCCTGAGCGCATAGGCAATCAATGGCTTGCTTTATTTGACAAGCTCGCTCAGAACAAGCTTCTGTAGGTGTCGATGATATTGCTATAGAAGTGACTGTAGCTCAGCTCGGTGTCGAACTTCCGGCTTGCGGCATCACCTATGCGGGCGCATAATTCTGGACTGTCGATAAGTTGATCAATCGCGCTGGCAAGCTCCATAAAGTTGTCGGGATTAACGAGGATGCCCGTCGTTCCATTGTCGATATATTCTTTCTGTGCGCCATTGTTTGTGGCAATATGCGCTTTCCCCACCATCATATATTCCAGATTGGTGAGGCCGAAAGACTCGCGGCACACCGACGGCAGCACGCCGAAGTCGCACTGTGCAAGCAAAGGCTGGACGCAATTCTGATAGCCGAGGAATGTGACGTTGTTGAGCAGTTGGTTGGCAACGATAAAAGCCTTGATTATTCCCATATATTTCGTCTCTCCCGACCCGATTATCACGAGATGATACTTCTCCTTGTCGAGCTGAGTGAGCGCACGCAGAAGCACCGACACGCCCTTCTCGGCAGCGACATGCCCATGGAACATGATGAGGCGTTTCGATGCAGGAATATTGTATTTCTTGCGAATGTCGATGGTGGGGATGTTTTTGTCGCGTAGGCGGTGTCCGCTGTTGTGTATCACCGTCATGTGCTGAGGGTCGATGCCTGAGCGCGACTCTACAAATGCCTCGCGGGCAAGGTCCGACACAAAAATAATCTTGTCGATGTCGCGATACACTTTCTTGTATATGATTCCGCGTTTAGCTTTTTTCACCTCGTGGCAAGTCATCACAATCTTGTTGTTCTTGTTCTCCGATATATGCCGGGCAAGCACGGCAGTTGCGGCATCTTTCACGTTGTGGACGTGGATGATGTTTTTCCCTTTTTTGATAAGACGTGCGAAGCGCAGTGGGCTGTCGATGTCGGTCAGTCCTTTGAGCGGTAGTATCGATACGGGCACTTCCAGCTCGCGCAGACGGTCTAAAATCTGCCGGCGGTTTCGCGCCACAATCTCGATGTAGTTGCCCTCGGCGCGCAATTCGGCGGCAAGGTCATAGACGTATTGTTCTACACCGCCCCAAATTTTATCAGAAATAATGTGAAAAACATTGATTGCCATAACGCTTAAATTAAAAAAAGAGTTGATCTCCCTAAGAGGAGATGAATTTTTATGTAGTCACCGCAGTCCTCCTTATCTTCGCTGGTTGCGGCGCACCAGCTTGAACGTCGCCAAAGCCGAATGGGCTGCTGTGAGGCTTATTTCAAATCCCACCTTGCCGTCGAGACAGCCGAGCCGGCGCAGATAAGTGCGCGCAAACGCCACGGCAGCCTTGAAGTAGGGCGTAAATATATTGGCGCTGCGACCTTCATTCACAAGAATCTTGGCATTGATTGAGGCATATCTGTCCTCTTTACGGCGCAGCTCCTCATTGCCGCTGCACTTGTTGTGGATAAGCAGCCCGAACACAAGTTGAGGCCGCAGCGTGCCGGGGAAGATGACAGCCTCATGCACATCTCTCAAGTTCCAGCTCGCATATCGCTTGTCGAACAGGCGTATCGGGCAGTCGGGACTCCATCCGCTGTGCTTCACTGGCACATTGCCGTAGTAGTTGAGGCGGTTGAGCGAATATATCCTGTGGCTGAAGCCGTCGGTCTTCAGTTTGATGATGGAGCGGCGCAAGTCGTCGTCGAGAAATTCGTCGGCATCAATCGAGAGGATGTAGCTGTTTGTGGATAACGATACCGCATACTGCTTCTGTGCGCCGTATCCATTGAAGCGGCGTTGAGTCACCACGCAGTCATATCGAGAGCAAATCTCAAGAGTGTTGTCGGTAGAAAAAGAGTCCACTACGATGATTTCATCGGCAACGCCTTGAAGAGATTTTAGGCAGCGTTCTATGTTTTCTCCTTCGTTGTAGGTAATTACCGTTGCGGTTATTTTCCTCATTGGTATCGTTATAAAAATTTTTTACAAAATTACACAAATGCGCCCACTATTGAAAGAATATTCCGCAAAATTTGCTTATTGGAAGGATAAAAGGCTTCAATGCTATTTTTTGAAGATAAAAAATAATTATATTGAAGAATGCTGTGTGGTATCATGGTGTTCTTCAATAGCGTTTTGGGGGATTGTCGGGGGATGATGGAGTGGGGGAATAGGTGGCAGATGGCTCGGCTGCTATTTGCGTGCTGAGGTTGCCCAATGTGTGCTGGTCGATGAGGTAGTGGCTGAGGCGGTAGTCGAGTGCCTGCATAGTGATGAAAAAATTCTGTCGCGAGAGTTGGCACTCCCATAGCACAACCACATGCCACCCTTCGGCGCGTAGCTTTATGAAGTTCTCGTTGTCGCGATTGCGGTTGCGTTCTATCTTTTTGCGCCAAAATTCGGTGTTGCTCTTGGGCAGACGGAACTTGTCGCAGTCATGTCCGTGCCAAAAGCATCCATTGATGAAAATGACTGTGCGGTAGCGGCTCAGAACTATGTCGGGAGTGCCGGCTATCGACCTCACATTAAGCCTGTAGCGATAGCCATAGTGCCATAGCCAACGCCTTACTAAGATTTCGGGCTTGGTGTCGCGGCTGCGAATGTGGCTCATGCACAGATGCCGTTGCTCGGGTGTCATTTTATCTGCCATTGGATGAAGCTGCGTGTGGTGAATATCACTAAGTGTGCCACACATAAGCACTGCTAAGGTACTAAAAATATGGCATAGGCTGGCATCTTTTGCCGTAAAAACTGTAAAATGCCTTTCCGTTAGCAGCATTTTTGTGGTAAATCTTTTGTGCTTTATCGGCAAAGAAGTTATCTTTGTAAAAATACATAATTTTTAGAAAATAAAAGCATTTGCTATGATAAAGAAGTTGCTGATAGCAGCGGCATTTGTGGCTGCTGTGTTGCCGTCCGGCATCATAAGAGCACAGTTTAATGTGGGCGACTGGACACTGCACTCGGTGTTTCTGCAAGGGCAAAAGACTGCGGTGGATTCAAAATCGGGAGTGTATTTCGTGGCCGACGGAAATCTGTTCAGATACGACAAGAACACTGCGGCTATTACGGCTTGCTCGAAGCGTAATATGCTTAACGACAATGAAGTGACCGACATATACTATAATCAGTATAATGATTGTGTGGTGGCGGCTTACTCATCGTCGAATATCGATATGATATTGCCCGATGGTGCTGTGGTCAATTTCCCAGACGTGGCCGACATGTCGCTCACCACATCTCGAACCATAAACGATGTGGCGTTTGTGGACAAAGATGCGTATATCGCCACCGATTTCGGTTATCTCGTGCTTGACTGCGATGCGTGCAAAATCACTGAAGCCAATGTGTTTTACACGGAGGTAAATTCGGTGACCAAAGTGGGCGACAAGATATTGATGAATGTGGGCGACAAGCTGTATGCGGCACCTGACGACGCTTCTCATGCCGCTGTCTCAAAGTTTGCCGAATGTACTGGAGCAGCAGGAAGCGGAACGCTTACGGCAATCGACGACAAATCTGTCTTTTTCAGCACAGCTGCGGCACTGAACGTGGTGAGCGTGACGGGTGATGCCACTCTTGCCGTGGATGCATCCTATGGCTCGCCAGTAGATAATGTGCAGCCGTCTGTGGACGGATTTGTTGCCACCGACAAGCGTAACGCACGCTTGATACTGCTTGATAAGGCTGGTGCAGTGCTTAGCCAGACGGCTCTTGGCGATGATATGGCAAATTCGATGTTCTGCGCAAGCTGCACCGACGCATCTGTGCTTTGGGAGCTTGGCAGAAATGGCTTGCGCAAGGTGAGGATTGATGGTGGGCTGCTTACTGCCGAAGGCGGATATATGGCTCCTGCGGCATCGAGCGTAAAGCGCGTGGGGAAGCTGTATTACAACAAGGCTCTTGACAATCTGTATGTGATGACTGGAGGCCCGAGCATTTACACGGCACAAAACAATATACCAGCCTACATCAACACCCTAAAAAATGGCTCGTGGACGGATATGACCCCTATTGACGTGCCGACAAACAGTAGCAGCAAGGTGCTTTGCGACATGATGTCGCCAGTGTTCGACCCTGATGACCCCAGCACGTTCTATTGCGGTACATGGTATGAAGGAGTGTATAAAATAACCGGCAACAAGGTTGTGGCGCACTACGACTGGAACAACAGTCCGATGGTGCAGTTGTGGGCTTGGTGCGACTTGGTAATGGGAGTGCAGATGGATGCCGACAAAAATTTGTGGGTGATAGAATACACCGATACCGGCAATATCGTGGCGGTGCTTCCGCGCAATAAGCAGAATAAAGCCAATGTGACTGCCGCCGACTGGATAACTGTGAACGTGACTTTGCCCGGCTCTACGGATTACCGTACACAATTCCTTATAGCTCAAAAGAGCAATATGAAGATAACTGTGACCAGCCGCTTCGATTCGGAGCTTATGATAATCGACGACGGGGGAAATCCTGCTGGCGGAAACATAAGGACGCGAAAATTCACATCGTTTATCGACCAAGACAACAACAGCTATGATGCCACTTATCACTATTGCCTCTTTGAGGACAATGACGGAATGGTGTGGCTCGGGACTTCTGACGGCGTTATACGCTTCGACCCGGCAAAGGCGTTTTCCGACGATTTCCGGGTGGAGCGCATGAAGGTGCAGTCGGGCGGAGCGGTCGATTACTTGCTCGCAGGGAAAGACGTGTCGTGCATAGCTGCCGACGCTTCGGGTGAGAAATGGATTGGCACACTGACTTCCGGCATATATCAGGTGAGTGCCGACGGGACACGGATAATCAACCATTTCAACACAAGCAACAGTCTGCTGAAGAGCGACCGCATACTCTCAATAGCCTGCAAGCCCGACGGCAGCACAATATATGCAGGAACGGAAAACGGACTTGTGGAATATGCGACTGGCGTAATCCCCGGAGAAAAAGACTTCTCGAAAGTGGCAGTCTCGCCCATGAACATAGCTGCCGACTATACAGGAGATGTCACTATCGAGCATCTTGTGAGCGGCTCGACGGTGACCGTTACCGATGCTGATGGGAATGCTGTAGCAAAGATTGCCGCTGATGGTGGCATAGCGATTTGGAATCTCCTTGATGCCGGCGGCAAGCGTGTGCCGACCGGCAAATATCTGATATATGCATCTGCATCGGCTGAATCGCGTGGCGAGAAGGTTGCAAGTGTGAATGTGTGCCGATAGGGGGGAGCATAGGCATTTTTATAACTACTAACTGAAAAAGAATATATCAAAACCGCACAATGAAGATAGGATTTGACGGCAAACGAGCCGTGTGCAACAATACCGGGCTTGGCAATTACAGCCGCCTCGTGATTGATGTGCTGTCGGAATATTATCCCGATAATGAATATAGACTCTATTCCCCAAAAATAGCCGACAATGCACGGCTCTCGCCACTGCTCGCAAGAAGCAATGTGAAACTGCTCGCTCCGAAAACAGCCACAGGACGCGCTTTTTCGGGCTTGTGGCGCATTTCTTCGGGTATTGTGAAGGATTGTGCCGCCGATGGCGTAGAACTCTTCCACGGGCTTAGCAACGAGCTTCCGCTGACACATATAGATGTACCAAATGTGGTGACTGTCCACGACGTGATTTTCCTGTATTATCCACACTGCTATAAGACCATCGACCGCAAAATCTATAATTATAAATTCCGCAAGGCGTGTGAGAATTCATCGCGCGTAATAGCCGTGAGCGAGTGTACTAAAAGGGATATCGTGAAGGAGTATGGTGTGGCTGCCGACAAGGTGGATGTGGTGTATCAGGGTTGCGACGAGAGCTTTCGCCGGCAATGTACGCCGCAAGAGATTGCCGATGTGCGCCGTCGCTATAAGTTGCCCGATGGAGACTACATCCTGTATGTAGGCACTATAGAGGAGCGCAAGAACGCACTTCTCGCAGTGAAGGCTATGCACAGAATCCCCGCCGACGTGAGCCTTGTGCTTGTGGGACGGGAGACAAAATATGCGCAGCTCATTCACGAATATGTGAAAAAACACAATCTTGAGAAGCGGGTGCATTTCCGCTCGATAGCATTCGGCGACCTCCCGGCAGCATATCAGGCAGCTTGTGCGTTCACCTATCCGTCGCGTTATGAAGGCTTCGGCATACCGATTCTTGAAGCTCTGTGCAGCCGCACGCCAGTGGTGGCTACTACAGGTTCGTGTCTTGAAGAGGCTGGCGGCAAAGCTGCCATATATGTCAATCCCGATGATGTGGATGCGTTGGTGGAGTCGCTGAACAGAGTTATTACCGATGAGAATTTGCGCAGTAAGATGATAGCCGAGGGACTTGCCCATGCCGCAAAATTCAGCCGCCGGGCAATGGCATCGGGCATAATGGACGTGTATCGTAAGGTCCTTTGACACTCGTGATTTGAATTGAAAATATGAAACTAAGAAAGTAATTAAATATTGGGAATATGAAAGTGAATGTGGAGGAGCGGGAAAAGCTCGGCAAGGAACTGTTCAAGAGCGGATATGGCTGTGCGCAGTCGGTGGCGGCGGCATTTGCCGATGTGTATGGCATCGACCGCGACCTGATGTTGCGCGTCGCCTCATCGTTTGGTGGCGGCTTCGGACGTATGCGCCTGACGTGCGGCACTGTGAGCGGAATGGGGATGCTTGCTGGACTTGAAAACGGCTCGGTTGAGGCTCGCAACAATACCGCTAAAGGTAAGAACTATGAGCTTGTGCAGAGCCTTGCAGGAAAGTTTAAGGCTGAGACCGGCTCAATAATATGTGCTGAGATGCTCGGATTGAAGCCTATGGCTTCAACGTCTGCAATGCCCGAAGCGCGCACACCGGAGTATTACCGCAAGCGTCCGTGTGTGGAGCTTGTGGGATTGGCATGTCGCATATATGCCGAGCATCTGAATGAGATGGATACGGCGAATGAATAGCCGCAAATCCTGAATTTGCCGAATAGGAATTAAAAATGCCGCACCCGGAGAGAACAAGGATGCGGCATTTTTTATACTTAATAGTGTGCGTATTGGCTGGTTCGGGCTATTTTATGAATAGAATCTTGGTCACTACGCCGCTGCTTTTGCTGTTTTCGTTCTGCGAGGCAAGAACGTAATATACGCCAGTCTTCACACGCTCACCGTTGCTGTAGCAGCCATCCCACGATACCATGCCTCCAGTGGATTGGAGCGAGCGAATCACATTGCCGGCAGCGTCGGCAATCTTCACGAGCGAGTTTTCCATAAGTCCTGTAATGGTGATTTCGCCAGTGTAGTCGGCCCCGACAGGGTTGGGGTAGGCATAGATGCCGCTGTAATCGTCGGCTGCTGGAGCAGCGTCGCTATAATATTCGATAAGTCCCGTAGGCGTGCCTATATACACAGAATTGCTGTTTGGATTGCAGCATATCGACACTATTCGGTCGTTGGTGAGCATACTGTTGCTCGATGAGAAGTGCTTGAGAATCTTCGAGCCGTCGGCACTGACAAGGTAAAGTCCCATGCTCACAGTGCCTATCCATTTGCGGTTGGCTCCATCTACTGCGAGAGCCGTTATTTCCGTACCCGACAGCAGATAGTCGGCAAGGTTGGTGCCGTCGTTGCGAGGCACTTTTATGCGGTTTATACGGAAATTGTCGTTGAGCGCATTGGCAGGATTAAACTCTATCACGCCATTATTGGTGCCAAGCCATATTCTGCCGTTGGCGTCTTCCACCATGCTTGTCACCTGATCCCATGTAAACGATTTCTCGTCTTGGTCGTAAAGCTGCCCGGAGCTATACATTTTAGACTTTATGCTTGAGCTTGCAGGATTGCCATTATCGTCGATTATGAGCAGTGTGCTTGCTATGTTGTTCACGCACATGACTTTCAGGTTTTTCTTGGTGACAAGCCCTTGCATGAACTGGTCGGTCTTGTCGGGCAATTCCAAGTTCACCGTAATCCAGTCGGCTGCGGAGAGGTCGGTTTTCGACTGCTTTGCGCGAGGCAGGACGAATATTGCCGGACTGTTGATGCCCTGCACCATCCACAAGTTCATGTTTTGGTCAAAGAAAATATTGCTTGCAAAGCACGTCCAGCCATGATAGAGCGGACTGTTTGTCCAGTCGTATTTAGCCACGACCTTATTGTCGGTAACTTTATAAACACCCTCGAAGTATGTACCCATATAATATGTGTTAGAGTCTTCAGGGTCGAATACAGGCGAGAACGGATCTTTCAATATATTCTCGGCATAATTTCCCGAAGTGGGTGCCGAAGTGGGGGTTATGTCGGTCCAAGTGTCGTTGCTGAGAAGGGTGTTGATGTGTGCCGTATTGTTGAATGAGCTGCTGTATCGGTTAGGCCCGCAGTTCCACACATATAGAGCCTTGTTGGCATTATTGTATCGCAGGTAATAAGGATATTTCACCGATGATGAATTGTATCGGAAATAATCTGACAGCACATCTATGCCGCCGCTTTCTCCAAACTTGATTTTGCGCAAACCTCGGTCGCAGATTTCCCAAAGCGAGCCATCGACTTCCATGCTGCTGATGAGCGACGACTGCATGTCTTCGCCCAATTCGGTCATCGAGTATCCGCCCTCACTGTCGAATGTAATCATGCGGCGAGGCGAAGCCGTGTCGATGCCTATGAACCCAGTGGCTGCACGGTGAAGGATGTTGAAGTGGTTGATGCCTATTTTGTCGAGCCAGGCAAGCTGCGGCTCAGAGTCTTCGGTGGATGTGACAAGCTGTACGCCCCAGTTGCTGAACAGCATTTTGGTGCCGCTGATTTTGTATATTTTGCCGCCATCGCCATTATTCATGGCAGTAAATTCGGCGATAGAGTGGTGGCTTTGGCTTATGGGGCTATGCAGCAGGTCGCTTTCAGTGCTTATCCACAATCTTCCACCTACGGCATCAATAGAGAGCAGACGAGTATTGTAGTTATGTGATTCGCTCACCTCGAAATCCTTTTTGCCATTAAGAATTGCGAAGCCGAAATCGGTAGCCACATACACCTTGTCTCCGTCGAAATTGATGTCGTTTATGCCTTTGTCGGTGATGTCGGCATTGTAGATGTCGGGGATGTTTACGAGCGAGCCGTTGTCATAAAGAATGTCGATATAAGAGTCTTCATAGGCAATGGCGAGATATCGTCTGTCATAGTTGTAGTATATGTCTTTAATGTTCACGCTTGTGAGCTGCACTTGCTTAGAATAATGCTCGCTCTCATCCGAATCCTTGTCGCGGCTATAGAGGTTGCCGCTCACAAGGTAATACACCTTGGAGCCGGTGTCGATTATGTTCTGAATGTCGTCGCCGAATATGGCGTGTATTTTCCATCCGCTCATGTCGGCGGTCTGCGCCGATGAGAAAAGGCACGAGATAATCGCTATGAATAGATATGCTAATCGCTTTGTCATAATCAGTAAGTTATGTTGTAATATCACATCATATTAACGTATTTAAGCCTTTATAATTGTGTGGAAGCGTGCAAAAGTGCCTATATTTGCACATTGGAAAAATTATGCGTCGGCAGGAGATAGATATAATCAAAGGGGTGGCAATGCTACTTGTGATGCTTGGACATTCGTTCTTGCAGCAGCCGTTTTGCTCGCTTGATGCCGCTCCGTGGAGCCGATGGCTTAATGATGCTGTGTATTCATTCCACATGCCATTGTTCTTTGTGGTGTCGGGGTTTCTGTATAACGGCGGCAACAAGAAGCCTGTGGCAGAAGCATTGCGAGGCAAGGCGACGAGGCTTCTTGTCCCATACCTGTGTGTCACAATAGTGGTGATGTCGGCAAAATTGTTTTCGCCGAGCGGGATGGCATCGGCTCATTCTTTGGCAGAAGGTTTGGCTGGTTGCTTGAAGTTCATATTCCTTGATTGCGGCAACCGGTGGTTTGTGTATGTCTTGTTTATAATCTTTTTGGTGTCGATATTGGCTCGTAATGTTTTGCAGAACAGGGAAGTGAGGCTGCTGCTTGTCGTGGCACTTTCGGCATCGGTGTCGGTGGAGGCATCGGGTGTTCATGTAATCGACCTTGTGATGCGTTTCTTCCCTTTCTTTCTGATGGGAATGTGGCTCAGGGAGCATTACGACGCATATTGCAGATTGATGTCGAGCCGATGGTTCATTGCCGTGTCGGCAGCGGCGTTTGGGGTGATGAATATATTGTTTGTGCCGCAGTTGAGCATAGTGGCGTGTTTCAGATATGTGTTTATGCCAATCACAGGAGTGAATATCATATGGATTGTGTGCTACCATTTGCGCAAAGTGCCAGCCGATAAGTGTGCGATGCGCTATCTGCTGTATGTTGGCAGATATTCGCTACAGTTCTATTTGCTGCTGTTCCCGGTAGCGGTGATAGGCTATCTGCTCGGCGTTGTGCTGCACGTCACCGATGTGGCGTGGATAACAGTGCTGATGTTTGTGGGGCAGGTGATAAGCATAACGGCATTGGTAGAGATTACGCGCCGAATTCCTTGGCTTAAATATCCGCTTGGATATTAATCGCGAATATGTCTTATCAGGACGTTAAGAATCCATTCTTGCGGGTTCTAATATTGAAGTGAGAGGGAAGTGGCAAAATTGTCGTGATTGGTGATTTGAGCTACACCCCAAAGACCAGAGTCGGGAATCTCATATCGCAAGTGATAGCGTTTGGTTTTGAGGCAATCGATGCGCACCGACACATCGTGTGGCGACTCCGCAATAGGTGCTGAAAACATGGTGTGCTTCTCGGTTATTTTCAGTTTGTCGCCTATAATGTCGGCTGTGATGTGGCAAGATGCGCCATCGGGCAGCATCACATTGCGCCGGCGCATAATCATTGTGCCATCAGCCAGCGACTCTATTTCCACATTATTCGGGTCGGCATTGCTTGACGCATCGGCAGGGTCGATGTTTGCCGAGAATATATAGGTGAAAGCTGCCGACTGTTCCTTTGGCTTTATGATGTAGCCAATAATGGCAGCGGCGATAACTATGGAAATGGTGCAAAGTTCCACCGATGTGAATATGCTGAGTATAATCATTCTGAATCGGATAAATTTATTTTGACATATAATGCTTGCGCAGCGGTGTGTCGAATTTCTCGATAGCATATCGGAGCATTGTGCGTGGCATCTCGGCTGCGTGCTTGTCGAGAAAATCACATAGAGTGTCATGGTTGCGCTTGCCGACTTCCCGCAGCATCCATCCCGATGCTTTATGAATTAGGTCGTGCTTGTGAGATAGAAATTTTTCTGCAAGACGGAGGGTGAGGTCAAACTCACCGGCTTTTATCAGCGTGAAAGATGCGACAATGCTGATGCGCTGCTCCCACAAGTTGCTCGACTGTGAAAGATGGTCGGCAATCTCGGTGCAGCCGGAGTAAAGCATCTGCGAGCCGATAATCTGAGGCGCACTGAGATCTACAAGGTCCCAGTTGTTTATGCTGGCGGTGTGCGACAAGTAGAAGTCGGCAATCTCGGCACAGGCGGCAGCATTTTTGCAGCATCGGCGGTAGCGTTCCACAAGTGCGATAAGAGCAGCAAGCCTGAACTCATGGATGGGCGACGACAGCATTTCGGCAATGTCTTGAAAAGACGAGCCGAAGAAGGCTTTTGATATTTTACGGTTGTCGGGGACAACGAGACCTATGAAAGTGTCGCCTTCGCCATAGCCGCCTTTGCCAGTTTTGAAGAACGAGGATAGAATCTTCACTTTTTCGGGTCGGGCAGCTTCTTCAAGTTGTCGTTGCCAAATTTTTATGTTGTTCATAAATAAAAATAATTCTGGTTGAAGTTGAAATTTCTGTAAATTTATAAAAACACGCCCAAAATCCAGCGCAAATTCCGCATAATTTATTGAATGGCTTAAAAATTTCGTAATCTCAAATGGGAATAAAATATGTAAAGCGCAGATTAATAATTTTTTAACTTAAAAATGATGCAAATTCTTTTTCGTTCAGAAAAATTGATGATTTTTGCAATTTCTCACCAAATAACAAAATTCACATCATGAACATAAAATTGCTCGAAAAAAGTGTTATTTTATGTGGCTTATGTTATTGAATGGTAAAAATTCGTTGTAAGTGATAGCATTTTTGTAACTTTGCAGGAAATTTCAGTTAGAAAAATATATTATGGCATTAAATTACATTTGGGTAGCCTTTTTTGCGATTGCCTTTGTTGTAGCGTTGGGCGAAACGATATTCACCTGCAATCTCCAGATTTGGTCCGATATAATGAATGCGTCGTTCGGCTCAGCGGAGCAGGCGTTTAAGATTTCACTCGGACTTACTGGCATCCTGTCGCTGTGGATGGGATTGATGAAGATAGGGGAGAAAGGTGGCATCATTCAGTTGTTTGGTAGGTTGATTAGTCCATTGTTCTCACGATTGTTTCCAAGCATTCCGAAGAATCACCCTGTTATGGGCTCAATCTTTATGAACGTTTCGGCAAATATGCTTGGACTCGACAATGCGGCAACTCCGCTCGGCTTGAAAGCCATGAAGGGGCTGCAAGAGCTGAACGACAAGAAAGACACTGCATCCGACGCTATGCTGATGTTCCTTGTGCTTAATGCCTCGGGATGGTGTATGATACCGATTGGCGTTATGACCTATCGCTCGCAATGTGGCGCAGCCAACCCGACAGATGTGTTTGTGCCGATACTTATAGCTACTTTTGTTTCATCAATACTTGGCATCATCGCCCTCTGCTTGAAGCAGCGCATAAATATCTTCGACCGTGTTATCGTGTCGTGGGTGGGCGGACTGCTGCTCTTTGTGGCGGCAGTTGTGGGTGTCTTTGCTTCGATGCCTCAAGATAAGATAGCACTGTATTCAGGCTTTGCAGCCAATTTCATCCTTTTCTCGGTGATTATAGGCTTCTTGCTTGCAGGCTTCCGCCGTCGCATCAATATGTATGACGCTTTCATAGAAGGAGCGAAAGACGGTTTTAAGACTGCTGTAATGATTATTCCTTACCTTGTTGCAATACTCGTGGCGATAGGTATGTTCCGTGCGTCGGGAGCTATGGGAATCCTCACCGACTGGGTGGCTCAGGGAGTTTCGGCTCTCGGAATCGACTCCGACTGGGTGGGTGCGTTGCCTACTGCGCTAATGAAGCCGCTGAGCGGAAGCGGATCGCGCGGACTTATGGTGGATGTGATGAATACATACGGTCCGGATGCGTTTGTGTCGAGGGTGGCTTCTTGCTTGCAGGGAAGCACTGACACTGCATTCTATGTGCTGGCTGTGTATTTCGGTAGTGTAGGGGTGAAAAAAACGCGCTATGCGGTTCCTTACGCCTTATTTGCCGATATTATAGGTACGATTACTGCAATCCTTGTGGCATACTTCTTCTTCGGATAAACACAACTGCCGACTTTCCTGATTTCGGCAAAAGATATTCGCCTTGATTTTGCGATGTTATATGGGGCATAAAAGCTTATAAAGTCGCAGAATCAAGGCTTTTTTGTTCGCCTGTTGCAGCTCAATTGCAGTGAAAATTGCCAGTAGGCACAAATAAATTTGCTTTAATTTTGCTTTTGCGGCAGCAGTGCATTATCTTTGTATCTCATAAAGACAAAGATGGCTAATATTGACTTCTTAACTCAGGGCGTAGAAATGCCCGATTTCAATCAAGACACTGTGAAGCGGTGGATTGAGGCGGTAGTCCGCACTTTTGATAAGTCTGTGGGCAATTTGACGTATATCTTTTGCGATGACCCTAAGATTCTGGAGGTGAATCGCACCTATCTAAAACACGATTATTTCACCGATATCATCACTTTCGATTATTCAAATCATCGTCGCATTTCAGGAGATATGTTCATATCTCTCGACACTGTGCGCACTAATGCCGAGCAGTTTGCTAAGTCCTACGACGAGGAGCTGATGCGTGTGGTGATTCATGGTGTACTTCATCTAATAGGCATCAACGACAAGGGGCCTGGCGAGCGTGAAATTATGGAAGCGCATGAAAATGAGGCTCTTGCTATGTTGAATAAATAATCCGTATTTTTTGAAAATGAGATTTGATTATGATGTAATAGTTATCGGTGCCGGTCATGCTGGCTGTGAGGCTGCTTGTGCTGCTGCTAATCTTGGTTCGCGAACATTGCTTATCACAATGGATATGAACAAGATTGCGCAGATGAGCTGTAATCCGGCGGTTGGTGGTATTGCTAAGGGGCAGATAGTGAGGGAGATAGATGCTCTTGGCGGTCAGATGGGCATTGTTACAGACCGTGCCTCGATTCAATTCCGTATGCTCAATCGCTCGAAAGGACCGGCGATGTGGAGTCCGCGTGCGCAAGCCGACCGTATGAGATTCATGGAAGAGTGGCGACACATCATTGAGAATACGCCTAATTTGTATATGTGGCAGGATAGCGCCAGCGAATTTATCGTAGAAAATGGAGCTGTGAAGGGCGTGAAAACCTCGATGGGAGTGACCTTTTCTGCCGGTGCTGTTGTGCTTACGGCCGGAACATTCTTGAATGGACTTATGCATATAGGCCGAGTGCAAATGAGGGGAGGCCGTATCTCGGAACCTGCGTCTCACGGGCTGACGGAACAACTTAAAGAACTGGGCTTTACCACCGACAGAATGAAGACTGGCACTCCAGTGAGGCTTGATGCCAGAACTATAGATTTCTCGAAGGCTGTGATTCAAGAAGGTGAGAACGATTTCCACGGATTCTCATTTTTGCCCTCCGTTCACCGCCGGCTGAAGCAGCGTCCGTGCTGGATAATATATACCAACAGCGAGGTACACGATATTTTGAGGGCTGGATTGCCAGATTCTCCGTTGTTCAATGGGCAGATTAAGAGTATTGGACCGCGTTATTGCCCAAGTATTGAGACAAAAATCGTCACTTTTGCCGATAAAAACGAGCATCAGCTATTCCTTGAGCCTGAGGGCGAAACCACACAGGAGTTTTATCTTAACGGGTTCTCGTCATCGCTGCCGCTGAATGTGCAATTTGATGCGCTAAAACGTATTCCCGCACTTCATGATGTGCAGATTTATCGCCCTGGATATGCCATAGAATATGATTTCTTCGACCCTACACAGCTTCGTCACACGCTTGAGACGAAACTTGTGAGAGGGCTGTTCTTTGCGGGTCAGGTGAACGGAACTACTGGATATGAGGAAGCTGCAGGGCAGGGACTGATAGCCGGGATTAATGCCCACCAGCATTGTGCCGGAGCCGACCCGTTTGTCCTTGGCAGAAATGAGGCATATATCGGCGTATTAATCGATGATTTGGTGACAAAAGGCGTTGATGAGCCTTATAGAATGTTCACCTCTCGTGCCGAGTACAGAATACTGTTGCGCCAAGATGATGCGGATATGCGCCTCACGGAGCGTGCATATAAACTCGGATTAGCGACCGAGGAACGCTATCAACTTATGCTCTCAAAGCGTCGCCAACGCGACGAATTAATCGAGTTCACAAAAGAATTCTCTGTGAAAGCATCGATTATAAATCCCGAACTTGAGAAAATTGGCACATCACCACTAAAACAGGGATTGAAATTGCACGATTTGATACTTCGCCCTCAGCTTAATATAGATATTCTTGCAAAGATAATCCGTCCGCTTGCCGATGAAATCGAAAAGATTGAGCCGGAACGGCGAGACGAGATAGTGGAGGCTGCCGAAATCCTTATAAAGTATCAAGGCTACATCGAACGTGAGCAAGTGATAGCCGACAAGATATCGCGATTGGAGAATGTGAAAATTCGTGGCAAGATTGCTTATTCGGAGGTTAAGGCTCTCTCGACTGAAGCCAGACAGAAACTTGAGAAGATTGACCCCGAGACTGTGGCACAAGCTTCGCGCATCCCCGGCATCTCTCCGAGTGACATTAACATACTGCTTTTGCTTTTAGGCAGATAACCTGAAATTGTTTCACGTGGAACATTAAAAACTAAATATAATTTTATGGAATTAGAAAGAGAAGAAAAATTGAAAAAAGTCATTCGTGACATTCCTGATTTCCCGGTGAAGGGAATCCTTTTCCGTGACTTGACAACTGCTTTCAAGGATCCGGATGCTCTTGCAATAATGACCGAGGAGCTGAAAAAAATATATGAAGGTCTCGGGGTGACTAAAGTGGTGGGTATAGAATCCCGTGGATTTATTGGTGGCTCAATCCTTGCTTATGAGCTTAAGGCTGGGTTTGTACCTGTGCGTAAACCGGGGAAATTGCCTGCCGACACTATCAAGAAGTCTTATACGAAGGAGTATGGGGTGGATACAATCGAAATACACAGCGACGCAATCAATGAGAACGATGTGGTTGTGCTGCACGATGACCTGCTCGCAACTGGCGGCACTATGGCTGCTGCATACGAATTGGTGAAGAGCATGAATCCTAAAAAAATATATATCAATTTCCTTGTCGAACTTTCTGATTTGAACGGTCGCAAGGCATTCCCCGATGATGTGGAGGTGTCTTCGCTTGTCGTCTATTAAAGAAGTAGAGGAGGGCTGGCGTGAATACTCGTGAAGACCTGAAAGAGAAAGTGAGCTTGCTGCCCAATTCGCCGGGCGTGTATCTGTATTATGATAAGGAAGGCACGGTGATTTATGTGGGCAAGGCTAAGAATCTGCACCGCAGAGTGAGCAGCTACTTCAATCGTGTACACTCTGTGGCGCGGACAAATATTTTGGTCAAGAATATCGCCGACTTGAAATATAATGTTGTAGGGACTGAGGAAGATGCCCTGCATCTTGAAAACAGCCTGATAAAACAATATAAGCCGCGCTATAATGTGCTGCTTAAAGATGATAAATCATACCCGTGGATTTGCGTGACGAAAGAGCCGTATCCACGGGTGTTTCTTACCCGTTCCACACCTAAACACGGCGCAAAATTCTATGGTCCCTATGCCAATGTGCAGGTTGCACGCACGGTGATAGATTTGCTCCGCGAGATGTATCCGATACGCACATGCAGCCATATAATCACCGATGAAACCGTGGCGGCACATCGCCACCGAGTGTGCCTCCAATATCATATTAAGAATTGCTTGGGATGCTGTGAGGGTAGAGTGCCGGTGACGGAATATGGCAAATTCTTCGATGAAATCAGACAAATCTTAAATGGTGACACTCAGCAACTGTGCGACTACTTGAAGTCGGAGATGGAGCAGCTTGCTTCTGAACTGCGTTTCGAGGAGGCGCAAGCCGTGAAAGAGAAATATCTGCTTGTGGAGAAATACCGCGCAAAATCGGTAATTGTGAGTGCGCAGATACACGACCTCGATGTCTATTCGGTGGAACCCGATGAAGATTGCTGTTATGTGAATTATCTCCACATCAGCAATGGCTCAATAGTGCAGTGTATGACACTCGAATATCGCAAAAAACTCGATGAAACCGTGGCAGAAGTCTTGTCTATGGCAGTTGCCGAGATGAACAAGAAATTCGACAGAAAGGTGAGGGAGGTGGTTGTGCCTGAGATTCCAGACTCGGAATTTGAGGGGGTGACATTCAATGTGCCGCAGCGTGGTGACAAAAAGAAGCTCCTCGACATCTCATTGAAGAATGCCAAGCAATATAAGCTCGACAAGCTGAAACATTCCGAAAAATTAAATCCCGAGCAGCGCATAATGCGCACGCTTACCACTATGCAGCGTGACTTTCGGCTGAGCGAGCTTCCTCGGCACATAGAATGCTTTGATAACTCAAATATTCAAGGTACAAATCCTGTGGCATCGTGCGTGGTATTCAAGAATGCGAAACCCTCGAAGCGCGATTATAGGCACTTCAATATAAAGACTGTGGTCGGACCCGACGATTTCGCTTCGATGAAAGAGGTGCTTACCCGCCGCTATACTCGCCTTGTGAACGAAGGGGAAGAGCTTCCGCAGCTTGTGATAGTGGATGGAGGAAAGGGTCAGTTGAGTGCGGCTGTTGAAGCTTTCGATGAAATGGGGCTGCGCGGCAAAATCGCACTTGTGGGAATAGCAAAGCGACTTGAGGAAATATATTTTCCCGGTGATTCTGTCCCTCTTTATATTGATAAGAACAGCGAATCGCTGCGTGTGGTTCAGCATTTGCGCGACGAGGCTCACCGCTTCGGTATAACCCATCATCGCAACCGTCGAAGCAAAGGTCAGATTCATTCCACATTCGACGACATAAAGGGGATAGGTGATGTTACGCGCGACACACTGTTGCGCCATTTCCGTAGCTTGAAGCGCGTGCGTGAAGCTTCAATCGATGAAATCGCGGCTTTGATTGGTCCTGCAAAAGCGCGGATTGTAGTGGATGGACTGAATGAGGCAATCCAAGAGACAAAATGAAAATCTCCGATGAAATCGTGTACAGTCGAAATTATCGATGATTTGGTTGTCTTGCGACTTCCCTCTATTGATGCCGGCATAAATCCAGATATTTATAGTAATTACAAAAAATAGTAATATGAAGATAGTAATCCAAAGGGTAAAAAGAGCTTCGGTCACAATAAAAGGAGAGCTTATAAGCTCGATTGGTGAGGGGCTTATGATTCTTGTCGGTGTGGTAGAAGGCGACACTGCGGAAGATATGGAATGGCTGGCACAGAAAGCTGTGAACATGCGCATTTTTGATGATGAGAACGGAGTGATGAACCGCTCGGTGATAGATGCCGGCGGCGAGATTCTTGTTGTGAGCCAGTTCACCCTTGCGGCATCTACAAAGAAAGGCAATCGCCCATCCTATATCCATGCGGCGGGGCATGAACTCGCAGTCCCTCTTTACGAGGCATTCTGCGACAAGACGGCTCAGCTCCTCGGGCGGCCTACGCTGCGCGGAGTGTTTGGTGCCGACATGCAGGTGGAATTAATCAATGATGGACCGGTGACAATTATTGTAGATTCTAAATTAAAAGTGTAAATTTGCGAAGTTATGACAATCAAAGAAGCGCAAAATATGGTAGATGGCTGGATTCACACCTATGGCGTGAGATATTTCAGCGAGCTGACGAATATGGCTGTGCTCACTGAGGAGGTGGGAGAGCTGGCTCGTGTGATGTCGCGCAAATTCGGCGACCAGTCATTCAAGAAAGGGGAGAATCCCGATGCGCTGCAAGAGGAGCTTGCCGATGTGCTGTGGGTGCTTATCTGTATTGCCAACCAGACTGGGGTAGATCTTACCGAAGCGCTCGAACGAAGTTTCAAGAAAAAGACCGAGCGTGATGCCACCCGGCATATCAACAATGCTAAATTAGCGGCAAGTCACGATGAGCTGTTGGACCATATGGGGGCAGGTGAAAACGCCGGTGGAGAATAATACCGAAAAACTCACGAGAAATTCAACCCGCTGAGAATCGAAAATTTGAAAGCATCTTTCCTGTTGCCGGGAAATATCAGAAAAATATAATTCAATAAAATAAGATTGACAATGGAAGAAAAAATCGAAAACAAGTATTTGCAAGCCATAAACGAGAGCAAGGTGAATACCGATGACGCTGCAGTGAAAGCTGAGGTGGAGAAACTTCTCGACGAACATGTGGCAGAGAACCGCAACAAAGAAGTGTATGAGTTTATGCTCAACTGCATCGACTTGACTACGCTAAGCACAACCGACTCCGAGAAATCGGTCGCTGCGTTCACTCAAAAAGTGAACGACTTTGAGAACAACTATCCTCAATACAAGAATGTGGCTGCCATCTGCGTGTATGCGAATTTTGCCAGTGTGGTGCGCTCAAATCTCGAAGTCAGCGAGGTGTATGTGGCTGTTTGCTCGGCAAATTTCCCTTCATCGCAGGCACATCTTGAAGTGAAGACCGTGGAGACCGCTTTAGCCGTCGCTGACGGGGCTAACGAGGTGGATATAGTGTTTCCCCTTGGATACTTTGTCGATGGCGACTATGAGGAGCTTTGCGACGAAATCGCAGAGATAAAGGAGTCGGCACGCGATGCACGCTTGAAGGTTATTCTTGAAACTGGAGCATTGAAAACAGCCGAGAACATCAAGCGCGCATCCATCTTGTCGATGTATTCAGGCGCAGATTTCATAAAGACATCTACAGGCAAGATTTATGACGGAGCGACCCCCGAGGCTGCGTATGTGATGTGCCAGTGCATAAAGGAATATTACGAGAAGCATGGTGTGATGATTGGCTTCAAGGCTTCGGGCGGTGTGCGTACTACCGAGGATGCATTGAAGTATTACACAATCGTGAAAGAGGTTCTCGGTGAAGAGTGGCTCACAAACCAATATTTCCGTATCGGAGCTTCAAGCCTTGCAAACAATCTGCTTGCCGACATCACCGGCGAGAGCAAAAAGGTGTTCTGATAATAAGTCTTTCGCGAGACACAGAAGCTCAGGTGTGCTTCCGTTTCTCCAAGCGCTATAATACTAAAAAGCCGGCTCATGCATCCATTTGCGCGAGCCGGCATTTCTGTATTATCCAATTTTAAGCCTAATTCTTGTGCCAGATGACAAGTCTCTTACACACGATTATTTCTTCTTGAATGTGCGGCTGAAGATTACTTTGTCACTCTCTTTTATGACGACAGTAGTGCTGGTCAGATCGAATAGCTTTCCGTAGTTTTCTCCAGCTTCCACTTCGTCCATTCCTGCGTTTACGGCAGCTTTGATTTTCTTGTCGCAATCGTTCTTTCCGCCGTTTATTATTACATATGTGCTGGATGGTGATACCTCAGTCGCCACTTGCTTCACATGCTTAAAAATAGTGGATTCTGCCCCCGATGCCTTGTAGCTCATATATGACCCTGTGCTTGTGTCGCTGGATGTGGTCACATCATACATGTGGTCGCCTGTTTCTTCCGTACAAGAGTTGATTGCAATACCCATAAGCATAACAACGCAAGCAAACATCATAGATTTTAATACTTTTCTCATAATAGTAAAAAATTAATTGGTTAAAAAATTGTAGTTATTATATTATTCGGACTGCAATATGTGTGAAAAGTTTAATTGCAATGTGAGTTTTTTGTGAAATAATAGGATGCAGAGCTTTGTGAGCTGAGCATCCTATTGTGCGTCAGTGTGTTATTGGTATGGTTAAAGTCTGACTGCGACTTTAACCGGTCGTTTGCATTGGTCGGTGGTGATGAAATATACCCCTAAAGGCAATTCTATAAGCTCATTTGGCTCAATCTTACTCAAGAATTTCGCCAGTTGACCTTGCGCATTGATTATTCGGCAAGCTGTGTGAGGCTCGCTGCATAGGAGCTTCACAGTCCCGTCGGCATAGCAGATTGCAGAAAGTCCCTTGTCGGCTGTCACGCCAGTTACACCGGCAGGTGTCACGGTGATTACATTTGATGCGATTGAACGGTATCCGAGACGGCTCGACTGCACGCTGTAGGTGTGGATTTCTCCGGCATTCAAGTCGTCGAAATCATAGAAGTTGTCGTCGGCAGTAAATTCCTCGGTAGTTGAGCTTGAGCCGCTATATACGGTGCGGGTGACGATGTAGTAGTCTATTTTCTCCTTAGCCTCGTTCCACGAAGCGCGGTAGCTTGTCCCTTCAAGGTTGGAGGCTTCGTTTGCCGTGAGCTGCGACAGTGACGGAATTTCAAGGCAAGAACCATTGAGCTGCATACCCACACTGCCCGACAGTCCGCCGTCGGACACCACGAGGCGTGCCGAATGAGTTCCGATGGCAGTAGGCGTATAAGTGATGCGGAGCTTATATCCATCGGCAGCGTTTGCGCTTGATGCGCTTATTTGGCTCACCTGAGCCTTAAACATGTCGGCATTGTCGCGGTAGATGGTTATTGTGAGATTTCCCACAAGGTTCTCTCCCTTTATGAACAGATCTACATGCTGAGATTTGCCTATTGCCACTTCTCCAAAATTAAGCTCACTGTTCTGTACCGGGCTTATAAGAGTTGGTGTGCCGGTTGCGTGGTCGGCACTGTATTTCTGACCGCGTTTGTTGCCCCAGATGTATTCCACCAGTTCAGGGTCGTCGATGAACGGATTTCGGTTGCCCTGAATTTTATAAACAGCCTCGTTACGGTCAATCTCTTTTTGGCTGACCGGATCTTTGCGGCACCAGTCGAGCAGCATATTATAAGCCCAAGGCTTCAACGACAAGTAGCTGTTTTGTGCCGCCGACTTTGTGATGAACATGTAATTGTATTTCCAAGTATAGTCTTGGTAGCAGGTTGCCATATAGAAATACACACGCGCAAAGTCGCCCTTATATTCGTCGGCAGGCTCAAACACATAGCTTGCGCCGCCGCCCTGACCGCTTTCGGCATATCCCACTTTGCAAGTTCCGTTGTCAAACTTAGATGTCGTCACTTCGCCGAGCGGATAATTGCTTTTAGCCATATTGGCAGAGCCATCGGAGGGAAACAGATGGGTGATGTCGGTTCCGGCAAGGAACTTCTCAATATCGGCATTTGAGCTTCCCGAGTTTCCCCACCAGCTTTTAGGCACACTGTGTTCGCGGTTCAGCCCACGAGTGCCGCCAAAGTAGTAGTAGGTCTGATTGTCCCAGTTGTCGGAATACATATCCCACACCAGCAGTTTGCCCGACACGCGTTCAGGATAAGCGTCGGTCTGTGGAAAATAGTCCCATAGGCTGCTGTAGGTGAGCTGCGTGTGCTTGCTGATGATGTCATGCAGTTGATTTTTCAGTGTTTCGTCGGATTTCCCGTCGAGTGCGCTGTAGTATCCCGTCGGTGCGGCAGCATAAGCCGCCGTCAGCACTGATAGCGCGAAGCAGAGTGTAGCAAATAGTCTGTTCATATTATTGAGTTGCTGTAATTACAATATAAGTTCCACAAAATTAGGTTAAAAACTCACAAATGTAAGGATTTAATTTTATAGTTGAGCCAGAAAACCACAAAAAATCCCATTAAGGCTAAAAAACTTTCAATTTATAGTCGATTGAGGTTTAATGAACGATTCGAAAAAAGAATGGTTTATCGGTCAAGCAGGTGAAGCTCATACATCTCAATCACGCGAATCAGTTTCTCGGCATATTTAGGGTCGGTGGCATAACCGCAAGACTTCAGAGTGCGTGCCCAGCCCTTATAGTCGGTGATGTCGAGCTTGAACAGCGGCGCATATCGCTTCCTCATCAAGAATCGGGCATGGTCGGCAAAGCAGTCTTCCACGCTGCCATATTTGCGGTAGGGGACATTCTCGTTAGGCTTGCACAGAGATGGACCGCTCCAGTCGCGGCTCGCTTTGATTCCGAAATGATTGTTCCCGTTCTGGGCGAGGAAACTTGTGCCGCCGGCACTTTCCAGCAATCCCTGTCCGAGTGTGATGGCGGCAGGAATGCCGTAGCGGTTGCGATTGGCTATAGCCGCCTTTTTGTGCTGCTCGATGTAGCGGAGGCGTTGCGCTTTGCCGTCGCGCAGCGGTGTGGCAGAGCTTTGCTTGCCCGAATTGTTGCCCGCTTGCGGCGTGGTGTTCTCTCGCTTTATCGAAGAAGAGTCCACTGTGGTGATTTTGTGATGAGAAGAACAAGCCGTGAAAAACAGAGCGGCTATGGCACAAATTGCCACCGAAAGATTGCGGAACAAATATTTTTCTGTATCTTTGAGCAAATAATATTTTATCATGATTGAAAAGAATTTAGTTACAAAGATAAGAGTTTACTCTTATAATGAGCTTAACGAGGCCGATAAAAATTTAATCGACCTCGCAAAAGATGCAACACAGCGCGCCTATGCTCCATACAGCCTTTTCAATGTGGGTGCGGCACTGCTTTTGGCAAACGGCGAGATTGTGACTGGAGCCAATCAGGAGAATGCCGCTTTCCCGTCGTCGCTATGTGCCGAGCGCACCACCTGCTATTATGCCAGCGCAAAGTATCCGGGCGAGCGGTTTGTGAAGCTTGCCATAGCTGCATTCCACGAGGGAAAATTCCTGCCCAATCCCATATCGCCATGCGGTGCGTGTCGCCAAGCCCTGCTTGAATATGAGAAGCTGGGAGGAGAACCTGTGGAGGTGATGCTCTATGGGACTGACGGCATATATGTGTTCAGCAGCGTTAAAGACCTGCTGCCGCTATGCTTCGAAGAGGATTTGAAGGCTTGACGGTATTTATAAGAGATTAAGCCCAAAATCCTAAAAACAGATTTTGGGCTTAATCTTAAATCGGTCGTTTGAGATTCCGGATAAAGAAATTCTCTTTTTCGCCGCAGTCACTTTGCGACGGAGATTATCCATTTTGCCATGTCGTCGAGAACCTGCGGCGATATAGTCTCTTCAATCTGATTATACATTAAACTTTCCATGCCCGGCTTGCAACTTTGGAACAAGTGGTTCAGTCCGGGGTATAGCTGAGTCTCCACGCGTTTCGAGCCGCATAGCGAGCGTATCGCTGCAAGATTGATTTCTGCATCCACTTGCGAATCGAGCGAACCTCCAAGGGCAAATACTGGGCATTTCACGGAGCGTATCGCGTCGGTGGGATCGTATTTTATGAAATTCATATACCATGGCGAAGTCATCACCGAAAGCTGCTGCTCGATGTTCTTGCGTTGTTCGGCAGGTATTGAATCGGGCTCGTTTCCATCTGTCAATATTCTGAAGAGCTGCTTGCGCAGTGCGACACTGTCGGTGGCTTGGTCGATGGCATCAAATATCATCTCGGTCTTGCGGTCATGCTTCACAATCTCCGACGACCTTATGATTGCTGCCATAAGTCCCGTCTGCCGTATCATCAGGTCGCGGCCTTTTGTGGCAGGAGCAGCAAGAGTGACGATAAACGCCACATTCTTGTCGTTGGCTGCATTCATGAAAGCTATCATGCCGCCTTCGCTGTGTCCCACATATCCTATTTTCTTCTTGTTTATTTCGGGTTGTGACGCAAGGAATCTGAATGCTGCCTCTGCGTCGCGGGCAAAGTCTTGGGTAATGCAGCTCTTGAAGTCGCCAGTGGATTCGGCAGTCCCGCGGTCGTCGTAGCGCAGCACCGCAATGCCATGTCGTGTAAGATAGTCGGCAATTACGGCAAAAGGGCGATGTCCGCCCATCATCTCCTCGTCGCGGTTTTGCGCTCCGCTGCCCGACACAAGCACCACGGCAGGGAAATTCTTCCCCTCGGCAGGCAAAGTGAGCGTGCCGGCAAGCGTCACGCCGTCGTCTGCGTTCGGGAATTTGACATCCCGGGTTTTGTATGGGAATGGAGCTATGGGAGTCTGCTTGCGCTGTGCTGCCACTGTGGGAGCGGCGATACGGCGCAGGGTGAGCGGAAACTCCATGCCTTGCTTGAACTTGCCGGCAATCACACTGTCGCCGCACACCACACCACGATATGAGGCGCGGAGCGCATCGATCGACACTTCTATGGAGTCGCCAGATGCTTTATTGCAGTTGATGACTGCGACGACCTTTGAGCAAGGTATTCCGAATGCATTCTGGTTTGGACTGTCGAGCGTACACTTTATGTCGCCGTCGCCAGCCGATGTGAAATTGAAGTTGAGTGTCAGCTTCATGCCCATCACATTAAGGTCGCCGCTCCACGAGCTATCATACCAGTGATTGCCTGCTGCGGCATAAAAGCCGGTTATGGCTGAAAGCAGAAATAAAAAACTTGCTAATCGTCTTGTCATTGTCGTCAGTTTTTAGTTATATCCACAAAGATAGTGCAAATCGAAAGCAGAATATCAAATTTATTTGAATATTATGCTGAGATGCCGCCTGTATTATGCAAAGATAGAGATTTTTTTATTCTCCACAAATCATAATGCAGATTGGGCTAAGCGCAAATCGTTAGTAATGGAGCAATATTAATAGTCGGTGATAGCAAAACGATGCAAATGCGCTATAGTGGATAT
>CAYWOC010000018.1:0-46063 GCA_964459845.1 uncultured Muribaculaceae bacterium | reverse complement strand
GGCTGCACATAGGCAACCGCTGGATGGCGCAGAGCGGCTTCAACACCTACGACAACACGGCGCGGATGCACTATCCGCTGCTGCCGTCGTTCGACACTCCCGACCCGCTGTCGCAGGACTACCCACACCTCAGCCCCTACTCCCACTGCGCCGGCAACCCCCTCTCCATTATCGACCCGACCGGGGAAAGAATTGTAGTATCATCTGCTGGGACAGAATATGAATACAAGAAGACACCAGAAGATGGATATTGCTTTGTCGATAGTAATGGAAAATATCCTATCGGAACGCATTCGTTCTTGTATGACGTGGAAACAGCCCTCAATAAAATCCAACAAGGGAAAAATGGCAATGAAATGGTTAATTACCTAATAAACAATTCCAATGTATTAACAATAACACCAATTGACAATAAGCATACTGAAAATGTTTTTAGCATTTCAGGCAATAAGATTTTTTGGGATTCCAAATCAAATGAAGGCGGACGCAGCGAACTGGTTGATGGACAGGTTTCGACAACAAGACCATCGTATATTGGGTTAGCACATGAGATGGCTCACGCAGAAGATAAATGGAAAGGGACAATGAACCAGAAAATTTGGATAAAAAATGGGCCACAAAATATACCATTTTCAGAGGCATACGCCTGTAAACGAGAAAATCAAGTCAGATTTGAACATAAAATTCCATTAAGAACACATTATTTGTCTGGGAAACATTTGGGTTACGATGTGATTGAAAGTAGTAGAATCATATTTTTTATTCCGCCACATTCGGACATTAATATTTTATATCATTAAGTAGTTATGACTGCAAAAAACATTAAAAATATAAGTCAATTCTTCGTTGGCATCCTTTGTTTTACAGCTTGCCTTAACACCGGGAAAGACAATGGGCAAGGCGGCTCAGGCATCAAGAACACTAGCAATTCTCACATAATAAATATTGCGCTGGAAAAACTTGCACTTAGTCCAGACAATAATATAAGTGAGAACGACCGAAACGCAATAAAACAATTATCGGTTGAAGATCCGAATTTCTTGAAGACAAACTTAAATGATACCGTATATATGTGTATGACGTGTTCTTTTGCAGAAAATGGCATTTTTACGGTATGGAATAAGCATCACTCATATTCCAATGTGTTGTCGGATTACAATGGCAGCAAATTGGGAATGACGTATAGTATCGAACATTTCCTTATAGAAAAATGGGACACGGCATCAATAGGCGAAATAAGTAAGGCTAAAAACAGTGATGTCGAATTACAAGCAAATCCGCAAAAGATAGCCATAAGAATAGTTGTAAAAAATGGGGAAATATACAAAATTGACAAATATGATTATGAAAATAGATTCAATATACCGGATTAGCATTTCACTTATGATTGTGATGATTTTGTCGGGCATATCTCACCCTATGTTTGGCAAGAACAACAGGTCATGGTTCAATGTATGTACAGACAACAACCATACCTATACTGATTGTAAGAGCGTCAATATATTCAATGTCTTAAGGCAAGGGACATTCTTTATATGTACGGATAACAAACTGAAAGAGCCTATATATGTGGAATTTACTTATGTCTATGAGAATAACCGTTGGCAGATGGAATTTCATAAAATAGACAAGTCTTCGGGACTTCCAAGGAGTGTTGATGTGTGGTTGAGCAGTGATTATGTGGTTCCAAAATCGGTAGTTCCATACAGGCATCTATATGATTATTTCAAATTTTGGATTTTGGACAACAGAGTCATAATACACAATAAGGGATTATATAAAAGAGCAGAATACCCTCGGTTTAATTACAAACATGAATACATCGATTTGTCGGTGCTGTTTTTGCCGAATAATTTCAGTGAAAGATACCCGCCATCTGCACCTAAACAAACAAGTTATTAACACCTAAATTTTACATTTATCATGTTCCATCTCAGACATACATATCATCTCATTAGAGCTTTTGTTGCCATTTTTGTCATTATATTGAGCTGCGGTGTTGCTCATTCAAGAGTCGCGGATCCGAAAGAAGCCAATCCTGAAGCGTACAATCAGTTCTTGAAATATTGGCGAAACAATGTTAAAATGAATGTGATAAGGATAACTGAATCACCATTTTATGAGAAATTAGATTCAATTATCGAGCTGTGCAAGAAGAAATACCCTAATTATCGATGGAAAAAGAGGACACATTTCACTTGGCATGCAGAATATATTGAATCACATAAAAATGTAGATACATTGGATTGTAAACATATAAATATGTTAGAGCCAGTATCCGAGCCAATAGTTATTGCTGTTTCTGCTATGTATGACCAAACATGGGATAACGCAGTTATTTATAAGGATAAAAAATATTATTTTAATGATATCAACAACACGTGGAAATATTATAGAAAAAGGTATAAATCTACTCGTAAGACAATTAGCTATTTGTGTAAGACAAGCTTAATTGACTTAACTATTATAATATTGTATAAACCCAGTGGGACAATATCTATAAAAGATGTTTACTACGGGATTGATGACATTGGAGGTCTATTTACACCGGAAGAATTGAAATAAGTAACTGAACTATTAAATGGTAGAGAGACAGCAGAAACTGATGAGTTTTGCAAGTGCTAATAAGGCGTGTAGATGGAATGTACAGTATGGTAGGCTGCACATAGGCAACCGCTGGATGGCGCAGAGCGGCTTCAACACCTACGACAACACGGCGCGGATGCACTATCCGCTGCTGCCGTCGTTCGACACTCCCGACCCGCTGTCGCAGGACTACCCGAGCCTCAGCCCCTACTCCCACTGCGCCGGCAACCCCTTGATAAACATTGATATTGATGGTAATAGAATATCTGCAATAATAGAAAACAACAATTGTGATATACGCAAAGACGCTGATGGAATTTATCAGCTATTTGATCGAAATAATAATATCCATACCCCAAATAAGGGTTCTTTTGGAAGTTATCTGCTTGATGACATTAATACAATTGCTTCAGGGAAAAATGGAAACGAATTATTATCATTTTTAGAAAACAATAAGAATAATGTTTCAATAGAAAATTCTCAGATTGGCTTTTTCACAAATACATCAAACTATATTATTGGCTATGATGAAACAGCTTCTGAAGGAGGATTGGGCTATTTTCACACTTCGGGGTACGGCACAACACGCCCACAATATATAGCCTTAGCCCATGAATTTGCTCATATTGAGGATTTATGGAAAGGCACTATTGACAAATCAACATGGTATAATAGTGGGAATACGGCGGTCTTTAATGCTGAAAAATATGCGGTCTTTAAAGAGAATCAAATTAGAAAAGAACATAACCAGCCTCTTCGCCTGTATTATAAACACATTACCCTGAAGTTTCAGAATAATAATCTATATATACCAATCCAAGCGAGCAAAGCCGACTTCCATATATCAGATTATATTTACTTACTAAAGAATTATTCGCGATGAAAAAAACGCTGTTGATAGTTGTATTATCTGCATTAATTGGTTGTTCGGGGAAACCTGCAAGCAACAGAAACAAGCAGCAAACTACAAGAAGCCAAAATATCCTGAAGATTGTTGATTCCATAATCAGCACAGAGACTGATTCTCGTCTTGATAACATTCAGAGTGAGGCATCACATATCAATGCAGCCAGGCTTTATGACTTAATTGCAGAAAAAGAAAGTGTGGATGGACAGAAAATATTATCTCTGAAAAAAACAGCAGAAATATATGAGAAAATTTCCGGGCAAGAAGGTGATACACTTTTCGTATATGACCTTGTTTATATCCTGCCGGAATCTGGTATGAATTTAAAGTCTTACGTTTTTAGTCCATCAGAAGCCTTTATGTCATATAATGGAGAACGAGCTTATTCAATCTCTGAAAATAAAATATCGGAATTGAAAAACTGGATCAATCAGAATAACGCAGAAGCTCAACCATCCTCAAGCTGCTATGGTGCAAGTTACGCTGCCGGATATTTATTCAAAGTTACGATTAAGAATGGGAACTTATTAGTGAACAAATGCCGAGACATTCAATCAAAAGCATTGCCGACAAAAAAATTCAAATTGTTAAACAGAATGATTGACTCTGTCTATCAGACAAAGTGGCTGATACAAGAAATCGGCAATAAAGCAAAGGAAAAATGCAATATCAAGAAGCGAAACAGAGCATTCAACCGGTTAAATTATAATCAAACAAATGATGACATATATTTCGTAGAAGATATTTACAATTATGAATGTTGGGCTTTGTGGTGCCGTAAAGAACTAATCTATTGCTATAATGGCAAGATGGAGATATACAAGAAACCATCAATTACTGTTGAAAAGTTGTTTGACAATTTTCAGGAAGAAGAAATAAGCGATGTTTTATCAGATAAGGCAATAAATATTTTTCCTCATCGAAAGAAGTATATCTCAACTTTCTTTGTCGCAAAAATTAGTATCAGAGACAGTCTTCCCTGTGTCTTATATGTAAAACGGTTTAAAGGATTTTTCTAAATAAAACATAAGCCAACTCAAGAATGGTAGATAAACTGACGAATCTTGCAAGCACTAATATGGCGTGTAGGAGGTGAATAGGTGGCATTTCTGCATAATATTCAAGGAAACTTGATATTATGCATTCGATTTGCACTATCTTTGCAAATGTTTTAGATAAATTCCATTTTGTGATGATAAAATTTCCTAATGCAAAAATAAATCTTGGACTGAATATCGTGGGCAAGCGAGCTGACGGGTATCACGATATCGAGACGATGTTTTATCCTGTCAATCTCACTGATGTGCTTGAGGTGGTGCCTGCTAAGGGCGACGACGCTACGCTCACCACATACGGCCGGCGTATCGACTGTCCTGTGGAGAAAAACCTCGTTATGAAGGCTTATAGGCTGATGCAGCGCGAGTTTGACGCTCCGGCAGTGGATATTTTCTTGACGAAGATTATCCCCGACGGGGCAGGGCTTGGGGGAGGTTCGGCTGATGCTGCGTTTACAATGCTTGCAGTGAACGAGATTTTCAACCTTAATGTGCCGAAATCCCGCCTTGCGCAGCTTGCTGCGACAATAGGTGCCGACTGCCCATTTTTCATCTATAATGAGCCTATGCTTGCCACTGGAATAGGCGACAGGCTGACGCAGGTGGATTTCTCGCTCAAAGGCTACAGGATGCTGCTGGTGAAGAGCGATGAAATATCGGTGCCTACGGCACTTGCCTACAGCAGAGTTACCCCTAAACCGAGCGACAGTCCTATCACAGATATTCTACGCCGCCCGATTGGAGAGTGGCAGGGCTTGCTGAACAACGACTTCGAGCCGAGCGTGTTTGCCGCATTTCCGCAGCTCGCAGAGGTTAAGGCTGAGATGCTGCGCAAAGGTGCGATATATGCCGCGATGTCTGGCTCCGGCTCATCGATTTTCGGGATTTTCGATAGTGCCAATATGGCAGATAAGGAAGCGTTCGGAAAGTTTGGCAATGTTTTTGATATTGAAATGTGAGGATATTGAGCATATCCGCATAATATATACCGAAAAATAAGACATAAGATATGAGCAAGAAAAACGAAAATAAAGAGAAACTTGAAGAAAAGGTCGAGAAAGAAGATACTGTGAATGCAGAGGCGAAACAGCCTGAAAATGAGGCTGAGGAAGCTGCCGAAATCGATGAGAAGACGCAGCTTGAAGCCAAAGTTGCCGACCTTGAGCAGCAGCTTGAGAAGGAGAAGAAAGAATATCTCTTCCTTATGGCTGAATTCGACAACTTTCGCAAGCGCACCATGAAAGAGAAGGTGGAAATCATCAAGAATGCGGCCGAAAAGGCGATGAAGGACATCCTTCCGGTGATTGACGACTTTGAGCGCGCATTGCAGGCAATGAACGACCAAAAAGATGTTGAAGGCTTAAAAGAGGGCGTGGAACTCATCTACAACAAGTTTATAAAGTATCTTGAGGCTAACGGTGTGAAAGCAATAGAATCCGACAAAGCCGAGTTCGACACTGAGCTGCATGAAGCTGTCGCCAACTTCCCGACACCTGAAGAGGAATTGAAGGGCAGGGTAATCGACACGGTGCAGAAGGGATATAAAATCAACGACAAGGTGCTTCGCCACGCAAAAGTTGTGGTAGGGCAATAATGTCGCATATTTTAATATAAAATTTAACCAATCAAAAAGAATATCTGCTCTATCAACCGGTTACGACCGCGGTGGTAGAGTTTCTGCATAAATATAAGCAATGGAGAAAAGAGATTATTATGAAGTGCTTGGGGTGTCGAAAACCGCCACAGCCGATGAGATAAAGAAGGCATATCGAAAGAAAGCCATAGAGTATCACCCCGACCGCCAGACAGGCAAGAGCGAGGAGGAGAAGAAAGCTGCCGAGGAGAAATTCAAGGAGGCGGCAGAGGCATACGATGTGCTCAGCAACCCCGATAAGCGCGCCCGCTACGACCAGTTTGGCCACAGCATGGGCAATGGCGGATTTGGCGGTGCTGGAGGCTTCAGCGGCGGAGGCATGTCGATGGAAGACATCTTCTCGCACTTCGGCGACATATTTGGCGATATTGGCGGATTTGGTGGCTTCGGTGGAGGTCGCCACAGCGGTGGCCGCCGTCGCCAGAACCGTGGCACCGACCTTCGTGTTAAGGTTCGTGTCACGCTGAAAGATGTGGCTCATGGAGTTGAGAAAAAGTTGAAGATTCCGCGCTATGTGAGTTGCTCAGAGTGCAACGGCACAGGAGCTAAGAGCGGCACAGCCTATACCACTTGCAGCCACTGCCACGGCACTGGTGTTGTGACGCAAGTGCGCCAGACGATGCTTGGTGCTATGCAGACCACCGCTCCGTGTCCATCGTGCGGTGGCGAAGGAAAGATTATCACCGAGAAATGTCCGCATTGCGCCGGTGAGGGAATCGAGCGCAAAGAGGAGATTGTGACAGTGAACATACCTGCCGGAGTTGCCGACGGCATGACATTGAGCATGCAGGGCATGGGCAATGCCGCACGTCATGGCGGAGTCCCGGGCGACCTGCTTATCGTGATTGAGGAGGAGAAGGATGCAGAATTGCAGCGCGAGGACAACAATATCATCTATAACCTGATTCTTGACTTCCCGACAGCCGTGTTTGGCGGCAAGGTGGAAGTGCCTACTATCGACGGACGCGCGCGCCTGACGATAGAGCCGGGTACGCAGCCGGGCAAGGTGCTACGTCTTCGTGGCAAAGGATTGCCTTCGCCAAACGGCTATGGCAATGGCGATATGCTAATCAATGTCATGGTGTATGTGCCTAAGAACCTCAATGCCGACGAAAAGGCAGCTATCGAGAAACTGCAAGGTTCGCCAAACATGACCCCGACAGAGACTGAAAAGCGCGACATCTTCTCTCGTCTGCGCCATCTGTTTGATTAATGTCGGCAGAATATAGCTTATCAGAACTTTTACGAGTGAACATTGTTCATCTGAATAATGCTCACTCGTTTTTTTGATAATAAAAAGTAGGGCTGATGTCATAAAAATGTTTCCTTTGCCAATCAGAACTTTCCGTTTATGAGCAATAATCTGGTTATCGAGTGCTTTTATCCAATCTTTCATTGTTATAGGTATCATTTCCAATGCTTGGAACTCCGCAAAATCCAAGAAACCGGAAACAAGCAGATTCAGACGTTGAAGTCCAATCTCAGACAAATATATCTTGGCTATTTTCACATCGTCATTGGTCACATAGTTACCCTTAAATTAGTCATTCCGACAAAAGGTTTTTTATTATCCACACGATTGTAGATGATTTCAGCAACCGTATTCTCGTGAACGGCATAATGCAGCTTGTTTTGCACGTTGGCGAAGAATGTTTTGTGACCATTTCACTGAGAGGTCCATAGTCTGTTGCTGTGGCATAAATATCCGCGACTTGTTGATAGAAGTTACGCTCGCTGCTGCGAATATCCCTGATGCGCTGCAAAAGCTCACGGAAATACCGGTTCCCGCCCTGTTTCAATCGTTCGTCATCCATAGCAAATCCTTTTTGAATGTATTCGTGAAGCCGTTGGGTCGCCCAGCGACGGAAACGAGTTGCTACTTGAGACTGTACGCGATAGCCCAAGGCGATAATCCTGTCAAGATTATAATGGTCAATGTTACGTTTTACTTGACGATTGCCATCATAGCGAACTAACAAGAATTTCTTGTCGGTTGCCTCTATGGTCAGTTCTCCATCTATTATATATATATTATCCATATGCTGGCTGATATTCTGTTGCGTAGTACAATATATCTCTGCCAACTGATTTTGTGTCAGCCACAAATCTTTATCTGCAAAGCGTACCGACCTACGTGGTTTTTCATTGTCGTCCTGATAAAGTATTATGTTGTTTTCTTTATTATCACTTTAGTTACTGATGAATTGAATATTAAAAAGTAATAACGGCTGAATTAAATGGCATAATACCATGTTATATCTTTCATTATCGAATTTATCTTGGTCTTAATTTCAGATATATCAAATGAATTCATAGGATGTATAAAAGTAGCCTCTGAAATAGAGTCTTTTTTCATTTTAAATTTCAAATGTTCTGCAAGAGGTGTAATGTTACTATTATCTAATGATTTCAACACAATCTCGCATTGCTTTGTATCAGAAAAAATCTCACATCTAACTTTACGCTATCGCATTCAAAAACAACGCAATTAGACCTATAAGAATTGTCGGAGTAATACCAAACAGCCCATTTCCCATCTTCCAACACCAATTTATTGTCTGATGAATTGTTTTCCCAATTTGCTCCGTATTCTTTTAAAATGTATGCATTACGGCGCGAGAAAAAAGAAGTATGTCTGCCTGTCCCTCCTGTTGCGCATATTTGCCAGTCTTCTAACCCCCATATCATATCGCAAGCATTTGAATTATGCGTAAAGTTTAATAAATAATCATCAATAGCAAATTCAGAATAATCTTTCTCCGTATCCAAAAATTGCTCTATATAGCCTTCCAAGATCTTTTCAATGGACTGTTTTCCTACATTATTTAAAATATAGGAAAACAACTCGCGAGATTTATCTATATTTCTTGATAAAATCGTATTCCAATCATTCCATCCCCATGCAAAGGTTACGTAACTACCACGAGAAACAGGCTCATATGAATCTGCGGAAACAATCATGCTACGCCTTAAAAGACTCACTTTACGCTCATGTTCCATTTCGCCAGAAAATAACATGTCAAATACCTCAGAATAGCTATTAGAAAAAAAGGAGTTAAGGGATGCTCCTAATACAGGAACATCCCTTTCTTTGTATTATAGGGGATAACCCTCTTCTTTGATAATCTGTTTGAGGACATCGACCTTTACAGACGAAGCATCCTCCTTATCGTAAATGAGCAGAAGAACAATCTTGCCATCCATTCCTGCTGCAAGGAAATTGTATGTGACAATCCTTGCACCGCCAGACTTTCCTTTGCCTTTTGACTTTATCGCCATACGGATTTTGCGAATACCATGCGACAATTCAGTACCTTGCTGTGGGTCTTTAAGCAACTCTTTACGAAAGGCTTTCAAGTCCTCCTTGAAAGAAGAATATTTCTTGGCAAGTTTCTTCGCAGCCACATCAAAATAGCTTGAAGTAATAATATTATAATTCATCTATCAAGCTATCAAGTGTGTTGAGTTGTTTCTTGCCAGCAATGACCTCTTTGAGTTCACGAAGTGCTCCTCTCAAATCCGCTGCAATATTTTGAGTGCCGTCAGAAATTGAGTCAGTAGGAGTAACAGGAACAAGACGGAAATTGCCTTCACGCGATTTTAATATCACATGCTCACCCGAATTAACCATGGAAAAATACTTTCCTTGGTTAGCTCTAAAATCTCTTGCGCTAACAATCGTCATAATCGTAGTGTTTAATTGTTTACGCTGCAAAGATAGTGATCATTTTTTCATTGGCAGCCATTTTGGTACCAAAATTAACACAAAAAAGTATTTTGTGTAGAACCCACATATACACCTCCATGCCGTTGACCTTGAAGATGTAACGATGCCAGTGCTGGATTGTGCCAGACTTTGTCCAAAGGGTGAGGTCGAGAGGTTCGGAGGGATGCGAGGATTTTGCGGAGGGTGGAAATGTGGATGGATTGCACGGAGTTTAATGTTTATTGTTTAGTAGGCTGCGCCTTGGGATGGATGCTTGGGGATGCTTCCTTGGAATGGTGCATGGGGCGGTGTGTACTGGATGTTTATCATTGTGGCTTTTTCCTGCAAATATATCATTCGCAGAATGATTTAGAAAAGACCATACCGCTCTCCCCTTATGAGCTGGGAGGAAGTGGAAGGCTGCCTAAGCCTCCTTCTCAGCCTTTGGCTTGCGCCCTCTTCTCTTCTTTGGCTGCGCCACCTGCTGCGCCGTGGAAGCCGCAGCTCCCACGGCTTTTGCTATCTCCTGCGAGAGGCGTGCGAGGCAATTCTCGGAGATGTTCAATCCCAACCTCCTGTCCTAAAAATGAGGGATTGGACATTGCCGTAATGAGAAATGCTTCGCACGGCAGGAGATAGCGAAAAGCCAAAGGTGCTTGGAGCGAAGCGGAAAAAGGGGCGGAGTCCACACCACAGCCCAAAAGAAAAGCCCTTGTCTCACGATGGTTGGGCGCAAGACAAAGACTGAAAAAGGAGGTTGATTAGGTGTCGTTCCACTTCAATGAAAGTACAGAATATCTAATTTTTAGAAAATGTCAGATATACATAATTTGATGTAAATGAACTAACTACTGAAATTGTGGAATTTTTCCATTCCCAAACATATCGAATTGCGGCATTAGTATCATTCATATTTTCTTTCGCTTTCAAAGTTTCTCCCAATATAGTTTCTGGAGTGAATACAGAACTTTCGTCTGGGGTAAGTTTTTCCTCTCGATATGTAACAGAACCTGGGTAGCCATATGAAATCAAACAATATGAATACATATCATATTTCTTAATATACTCACTGACCAAACTCTCTTGAACATATCCTTCATTTTCTATTGATACAACAATGGCATCAACTTTGTTCGAATTATTGTGTTGTTCAACGGAAATTTTAGACATAACGTTGCCACCTATTCCTCTCATGCCATTAGGCAAAGAAACGTCAGGCAATGAAAGTCTTTCAGATTTAACATCAGCTACAATATTATTATCATTGCAATATTTATCAAACGAGTCTCCTATATGAATTCTTGCATAAGATAAATCAATGGTTGTATTTGCTCTCTGTTCAATTATTTGAGCATAATCATTTTTATTTTGGCAACTTGATACCCCCAAAAGTATCATAAAGCAGACAATCCCAAATGCAATGTTTTTGAACGATGTAACTTTAATGTAATAATTCATAGAAATGGTTTGTATAATTTTTAGTTTTCTGCAAATTTACAACAGTTATCTCACCCCACCAACACAAATTGGGTACAAATCATGCTGTGGAAACTTCTCACAGCCGATGTAGAGAGTGTCGAAGGCATCGGTGCCGTCGGTGCGGTGTTCGAGGAGATCTTCTTCCGATTTGGGATGCTTTTCCATTGACTTGTTTTTACGGAATCCGTTGCGCCCGCGCTCCACCCCTGCCGATTGGATAGCAAGGATGAGGTCGTCGTTGTTCTGGCGGTTGAAGTACGGCATTAGGCGTTGCTTCCCTGCAAAGCCCTGGTTGATGAGGAGATACTTCTCGTCGTGTCGCATCGGGTTGCCAAGGTACACGTCGATGACCTGCCAGCCGTGGCGTTCAAACTCATGGACCACTACCCAGTGGAAGTTCTGGTCGTTCACGGCATAGTTGGAGCCGTCCCGCAGTGGAAGGTCTCAAAGAGTTTCTGGTCGAAACTCAATTCGCACATTCTAACTACATGATTCATAAACACGTCAAGATATTACTTCAAGTTTGAGTTCTTTAGCTCGTCCTTCTACAAGTTCTCTCCACAGGCGAGAATCTTGCAGTTGACTTGATGGAATCTTATCGGCATAACGTTCAAGGAAGTCAACGTTATACAGCTTGTCATCTTGCCAACGATTGATCAACTCCGACCAATCCATGTACGTCCTTGGTCGGTTGAATACTCGATTCCCCTGTTGTCTTTGGGAGAAATGCGAAGCATCTCTTTCCCACGATTAATCATAATTGGCATGATGCATTGATTTAAATGTTGTTTGTCATTATTGACACTGCAAAGGTATCATGGCAGCTATGCCATATTGCAGCATAGGATTCAAAAAAACTTAAATCCGCAACTGTCCTACCTTGTAAGCTACACGATATACTAAAAATATTATCCATGAAAGTTTCATATATCAGAAACTTTTTCTATCTTTGCACACAGAAAAAAGAAGTATGAATAAAAATAAATTTAGCATTATCTTGTCGGAAGAGGCGTAATCTTTCTTGGAATCGCTACCTTATGACGCTAAAGAGAAAATTGCTTACAATATCCGTAGGGTAATGGCTGGTGAAATAAATAAGGAGCTTTTCAAAAAGTTGGAAAATTCTGATGGTATATGGGAGCTTCGCACTCTTTACCGCAAAATTGCATACCGACTTTTTGCCTTTTGGGACACAGAGAAAGAAACTCTTGTTGTTGCCACTCACGGCATCATCAAGAAGACACAGAAAACTCCGTCTAAGGAAATAGCAAAAGCAGAAGAGATAAAACGCAAGTATTTTGAAATAAAAAAGAGGAGATAATATAATGGAAGAAATGAAATTTACGACTTTCGAAGATTTCCAAGATAAAAACTTCGGCAAAATTGGCACACCAAATCGTGATGCTTTTGAGAAAAAAGTTGGTGAAGCCATTCAAGCATATAAAATTGGTGAAGCCATAAAACAAGCACGCAAAGCCAACAATCTTACACAAGAACAACTTGGAGAGAAAGTTGGGGTACAAAAGGCTCAGATTTCAAGATTGGAACGCGGACATGGTATAACGTTCGCTACTATGGCACGTATTTTTAAGGCTATGAATATTCGTGCAAGTCTTGACATGGGCAGTATCGGTAAAGTAGCTTTATGGTAACTTCATAAAGTGGAACGCCCCTAATCCACCTCCTTTTTCAGCCTTTGTCTTGCGCCCAACCATCGTGAGACAAGGGCTTTTCTTTTGGGCTATGGTGTGGACTCCGCCACCTTTTTTTCCCATGTTATTACAATCAATTTTACTATGATATCATCCAGCATAAACAATAATACTTTTTCAAAAGAGTTCGATTTGTGCTATCTATTCGTTTTCTTTATTGCCAAATTTCGATTGTATAGCAATGCGTTCTGCACACACTTTATCAAATTTCGCTATTATATTCCGGATATACTGAGGCAGAAACTCAACCGTAACATACTTAACAAGCCATGAGGGGATGCCATAGTAGGCAGCGGCAATGCTGCCTGTCATGCAGGCGATTGTATCACTGTCACCACCCAAGGATACTGCAAGTCGGATGGCAGATTCGTAACCGTGACTATCCAAGAAGGCGATTATCGCTTCCGGACATGAACCTTGACAAGTTGCATCAAACTGATATGTCGGACGTATTTTATCACATGAGCGATGAAGATTGTAGCCAAAGTTCTGCTCGATATATTTGCGAATCTCATCCTTTGATTTATGCTGGCGAGCCAAGAAGATTGCAGAAGCAATTGCTTGTGCGCCTTTTATTCCTTCCGGATGATTGTGAGTGACTTCAGCAGATTGCTTTGCGAGGTCAAGTGCTTCTTCAATCGAAGTGGCATAATAACCGCAAGGGCTTGCACGCATACCTGCACCATTCCCAAAACTATTGTATGGTTCTTTGGCTTTATTTATATACAACCACTTATAAAACATACCACCATATCCTCTATGAGGAAATTTTAATCCCCAATCAGGCATGGTTTTTTGTAGAAGTTCGCCACTTAATAACCAGTCTGCAACCGCAAGAGACATTACAGTATCATCGGTAAAACGACTTTCTTTTGTAAACAAAGCTATATTTGTTGATTTTGGATTACGATAGCGAGATTCATAAAATGAGCCGACAATATCTCCGATTATAGCACCTATAATTCCTCCTGAAATAAGCTGCTCGTCCCCGACTTTACCAGTTTGCAACATTTCCAATGTGCGTTCATCAACCTTACCATCGTAATACTTCTGTAAGGCATCAGAGAAAATATCGTTAGGACATATGTTGTCGAAAAGTGTCATCGATGAGCGGAACTTCAAGGCATCTATTCCACCTAAAATTTCCTTGGCAGATTTTCCGTCAATGGTAAGCATTGCCATTGTGATTTCATGGAGGTTTCTGCCTAACAGAGGATGGTGTAGAAACATTACCGCTTCATCACGGTCTGCAATACCGTAATATTCAGCATTGCGACTATGCCCAAGTCCTCGAAGCTGTGGAAATATATACCACATCCAATGCGATTGCTTCTCACCGGATCGAATCTCATTCAAAGCAGAGCTGTATATTTGACGATGCGCATCAACAAATCGCCTTAAATTGTATTTTGAAATATATTCTTTGTATCTTGCTGAGGTCATATCGTTTGTGTCTTAAATCTTTATACAAAAATAGAGAATTTTCAAATCCAAATACTTTATTGTGTGATGGTTATTTGACTCTAAAGTAAAATACCGCCCCAAAACAGGTTGTATCTACGTTAATTATTCAGTTATTACCCCAGTTCGGGATAAGAAATAGTCTAAAAAAAGTTGGTAGTCTCACAAATATTTTGTATCTTTATGGGTGAAAATCAATTAGTTACAAAAACATTTGATGTGACTACCTATTACAAAGTTACAGAATTATTTTGTGTTATTGACGAGTTTTGCAAACATTTTGAAGCAGAAAATGCAGGAAATCAACTTGAAGACAATAGTGGGGTCAAGCGTAGACGTCGCCAAGCATCGTTGTCCGACAGTGAAATCATGACCATTTTGTTGTATTTCCATTTTGGTACATTCCGCAATTTCAAGCACTATTACCTGTTCTTCATCAAGGGTACTATGAAGTCATATTTCCCGAAAGCCGTGTCGTATAACCGATTCGTGGAGTTGGAAAGCCGTGTGTTCTTCCAACTCATGTTCTTCCTTAATCTGGGAGCATTCGGAAGGTGTACCAGCATAACTTTCGTCGATTCCACAATGATACCAGTATGCCATAATCTCAGGAGATATGCCAATAAGGTTTTCAAGGGAATCGCCACTGACGGAAAGGGGACAATGGGCTGGTAGCATAGCTTCAAGCTCCACCTTGCGTGCAATGACAGAGGCGAGATAATAGCGTTTGTACTTACTGGAGCAAATGTCAGCGACAAGGATCCAAATGTGTTCAAGGTTCTTACTAAACGTCTGTATGGCAAGCTGTTCGCGGATAAGGGATATATTTCGCAGAAGCTGTTTGATTTTCTCTTTGAGGATGGAATACAACTGGTGACTGGGTTGCGCGTAAACATGAAAAACAAGCTGATGCCGTTCTATGACAGATTGATGTTGCGCAAGAGATACATTATCGAAACCATCAATGACATGCTGAAGAACACGGCGCAGATTGTACACTCACGCCATAGGTCTGTAAGCAACTTTATCATGAACCTCATTTCTGCTTTGGGAGCTTATTGTTTCTTTGACAACAAGCCAAAGGCGTTGCAAGGATACTGCATCGAAGACACAAAGCAACTTTCATTGTTCTAAAGACTGAATAATCTCTTTCGATTCTTTTATATGGTCCATGTCTGATGGCATGGGAAGAGGACTCATGTTCCTATCTTCATATACAACCAATCGCTATTTTATCCCGGACTGGGGTAAAGGTCTCGGTTGCGGGGGATGAAGCGAGGCGGAGCATCGGTGATGTCCGCCTCGTCGGGTGCTGTTCTCATAAAGCCTTTACATTGAGCGCATCTATCTTATATAATAATTAAATTATGGTGTCATTCGGCATCAGCCGGTGCAAAGTCGTCTTTGCCAATTCCGCATAGCGGACATACCCAGTCGTCGGGAATGTCGATGAATGCCGTACCGGGTTCAATGCCTCCGTCGGGGTCGCCTATTGCTGGATCGTAGATCCATCCGCACACTTTACATTCGTATTTCTCCATAGCTATATATTTTTTATTTTGTTGATTGATTAATATCAGCCTTGGAGGCTGCTTTTGTATATTTCAAACAATGCTTGATGGCTAATTGTTCATATGCGATTGGGTGAATTGTCAATAAATTCACACGGATAAGCTGCATCTATGCAAAAATGATTAATTGGATTTGTCGTTTTTGCATTCGATTTGATTATCTTTGCAACATCAAAAAATAATATATGGCGAATAACGACAATTCCACTACATATTCTTACCGCAGCGATGAGCCGCGGAGGTATAACAACCGCCCTAAGCATCAGCAGCAGATGGTGGGCGACTTCGGCAAGTTGCCGCCGATGGACACCGACCTTGAGGAGGCGGTGCTTGGTGCGCTTATGCTTGAAAAGGACGCTTATACCGAGATTTGCGACATATTGAAGCCAGAGAGCTTCTATGAGCCTATGAATCAGAAGATTTATGAGGCTATCCAGCAGCTCGGAGCTATGCAGCGACCGATAGATATGCTCACCGTGACCGACCAACTGCGACAAAATGGAACGCTTGAGGAGGTGGGCGGCGCATTGCGCATCTCGGAGCTTACGGGGCGCGTGTCGTCGGCAGCCAATGTGGAATATCATGCCCGCATCGTGGCGCAGAAATATCTCGCGCGAGAGCTTATACGCTTCAGCTCAGAGATTCAAGCTCAGGCATTTGACGAGGCTAATGATGTGGATGACCTGCTTCAGCAGGCTGAGGGTAAGCTCTTTGAAATATCGCAGCATAATGTGAAGAAAGATGTCACGCAAATCGACCCTGTCATCACCGAGGCGATGAAGAAGATTGAGGAGGCATCGAAGCGCGAGAGTGGACTCAGCGGCCTTGAGACCGGATTCCATGACCTCGACAAAGTGACTTCTGGATGGCAGCCGAGCGACCTTATTATCATTGCTGCGCGTCCTGCAATGGGTAAGACGGCTCTTGTGCTTTCGATGGCGAAGAATATGGCTGTGAACTTCAATACTCCGATTGCGGTGTTCTCGCTGGAAATGTCAAACATACAGCTTGTGAACCGTCTTATCTGCAATGTGTGTGAGATTGACGGCGAGAAAATCAAGAGCGGGCAGCTTTCTCCGCTCGAATGGGAGAAGTTGATGGGACGCATCAAGCAGCTATATGCAGCTCCGCTATATATCGACGACACTCCGTCGCTCTCGGTGTTTGAGCTTAGAACGAAGGCTCGCCGGCTGGTGCGTGAGCATGGCATAAAGATGATTATCATCGACTACTTGCAGCTTATGAATGCGAGCGGAATGAAATTCGGCAGCCGTGAGCAGGAGGTCAGCACCATATCGCGCTCGCTGAAGCAGCTTGCCAAGGAGCTTGAGATACCGGTGATAGCATTGTCGCAGCTTAACCGTAGCGTGGAGAACCGCACCGACGGCAAGCGGCCTCAGCTTTCCGACCTTCGTGAGTCGGGTGCGATAGAGCAGGATGCCGACATCGTGTGCTTCATTCACCGACCGGAGTATTACACCAAGTCGAGCGAGGATGCCAGCGGCAACGATATTCGCGGACTTGCCGAGTTTATCATCGCAAAGCACCGTAGCGGTTCGGTGGGTGATGTGAAGATGCGTTTCCGCGCACAGTATGCGCGTTTCGAGAATTGGGATGAGAACAGCCTTGTGCAGACATCGACTTATGAGTCGAAACTAAGCGGTGATGCTGCTCCTATGCCCGAATCACAGATGGCTCCGCCTCCTCCAGCCCCCGACGGATTTGCTCCGGGAATACAAAACGCCGACTTCTTGATGGACAAGAACGACACTCCCACGCCTTTCTAACTCCAAAAATAGGAAAAATTGCATGACTGAATATATATCTTTAACGCAACACTTTTTTTGTGCAATTTATTTATTGTATTGAACAAAAAATGTACTTTTTTATTCATTACAACGTGCGAATTGAACAAAATTGGCTATTTTTGTAAAAAATAAGAAGATTTGAAACTCAAATTCAGCGAGAATGAAGAATGTATTGTTGAACCAGCGCAAGGAACGAGATAGGTTATTGGCAAATTCATATTTGCCTCGTCAGTCGGCATATGATTTGGAGAAAATGTTGTCAAGCAAATTGATTAAGCTGATAACAGGACCACGGCGTGCAGGAAAATCAACCCAAGCGTTGTTGATACTGCGCAGAAAGAATTTTGCTTATCTGAATTTTGATGATGATATGCTGCTGGCAAATTGGGATGAGGAAAAAGTGATGTCGATGCTTGGAGTCGTTTATCCTGATTATGAATATCTGCTTCTTGATGAGGTGCAAAATCTTGACAAGTGGGACTTGTGGGTGTCTAAGCTGTATCGCAATGGAGTGAATCTTGTTGTGACAGGCAGTAATGCAAAATTGCTCAGTAGTGAAATGGCAACCGTCCTAACAGGAAGGTATATTCAGATTCAAATATATCCGTTCAGTCTGTCGGAAACGCTGCAATGGAATGAGATGAATCATAGGGAAGAAATCGTAAATATTGATACTGTGGAAGATGATTATCTGCATAATGGAGGGTATCCCGAAACATTGTCGATGCGTTCTATCACGGAGAGCTATTTAGGCACATTGTTTGATTCGATAATATGGAAAGATGTGGCAAGAAGGCACAAAGTGAGAAATGTAGGTGACTTGAATAACATAGCCATGTATCTCATCACGAATTTTTGTAATGCTTTCAGCTTGAATGATGTGGCAATGGATTTAGGGCTTTCGAGCGTGGCAACTACAAAAAAATATATAGGGTATTTGAGCGAGCCGTATCTGTTCTTCTATTTGTCGAGATACAACAATAAACTGAAATTGATGAAAAAAGCACCACAGAAGGTGTATGTGGTGGATAATGGATTTGTTGCAGCAAAAGCATTCAGCCTGAGCGGTAATTTTGGCAGATTGCTCGAAAATCAAGTGTTTGTAGAGCTGCTTCGTAGAGGATATGACACTGAGAAGACGCTTTTCTACTATAGGTCGAGGAGCGATAAGGAAACCGACTTTGTCTTGAGAAAAGGAACTAAAATAGAACGCTTGATACAGGTGTGCTATGATATGAAAATGCTTAAAACAGCAAAACGAGAGTTGGACAGCATTGTGGAATGTGCAGAAGAACTTAAATGCGCAGACCTTACAGTTGTGACATATGACGAGGAGCGAATTGTAGAGCATAAGGGCTTCACGGTTAAAGTTATACCTGTGACAAAATTGTGATTCAACTGCAACAAGAAGAGAACTATGCGCGCAAATGCCCCAAATGTTGTAGGCTGAAATATTGCATGGTCACGATAATGATTATCATGTCAATTTATTCATTACAACGTGCGAATTGAATAAAAAGGGGAGATTCGAAGACGAGACAGCGATTAGCGGTAGTTTTGCTGATTGGCAGAATAAATGTGATTATTTAAAAAATGTAAAAAAAAGAAAATTATTTATAAATAATTTGGTTTATAAAATAAACTGGTTTATATTTGCGTCATAAAATTGATATGGAGTTGTTGGTATTGATGAGCAATTCCAAAATTATTCAAAACATAGTTTATAATATAAACCGCTTTAGTAAATTTAAAAATTTAATTGAAATGGAAGAAAAAAAATTGACGGAGAAAGAAAGCTTGGAGCTGATTTCTCAAATGATTAAAGAGACTAAACACCGCTTATATGTGGAAGATGGTAATGCCTTGATTCTATCGGGAGTGTGGATTGTGATTGTGGCGGCACTGACTACAGCAGTTGTGCTGATGACAGGCAATCCGAATGCACAGGTATTGTGGGCACTGGTGGCATTTGTAGTGCCTTTTGTGAGAGCTATACGCAGAAAAAAAAGCTACACGGTGGGCAATGTGTCATATATAGATAAAATGGTGCGCCAGTTGTGGCTTATTAATAGCTATAGCGCGATTGCGGCGACAATGATAGCTGTAGTCACATCGTGGGTGGTGCTGTTGCTGTATGCCTTTGCCATAGTTGGTTTTTGTGCGGTTGCGCAGGGCGTTGTGGTAAGAGAGAAGAGTTTGGTCGTTGGCGGCTTTATATCGGTGGTGCTTGGCGGAATTGTCGCAGGAATGGCTTTATGCGGTTTGCCGTTATATTTGGAGTATGTGCTTCCAATGATGATAGTGAGCTATGTGGCAATGATGATTGTACCGGGATATATTATTCGTAAAAAAGCACTCCGACAGTTATGAAAGAATTGAATCCATTGTTGCATTCGCAACTGCGTCTTGCCATAATATCGATTTTGATGAATCTTGAGGAGGCTGACTTTGTGTATCTGAAAGACAAAACCGAATCTACGGCTGGAAATCTGAGCGTGCAGATTGACAAGCTGTCGGCGGCTGGATATATAACAGTCGAAAAAGGTTTTGTCGGTAAGAAGACACGCACAGTGTGCCGCATAACCGACCAAGGCAGAGCGGCATTTGAGGAATATGTGGATAGCTTGAAAAAATTATTGAACATATAAAATAAGCACTGAATATATTGGCACACGATTCTTATGACTGAATCGTGGAAGAAATGCGGCAACGCTTCATTGTGAAATGATGGCATTGCCGCTATGCCCTTATCTATAAGCATATTGAAAAATGCGTGACGATGGCTTGGGAGATGCTTGGGCGTTAAAGAAAAAACTTTTCTTTATTCTGCTGGTGTAGAATATCGCTGTTTATTATATATTTGCAGATATGAACAGAATTTACTTAAAAGATTGGGGGAAAAGTTGGTCGCTTCAATAATTGTAAATTGGTGATGGAAGGAAGAATGAAATACTATCAATTGACATTTACTTTGGATGAAAAAATAAGAGACGGATATGAGATGCCTCATACGATTGAAATTGAGTCCAAAAACTATCTGAAATATATATCAGATAGGGCTAACCCTATTTCTGCATATTTTGAAAACAGAAAGAATCTGTATGCGGATATGCCCGATGACTTGCGTGGGAAAATATTAGGACGAAAAGATGCGATAGATTTTATGGATTTTACGCCAGCTTGCCTAAGTTTGGTGGCTGTTGTAAGTAATAAAATTAAAAGAATTTTTGAGAAATTGAATGTCTCAAAAGAAGAATATGTATTCAGAAGAATCTCTGTTAAAGGAAAAATCGAAGATTTCTATCTGTTGTTTCTGCCGATAATACCTGATACAGAATTCGTTTATCCCAAATGCATATTTGAAGATATGTTTGATGATGGAATCACAAAGACATTTAATAGTCGCACGGAATACTATGATGATTCCAATTATTATAATTTGAAAAAAGTTACATTAAGAAACGTGTATAAAGACTATGATTTATTGTATCCGCAAGGTTGTGGCTTTTTCTTCTCGAAACGAGTTGTTGAGGCTATGCAGCAAGAGAAAATTGTAGGATATGATATCATTAAGGGTGGATGTTTTTATCAAGATATTGATTTTGACTGAACGAAAGTGTAAATAGGCTTTAATTGAGAAAAATGGCAATTTGAGGTTGATTATAACATTTTTTATATGAATTGTTTGTGCAAAAATATAATTAATTTAGTTATAAGTATTGTGATTTCTATCCAAATAGGAAATGGCATTACCTATGCGTCGCAAATTAGTAATATTGAATCTGCTATTGTTGTGTGTGCCCAAGCAAAAACATTTTTCACGGTTCAATTATATCGGACTCTTACGAAAGAAGGAGCTTATGTCAGATCCATTTTTGTCAAAAAGAACGATAAAGCTGTTGCAAATATAATTCTCCCATCTTCTGAAGATGTGAAGAACTTGAGTGTCAAGGTGAAAAAATATAAAAAAGGTTGTGTATTTGAATGTTTTTATGGTGGTGGGGATAATTTTTACAGCCGTTGTTTTTATTTCAAGTGTGCGAATGGTAAATTGGTTTTATATCAAGTCGTAGGAACACATTATGTAGTCGATTCAGACAAAATCGTCACAGAAAAGGAGGATATAAGACCACATATTAATATCAAAGATTTTAATATTCTGAACTATTTAGAAAATTCTCCATAAATTGTTGGGAATATTGGAATTAGAATAATTTTGTAAAAATATGATGATTGATGATGAGAAGGAAAATCGCCATAATTCTGATAAACTTGAGTCTTGGACTTTTTTCGGCATATATGTTCTTGGTATGTGATAGGGAGGCGTATATATCTTCAAACAGGGATAATATAGCTTGTGAGATAATAAAGCTCGATTTTAGGCATGGCGCGAGAACACATCCAACGGCTTACATCGTTTATCAAAATAAAGAATACATCACGGGTATAACAGATGGCGATAGTCTGCAAACAGGATTTAACGACACAACATTCTTTTATGATGAGATGCTTGATAGGTGTTTCTGCCGCAATTCAGGCGTAGAAAGAGGATTATATGTTGTTTTAGCCATTTTTGCCTTATCATTTCTGTTGTGGTTAGGCTCAAATGACAGCGTCCACAAAAATAGTAACAATCATGGAAAAAAGAGGTAGAAAAAACAACAGAAAACCAAGAGTTCGTTGGTTTTCTGTTGAAAAATTTATTATTTACTTTTCTTTTCGGGATGTGGTGGATGACTACCACTCGATGCTGAAACGGCAGCCGAGAGAATGGATGGCAATGCCGTCGCTATATATAGGACCTTCCCAATAGTCGTAGTAGAAATATTTTTGGGATATGAGGTTGTAGGTAACTCCGAAATTGAATGCTGCGCTGTTGCCGAGAGGTACACGAAGTCCTATCGTAGGGCTGAACAGCAGGCTTGTGCGACCGTCCATCCATCCGTCGTTGATATATACCTCGTTGTCGCTGGCAAGGAATGTAGCACCAAGTTTCACATCGATGAATGGCGCCACAGTGCGGGTGTTGCCGAAGTTATACTTCAAATCGAGATATAGAGGGATGAACACCGCCGTCTCCTTGTAGTTGTAATAAGAGGAATTGTTGCTGTCTTTTAGACTTGCGTCATTTGGGAATAAAATGTTCACACCGCTGCCCACGCCTATGAAGAAATTGTCGATAGCAGCACCATGGGTGGTGAGGATATCGAGCTGCGAAGCCTTATATGAGCTGACACCGGCAGTGTAGCCCACTTCGAGAAATCCCTTGTAGCGGGTGGAGCTGTAGTTGTCGTAATCATCGTAGGAGTCGCGGTACACCGGCGGACGTTCCACATAGCGGTTGTTATAGCCGGGTCGGTATGGCACCGGGCGCGAATGACGTTGAGCCATGGCGTAGTTGCTTCCCGATAGCATGACAGCCAAAAGTGCGATGATTGAGATTGTAATGCGTTTCATAATGTTTGACTTTTTTTAGATGGTTATACCTCTTTTCTTTTTTCGTCGCTTGTCGAAGATATGGATAATTTCGCCAATCCACAGCACAACCGACGTGCCTGAAACTATGCAAATCCAGTCGATTAATTTCAGACCACCAAGGTACACACTAAACATTTGACCGCCAAATTCTACGATAAGAATTTGTCCTACAAATATCATAAAAAGTGTTCCAAAAAACACCTTGCTCTCTTTTATCTTCCAAAAAGCCGAGTGTCCGCTTTGGAAAGATTTTGCATTGAAGAGATTCCAGAATTGCAGGAATACGAAGATTGTGAAGAAGATTGTGTGGTCGTAGAGCGATATTTCATCGGTTCTGTTGTAATGAAAGTCGAAGAATGAGCGCGCATAGTCGATGATGCTGAATTGCGTGAGCGATTCAATCTGGTGTTGCTTCAAATATTGCATTAGTCCGAATAGGAAGATGATGAATGCTGAGCCAACTCCGATAATGAACCACATCATGCTGCGGTTGATTATGAAATCAGTTTGCTTGCGTGGCTTGTGGTTCATGACTTCGGCACTTGGTGGCAGCGATGCGAGCGACAGAGCTGCAAATGTGTCCATTATGAGATTTACCCACAGCATCTGAGTGACGGTGAGCGGCGACTGGTAGCTCATGAAAGCACCAAGACCGACGATAAGGCATGCCACCACATTAACAGTGAGCTGAAATAAGATGAAACGTTGAATGTTCTGATACAGCGAGCGTCCCCACATCACAGCTTTGGTGATGGACGTGAACGAGTTGTCCATGATGGTGATGTCGCTTGCCTCTTTAGCCACAGAAGTCCCGTCGCCCATCGATAGCCCCACTTGAGCCGCATTCAGTGCTGGCGCATCGTTGGTTCCGTCGCCGGTCACGGCCACAACCTCTCCAGATTGCTGTAGCAGGTTCACCAGTCGGGATTTGTCGGTAGGACGTGCGCGCGACATAATTTTTATCTTTTCGGCACGACGGCGTGCTTCGTCGTCGCTGAGCGCGGCAAATTCTGGTCCCGAGATGCGGTTCTCGTCGGTGTCGGCATCAGTCCATAGTCTCACTTGACGACCAATCTCGCAAGCTGTGCATGGAGTGTCGCCGGTGACAATTTTTACTTGTATCCCAGCGTCGATACATTCGCTTATGGCATCAGGCACATCGGAGCGTACAGGATCAGAGATGGCAACGATGCCTGTGAATTGAAGACGGCTGGCATCCAGTGTGCTGTTGAGTATGGGATTTTCTCCTTCATCAAGAATTTGCCTTGCAAAGCCGAGTGTACGCATGGCTTTCGACTGGTAGGATGCGAGAATGTTGTCGATTTCCTCCTTTGCCACATCGCCTGTAGTGCTGCTACACAAGGCATACACGATTTCAGGTGCTCCTTTCACATATAATATCGAACGGTTCAGTGTTGCGCTTATCACCACCGTAGCCATATATTTTCGCTCGGTAGAGAATGGCAGTTGGGCTATGGCGTGGCAGGATTCGCGTGCATTCAGGTAGTCTATGCCATTTTCATAGAGCCATAGCAGTAGGGCACCTTCAGTGGGGTTGCCTAAAGCCGTAGGGTGGTCAGCATTCGAGCGATCGAGGAATGCTGTGGAATTGCACGAAATGGCTTCGCAGATTAGCTTGCTCTCTTCATCGTTGGTAAGGGTATTGCCATTTTTTAGTCCGAAAAAGCGTGCTTCGTGTATTTGCATCTGGTTTTGTGTCAGTGTCCCGGTCTTGTCGGTGCAGATTACCGAGGTGGCTCCCATTGTCTCGCAGGCGTGCATCTTTCGCACGAGGTTGTTGCTTGCGAGCATTCGTCGCATGCTCAGGGCGAGGCTTAGGGTTACGCTCATTGGTAGTCCTTCAGGCACTGAAACAACAATCAGGGTGACGGCAAGCATAATAGTCTCCATAAAGTAATTGATGAATTGCATACTTGACAGTGCGTAAGTGCCATAGTCAAATATCGCAAGTCGTCCTATCACGATGGTTGCGCCCACAATGTAGCTGCCTATGGATATTATTCTTCCGAGTCTGGCGAATTGCAGCGACAATGGAGTTTTTACATTATTGTCGATTTGCGCCTCCACATATACTTTGCCATATTCTGTAGAGTCGCCTACGGCAGTCACTTTCATGATGCCATGACCTTCGGTCACAGTGGTGCCGCGCAGTGCATGGTTGGTGGGGTAGGTGGCATCCTTGTCGAAGTCCTCTTGGCGGTGCGACTTCTTTATCACAGGCTCGCCGGTGAGGGTGCTTTCGTTTATACTGAGAGATATTGAATCGATTAGAGTTCCGTCGGCTGGCACTTCTTCGCCAGTTTCGAGCATTACGATGTCGCCCACTACAACATCTTTGCGTGGAATTTGTGTGATATTGCCGTTGCGCATTACCTTTACTGGTGTCTCGTCGTTCACTTGGTTGAGCATCTCAAATTTCTTGTTGGCATTCACTTCAACAGCGAAGCCTACGAGTGTGGCGAGTGTTATGGCTATGAATATTCCGAGAGGTTCGAGATAGACGGTCATTGCTTCACCGATTCCGAATACCTCGTAGGTGGATATGCATATAGATAGAAGAAGAGCGACAAGCAGAATTTTTATCAGCGGGTCGTCGAATTTCTCAATGAATTGCGACCACAGTGATTGCCTCTCAGGTGGAGTCAGCAGGTTGTCTCCATATTTTTTCCGGCTCTCGGCTGCCTCAATGTCGGTCAGCCCGTTTAATTGTTTTGAGTCAATCATAAAAGGGAAAATCTTAGATGAATAAGAATTTATATGTTGAATAGCAAACGCACCCCGTGTATGTCGTTGGCGAAAACTCCATTGGCATACACCTCTTCGCCATTTAGGAAGGTGCGTACCACCTGGTGGTGCATTGTTGCACCCTCAAAAGGAGACCATCCGCATTTCGATATGACATCGGCAGATGTGATTGTGTGAGGGTCGTCGGTAGCGACAACCGCAAGGTCGGCAAAGTAGCCCTGACGTATGTATCCGCGGCGGTCGATGCGGTAAAGGTCGGCTGGCGCATGGCACATTTTTTCCACAACTTTCTCGATTGAGAATATTCCTTGGTGTGCCATTTCGAGCATAGCCACAAGAGAAAATTGCACAAGCGGCATGCCTGATGCTGCTGTGAGGCAGTTGCCCTGTTTCTCGCTGAGAAGATGTGGCGCATGGTCGGTGGCTACGACATCGAGCTTGCCGCCAACAACACCGCTACGCAGGGCAGCGCGGTCGGCTGCTGTCTTGATAGCAGGGTTGCATTTTATCCTGTTGCCCAGTCGGGCGTAATCCTCGTCGCAGAACCACAAGTGATGCACGCACACCTCGCTGGTGATGCGCTTGTCGGCAACAGGATCATCGCTGAACAGCTCAAGCTCGCGCGCAGTGGAAAGATGCAGCACATGCAGGCGAGTGTTCAGCCTGTCGGCAAGTTCTATGGCACGTGCAGTGGATGTGTAGCAAGCCTCTGCGCTGCGAATGAGCGGATGATATTGCACAGGCAGATTGTCGCCATATTCAGCCACAAAACGTTCTCTGTTGGCTCGTATTATGGCCTCGTCTTCGGAGTGAATGGCGATGAGAGCCGGAATTTCTCCAAATAGATGCTCAAGTGTAGTCGGATTATCCACGAGCATATTGCCTGTGGATGAGCCTAAGAAAGCTTTTACACCGCAAGTGCGGCTGAAATCCACCTGCTTCACGATGTCGATATTGTCGTTTGTGGCTCCGATGTAGAAGCTGTAGTTGGCAGCCGATACTTCGGCGGCATATTCATATTTCGCTTCGAGAGTTTCGAGGGTTGTTGTCTGCGGCTTGGTGTTTGGCATATCCATGAACGAAGTCACACCTCCGGCTATTGCGGCACGGCTTTCGCTGGCGATGTCGGCTTTGTGGGTGAGACCCGGGTCACGGAAATGCACTTGGTCGTCGATGGCTCCCGGTAGCAGCAGATAGCCATTCAGGTCGGTAGAGCGGTCGCACGACGACACGACAGCTTCGGCAGGGACTCCGGTCCCCACTTCGGCAATCTTGTCGCCATCAATCACTACATATCCAGTGAAACGTTTCGCCTCATTCACGATTGAGGCGTTGTAGAGTATATGGCGGCTCATAATAGAATCTTAAAATGTGAATTTGAAAATTACTTCTTGCGGTTATATTTTTTGAACCAACTATCCACCTTCAGCTTGATGACACCGAATACTGCCTCGCCGAAAATGCTTGAGTTCATTTTGCTTGTGCCAAGCACGCGGTTCACGAAGATGATAGGCACTTCTTTGATTTTGAATCCGAGTTTATAGGCAGTGAATTTCATTTCAATCTGGAATGCATAGCCCTTGAACTGGATTTTGTCCAAATCTATGCTTTCAAGTACACGGCGGTTGTAGCATACGAATCCCGCAGTGGTGTCGCGCACATTCATTCCAGTGACGATGCGCACATAGGCACTTGCGTAGTAAGACATCATGACGCGTCCCATAGGCCAGTTCACCACGTTCACGCCAGTGATATATCGCGAGCCAATCGACAGGTCGGCACCGCCCTCGGCGCAAGCAGCGCGCAGTGGAATCAGGTCGTTGGGGTTGTGGGAGAAGTCGGCATCCATTTCAATGATGTATTCATATCCGTTGGCAAGAGCCCACTTGAAACCTGTGATATAGGCTGTGCCAAGTCCAAGTTTGCCCTCACGCTGCAACATATGTACACGCTCGGGATTTTTAGCTATGACGCTTTTTACGATGTCGGCAGTACCGTCGGGTGAATTGTCATCAATTACAAGAATGTCAAACTGATGCTTCAGCGACAAAACAGCATTAATGATGTTTTCGATGTTCTCCTTCTCGTTGTAAGTAGGAATGATTACGATACTATCGGACTTTACTACTTGTGACATAATTATCTAAATATGAATATGTATGTGTGTGATATGTTTTTATTATAAGTTGGATGCAGTCGTGTGAGTTGCATTATTCGTTATATCGGTGCAAAATTAACGTTTTTTTCTCTAAAATCGGCTTTTCGATATTATATTTATGTGAAAATAACGTAAATGCGGTGAAATATGTGGTGCTGGCGGCAAATCTCAGAACGCCACATTATATTTTTTCAGCATCAAGTCTGGGTGATATGACTCCTTTGCTTGCCGCAGTCCGTCATCTCCGGCATCATCTTCTCGGTTCACCATGTCGAAGTCGTGGTGGTTGTGCATATATTGCACAAATGCCATGTTGATGAATTCATTGGCTCCATTGAAGCTGTGGTCGGTCTTTTCGATATGCACATGCAGTGTGCGGCCGGATATTTCTCCTATGGCGAATGCTGCGATTCTTGCCCCCACATAGAGCGCAATTCCTTCAAATATGCCCGAAAAATGGCGATAGTCATTCAGCACTTTGCGCGTCTGGTTGCGCTCATATCCAGCCATGCCGTTGTCGTCTTTGGCGGAGCAAAGACGGTCGAAGAATTGCCTCACGTCGTTCAGGTTGGAGCTGTCGATGGTGGCTATATGGTGGTCGGGGTAGGTGGCAATGAACCTGTTCACATGGTTGCGCTTCTTTTTCATCTTGTTGCCAGCCAAAGTGGCAAGTTTCTCGGCATCATACACATAGTCGCTCCAGTGGTCGAGCGTGGTGATCTCTTTCGGGTGCAGAGAGCGGAAGTCGTCGATGCGCTCATCGGTGATTGCCGAGAACACGAGCTGAATCTTCTGCTGCTGGCAGTGGCATTTGAGCAGCTCCACACATTCAGCCATAGGCATATCGCCCAATGGCAGCGAGAAAGCGGTGCGCTTCACATCGTCTTCAGCCACTCCCTTGATGAACAAGGTGTTGTTGTATATGCAGTAGTGATACTTGAAATAGTCAATCCACATGTATATTCCGCCTATGGTGTAGTCGCACGAGCGGCTGTCTGCCCGTTGAAGATAGGGCAGTATGAGTGGTAGCGAATTGAATGTCAATCGGTGAAAGAGCAAATTTGGCTTGTCGTTATTTTCCATAAAGATAAAACAATCGTCGTGTGCTTGCAGTTCATTGCGCGGCACCATAAAATTATGACTGCAAAGTTAGGGCAGGTGTATCAAGGATGTGGCTGTGAAAAACTTCAATCCTCCTCGTCGGGGTCATATCCGCTGTCGTTGTATCCATCGCTATATCCGTCGTCATATCCCTCTTCGTAACCGAGCTGATACTCTCTTCTCTTTTTCCCTCTGTATCGGCAATCGTCGTCGTATTGCCATTCTCTGGTCTTGTTGCAGCCATCATCAAGACCGTCATCGTAGCCTTTTTCGTACCCTTCATCGTAATAAGGGTTTACATCATAACGCTTTTGCGTAGTAGCTTTTGCGGCAGGAGCGGATTTCGCAGGGCTTTCTTGAATAGTGTCATTAGAAGTGTATGATGTGTCAAGGATAGGATGTTCTATTGGTATATCCCAATATGGGTTTTTTATAGTCTCGAATCCATTCTCATCAGCCTGAGTGTAGTTTCTGAGCGATAGATTGACCGCCAATATTATACAGCTTATGCAGATCGCAGCTACAATAAGAGTTAGGTAAAAATATTTTCCCACAGAGTAATATTAATTTTTGGTATTAAATAAATATTGATGATTGCACAAAGATAAGCATTTTTTATATTTTTAGCTTGAACTTAAACTATAATTGAGAGGATTTGTTTTTTTTGTGGTGAAAAACAGAGCTAAACTGTGGCGTGATGCCCGCAGTTTAGCTCTGACAAAAAAAACGGAGATTATGTGCGCACGTATTGATGCGCTAATGTTTCAACTGTGCATTATTTCACGGCTGCCTTAGTGCGTTTCACAGTTCCGTCGGCATATGTTGTCTTGACCACATAGATTCCAGTTTTTGGAAGTTCTGAGCCGAGGTTTATACCGCTCAAAGTGATGTATTCGCGAGAAATGACATCGGCATCGGTTGTGTTGATGTCGTTTACGCCACCGCTGTAGTCGGCAGTGACAGTCCATCCCTTGGCTTGTGCGGCAGCTATGTTGGCATCTTTTGTGCCGGGCATATAGCTGATGTTAAGCTGGCGGCACCATTCCCTGTTGGTGTCGCTCACCGATACGGATGACACATCCTGAAGCTGACCAATGATGCTGTTGATGGATGCTGCATCCATTTTGTTGTTTTGCAATGAAAGTCCCTGAACACCTGTGTTCTTGCTGAGGTCGAGTGAAGTCAAGTTGTTGTCTTCGGCAGCAATCCATTGAACGTAGGTGTTATTGCTGAGGTCGAGGGCGGATAGCTTGTTGCCGGCAACATTCAGCCAATAGAGGTAAGAGTTTTTACTCAAGTCGATAGTGCTGATTTCGTTGTCTGCCACACGGAATTGGCTCAAGTTGCTCATCATCGTGACATCGATTTCAGTCAATTTGTTGTTGTTGAGCTGGAGCTGCATCACGCGCTTGTTGTTGCTGAAGTCCATTGATGCAATATTGTTGTTGTTGGCATATAGCAGGCTCAGCGATGATTGTGCGCTTGTATTGAGGGCAGTCAATTCGTTGTTTTCGACATTCATCCATTGAATCTTAGGATTCGTCGTGATGTCGAGTTCTGAGAGCTTATTGTCATAAAGATACAGACCAGTGATGGCAGGACACTTGCTCAAATTGATGCTTTCGATTTCATTCTCGGCAAGGTTTAGTGTCTCTACAGCTTTAAGTCCGCTCATATCCACGGTCTTAATCTTATTGCCGTTGGCGTAAAGCGATTTTAGTGCAGAGAGGTCTTTCATGTCGAGCGCAGTGAGCTTGCAGTCGTGGCAGCTAAGCTCGTCAAGACCATTAAGACCAGCAAGGTCAAGGCTCTCGATAGGATTGTTTGAGCAGTCGATTTCATATACAGTGGAGTGATGAGGCAGTATGAGCGCTGAAATGTTATTGTCGGAGCAATCCACTTTCGACAAATCCGTCATTGCAGAGCAGTCGATAGTGCCTGTCACTGCATTTTCGTGTATATCAAGCACGCGAAGCGATTTACAAGCCGAAACGTCGATGCTGCCCGAAATCTCATTCTGCTCAATATACAAGCCGCGAAGTTTGCTTTGGTTGGACACATCGATTGATTTCAATCTGTTCTGCCCGAGCAGCACATTCGCCAAGTTTGGCGCATTTGTGATGTCGATAGCCGAGATGCCTTGGTTTGGACATTGAACCAAGTTCATGTCGCCATACACCTTCACCACGTTGCCTTCTGGAACTCCAGAGTAGTAGGCAGCCTTAGTGCATTCTTGCAGATTGCCGTCGCCCCAGTCGATGCTGAACGAGCCGTCGGTGCTGCTAAGACCGAGGCGCACGCTTTTGCCCGATTGGGCGAAAGTGAACACCACATTAGGCTCGGTAGAGCTTGACTGATATTCGTATGCGCCAACGTCTATCGACTTGCCGGAGATACGAGGGTTGCCAAGGATGTCGAAATCTTCGGTGATACCCTCTGTTAAGGAGCCGGCATCGATGAATTGGCTGCCTTTGGCAAGTTCGAAAGATGCCTCCAAGAGTTCAGCCTGTTGGGCATCGTTAGTGGCGTTGCCAAAGAAAGACGTAGGCTTCACGAAGTTAGAGTTGTCCACGCCATCGGCATATATGGTATTAAATACGGTAGTGGCCGCAGCAAGTCCGTCATTAAGAGAGATGTTGGTGTTGGTCTCGGCATTGCGTAAGAGATTTTTCTGCACGGTGCAGTTTACCACCTTGCCCGATTCAACGAAGATCCCGCCACCGATGAACGAATAATTGTTGGATGCGAGACATCCAAGCAGTGAGCCGCTCTTCACATAGAAGCCTCCAGCCTTGCCGCCGAGGTCGGCACCGAAGTCGGTGGCATCGGCATAACCATTTACAGCGGCACTGTGCGTGACGGAACCGGCAGTGTAGAATCCTGCTCCCAAAAGTCCTCGGCAAGAAAGAGCCTCACATCCGTCGATAGAAGATGATGCGTCGGCATAGAATGCGCCGCCTTGGCTTGCGTAGCACTTTTCGGCAAAGCAATCGGTTACTTTACTTCCGCTGCAGGCATACACTGCACCGCCATTGTCGGTCGCGACGCAATCAGTGAAGTAGCAGTCGCTCACTGTGCCGTTTTTCACATATATAGCACCGCCCACTCCGTTGCCGTAGCTTGAGTGGCTATAAGTGGATTTGAAATAACATTCTTTTACCGAGCCTTTTCCTTTGGCATCAAGATATACGGCACCGCCATAGGTGTTTGAGTCGCTCATCGATTCGGCAGAGAAATATGCCGAGTTCTCGATGACAGAACAGTGTTGAAGCTGCACGTCGCCGATAGCATAAAGTGCGCCGCCGTGAGGTTTGGCGTTAGATACATTGGCATTGCCGCCTTTTAATGTGAATCCGTCGATAATTGTAGCGTTGGTAAATTCGCTTGGACAGTATAGAGCGTGCGAAGAGTTGCCCTTGGTACCGGCAACTTGATTGTTGTCAAGCATCCAAGTGTAGCGGTAGGTTGTGCTTTCCTCGATTGTGCGAGTCCAAGTGTCAGCCACATCGTCATCGGCATCGATGATTGTAGGATTTGTGCAAAGTGTGATTTCAAAGTTGGTGACTGTTGTTGTGGCACGGTCGTCTTTGCTTGTCTCAGTGCCGGCAAAACCGCCGTAAAGCGACACGCCATCTTTCAAGAAAAATGCTTTTGAAGTCTTTTTGGTGGATTTGATCAACTTCGATGGCTTGAACGTCCCCGAGACAACCCACACTTCGTCGCCGGCTTGTGCTGCGTCGATGGTTGCCTGAAGGTCGCCAGCGGCGTTAGCCCACGAAGTGCCGTCGCCAGTGCCGTCGGCTTTCACATAATGAACTGCCGCGTCGGCTGCGAAAGGGGCACCAAGCATAGCAGTAGCAGTCAATAAATTAAGTACTTTTTGTTTCATTGAAAAAAGTTTAGTTAATTATATGGAATTTGTAAATATCCAGTAGAGTAAATATCTAATATCCAAAAGTACAAATAAAATATGAGAAAAGCATTCATTTTGTTGACATAAATTCCGATAATAAAGAAAATTGCTCCGTTGCTTGCTATAAATTACATTATATGGCATGGTACAGGCTGCATTTGAGTAAAAATATTCAAGTAAACTTGATATTTTATGCTCGATTTGCACTATCTTTGCATAAAATAGGCGGCATCTCAGCATAATATTCAAGTGAACTTGATATTCTGCTTTCGATTTGCACTATCTTTGCATAAAAATGAATAGCCAAGACTGATAAATATTAAATGATATGTTTATTATAGGAATTGCCGGTGGTACTGGCTCAGGAAAAACCACAGTTGTGAGAAAAATTATGGAACGCCTTCCAGAAGGCGAAGTGGGGATTATATCTCAAGATTCTTACTATAAGGATTCGAGCCATGTGCCGGTGGAGGACCGCCAAAAGATAAATTTCGATGAGCCTGCGGCTTTCGACTGGGACTTGCTTATCTCGCAACTGAAAGCCCTGAAAGCCGGCAAATCAATAGAAATGCCTACCTACTCGATGCTCTCTTGCACTCGTCAAGATGAGACTGTGCATCTTGAGCCAAGCGAGGTGGTCTTGGTGGAGGGTATTTTGGTGCTTTCCGATCAGCGTATGCGCGACATGTTTGACATAAAGGTATATGTGGATGCCGATGGCGACGACCGCCTTATCCGAGTGATAAGCCGCGACTGCATTGAGCGCGGACGCACTCCACAAATGGTCATCGACCGATATGAGCGTGTGCTTAAACCTATGCACAACCTCTACATAGAGCCTGCAAAACAGTATGCCGACCTTATTGTGCCGCAAGGCGGACACAATGAAGTGGCTATAAATCTGCTCGTGGATTACATCAAGAGCCGATTGGCAAACTGCAAGAAGAAATAAAAGCATAGATATAATATTTTAGGGAAAGAATTATGAAATTTCCTTGGATTGGCAAAAAAGACGGAAAAAGTAACGATAAAAAGGAACCTGAGGTGAAGTATCTCGACAGCGACATCATTGCCGATGAAGGCGATATGGTGCTGCGTACCGATAACCTTGTGAAAAAGTATCGCCAGCGCACGGTGGTGAACCATGTGTCGATAAATGTGAAGCAAGGCGAGATAGTGGGATTGCTCGGACCTAACGGTGCTGGAAAGACCACCACTTTCTATATGACCACGGGGCTTATCACTCCCAATGAGGGCAGAATTTTCCTCAATGACCACGACATCACGAAGTATCCTGTGTATAAGCGTGCGCAGAACGGCATCGGGTATCTGGCGCAAGAGCCGTCGGTGTTCAGAAAGCTGAGTGTGGAGAACAATATCCGCTGCATACTTGAGATGACTAACACCTCACCGGAATATCAGCGCGAGAAGCTTGAGAGTCTTATCAAGGAATTCCGCTTGGAGAAAGTGCGCAAGAATCTTGGCGACCAGCTTTCGGGCGGTGAGCGACGCCGAACCGAGATAGCACGCTGCCTTGCCATCAACCCGAAGTTCATAATGCTCGATGAGCCGTTTGCAGGAGTCGATCCTATCGCAGTGGAAGACATCCAGTCGATTGTGTATAAGCTAAAGGAGAAGAATATCGGAATTTTGATAACCGACCACAATGCTCCCGAGACGCTGAGCATCACCGACCGTGCCTATCTGCTTTTTGAGGGAAAAATCCTTTTCCAAGGAACAAGCGAGGAGCTTGCCGTGAACCCTGTGGTGAGGGAGAAATATTTGGGACGCAACTTCGTGTTCCATCGCAAAAAGTTCGATTGAGAATAATGATATAGAGATATATTAGGTAGTTTATTGTAATAAATGATATCCGTACAGAATTTATCAGTAGAATTCAACTGTAAACCATTGTTTGATAACGTGAACTACGTTATCAATAAAAAAGATAAAATAGCTCTTGTGGGCAAGAACGGCGCAGGCAAATCGACGATGCTGAAGATAATAGCCGGATTGCAGCAACCCACCCATGGCTCGGTGGCGGTGCAGAACGACATCGTGATAGGCTACTTGCCGCAGCAGATGATTCTTGCCGACACCAAAACAGTTAGGGAAGAGGTGGCTGAGGCTTTTGACCATATCTCAAAATTGCACGCCGATATAGATCGTGCCAACGAGGAACTTGTGCAGCGTACCGATTATGAGAGCGCAGATTATCAGAAACTTATCGACATGCTGACGCACCTCAATGAGCTGCTGGCGATGTATGGCTCGGAAAACTGTGATGCAGAGACCGAAAAGACGCTGCTCGGACTGGGATTTGTGCGCGAGGACTTCGACCGTCCAACATCGGAGTTCAGCGGCGGATGGCGAATGCGCATAGAGCTTGCCAAGCTGCTGCTGCGCAAGCCTGATGTGCTGCTCCTCGACGAGCCTACCAACCACCTCGACATCGAGTCTATCCAGTGGCTTGAAAATTTCTTGAAGACCAAGGCGAATGCTGTGGTACTCGTGTCGCACGACCGTGCATTCATCGACAATGTGACCAACCGCACGATAGAGATTTCATGCGGCAAGATATATGACTACAGCGTGAACTATTCGAAGTTCGTAGAGCTGCGCAAAGAGCGTGTGGAGCAGCAGATGCGTGCCTACCAAAACCAGCAGAAGCAGATTCAGGATACGGAGGACTTCATTGAGCGTTTCCGCTATAAAGCCACCAAGTCGGTGCAGGTGCAGAGCCGCATCAAGCAGCTTGAAAAGATAGAGCGCATAGAGGTGGATGAGGTGGACAACTCGCACATCAACCTGAAATTCCCGCCGGCACCGCGCTCGGGCGACTATCCGGTGATAGCCGATGGCGTGGGCAAGCGATATGGCGACCATCAGGTGTTTGCCAATGTCACTTTCACAATCAAGCGAGGCGAGAAGGTGGCGTTTGTGGGCAAGAACGGAGAGGGAAAATCAACTCTCGTGAAGTGTATCATGAATGAGATACCCTTCGATGGCACGCTGAAAATAGGGCATAATGTGAAGATTGGATATTTTGCGCAGAATCAAGCCCAACTGCTCGATGGTGAAATCACTGTGTTTGATACTATCGACCGTGTGGCGGTGGGAGATATCCGCACCAAAATACGCGACATACTCGGCGCATTCATGTTTGGCGGCGAAGCGTCGGACAAGAAGGTGAAAGTGCTATCCGGAGGCGAGAAGACCCGGTTGGCAATGATAAAGATGCTGCTTGAGCCTGTGAACCTGCTTATTCTCGATGAGCCTACCAACCACCTGGACATGCGTACAAAAGATGTGCTGAAAGCTGCTATAAAGGATTTCAACGGCACGGTGATTGTAGTGTCGCACGACCGCGAGTTCCTCGACGGACTTGTGGAGAAGGTGTATGAATTTGGCGGAGGAAAAGTGCGTGAGCATCTTGGCGGAATATATGATTTCCTTGAAGCCAAGAAGATGGAGTCGCTGCGCGAGCTTGAGATGTCGCAGCCCAAACAGCGGGAGAAACAACAACCACCACAGCAGCAACTGTCGAAGTCGCCTACTGCCGCCACTGCCGTGAAAGAGGAGAAACCTCAGTCGCAGTCGAAGCTGTCGTATGCCGAGCAGAAAGAGCGGGAGAAGGTATTGCGCAAGGCGCAGAGGAAGGTAGCCGATTGTGAACAGGAGATATCTCGCATAGAGGGTGAGATTAAAGTCATAGAAGACCGCTTGGCTGCTGGCGAGGCTGTGGACAGCACTGTGTATGAGCAGCATTCCGACTTGCAGAAGAAGCTCGAAAATGCGATGAGTATGTGGGAGCTGGCGAGCATAGAGCTTGATGAGCTTAAATAAAGTGTAAGAAAATAAAATATTTATAGTGATAACAAATAAGAAAATGAGAAAATTAAAGTATTTGATTCCTGTTGTGGCAATGGCATTCGCACTGCCATCGATGGGAGCTGACAATGAAAAGATGAAAGCTGTAGATCGCGCGAACTTTGATGAATCAGTTTCACCAAAGCAAGATTTTTATCAGTATGCTTGTGGCGGATGGATGAAAGCCAATCCGCTTCCAGCACAGTATTCTCGCTATGGTACTTTCGATATTATGGCAGAGAACAGCAAGGAACAATTAAAGGAACTTATCCTTAATCTTGGCAAGACACAGCACGCTAAAGGCACTGCCGGCCAAAAGGTGAACGACTTGTATCAGCTCGGTATGGACAGCGTGCGCCTCAACAACGAGAAGGCTGCTCCATTGAAAGCCGACTTGGCAAAGATTCAAAATGCCAAGCGTGCCGACTTCATCAACCTTATCTCGTGGATGCACATGGGACTGGGCAGCGCATTCTTCAACACTGGAGTTATGGCCGACTTGATGGATTCCAACAATAACATAATGTATCTGTCGATTTCATCGACCGGACTTGGTGACCGCGACTATTATATCGAGAAGAACGCCAACAATGAGCGCATTCTCAAGGCTTATGCCGAATATATCGAGAAAGTGTTCACACTGGCTGGCTACAAGAAGGCTGCCGCTAAGAATGCTGTAAAGACAGTGATGAAGATTGAGACAGCTATGGCTAAGGCTTCGATGACACGCGAGGAGAGCCGTGACATGGCTAAGCAATACAATATCCGCACAATCGACCAAATCAAAAAAGATTATCCAGCAATCGACTGGGACACTTATTTCAAGAATATCGGTGTGCCTAATGTGGATAAGGTGTGCGTGGAGGAGCTTAAGGGTATGGCTGAGGTGAACAGACTTCTCAGCACGTTAAGCGACAAGGAAATCAAGGACTATATTGCATTCGACTATATAACATCCGCTTCGGGCTATCTGAGCGATGATTTCACTCAAGCCAACTTCGATATGTTCTCGAAGACCCTTTCTGGAATGAAGGAGATGCAGCCACGCTGGAAGCGCGCCCTCGGTGTGCCAAATGGCCTTCTTGGTGAGGCTGTGGGTCAGCTATATGTGGAGAAGTATTTCCCTGCAAAGTCGAAGGAGAAGATGATTGAGCTTGTGAACAACTTGAAGATAGCTCTTGCCGAGCATATTGCCGGACTTCAATGGATGAGCGACAAGACTAAGGTGAACGCACTCGTAAAGCTCAACAGCTTCAAGGTGAAAATCGGTTATCCCGACAAGTGGAAAGATTATAGCGGCGTGACTATCGACCCTGCTTTGTCTTATTGGGAAAACATAAAGGATGCCCGCATATATTTCGCTAAGGACAACTACTCCAAGTGGAACAAACCTGTGGATAGAGAAGAGTGGGGGATGACTCCTCAAACAGTGAACGCTTACTACAACCCTACGACCAACGAAATCTGCTTCCCGGCTGCAATCCTTCAAGCTCCTTATTTCGATGCTGATGCCGATGATGCATGCAACTATGGTGCAATCGGTGTGGTTATCGGCCATGAGATGACCCACGGATTTGACGACCAAGGCCGCAACTTCGACCAGAACGGAAATATGATTGACTGGTGGACTGCTGAGGATGCAACTAAATTCAAGGCTTTGACCGACAAACTTGTGGCTCAATTTGATGAGGTGGTTGTAGCCGACGACGTTCACGCTAACGGACGTTATACTCTTGGTGAAAACATCGCCGACCATGGAGGTCTGCGCGTGTCTTACTCTGCATTCAAGAAGACAGCTCAAGGTCAGAGCAATGAGAAGATTGACGGATTCACTCCCGACCAACGCTTCTACCTGTCGTATGCAAACGTATGGAAAGGCAATATCACAAAGGAGGAAATCCTTCGTCGCACAAAGATTGACCCGCACTCTCTCGGCATGAACCGTGTGAACGTTTCGCTTCGCAACATCGAGCCATTCTTCAAGGCATTCGACATCAAGTCGGGCGACAAGATGTATCGTGAGCCAGCCGACCGCGTGATAATTTGGTAAAACAGAAGATCGCAGTATAAAATACTGGGCAACAGAAAATAAGACAGCCGCTACCGAGGTGTGAAACTCCCCGATGGCGGCTGCTTGTATATCTATGCTAAATCTATATAACCGAATTAGCTACATTTATACTAAAGTGCAGATGATGCTTTAAATGTAGGAATAAATTCAATGCCAAGGGCTTTTGCAATGCGGAAAAAACTTGATAATTGAATGTCGGTTTCGCCTTTTTCTACTCTTGCTATGTAACTTTGTTCCTTTCCGACCTTCTGCGCAAGCTGCTTTTGTGTCAGTTTAAGAGCTTTGCGACGGTCGCGAAGAATTTCACCATAGAACCACGCTACTGATTTTTCATCAAAGACATCCCGGCTTTTTGTCCCATGTTGCCCATATTCATTATCCAGCATCTGATTAGTGGTCGATAATTTTTCTAATTTATTTATATCCAATGTTTTCATAACTCAAATTTCTTTAAAATATTCTGTGCTATAATTATCTGCTTTTTATAATCTTTTGTGGATTTTTTCAAGAAACCGTTCAGTAATATGATGCGAGTTGCTTGAATTATGTTTGAATGGTCTATAGCGAATAATATTGTCCGATATTCGTTATTCCCAACTGATATTCGCATTTCATATAGATCAGTGCCAATTAAGTGCTTAACTTGCTTTGTCGGAATGGCATATACAGTTTGGACAATATTAAACGCATAATTGAATTTTTCTTGCACACGAATGTCAAGAGTGGAATAAAAGTCCTTAAATTCCTGTGTTTGATATATTGTGCGGATATCTGTAGCCATATAGTAAATTTATATTGCTACAAATATAATTAATTAGTTATATTTATCCAAGCCTTTTTATAATTAAGTTAATGTAATGTTGTGAAAATTTTGTGGAAGATTGGTGTAATTGGTAAATTTGTGGCGGAAATAAAATGCAAAATGAGGTAATTGACGCTGAGAATATGAAACTGATAGTGGGAACATACACCGATTGTGGCTCGCAAGGAGTGTATAGCTATGAATTTGACCCAGATACGGGCAAGGCTGTGCGGCTTGGCGAAATACAGACCGAGAATCCGTCGTTTCTGACGATTTCGCCAAGTGGTGATGCCATATATGCGGTGAACGAGAACGGAGAAAACGATTCGACGGTGACTGCAATAAGTCTCGATGCGAAAACGGGAGCTATGAGCCTGATAGGCAGTGTCCCCGATTTCGGATGGGGACCATGCCATATATTGCAAGTGGGCGATGATGTCATGGTGTCGAATTTCGGCGACGGATCGCTGGCTGTATGTTCAATCGACAGTGACGGCTCGTTGGGAATGTGGAGCCAATTTATCGCGTATTGCGACCGCCGCCGCAAAAGCCGCATTCATTCAGCCACTATTTCTGCTGATGGCAGACATCTGCTTGTGGTGGATTTCTGTGCCGATTGTCTGTATGTTACTAAAGTGACGAAAGATGGCAGCGGACATTGCGAGCTTGGAGAAGATAGCACAATTCGGCTTAAAAAGGGGTGCGGACCGCGATGCGGAGTGTTCAATGCGCAAGGCTCGGTGTTTTATCTGCTCACAGAGAAGAGCTGCGAGATGATGGTGATGGGCTATGATGCCAAGAGCGGAAAGCTCGACTTGCGGCAGACGGTGGCTATGGATGCCGACAGCTTTGCCGCCGCAGCCGATATACATCTTTCTCCCGACGGGAAGTGGCTATATGCGAGTATGCGTCGTGTGGATGATGGCATATACATATATAAGGTGGCTGGCGACGGAAGCATAGAACTCGCCGGGCATCAACCTACGGGGCTGCACCCACGGAATTTTGCCATAACTCCCTGCGGACGCTGGATACTCGTGGCTTGCCGCGACAGCAATGTGATAGAAATCTATCGCCGCGATGCTGAAACCGGAATGCTCACGCATAAAAATGAAGACGACATCAGCCTCAGTAAGCCTGTGTGCATAAGGCTATTTTAGCGATGGAATGAGTGGGCCGTAAAAAAATATTGCAAATATGAGCAAGAAAAGTTTGGAGGATATAATTATTCATAGTATATTTGCAATACAAAAGATGAGAAAAACCACATCAAAGCTGACTGGGAAACTCATCAATTTTTTATGAAATACCGAGACAAGCTTTCGTTCCCAATGGCGGGCCCCAACTTCGTAAGAGGTGCTTTTTAGCAAGGCGGATTACAAAGGGTAGGAAGACCTCAAATCCTGATTATCGGAGTTTCATCGTATCCCTTTGATGTGGCTTATATACCAAGTGCCGATGCAGCCGCTATGGCTTGTTCGGCACTTGTTTTGTCTTATAGGCACTGCTAAATTTGTGATATACAAAAATCATTATTAATTTTGTGGCGGTAAGCACATTTATGTTTTGAATCCGCACGTAAGAAATTCAAAATATCTCCCAAATTCCACTTTGACAGATTGGAATTGAGTGGTGCTGAATAATAAAGGGAAAAAAGTAATTCAAGAAAAACATCAAGAATATGGCAGATACAAAAGCCCAATTTGATCATGTGATAGGAATATGCCGCGACCTATTTGTGAAGAAGCTTCACGATTATGGGGCATCGTGGCGCATTATGCGCCCCGAGTCGATTACCGACCAGATATTTATCAAGGCTAAGCGCATACGCACACTCGAAATCAATAAGGAATCGAAAGTGGGCGAGGGGATTTATCCAGAGTTTATCGGCATAGTGAACTATGGCGTGATAGGACTGATACAGCTTGCGCTCGGTTTCTGCGACAATGTGGATATCAACAATGAGAAGGCGGTGGAGCTTTACGACGAATATATTACGGAGACTAAGGAACTGATGTATGCTAAGAATGCCGACTATGGCGAGGCTTGGCGCAGCATGCGCGTGAACTCATATACCGACTTGATATTGACAAAAATCCAGCGCACGAAGCAGATTGAGGACCTTAACGGCAACACTCTCGTATCGGAAGGCATTGATGCCAACTATATGGACATGATAAACTATTCGCTGTTTGCCCTCATCAAATTGGAATATGGAGAAAAATGAAAAAAGTCGCATAAAGCTGTATGGCGGATCATGGGGCATTTCGGCAGTTGTGCTGTTGCGCTTCATTATAGGCGGCGTGTTCATATTCTCAGGATTCACCAAAGCCATCGATCCATGGGGAAGTGTGTATAAATTCGGAGAATATCTCACGTCATTCGGCTTTTCCGATTTCGATGGCTTGCTGCTGTTTATGGCGATGGCGGTTTCGGGGGTGGAATTCCTGCTTGGCGTGTTCACGCTTCTTGGGGCATACAGGCGTTTTGCGCCAGTGACTATGCTGCTTATGATGGCAGTGATGCTGCCGCTCACGCTATATCTCGCGCTCACCGACAGTGTGAGCGACTGTGGCTGCTTCGGCGACGCACTTGTTCTTAGCAACTGGGCTACATTCTGGAAAAATGTGGCATTGACGCTCGGAGTTTGCTATCTCGTTAAGTTTAACAAGCGTGTCAAGAATATCTATGGTTTTGCTGTGCAGTGGATTGTTGGCTTCATGTCGTCGGCATATGTGCTGCTTATAGCGTTTGTGGGGTATTACTATCAGCCTCTTGTGGATTTCCGCCCATTCCCAGTGGGCAGCGTGCTGATGCAGGATGCCACCGATGATGAATGTGAGGACGATGGCAGCGACTTCGTTTTCGTGTATGAAAAAGACGGAGTGCAGCGTGATTTCACAATCGACAGTCTGCCCGATGAGTCGTGGACATTTGTCGATAGGCATCTCAAAGCCGGAGCAAAAACCAAGCAGACGGACGATGCCGACCTGCACATATCGCTTCTTGACAAAAATTTCGAGCCAGCCGACAGTGCCATAGTCACCGAAGGCGAGCAACTGCTGTTTCTATTCCCTGACATGGCAAGCGTGGGCGTGTCCTGCACCTATCTGATAAACGAGATATATGACTATGCGCAGTCGCACGGCATAAATGTGATAGGCATAACATCGGCGAGCGAGGTTGAGCTTGAGGAGTGGAACGACCTGTCGATGGCATCTTATGAGCTTTATCATGCCGACGACAGCCTGATAAAGATGCTGGCGCGCGGCAATCCATCCATAGTGTATCTGAGAGACGGCAAGATAGAGTGGAAACGCACATTGCAGTCGGTGTCGATGGACTTGATTTCGTCGAGCAACGATATGAGCAGCGTTGCAGCCGATTTCAATGCCAGGAAATGGCTCTCGTCACTCACTTCGGGGTATCTTGCGGCTATGCTTTTGCTGCTCATAATAAATAGAACACACCTATTATGGAAAATTAGAGGGAAAAGGCGTGCGAAAAAGGAAAATAAAGCGTAAATTTGCAGAAAATTTAGAACACATATAAATTATTAATAACTGAAATGAGAAAGAATATTGTTGCAGGCAACTGGAAGATGAATACTACAGTGCCTGAAGGTGTGAAATTGGCAAGTGAAGTAAACGAAGCATTGAAGAACGTAACACCTAAATGTGATGTTGTAATCGGTGTCCCTTTCACTCACCTTACAGCGGTTAAGGCTGTAATCGACTCAAACAAGCTCGGCTTGAGCGCAGAAAACTGTGCCGACAAAGCTAAGGGTGCTTTCACTGGCGAAGTTTCGGCTGCAATGGTAGCATCAACAGGTGCCAACTATGTAATCCTTGGCCACTCTGAGCGTCGTGCTTACTATCATGAGACGGTAGAAATCCTTGCAGAAAAGGTGAAACTTGCTCTTGAAAACGGCTTGAAGGTAATCTTCTGCATCGGTGAAGTTCTTGAGGAGCGCGAAGCAAACAAGCAAAACGAAGTGGTAGCTGCTCAGTTGGCATCAGTATTCAGCCTATCTGCTGAAGAATTTGCAAACATCGTTCTTGCTTACGAGCCAGTATGGGCTATCGGTACAGGCAAAACTGCGACTGCCGACCAAGCTGAGGAGATTCACGCATTCATCCGCAGCCTTATCGCTGAGAAATATGGCAAGCAAGTGGCAGAAGACACTACTATCCTTTATGGCGGTAGCTGCAAGCCTTCAAACGCAAAAGAATTGTTCGCTAAGCCAGATGTTGACGGCGGTTTGATTGGTGGCGCTGCTCTTGACGCAGAGTCATTCATGGGTATTGTTACAGCATTCTAATAAGCCGAAAGCTGGACAAGACTGCCGATATATATAATTTGATATATATGGCAAAAATAACAGGGTGAAGCCAGCGTGTCGCGGATGAAATTCCACGATACGCTCGGCGTACCTTATTTCTTTTATTGATAAATATTATAACTTAGGTACGGTTAAGGGAGCTATGAGTAGATATACATTTGCGTTGATGGCTGCGGCGATGATTGCAGGAGGCAATAGTGCCGACGCACTGTGTGCCGGCATGGCTGGCGATTCCACCATAGTGGAGCATATCGTTGGAGCATCGGGCAAGCAGGTACAGATACATCAGCCGAGTGAACTCGGAGAACGCCTGAAAGCTACAGGCGGCAATCCCGACAGCGCACCACAGAAAGCGGCAAGCAGGTATCAGGTGGGATACAGGATACAGGTGTTTGCCGACAACAATCAGCGCACTGCAAAGGGCGAGGCGATGTCGCGCAAGCGTCAGATTTCATCGCTGTTCCCCGAAATGGACTGCTATCTGCTGTATAAAGCACCGTCGTGGCGATTGCGTGTGGGCGACTTCAAGACGCATGCCGAGGCAGTCGAGGCGATGAAGCAGATGAAGAAAGCGTTCCCGTCATTCTCGCGGGAGATGATAGTAGTGACTGACAGAATAAAAGTAGCGGCATTATGATATTGAAGAAATATGATGAGGCTCTTGTTGAGCAAATAGCTGAACACTATAAGAAAATAATAGAACTGATAGGCGAAGATCCATCGCGTGAAGGGCTTGTGAAGACTCCGGTGAGGGCGGCAAAAGCCATTCTCGACATCACCAGAGGCTATGACGAAGATGCCGAGAAGATAATCAAGTCGGCAGTGTTTGAATATGAGGGCTCGAATATTGTTGTGGTCAAGGATATTGAGTTCTATTCGCTGTGTGAGCATCATATCCTTCCGTTTTTCGGCAAGGTGTCGATAGGCTATATACCCGATGGCGAAATGGTGGGCTTGAGCAAGTTGGCGCGTATCGTTGATACCTATGCGCATCGTCTGCAAGTTCAAGAGAGGCTGACTGGCGAGGTGTGCAAGGCTCTTTATGGCGCATTGGCTACGAAGGGCGTTATAGTAGTGTGCGAGGCTGGACACTTGTGCATGAAGATGCGTGGCGTGGAGAAGCAGGAGAGTGTCACCACCACTATGGACTATTGTGGGGCTTTTGAAGATGCTGCTTTGCGACAGGAATTTGTGCAGTTGCTTCGCTGAAAATTAGGCGAATAAGGTGAACTTTGGCTTTGAATCTGTGGGCTGTGCTGAATCGTTGCATAGTCGCAGATAAAAAAGGTGAGAACAGTCATTATTGAAACTTTTTTGACTGAATTTTGTGCAAAGTGGGAAATTTTTTCAGTTGAAATTTGCAGTTTTCAATAATTAGATATATCTTTGCACTCGCAAAACGGAAATAATGACTTTCGGATGTTTTGCAAGAGTTCTTAGAAAGTTTGATAGAAATGCGAAAATAGCTCAGTTGGTAGAGCACGACCTTGCCAAGGTCGGGGTCGCGGGTTCGAGTCCCGTTTTTCGCTCAAGAAAAAGAAAGTCTTGCGTAAGTAGGATTAGGCAATGAATGCGAAAATAGCTCAGTTGGTAGAGCACGACCTTGCCAAGGTCGGGGTCGCG
>CAYWOC010000017.1:0-50222 GCA_964459845.1 uncultured Muribaculaceae bacterium | reverse complement strand
GTGAGTTCTTCAAACAAATTGCTAAATTTGCACTTGCCAATTGAACCTACCCAATATTGTTTTTTCCCACTTTTTTTCAAAAAAACAGGCAAAAACGTTTGTCAGTTCAAAAATAATGCGTACCTTTGCAACGCAAATGAGACGACGAGTCGCATTTGAGAGGATTGTCTTATGGTGTAATGGTAGCACTGCAGTTTTTGGTTCTGCCTGTCGAAGTTCGAATCTTCGTAAGACAACCAATCCAACGAGAACTGATTTTTCATCAGTTCTCTTTTTTTCAAAAAAAGTGAGATTTTTTTGAAAAAAATTGCAAAAACGCTTGCCAATTCAAAAATAATGCGTACCTTTGCAACCGAAATCGACAAACGATTGACTCCGTAGCTCAGATGGTAGAGCAAATGACTCTTAATCATTGGGTCGAGAGTTCGAGCCTCTCCGGGGTCACACACAGCAAAGCAGTTATCATTCCGATAACTGCTTTTTTATTGCATAGCCGAATAGTCAACAACTGAAAAACCATCACAAGAAGCTACATTACAGCGTATTATATATTTAGAACAAATCCAAAGCCGGATATGGGTATCACATAATGCATAACATAGAATTTATGTCATCAGTGCTATATCTCAGCCGAATTTGCTCCAAAATGCATAGTATTTGCCTATTCTTTGCCTAAAGTGACTTCTTCTTAAGATATACACCGTTCGGCAAATCTCAAAAAAATTGTTTGTATAAAACAACGTTCAAAATCACCACTTCATTTCAACCACACCATTTCATTCCAATAAATTAAGCTCATCTATGCCATTGCCTTTTTTGTAAATTGTAACAAATGCCAAGCACTTTCTGTAGTCTGGAATAGACACAGGAAGTAGTGAAGATGTAAATTTATTATCACCTTTGCTTTTTCCAAAACCTACAACTCTGCGCATGAACAAACCTACTGACATATTTTTCAATTCTTGGCAGTTTTCATTATCTGAATAAGACAGATAGAAGCCAAAGTTTATTGGCGAATTGTCGGCAGCGAAATCTCTGGTCATACCATTCTTGAATTCATTGCCCTTTTTAGGAAGATAAAAAGCTGTGACATTATAATCACCACTCGCTATACACTCTATGCCATCTCCAATTTTACCACATTCAAAAAGCGGTTGTACGTCAAGTACTTTTACTGACATAGGCGGCACTGATACGACACGTTGCGAATAGGTCGTATTAACCGTTCCCGATGTGCTTCCTTCTCCGACACCAATTCCTCCAGCAAGTGCACCACCTATTCCAAGAGCTCCTGCCACAGCCCCAAGATTAACACTCACACCAGTACTGCTTGAAGTACTTGTAGATTTAGATGAAGGGACATAATATGGTGTTGATTTGCCGTTTCTTATGAAGAAGGAATTGCCCAAATCTATGAACAATGTCCTTGATGTCTTGTTCTTCAAACTCACTTTTACGCCCTGATTACATATCAAGTAGCCCAAATTATGAAAATCTCTATCCTCTGTCGCACTTTTTGCTGCATTATATTTGTCCTTATAGGAGACTCCCCCCTCATAGACGCAGCCTATATGAAAAGAAATCTCAATTTCGTCGTTCACGACCTGCGAATCCTCTGTCATTCCAAGAATACACAGAAAGCGTTGGCTTTTGTCCTCCTTATTCCCATTCACAAACTCTGGATTAAATTTATTTGCACTGTTTATGATTTCCTCATTCCTCTTGCTTGAAGTCTCGGAAATTTGATTTGCTTTGGCAGTTGATACAGTTGCCGACGTTGGCTGAGCCTGTGTAGCGGCAACGTTGCCCAAGTCATACTTTGTCCCATCTTTTCGCTTAATCATAATAATATCACTCTTGCCAATGCGCTGCACGGGAGCCGACGCCTTGTCCTCACTCTTGTAGAAAACGCTGTTTGTACCGACCTCAACGTCATACACATTCATCACGTCTCCATTCTGCGTGATAAGCACATCCTGAGCATACGCCGAAGCATATGCCAGCAACATACTAGCCATAACGATTTTCTTCATTTCTGTATAGTTTAATTTAACACTAAATGTACTCTATTTTAAAGGAAAAGGATAGGATGCGCAAAATTATTGCGCATCCATCCTTTATAATTTTCGATATTTTGTATGATTCCACGGCTGTGGCTAATTCTTGTACTTTATTGCCTCCTGATATTTGCAATCCCTCAGATATGGATAGCCATTGTTATGACTATCATCTGAGTCGATTGACCACACGTTTGTGAAGTCGAAGTTGTGGAACGTGCTTGCGTTCTTTTTATCATCACTATCAAATTTTTCTCCGCTCCAGCTTTTGCCCGTTCCGCTCAGATAATACAAGTCGTTGTGATATAGCGTGCCGCGGTGCGTACCTACACAGCCGTTTCCAGATTCCACAATCCCAGTATTGATGCCTCGCTTCACATCGCTGTAGTAATCGCCGAACCCCACAAGTCCGCCAGTGTCATCTTTGTGGTCGGTGGCAATATGTCCGGTGTTGTATATATCGTGTATTATCCAGTCAGGGTCGTTGCTTAGCTTCATGACGGCGGCTCTGCCAAGAATGCCGCCTATATGCGAATTGTGGCCGCCTCCATATATCTCACCTTTATTGCAGCAATATGCCAGCTCTGTATTTGTGCTTACCGAAACACCACTCGTCGGGTATCCGAATCTTCCGCATATTCCGCCCACATCGCTATCGCGTTCAGAGCAGCCGCTAATCACCCCGTGATTGGCGCAACTCACAATCTTGGCATAAGAAATGGAGCCTCTGCCAAGGATGCCGCCCACATGCGCATTACCTGTGTCATCCACCGAACTGTCGTAGCCGCTGCAAGTCACATTGCCATAATTGCCACAGTTACGAATCTGGTTGTCATAATGCTTGCTGTCGTTTGTGGTCTCTCCTCTAACCTGCCCGATGCAGCCGCCCACGTTTGTCTGTCCAGTTATAGTACCCTCATTCACCAGCAGCTCCAATTTCATCACATCAGCATTATCAAGCATACACACCGTGCCAATAACTCCACCCGTGTTCGACATCCCCTTAATCTCACATTGGTTTATCAAATTGCTGACTGTTCCATATTTATATTCCAGCATTCCGATTACTCCGCCAGTGTGCTGGCTCGATTTGTTCTCAACCAATACGCCAGCATTCACGCAATTGGTTATTTCCTGCGACTTGTTCTCAGTGAAATTTGCATGACCCACAATGCCGCCTACGCGTTCCTTTCCCTCCACAGTACCGGAGAAACAAACGCTCTTCACGCTGCAATTCAGTCCATATCCCACAATGCCTCCCATAGAAGTGCCTTTTCCTGCGCCTCTACCGGGAATATCACACTTCACTGTGCCACCAAAGTTGCTCTGCTTCTTATAGTAGCTGCGGTCATACATATCCTTGGGACCCATATTCAGTGTTCCGAGGTCTCCTATGAGCTTACAGCCATCGGCGTATCCCACCAAGCCTCCTGCTGCATCCGACGCATATACTGTCATATAGCTCGACAAGACGAAGTTTTTCAATTTGCTTATCTCCACATCACTCACGCCGCCTGCTACACCGCCGGCGTAATTATCATAAGCAATCACTGGAGCATTAATCTCGCAAACTCCAGAAATCTCAACGTTGTCTAATACCCAGCCAATCACTCCGCCCACATATTTTGAGCCTTCTATCGACAGATAGCTGCCCTCCTTGCCCTGCATTATGCTGTTTCCGCCGACCAAGGATAGTTTGCCCCCACCTTTGAAATATTTGCCTATGAAGCCTCCTACGTCTTCCTTACCTTTCAAATAAGAATTAAACTGGCAGTTGCGCACTTCCATGTTATCGCTGAATTTGGCACTGCCTATCAAGCCGCCCACGCAATATCCGTCGGCTTGAATCGGAGCCACCACCCTTACGCTGTCTAATCTGCTCGCACCATTAAGCTCGGCTTTGCCTATCACACCGCCGGCATCATTGCCGCCACAGCGCATTACCGGTATATTTATGTCGTCTCTCGATATTGGGTGCGAAATCAGCACATTCTGGATATCACACGAGCCGGCAATCAATGCTCCTGCCACACCACCTAATCGGTTGCCAGAGGCTGTAAGCCCAAGAACTCCGATAGAGGAATTCGACTTCACATTTGTGAATGTATCCACGCTCAGTTTTCCGCCAGTGTAATATCCCACTAATCCGCCAATAGCTTCGTGTCCATCTACCGAGGCAAGAATTCGCGAGTTGTTCACGCTCAAGTCTCCTTTTGCCATCCCTATGAATCCGCCTATATTGTCATTGCAGTCGGTCAAGCTGCCTTTCACCATCACATTCTTTATCGTCACCTTGCCTTCGCTTCGTCCTGCCAAAGCTCCGCCATTCTTACCCACGCCACGAATGTTGGCATTTATCGTCAGATTCTTGATTTCGGCTCCTTCATAAAGTATTTTAAAAAGCCCCACGTTCTCTTCGGTCTTTGAACCGGCATACGCAAGATTTATCTCATTATTATTTCCATCGTATATGCCCGCAAAAGAATATCCGGCATAATTATGCCCAGTATATATGTCACTCAACGGCGGCGCATCAAACGACCTCAGTTGCTTGAAATACAAACCGGCTCCGTGTCCTATTGAATCATTGTCCAGCCCTTTTAAAAGCAATTGGAAATCGTCTGAAGACCTCACTTGCAGAGGCTCTTCTGCAGTTCCTTTCCCTTTAAGATTGAAAAAATCTGCCGATGACTTCTTGGCACACAGCATCTCATCTTTGAATGTGGCTATAAGCCGCTTACCGAACTTTGTCCCTTTCAGCGAAAACGCCTCAACGTCGTAATCACCGTCAATCACTTGTTCGCTCTTGGGGATATTCATCGTTATCCTATGCTTCCCGTCCTCTTGAGCCACATCCACTTGGAACTGCTGCACAGAGCCATGTGTATGCGAACGCAGCTCCACCACAATTTTCGTATCTTCTGCGGTGAGTTCCCAAAAGTCTTTTTCCAGCAGGAATGAGCTTCGCTTGAAGTCTGCAGTCTCCTCAAGCGTTGAGTTTATTCCGTTTCTCAGAATTTTGTCATCGCTACAGCCGTATGCAACAAACAAAGCCACAACTGCCAGCAAAGCATTGCATATATATCTTCTTACTTTAGTTTCCATTCTTTTTCCTTGATTTTTTGATTCTTATTTTTGAGTTTCTTGCATCTCCGATTTGTATGGCACAGGATAATTGCCCACAGTATTATTCACTTTCCACAACGAGTTTGTGCCGTTAATGTCAAAATCGACGTAGCTCGACGAATTGCATAGCTGTTCCAGCGTCAATGACCGCTGTCCGTCAATCCTGCCATTGGTCTCCACATAATAATACAAGCTTCTGACATCGCAACCATATCCTGTCGTTCCGACTGAAGGTTGTTGCCATCCCATACCTACATTCAGGCAGTAGCCAACCCTCGACCTTGAATCGGCTCTTCCCACTATTCCTCCAGAATTTGTCTTCTTCGTATCCACCAGCGGTCCGGAATTCACGCAATTGAGTATCTCACACTTCTGCTGGGCATGGGCCAAAATACCACCCACCTTATCAGCATTCGGTGCTTTCACTTGTCCCATATTGTTGCACTGCGACACTACTACCACATTGTTCTGGAAGTCGGTGGTGGTTTCCCACACGGCATTCGCTCCGCCCACGGTAGTCGCCACAGCGCCCATTACGCCGATTGCAGCCGGGATAGAAACGCCACCTGTTGCTATAATACCGGCTACAGTTCCAACCGCCGCGCAAACCAAGCACACTCCGCCTATCACTTTGTGCACTATCTCTTTTGCTTGCGTATTCTTCTCTATCTCCTCACAGCGTTCTTCACGCTTTTTGTTGATATTGTAATTTATAAGATTACAATTATCTCCAGAGCCTTCGTAGAATGAAACCAAGTCGCTAAAATTCTTGATTTGGTTATTATATACGCCTATGTTCAAGCCCTTAGCCAGCACATCGCTCTTCACCACGAAACTGTTGCGGATGTCGCTCATCTTCTTGCCAGTCTCCTTGTCGGTCTCATCCATCTTTGCTACCAGCGATGATGCTATCATCTGCCGTTCTTCCTCATTTGCCATTTCTAAGGAAGAAACCACATACATATGCGTATCATAGAAAAGCGTACCAACATCAGCGGCAAGCTCCGAATAATGCAGCACCGAGTGCATTGTTTTCCAAATACCGCCGGCTGCTTCTGCCGCCTTTTCCGACAATGACAATGCCGGACCCAATATGCCTAATGCAATTTCTGAAGCCCCTATCACACAGTTCACTATATCGATTGGCTCCCATTCCCTCGGATCGCCTATCTCGCCTATCACACCGCCGGTCGGGCCTTTGCCATTGTTTGTGATGCTTGCCATATTCATGCAATAATTCACCATAGTATAATTGCCAGCCAAGCCAACGACTCCTCCTGCATAATCGGCTGTCACATCCATGTCGCCATAGTTCTGACACGCGAACAGTGCGCCCCAAGATATCTTTCCAGCTATTCCGCCGGCACAATGGCTGCTCGGAGAAATCACCTTCCCTGCATTCATTGTATTGTGCAATACGGCTATCGACGAATTTCCGACCACTCCGCCCACATAACTATTGCTTGCGGTAGCTTTCACTTCGCCTTGGTTGAAACTCTTATAGCTCCCTATCTGTGCTTCTCCACACAGTCCGCCCACTGCGCTCTCGCCCTCTATGCTTCCTGTGTTATAGCACGACCTCAACATCGTGTTGTTATACAAGTCGCTCTCCACGCGCGTGCTGCCAATGATTCCGCCCACGCCTATCACACCTTTCACGGTTCCGCTATTGTAGGACGAGTAAATATAGGATGTGCCTGATCCGCCCACTAAGCCGCCTGTGCCAAACCCGCCATTCTCGGTGTCGGATGTCTCATACTTCTGTGCACCAGTTATCAAGCCCTCGTTGTGGCAAGCCAGCACATAGAGCGAGTCGGCCGACCCTATCAAGCCGCCGGCTCCTGTATATGCTGAGGTCACAGCCCCATTATTGACACTTTGCTGTATGCTTGTAAATGACGACATAGCTCCAGCTCCCACAAGCCCGCCTATGGCATAATCTCCCGAGACCGATGTGCCGCCATTCGTGCAACTATCCACGAGCAAGACGCTTCTCACATCGGCTGCGCCGACAATACCGCCACAGCACATGCCGCCACTGCTCAATTTCACATAGCCCGACTTAACCGAGCATGCCGAGATGAATGTGGTGTCGCGCTCATCTCCGCGCGTAACGCTGCTGCCGACTATACTGCCCACAGCAAACCGGCCCTCCATCTGAGGGTTTTCCATATTGACGTGCTTGATATAGGCATTCTCAACAAATCCAAACAGGCCTATACCCGATGAAAGCTCACGTTTCGACCACAGATTTGTCATCTTATAGCCACATCCGTCATATACGCCACGGAACGGGCAGTTGGCTTGGCTGCCTATAGGATACCATCCGTAGGTGTGATCACTGAGCCACGATGCGTCTTTCAGGTCTATATCATACACTTGTCTGAAATAAGTCTTTGGCGTAAGTTTCTTGTTTTTTGCGCCGTCATTGGTTATTGTCCTGATTTTCTTCAGATGGTCGTAGCTCGCCACGATAAATGGCTGCTCCTCTGTGCCGGCTCCGAAAAGCTCGAAGTCTTTGTTATAAAGGTCCTTGATTTTCACTCTTTCCAAGCCATAGACCTCAATCCGGCATCCCAAGCCGAAATCTATCCACATAGTGTCGCCAGGGGCATTCACCTGTGGAAACTCAAGCCCTAAAAGGGTATATTCACCTGTACGCAACCCTACAGCAAGCGTCAGCTTCGATTCTCCGTTCTCTCGCACATGCTCACCTTTGCGTGTGAAATATGTGCCATCTTGCGCTTTTATGCGACAAATGAAATCTTTGTACAAGAATTTTTCGGTAGCATCAGTCAATATTATCACCCGCTGCTCTCCTTCAAACAGTTGTTCTCCGCCTGGTCTCAATCCAGTGTTAAGCTCATTATCTTTGCATGACGAAACACCGAAAACTATGCCTAATAAACATAGCAATAATAGATAATTCTGTATTTTCATCTCAATTTTTAGAGGTTTATATAAATATATTTTAGAGTTAAACTTTATTTTGGTTATTTGTCATTAAAAACTCCGCAAATGTAGGAACATATTATAACAAATACAAATTAAAGTCAATATTTTTCTTTCAATTATTATTTTTTGTACCTTTACAATTAATTATTTCTACTCTAATTCGAATTTTATTGCTTATGAACTCGAAAATCTTAATCGCCGTATTGGCTATTGCCCTTGTGGCGGCTTGTGCCAAACTGGCTATGAGCGGCAGCGGCTGCTCTGCCACCGATGGTCGCTCATCAGTCGATAGCTCGGCTATAGTGTTCGACAACATCATGTCACGAACCAGTGTACGCACTTATCTCGACCGCAAAGTTGAAGACGAGAAAGTGGAGAAAATGCTCCGCGCAGGAATGGCTGCGCCATCGGCTGTAAATGCACAGCCGTGGCACTTTATCGTAGTGAGCGACACTGCTCTGCTGGCAAGCCTTGCCGAATCTTGCCCTAATGCGAAAATGGCAGCCTCGGCGCCTCTCGCAATTGTGGTGTGCGGAGATATGGACAAAACGCCCAACGAGAACATTCGCCCCTTCTGGGTGCAAGATGCGTCTGCCGCCACCGAGAACATCCTTCTTGAGGCCAATGCGCTCGGGCTTGGTGCTGTGTGGACTGGCACCTACCCCTCAGAAGAACGCTGTGCGAAAGTTGCCAAATTGCTGAATTTGCCAAAGAACATCATTCCGCTCAACACCATCGTCATAGGCTACCCTAAGGACAAGCCTCAGCCTAAAGACAAGTGGAAAACGGAGAATGTGTCGTATAACAAATATGGAATGAAGAAATAGTACAACCACTGCGACTTCAAGGGAAAAACAAAATGGCACAAGAGCCGTCGCCGATTATGCGACAAGTCTTGTGCCATTTTTTATATTCACAATTCGGATAGCCTATTGGGGTTGCATCGGGCATCTCTGCTTCCGTACAGTGCGCGTCAATGCAGATTCTTGAAATAATAATCCAGCACGTCGGCGGCTGCCACAAATGAGCTTTGCTTTGCTTCAAGCACGAGTTTCTGTTTTGCGGCAAGCATCTCCTGAACCACAGGATTATTGTAGAAATTAGCTTTCAGATGGTCGTTAATCGACTCATACATCCAATATTTCTCCTGCTGACGACGTTTTTCCTGAAAATATCCGTTTTTCTTCACAAAGTCGAAGTAGCGGTCAATCATATCCCACACCTCAGGTATGCCAAGTTCATAATATCCCGAATAAGTAAGCACTTCGGGAGTCCATCCGCTTGGCGGCAACGGGAACAGGTGCAGCGCGCTGCGGAACTGTGCCTGTGCCAGCTTCGCCCGGTCGATGTTGTCGCCGTCGGCTTTGTTTATCACAATGCCGTCAGCCATCTCCATGATGCCACGCTTTATGCCCTGCAGCTCGTCGCCTGTGCCGGCAAGCTGAATGAGCAGGAAGAAATCCACCATTGAGTGGACTGCCGTTTCGCTCTGCCCCACACCCACTGTTTCCACAAATATATTGTCGAAACCTGCCGCCTCACACAGCACGATTGTTTCGCGGGTTTTGCGAGCCACTCCGCCAAGAGAGCCTGCCGATGGGCTGGGGCGAATGAATGCGTTGGGATGGATGGCGAGTTTCTCCATACGGGTCTTGTCGCCAAGGATACTGCCGTTGGAGCGTTCGCTACTTGGGTCGATGGCAAGCACTGCGAGCTTTCCGCCACGTTTCAGCACATGCAAGCCGAAAACATCAATCGACGTGCTCTTTCCAGCACCCGGCACGCCGGTTATGCCTATTCGAGTGGATTTGCCGGCATAAGGCAAACATTTCTCTATCACCTCTTGAGCTATGGCTTGATGGTCGGGGTTCTGGCTCTCTACAAGTGTCACTGCCTGCCCGAGAATAGGTATGTTTCCTTTCAAAATTCCCTCCACATACTCGCCGGCAGTGAGCTGACGGCGACGGCGAGGTCTGTTTTTCAAATATGGATTCACTATTGGTGGCTGCGCAATGCCCTTATTGACAGTCAATCCGGCATATTTCTCATCGTTTTCAGGATGTTCCATAAAACTTAAATTTTTTCACGTTATTTTTCTGACTTACTTATCTCCAATCTGGTCATTAGCGGCACTTGCTTGCTTATAAAAATGACCAATTTGAACCTATGCAAAGATACGGCAATGAAATAGTAAAAACAAATAAAAGGTCTCCTAAAATCTCCTTAAAATATTACCTTATTTTGTCCCCACAATCCTTATCACTTTCTGCGGAGTTTCGGGGTCGTTGGTTATGAGCGTGATAGTCTTGTTTATATATCGGTCTCCGTCTTCCATACTCACCGATACACTGAGTTTTGCCTTTTTGCCATGCTTCAATGTCTGCCGGTCGATTGAGGCTTCTATGCCGTCGTCGTGCATTATGCGGCGTACTTTCAGCGGCAGCTTCCCCATATTGGTTACCTCAAATGTACACTTCACCGCATTGCCATCAATCCTGCCTAAATCGATTTTGTCAGTTGTCACGCCTAATTTCGGAGCTTCGGCACGCTCTCGCTCTGTCAAGCGGCTGAAATCTTCCTTCAAATTGGCAATGGCACTTATTCTGGCAATGCCGGCATAAGCCGACGCATTCTCGCGAAGTGGCTCAGCAAGCAATCTGAATTTATATTCCGTCGGTCCCCAATCATATTCTTTACACTTTTCGGTAGCCAAATGCACTATTATAGCACACAGCCCACCTGGAGGTACAGTGTCGGGCATCATCTTTATCAACAGGCATTTCGGCACATCAAGCGCATACACTCTCACCGAATCGCGCCCCGTATTATAAGCATCAAGATAAGCATTTCGGCTATTGCCATTTGCTACTTCTCCCATCATGGCTATGCTGCCGCTTATCTTCAATGAACCTGCCGACACAGGATATTTTTCGTTCACAGTTTGCGCCTCGGCTATGACTGAACCTTTGATTTTAAGCACTGTGCGGCGAGGCGCGCAATTAAGCCTCACCACCACATCCTTGCTGAACTCTCCCGGCCGTCCATACGGATTATACACTAAATATATGCTTGCCGTGTCGCCCGGCGCTATCGGTCGGTGCGGATAATCGGCTGCCGTGCAACCGCACGACGGTCGCACCTCGGTTATAACCATAGCCGAATCGGTAGTGTTCACAAGTCTCATCCGGCAAGCCACCTTGCCGTCGGCCTCAGCTATTACACCGAAATCATGCACTTTTTCCATCCAAGTGGCAAATTTAACGTTTCCGCTCGCCGATGCAGCATAGGCGGAAGCCACCATTGTCAGCATAATCAAAAACAGCCTATGTGCCATATCCTCGCAGATTGTTTTCTTCATTGCGCATCAGGTTCATTTCTTCGGAATCACCGAGCCTTCAATATATAACGTGGTGCGCTTCTCCTTTCCGTTGGTCTTCACTGTGATACTCTTACGAAATCCGCCCGATGTGCCTGCCGGATTATATGTCACCTTTATCTTCGCCTTTTTCCCTGGATTGATGGGACGCTTGGGGTAATCGGGATGTGTGCAGCCGCACGAAGTCTTCACATCAATGATAATCAGCGGCGAGGTGCCTGTGTTCACAACCTCAAACTCGCACTTCACCAGACCTTTCTCCTCTTTTATAAACCCGAGGTCGCAAGTCTGGTCTGGGAACGTGGCTTGTGCGAAATCTTTCGCGCTGTCCTTAGCCAATGCGCACGCCACCCACACTGCCACCGCACAAATTATAGAAAAAATTCTTCTCATCTCAATATGCATATTTTGCTTCTCCACTGAATTTTTTGGCAATTTTGCCACTTTTCGGCTGCAAATATAACGCTATTCTGATGGAATGTGGCTCTTCTACTGAAATTTTTTGGCAATTTTGCCACTTTTCGCCTACAAAATAATGATTATGAAAATAAAAATTTGAGCCATAAATTGAGATTTCAAGGATTTGCACTATCTTTGCAGAAAATAGGCTGCATCTCAGCACAATATTCAAGCAAGCTTGATATTCTGCTTTCGATTTGCACTATCTTTGCAGAAAATAGGCTGCTGAGCCGCATCGATATGACGCAGTGGCAATTGCAGCTTTGAAACCAAAATTTTTGGAAAAACTGAGAATTAACAGCTAAAAACTATACTTATTAGTACATAACTTATGATTAGACAGAAACTTTTATTTGCTTGTGCCACAGCTTTTGCTGCTTGGGTCGGCTCGGCTCAGATTTTTGCTGTGGAGAAAGTGACATCGCCAAGCGGAAATCTGGTGGTGAATTTCGATGTGAAAGAAGGCGTGCCTGTATATAGCATGGACTATAAGGGCAAGCAGGTGGTGCGCGAAAGTCGCCTTGGGCTGGAGCTTATCAGTGCCAACGGAAGAAACAACTTCAATGATTTTTCGTTTGACAACGCTTCAGTCGATAAGATGTCGCTATACAATGGATTTGAAATCGCTAAAACAAGTCGCTCCGACTTCGACGAGACTTGGCATCCAGTGTGGGGTGAGGAAAGTGCCATCCGCAACCACTACAATGAAATGGCGGTGACTCTCAACCAGCCCAAGCTCAGTCGTCACATCGTGGTGAGATTCCGCGTGTATGATGAGGGTATGGGCTTGCGCTACGAATTTCCGCAACAGGAGAATCTCAATTATTTTGAGATACGCGAGGAGCACACTCAATTTGCCATGCCGGGCGACATCACTGCTTACTGGATTCCGGGCGATTACGACACTCAGGAATACGACTACACAAAATCACGCCTGAGCGAGATTCGTGGCTTGATGAAAGGTGCAATCTCGGCAAATTCATCCCAAATGCAATATTCCCCCACAGGTGTGCAAACTTCGCTTATGCTGAAGACCGACGACAATATTTATATGAATATTCACGAGGCAGCTCTCGTGGATTATTCCTGCATGAACCTCAATCTCGACGACAAGAACTTTGTGTTTGAATCGTGGCTGACACCCGATGCTGTCGGCAAAAAAGGCTATATGCAGACTCCGTGCCAATCACCTTGGCGCACAGTGATGGTGAGCGACGATGCCCGCGACATTCTGTCGTCTCGACTTATCCTCAACCTCAACGAACCATGCAAGCTCGAAGACACTTCTTGGATTAAACCTGTGAAGTATGTTGGCGTGTGGTGGGAAATGATTACCGGCAAAGGCTCTTGGGCTTATACCGACGAGTTCCCGTCTGTGAAACTTGGAATTACTGACTACAGCAAGGCTAAGCCTAATGGCAAGCACTCTGCCAATAATGCCAATGTGCGCAAATATATCGACTTTGCCGCCGACAATGGTTTCAGCCAAGTGCTTGTAGAGGGTTGGAACATCGGTTGGGAAGACTGGTTCGGACAGTCGAAAGACTATGTATTCGACTTTGTGACCCCATACCCAGATTTCGACATTAAGGCTCTCAACGACTATGCACACAGCCGAGGCGTGCGCCTGATGATGCACCACGAGACTTCTTCATCGGTGCGCAACTATGAGCGCCACCTTGATGCCGCCTACGACTTGATGAACAAATATGGCTACAATTCTGTGAAAAGCGGATATGTGGGCAACATTATTCCGCGTGGCGAGCATCATTACGGTCAATGGATGAACAACCACTATCTATATGCCATCAAAAAAGCTGCCGAGCATAAAATCATGGTGAATGCCCACGAGGCTGTTCGCCCCACAGGTCTGTGCCGCACTTATCCCAATATGATTGGCAACGAATCGGCACGAGGCACTGAATACCAAGCTTTTGGAGGAAGCAAGCCCGGACACACGTCTATTCTGCCTTTCACCCGTCTGCAAGGTGGTCCTATGGACTACACTCCCGGCATATTCGAGATGAACATAAGCAAATTCAGCCCCGACAACAAGTCGCACGTCAATTCCACAATCTGCGGACAGCTTGCGCTATATGTCACTATGTACAGCCCGCTTCAGATGGCTGCCGACATGCCCGAGCATTATATGCAATTTCCCGACGCATTCCAGTTTATCAAAGACGTGGCTATCGACTGGGACGAGTCGAAATATCTTGAGGCTGAACCTATGGAATATATAACCGTGGCTCGCAAGGCAAAGGGAAGCGACGAATGGTTCATTGGCAGTGTGGCTGGAGAAAACGACCACCAGTCAAACATCAAGCTCGACTTCCTCGACAAAGGCCGCAAATATGAGGCCACCATATATGCCGATGCTAAAGATGCCAATTACAAGACTAATCCGCAAGCATACACTATAACAAAGAAAACCGTCAATGCTAAAACCGCATTGCGGCTCAATGCTGTGGCTGGTGGCGGCTACGCCATCACTATCCGCCCGATAGCCAAGTAATAGGTATATAAGATTGTTTTATTAGGTGAAAATGAGGAGGCTGCCCATCACGGGTAGCCTCCTCTCACTTATTATTAAATACTACTCAAAATGCTAACAATTATTATCCATGAAGAAATTCGTAAAAAATTTTTACCCCATACCAGTCATTATATTTCGAGTCACATTGTCACAGCAATAATCGCCTCACTCACGTTCTTTACAGAATCTCCGGTGAATGTCTTCACCGCACATTGCGGTGCATACGACGAATCCTGATAAGAAAATGCCTGAACTGCCGCAAATGCGCCATCGGTCGAGGTCAATATGTCGAGTCGCACTGTGCCATGTTCGTTGTCGTGCAGACCTGCCGTGTTCGCAAAGTTTCCGTCGATAGCAGCAAGCACCTTGCCGAGATCTTCGTTCTTGAAGTAGATTCTTGTCTTCTTCAAGTTGCTGCCAGTGGGCGCATACACCGTCTTTTTGTTGTTCACGCACAATCGTATAAAGCCATAGGCGACCCCGGCAATGCCAAGGAGCAGACACAGCATCGACCATTCATCACTGTTGGCATCAAATTTGAACGATACCACAAAGAATACAATGCCGATTATCAGTATTATGGAGGAGAGGAGTATTGAAGCGACATTCGTTTTCTTCACAACATCACCTGTCGCTGTATATATATTTGAGAATAAAGTTTCGTTGGTCATAATATTATTTCCGAGTAATAAGTCTGTGTTTTTATAAATTTGGTTCTTGCAGTACACATACATTTTAGTATGGCACAATGACATATCGCTGCACAATCGATTGCGCAGTGAAAAAAATTGCTTATTTCCTCGGGCTAAATTATTATGCGCCGCAGTGCGTAGATGAAATAATCTTTCAGCGAAGCGCAAGCAAACGGAGCCGCCACATCATATAGGCGCAGATGCCTTGAATTGAAGAATGAGGCCGATTTTGCCAATATGCGGCACTGCTGTTGGTGCAACGCCGGCAGAATGCGGCTTGAAGAAGTGCGCAGCACGCGCACCGATGTGGACGACGGAACCGAAATCTCTTGCTGCGCCTCTATGGCGAAGCCTATCGCATTGTCTGCGGCATTGAGATGTTGTTGCGTGTCGGTACGTTCAGAATTTTCGCGCGCCACATAATTAGCCAGCTCAGCTGTGTCGGGCTGAACTAAGCAGGCGAGGAACAGTGTCATAGCACAAATCACCACGCCCATAATGCAATATGCCATATGGCAAAAACTCTTCATCGTCACAAAGTTACGAAACTATCTGTAAAATCCAATGGGAAATGCCAAATTTATTTTCCCACATCTGCAAGTTTTTTCACCGGTTGCATGCACTTCGTTTTGGAATTTTCAGGCACTTATGTGCTTAAATATTATTCGGTGGATAAAGAGGGCAGGAAGCTCGATGTATTCGACGCATACTCCGACTCTATATATGTAAGCGATTCCGGCATCAAAGTTGGAGACATGAATTTCGACATAAGAAATATAGAAATTAAGTGCGAAAGCTTAGGTTTCTCTGAAAACAGTGTATCCTATAGCTTCTCTTTTGATATTGTGAATACAAGTACGAAAGATTTTGACGGAAATATAACTGTTGAATACAACAGTGGAGCCGGGCATTGTTCGTTATCTGCATCTTTGAAGCCTGGGGAATCCTGCACTGTCAGTGAAATAGAAAGAGAGTTTAAATATGGGCCTATGACCATCGATGTATCAAGTACCGAAACCCAATCACTGCTCGCATCAAAGGAGTTTGGATTCAGCGACTACAATCAAAACTTGGTGGTTGATGACATGAAGGCTGAATACAACTATGCGACCAAAGAGCTGAAGCTCACTACCGATGTCCGCAATCTTGACTTGTTCAATGGATTTAGCGGTAAGTTGAATGTCAATGTTTGCGCCGACGGGCAGACTGAGACAATCGGCTCTATGGAGTCGGAGACTGTGAGCCTCGATGCTGAAGAAGCTAAAAACGTCACTGTTTCCAAGAAGATGGATTTGCCGGCAGGCGACTACACAATAGGTTTCACCTACGAAAATAACGGCACCACACATAAGGGCGTAGGCAACTTTGGTTATGAAAATCGTGCCAAATTCAGCGTATCGACTGTGGGTGTAGAGGCTGTCGAAACCGATGGTTTCGCCGCATATCAAGCTGGCGAAAAGCTCGTTGTCAATAGCAAGGCATCGGATGCCGAAGTGGCTGTTTATGCCATCGACGGCAAGCTGCTTTACAGCGGCAAGACTGCCAGCGGCGAATCTGCCATTGACGGCTCGCGATTCGCACAAGGATTGCTTATCGTGAAAGTGGGCAACGCCACAACTAAAATCGCTTGGGAATAGACCTTAGATGCCGCCAATCATGTGAGCGACGACGCACCCATGCGTCGCGACAATAGCGGCTACATGGTTTAATCTTATATCTTGAGGAGGATGCACAATCTCGCATTCTCCTCTCGTTTTATTCTGAGAATAGGTCGTATTTCGGAAGAATCAGCAATCACACAAAAATCATATAATACATATTGCCCTATTTTGGATAATATTTGTGAAATTTTTCGTTTCTCATCCGAAAACTAATTGCCGTGTGGTAAAAATTTCGTACTTTTGAGACCTTATTATCTTACAGCATTATGCTATCTTTTAAGGGAAATGGCAAAAAAGAAAATTAGGAAAACAAAACGATAAATTATTTTTAGAAATTATGAGAAAGGTTAGCATTCTTATTGCGTGTGCAGCTTTATCGGCATCTTGGATGCAGGCGGCACAAGTGAGCGAGTCTCAGGCTCAACAGGAAGTGGTGCAGTTCCTAAAGTCCACCAAGTCACCGGCTCTCAAGTCGATGCGTTCTACCGCTCCTAAGCTCGCATATAGAATCGAGCGTGGCGGCGACGCTGCCGTCTATGCCTACGAGGTGCAGAACAATGTGAACAGCCAATTCGTACTTATCGCCGGCGACGACCAAGTGCCTGCGGTACTCGGTTACGGAAACGGAGATTTCGACTACAACAACCTTCCTGACAACGCCCGCTGGTGGATCGACAGCTATGCCGACCAAATTGAGGCTATCCGCGAAGGCAAAGCCACTGCGGCAGCACCGAAGGCTGCCGGGAAATCAGCAGCTCCGCTGCTCGGCGAAATACAGTGGAATCAGCTTTACCCATACAATATGTACACCCCGGTCCTCGACAACGGCGACCACTGCGCCACAGGTTGCACAGCCACTGCAATGGCAATGGTGATGCGCTACCACAAGTGGCCGCTTCAGGGAGAGGGAAGCATGTCATACACATGCCCTACTGGCAAGAAATGGGAGCTGAGTGCCGACTTCTCGAAGTCCACCTACAACTGGGACTTGATGACCCCTCAATACGACGACAACAGCACCACCGAGCAGCGCGAGGCTGTGGCACGCCTTATGAGCGACTGCGGCATCGCCATAAAGAGCCAATATGAAGCGTCCACTGGTTCGACTTATGTAGATGTAGCCCAGGCTCTCACCAAATTCTTCAAATACGACAAAGGGATAAAAATAGCCCTACGTTCATTCTACACCGCCGACAATTGGGCCGCTCTCGTGAGAAGTGAGATTGACGAGGCGCGTCCTGTGCTCTATTATGGTTGGACTGCAACAAATGAGGGTCACTCTTTCGTGTGCGACGGATATAGCGACGACGGACTGTTCCACATCAATTGGGGATGGGCTGGAAAAAGCGACGGATACTTTAGTCTGGCGTTGCTCAACCCTTCGGAGCAAGGTCCTGGCGGCAGCTCATCCACAAGCGGATTCAATAGGCAAAATGCAATCTTGACTGGAGTGAAGAAAGCTGAGGTTGGTTCAGAGGCGTTAGCATATCTGCTTAAAGTGGGTGTGAACAAATATATGAGGGCTACAGGCCGCACATTAAGCACGACAAGCATAATTACGAATCAGGGCTATGAAAATTTCACAGGAGACGTGTATATGCAAATTGTAAACGCTGCAACAGATAAGGCTCTCTACGAAGATAAACTGGTCAGCGACTGCAATCTCGGATTATCATCAACCGATGTCAGCATACAAATCACAAAAAATTCAAAATTTGAATTCCCTGCCGACGCAGAAAATGGTGCCTACTTCGTAAAATATTATTCTATAGATAACGAAGGGCGGAAATTGCCTGTTTTCGATGAAGGCTCAGACACTATATACGTAACCGACTCAGGCATCAAGATTAGCGACGTGAGTTTCGACATAAGGAATGTGGAAGTTAAATGCTTAGGTCGGGGGTTTATTGAAGACGCTTTAGCATTCGATATCGCATTTGATCTCGTAAACACAAATTCCAAGACATATAGTGGCAGTATCAAGATAATTTTTGAAAACGGTGGCGGGTATATGGCATCCGATGAAATAAATCTGAAACCAGGCGAAAGTGCTCGTGAAAGAAGTGAATTTACCGACCTTCTATATGGACCTATTTCAATTGAAGCCGTTAACAAAATCACAGGCACATTATATGCCTCAAAAGAAATCGGCTTCAGCGACTACAATCAGTGTTTGGTGGTTGATGACATGAAAGCTGAATACAACCATGCGACCAAAGAGCTGAACCTCACTACCGATGTCCGCAATCTCGACTCGTACAGCGGATTTAGCAGCAAGCTAAATGTCAATGTCTGTGCCGACGGCAAGACTGAGACAATCGGCTCTATGGAATCGGAGACCGTGAGCCTCGATGCTGAAGAAGCTAAGACCGTCACTGTTTCCAAGAAGATGGATCTGCCGGCAGGTGACTACACAATAGGCTTCACCTACGAAAACAATGAAAATACTCTCAAAGGCGTGAACAACTTTGGTTATGAAAATCGCGCTAAATTCAGCGTATCGACTGTGGGTGTAGAGACCGTCGAAGCCGATGGTTTCGCCGCATATCAGGCTGGCGACAAGCTCGTTGTCAATAGCAAGGCTTCGGATGCCGAAGTGGCTGTTTATGCAATCGACGGCAAGCTGCTTTACAGCGGCAAGACTGCAAACGGCGAAGCTGCCATCGACGGCTCGCTATTCGCACAAGGATTGCTTATCGTGAAAGTTGGCAACGCTGCAACTAAAATTGCTTGGGAATAGCCCTTAGATGCCACTAATCATATGAGCGACGCATTCCTGCGTTGAACAAATAGCAGCAAAACAGCTAAAACTTATATTCTGAAGAGGATGCCGTGACTGGCATCCTCTTCTGTTTTTTCACAATAAATGTTATTTTTAATATTCCTATTTCATTATGCGAAGGAAAACAGCTATTTTTGTTGTTATTATTATAAAACATTAAATTGATTTTTGCTTATGGTGTTTTCTGCTGGAAATGTAGTGCTTATCGGGTCGATACTGCTCTTCGTGAGCATTGTTGTGGGCAAAACTGGTTATAAATTCGGAGTGCCTACGCTCCTGCTGTTCTTGATGGTGGGAATGCTCTTCGGCAGCGACGGTCTCGGCATCCAGTTCCACAGTGCCGAAGAAGCTCAGTTCATAGGTATGCTTGCGCTGAGCATCATCCTGTTCAGCGGCGGCATGGACACCAAGCTGAAAGAGATAAAGCCGATATGGGCACCGGGAGTGGTGCTATCGACTGCCGGTGTGCTGCTCACGGCTGTGCTGACAGGTGTGTTCATCTGGTGGTTGTCGGGGATGAGCTGGACAAATATACACTTCCCCATCATAACATCGCTGCTGCTTGCCGCCACAATGTCTTCTACCGACTCGGCTTCGGTCTTTGCCATATTGCGCACGCAGAAGATTAATCTTAAGCACAATCTGCGCCCCATGCTCGAACTTGAAAGCGGGAGCAATGACCCCATGGCATATATGCTCACCATCGTGCTTATCAAGATGGTGACGACTGCCGACGGCATGGGCGCGAGTGCCATTCTTGGCTCGTTTGTAGTTCAGTTCGTCGTGGGAGCTATGTTTGGCTACATTTTTGGCAAACTTGCCATCCTGATGCTTAACAAGCTTAATATCGACAATCATTCGTTATACCCTATCTTGCTGCTCGCATTCGTGTTCTTCACCTATTCGTTCACCGACCTGATGAACGGCAACGGCTATTTGGCTGTATATATAGCCGGCATTATGGTAGGAAACAACAAGATCATGCACCGCAAGGAGATAAACACCTTTATGGATGGCCTATCGTGGCTATTTCAGATAATAATGTTCTTGTGTCTCGGTCTGCTGGTGAATCCGCACGAGATGCTTGAAGTGGGCTTGGTTGCCATTCTGATAGGAGTGTTCATGATATTCATAGGCCGTCCGCTCAGTGTCATGCTTTGTCTGCTACCATTCGGCAAAAAGGTGGGCATGCGCTCGCGCTGGTTTGTGTCGTGGGTAGGACTGCGAGGTGCTGTACCAATCATCTTCGCCACATATCCTGTGGTGGAGGGCGTGCCGGGCGCAAGTCAGATTTTCAACATCGTGTTTTTTATCACCATAATATCGCTCATTGTGCAAGGCACCACCATTCGGTGCGTGGCTGATATGCTCAAGTTGTCGGCTCCTATGGAGAAAGAGGGCAACGACTTCGGTGTTGAGCTGCCTGAAGAAATCGACACCGACCTCAGCGACATGATTGTGGAAGAGCGCCATCTCGCCCACGGCGACACACTCAAGGATATGAACTTGCCGAAAGGCACTCTCGTTATGATAGTGAAGCGCGACGGCAAGTATCTCGTGCCTAACGGAAGTCTGCACCTGCACATAGGCGACAAGTTGCTGCTCATAACCGAATCGCCCAAATAATCACGGTGAAGACCGGCTCTGCAGCGACGCATAGCCTCCGCTTTTATGCTAAAAAACATATTTTCGCTCACGCAACAGTTATCTTAATGGCTAAACTGTAAGGAAAAACGCAAAGTTTGTCAGAAAATTGAATATGTATTTGTGTGAAATTACAAAATTTGGTATCTTTGCGTGCTATATAGTTTAAGATAGTTAAACGCGATATTGAAAATAACAAAAAAACTAAATAATTAAATGGCAGCTTTAGAGAAAATTAGAAGCAAAGCAGTATTCCTGACCATTGTCATCGGTGTTGCGCTTTTGGCGTTCATCCTCGGTGACTTCTTGACTTCAGGAAGAACATTCTTTGGTGACGGAAATACTATCGCTAAAGTCGGTGACGAGAAAATCGATGCGATGGAATTCCAAAAACGTTATGAGAAAGTGAGCGCACAGATGCAGGAAAGCGGACAGCAAGTAGATGCGGCTGTAGTTCAAAACCAAGTATTGAATCAAATGATGAGCGAACTATTGCTCAACAAGGAGATTGAGGCTCTTGGCATCTATGTTACCGACGAGGAGCTTACAGAAGCTATGACCGGCAAGAACGCACGTCCTCAAATCATCCAATACGTACGCCAGCTCGGTGCTGAATCTCCAGCCCAACTGCACGACATGCTCTTCAATCCGAGCAAATATGGCATCCCTGAAGAACAAGTCGCCAAAGCTCGTGAAAACTGGATTGAGATGGAAAACGACATGGAGCGCAGCTTGAAATATGAGAAACTTCAAAATCTTATCGCTGGCTCTATCCAAGCCAACGACCTCGACAAGAAGGAAATCTGGGAAGAGAACGCCACAACCAACACTATAACTTTCGTTAAGCAAGACTTGGCTTCTCTAAGCGACAAGGACTTCCCAGTAAGCGATGCCGAAATCAAGGACGAGTACAACAAGACTAAGGAGATGTACAAGCTCGACACCGAAGTCCGCATGGCTCATGTCATCGCTGTGGATATTGCTCCTTCTGCTACCGACCTCGCTTATGCAAAGAATATGATCGACAGCACATACCGCACTCTTCAAGCATCCAACGTAGATGCTGTTCGCAACAATTCCGACCTTGTAATCAATGAGGTCAAAGTGCGTGCAAACGACATCCGCGACACAGAAGTGAAGAACTTCGTCACCGCTGCCGAAGTCGGTGCAGTGTCTGCCCCTAAATTCATGTCTAATGTTTATAGCCTTGTCAAAGTGAACGGCAAGAAGATGGAAGTGGATTCTGTGAAACTTAACGTCATGGTCGTTCAAGGCGACAAGAAGGCTCAAGATGCCGTAAAGGCTATGCTCGACGGCGGCAAGACTTTCGCCGAAATACAAAAGGCTGAGAAGAACGCTCAGGGTCAAGAGGGCGTATGGCAAGAGCTCCTTCAAGCTCCAGACTCTTTGAAGAACAAAATCTTCAATGGCGGTGAAGGATACTTCGCTCTCCAACAAAGCGCACAAGGCGCATACTTCTGCAAAGTTGTAGAAAAGCGCGCGCCTAAGACTATCTATGACATTGCAAGCATCACTTACACTGTTTATCCAAGCACAAAGACTGTTGAGGACTTGAACAGCAACCTGCAAAACTTCATCAACAAGAACAACACAGCCAAGCTGTTTGAAGCCAATGCAGCTAAAGCTGGCTACAACGCAGTACCTGTGAGCATTACCGATGAAGACCCTCAAATCAACAACATCGAGGGTTCACGCAAGAACGTTAAGTGGTTGTTCGATGCAAGCGAAGGCAGCGTTTCTCCTATCGAGAAATTGACCGACAAGATTGTTACCGTAGCACTCGACAAGGTATATAAGGAAGGTTACTTGACCACAGATGCCGAGGAAGTGAAAACAGCTTTGACCAATAAGATTCGTGCCGACAAGAAAGCCGAGTCGCTAATCAACAAGTACAAAGGCAAAGCTAAGGACATGAACGGATATGCCCAACTCATGAACACCAAGGTTGATACTACTCAAGTGACTTTCGGACAGATGTTCATAGCTAAAATCGGCATGGGCGAGTCGAACCTCACTGCACGCGTATCGGTGGCTAAGCCAAATGTGGTAGAAGGTCCGGTGAAAGGCAACAGTGCCGTATATGTTTATGAAGTAGTTAAACAAGACCGCACACCTCGCACAGCAGCCGCTGAAGAGACTACCCGTCAATTCGCAATGACTCGTGGAAACAACGCTGTAATGCAGCACACTCTCGACATTCTGCGCAAGGCCACAAAAGTCGAAAACAAGATGATAAAATTCTTCTAAAGAATAAGAACATAATTCATAACGAGCGAGAGCGGTATCGCACAAAGTGCGGCATCGCTCTCGCTCGCATTTTATGCTTTATTCATGCTTTTCGTTGCTTTTTTCGGGGATTGGATTAGCTATATGAAAATTTCTTAGTAAATTTGTGCGAATTTTCGTAAATAGGCTCAAAATGAGCGGTAAGAAAGTTACGATTGCATTGAGAAAATTAAATTCAAAACTATGAATATATCATATAATTGGCTGAAGGAATATATCGACTTCAACCTCAGTCCCGATGAGCTGGCGGCTGCGCTTACGTCTCTCGGGCTTGAAACTGGAACTGTCGAGAAAGTTGAGACCATAAAAGGCGGACTTAATGGTCTTGTTGTTGGTGAAGTGCTTACTTGCATCGACCATCCCGACAGCGACCACCTGCATATCACCACAGTGAACCTTGGCGACGGGAAACCCGTACAGATTGTGTGCGGCGCGCCTAATGTGGCTGCCGGGCAACATGTGATTGTCGCAACTGTAGGCACAAAGCTCTACGACGGCGACAAGGAATTTGCAATCAAGAAATCTAAAATCCGCGGTGTGGAGTCGTTCGGCATGATTTGTGCCGAAGACGAAATCGGAGTGGGCACTTCTCACGACGGAATCATCGAGCTTCCGCTCGACGTGAAGCCTGGCACTCCGGCTCGCGAATATTATAACGTGAACGACGACTATGTGCTGGAAGTCGATCTCACGCCTAACCGCATCGACGCTGCTTCACACTATGGTGTGGCTCGCGACCTTGCTGCTTGGCTCAACGCCAACCGCAACATCAAGGCAGAGCTGCGCCGCCCAAGCGTAGCCGGCTTCAAAACCGACCGCAAAGACGGAGCCGTGGAAGTGAGCGTGGAAAATGCTGAGGCATGTCCCCGCTACAGCGGTGTGACTATTCGCGGTGTGAAAGTGCAAGAAAGCCCACAATGGCTGAAAGATTATCTAAACGCAATAGGACAACGCCCTATCAACAATATCGTTGACATCACGAATTATATACTGCTCGGACTTGGGCAGCCGCTCCACTGCTTCGACCTTGCAAAAGTGAAAGGCGAGAAAGTAATCGTGAAAACGGTGGCTGAGGGCACCAAGTTTGTCACTCTCGACGGAGTGGAGCGCACTCTCACCGAGCGCGACCTCATGATATGCAACGCCGAGGAACCTATGTGCATCGGCGGAGTGTTTGGCGGACTTGATTCGGGTGTCACCGAAAGCACTACCGATGTTTTCATCGAATCGGCTTATTTCCATCCCACATGGATACGCAAGTCGGCTCGCCGCTTCGGTCTCAACACCGATGCATCGTTCCGCTATGAACGCGGAATCGACCCGAATATGGTGGTTGAGAACCTTAAAGCTGCCGCCCTTATGATTAAGGAACTTGCCGGCGGCGAAATATGTGGTGAAATCGTTGATATCAAAGCCAAGGAATTTCCAAAATTCTCGGTGACTTTGCGCTATGACTATGTTGATACTATTATCGGCAAAAAGCTTGGCAAAGACACCATTAAGAGCATACTCGAAAGCCTCGAAATCGAAATCGTGAGCGAAAACGACGAGCAGCTCGAACTTCTTGTACCGACCTACCGTGTAGATGTTCAGCGTCCTTGCGACGTGGTTGAAGACATCTTGCGTGTATATGGTTACAACAATGTGGAGTTTGGAGACACTGTCCACAGCTCGCTTTCTTACAAGGGCGACACCGACACCAAGTGCGACTTGCAGAACCTGATTTCTGAGCAGCTCACAGCTTGCGGATTCAACGAGATTATGAACAACTCGCTCACCGCAGCAGCTTATTACACTGACCTCGTAACTTATCCCGAAGCCAACTGTGTGAAGCTTCTGAACCCTCTGAGCAGCGACTTGAACGTTTTGCGCCAAACTCTGCTATTCGGCGGGCTTGAAAGCATCGCCCACAACATCAACCGCCGCAGCGGGAACTTGAAGATGTATGAGTTTGGAAATGTATATCATTTCGACCCTGAAGCCGACAGCAGCGAGAAGATTCTTGCCGCTTTCTCGGAACACACTTCAATGGGAATATGGATGACCGGCAACAACCACGACGGCAACTGGGCTGAAGCTGCGCGCAAGAGCAGCGTGTTCGACCTTAAAGGTGTAGTCGAAAACATATTCTCGCGTCTCGGCATTGGCGAGAAGGAGCTTGTCATGGAGCAGATATCCAACGACATCTATTCGGCTGCATTGTCTATCAACAACCGCGGAGGCAAGCACATCGGTGAGATTGGCATTGTGAAGAAAGCCATATTAAAGAAGCTCGACATCGCCCAAGAGGTGTTCTACGCTCAACTCGACTGGGATGCCATTGTGAAGATGACGCTGAAGAAGAAAGTGACATTTGCCGACCTTCCAAAGTCTCAGCCAGTGAAGCGCGACCTCGCGCTGCTCGTCGATTCTTCGGTTTCGATGGCCGACATCGAAAGGGTGGTAAACAGCTCTGAGCGGAAGCTGCTTCGCGACGTGAGCCTATTCGATGTATATGAAGGCAAGAACCTTGAAGCCGGCAAGAAGTCGTATGCCATCAGCATAATTCTTCAAGACGACGAAAAGACCCTGCAAGACAAGCAGATTGATGCCGTAATGAACAAGATTATCGCAAACCTCGAAAAGCAAGTGGGCGCAAAATTGAGATAACGCAACAATAACAATAAAAAAACTACAATATAATATTTTCTATGGGAAGAGCATTTGAATTTCGTAAAGCAAGAAAATTTAAGCGTTGGGGACACATGTCGCGCACGTTTACTAAGATTGGTAAGGAAATAACTATCGCTGTGAAAGCTGGTGGTCCTGACCCTACTGGTAACTCACGTCTTCGTGCCTTGCTCGCTACAGCCCGTTCTGAGAATATGCCTAAAGACACTATCGAACGTGCTATCAAGAAGGCTACCGACAAAGACGCAAGCGACTACAAGGAAATCGTGTATGAAGGATACGGTCCTTTCGGAATCGCTATCGTCGTCGAAACTGCTACCGACAATAATACACGCACCGTTGCCAACGTGCGCAGCTACTTCAACAAATTCGGCGGCAACCTTGGCACCACTGGAAGCCTCTCATTCCTTTTCGACCATAAGTGCATGTTCACTGTTAAAGCTAAAGAAGGTGTCTCGCTCGACGACCTTGAACTTGAGCTTATCGACTACGGCGTAGATGAAATCGAGCAGGATGAAGACGAAATCGTAATCTACGGAGCTTTCGAAGAGAACTCAAACATTCAGAAATATCTCGAAGACAACGGATTTGAAATCGTCCGCAGCGAATTTGTCCGCATTCCTAACGACTTGAAGGAAGTAACTGCCGAGCAGCGTGAAACTCTCGACAAGCTCCTTGAGAAATTCGAGGAAGACGACGACGTTCAGCATGTATTCCACAATATGAAGGAAGACGAATCTGAAGAAGACGAAGAATAACCTATTTTATTTAAGTTTATGTTAATGGTGAGTGGGCGGCAGTTCTATTCTGTCGCCCACTTTTTGTATATATTATTCTTTTTTACAGCAAAATTGGCTAATTTTGCAATATAATTTTGTATTTGAATGAATTATGGAAGTTATAGAAAATGATTTAATACGTGTGGAAGCAAGCCACCATGGCGCAGAACTGTGCAGCCTAATGCGCAAGAGCGATGGCAGAGAATTCCTATGGCAGGCTGCCCCTGAATATTGGGAACGCCATTCTCCAGTGCTTTTCCCCATTGTGGGCAGATTGTGGAACGACGAAATGCGCCAAGACGACGCTGTGTATCAAATGTCGCAGCACGGATTTGCCCGAGATATGGACTTTGAGCTTATCAAAGCCTCAACCGACGAATTGCGCTACATCCTGCGCAGCGATGATGCCACTCGGGCCAAATATCCCTACGATTTCGAGCTTGAGATTGGCTATCAACTGCAAGGGCAGTCGCTAAAAGTGCTTTGGCAGGTTCGCAACACATCCGAGAAAGCCGAAATGCACTTCCAGATTGGCGCACACCCGGCATTCAACTATAAAGACTACAACATTGAAGCCGCTAACCAAGGTTATATGCAATTCGACACTACGGCAAGCAACGGCGGCTACAAGCTGTCGGCAATAGGAGAAAAGGGCTGCCTGAAGAGCGACCGCAAGCTGCTCGAAGCTCCCGATGGCATTGTGGAAATCACCCGCCACACTTTCGATGGTGATGCCCTCATCCTTGAATCAAATCAGGTAAATTCCGTCATGCTGCTCGACCGCAAGCGCACACCTTATGTGCGTGTGTCGTTCAATGCCCCTGTTGTCGGGATGTGGTCGCCAGCATGTGGCAGCTATGCACCATTCGTGTGCATCGAGCCGTGGTATGGCCGCTGCGACCTTGAGAACTACGAAGGCGAGTTCTGCGACAAAGACTGGACACAGCATCTCAAGCCCGGCAAGCAATTCAATGCCGAATATTGCATCGACATTCTCTGAACCGCACACTCTCATCTTCACCACTCATTGACAACTTGATTCAAAATCCAGCTCGTTGCTCTGAGGTCAAAACAATAAGCCAATATCGCCTACCCACAAATAAAAATATTATTTTTTAAGCGATTTTTGCGCAAAAGTATTGCAAAAGACAAAACCTTTCACTACCTTTGCATTCGCTTTCAGAGCAATCCGAAGCAGGTCCTATAGCTCAGTTGGTTAGAGCATCTGACTCATAATCAGGGGGTCCTTGGTTCAAGCCCAAGTGGGACCACAATCAGAACGCTAAATTATTCTATTTCGAATGATTTAGCGTTTTCTTTTTCCCAACTAAAAAAATCACAGACCGCACACATTGGCGCTTACATCGTGCGCACATATGGCGGTCTGTGGGTGCTTGTGTGATATTGGACATATTATTGTGGTTAAGATTAGTCAGGTTTCAGCATCATTGCAAGTAAGAATTTTTACACGTTGTTTTCTTAGTCGTTTTCTTCGACAAAGTTAAAATTCGATGCCTCTAAACTGCACTTCAACCGATAAAAACTATGCTCCAATGCGTAAGAAATGCCTTCTTTGGGCAGCCATTCCGACAAAATTGTTTCAAAGAAGCGCTCCACCTCTACGCTATGCCGGCAAGCTTTATCTCGAATATCAGCGTGGAATTGCCGGGTATATCGGTCTCGCCGCGCGAGCCATAGCCCGCCTCGGCTGGAATATACACCATCCAGTGGTCGCCAATATGCATTTTCAGCAGTGCAGCCTTGAATCCGTCAATAAGCTCGCTCACCCGCAGAGCCTCGGGATAAGAGTTGGCGAATGTGTCGTCAAACACCCGTCCGTCAATCAGCCGCCCCTTGTAGTAGCAAGTCACCACCGATGTGGGCATCACCTGCTTGGCAGAGCCGGCGCCGCTCTCGATTATTTTATACAGCACTCCGCCGCCAAGTTCAAGCACACCCTCCTCGCCGCGCACGTCGGCAAGGAACTTGATATTTCGCTTCTTGTATTCCGCTTTTCTGTTTTGAGCCATAAAGATTTATATTGATTTTTTGTTGCTATTTGAAATCTATGAAAAATTCCACAAGTGAAGCACCTTCGGGCAGCTCCAGCTTGCGGCGCAGACGATAGCGCGCGGCCTCCACACCGCGGATGGTGAGATGCGTGAGGTTGGCGATGTCCTTGGTCGATAGGTTGAGCCGCAGGAATGCGCAGAACTTCAAGTCGCTCGACGTGAGCGACGGATAGCGTTTGCGCAGGTTGCGGAAGAAGTTCTCATGTATCAGGTCGAAATTGGCTTGATACAGCTCCCAGAACTCCTTATTTTGCAGATTTGTGGTGTTAATCTGCTTCATCAGGGTATCAATCTCGCCCTGAGGCAATTTCCCGTTTGGCATGCGCTTGCCCACAATCTCGCGAAGGTTCTCGATGGCGCGGTCTTTGTTGAACACGTCGAGGGCAAGGCTGGCTATCTCCTTGCCTTTGTTCGACAGCTCCGACTCAAGCAACTGCTGCTGTTGGCGGTCGATGATGCGTTGCTGCTCCATCATCTTCAAGTCCTGCTTCACCCTCTCTGCCTCAAATTCCTTGCGGCGTTTCTCCATCGTGATGGCGGCACGGCGACGGGCGATATACCATGTTATCGCCACAAGCACCGCTATATAGATCATTATCGCCACAAACGACAGATAGAACGGCCTCGGTATGCTGAAGTGATAGTCGAGCCTGTCAATAGGCTCACCGTCGCTGTTCAGCACCTCGGCCGAGAAATGATAGTCGCCGTAGCCAAGGCTGCCATAGGTGATGGAAGGCTGTACAGACTCCGACTCAAGGTCAAGTCCGCGCCCCGACAGGTGATAGCGGAAACGCACAATCGAATTGTCGAAGTGCGGATACGACAGATTGAATGTCACTGCGCCCGTGGCTTCGACACCGCGGCTGCGGCTGCCATCCACAGGCATCACATGCACCGCCTTGTCGCGGTCAAGCGATGTCACGCGGTTCAGCATGAGGCGGCTCTTGGAAAGTGGTCGCAGCATCTGCTTTCGGTTGTTGCTGCGCGCTATGGCATTGTTTAGCAGGAAATACACATTGCCGTTGTGGACGAAAGTCTTATTATTGGTCTCATTGCACTCCGAGCCGAAAAAACTTGCCGACACCACTTCAAGCACCTTGGCGTTTGTCCCATCGATGTTCACAAGCGTATAGTCGCGGTCGCTCGACAGCCACACCTTATGGTCATCGACAGCCGTAGCTGAATTGATGTTCTTTTTCAGTATCTTGTTCAGGTAATCCACAGGCACTATCTTGTTATGCACATCATCGTATGTGTAAAGTCTTGTGCGATTGGCAAACATCACTCTGCCGAGGATTTTCATCACAAACATGGTCCCCCCGCTGAATCCGCCTGGAATCTTCTCGACAGGGGTGCATTGCACCGCCTTGGTGAGCGTGCGATTGAGCTTTATGCGGTATAGCCCTCGGCTCATGTGCGCAGCCCACACCGTTCCGGAAAAATCCACCTCAAATTGTCTGAACGGCATATTTGCCCCCTCTACGGCATTCGAGAATGTCCATTGCCCGTTTACCTTGCGGTATATGCGCAAGCCATTGTAAGACGTTTCTATCAATACGTCCTGCCCATATATGCTGCACCGCCGTATGCTCGTGCTGCTCGAATTGTCGGGTCCCGGTATCGCCACGGCCTCGTCGCCCACTATCAGCCTCGATTGCAGGTTGCCTGTGAATATCTGGTCGGTGTCGAAATGTGAGATATGCCATACCTGCCCTTTGGCTGCCGCTATGGGCGTGATAGCCGCTGTAGTGCCAGAATAACGGTAAGCCCCGATGTTGGTGGCTATATACATGTTTTCGCCCACCCAGTCGAGTCCATACACCATCCCGAGCGATGCGGCATTCACATCGGGAGTGAGGATGGAATATGGTGAGCCTGTGTGAATGAGCGATATGCCGTTGTCGAGACACGCCCACACGTTGTCGTCGCGGTCGGTAAATAGGCGAAGCACTGAATTGTTGTGCAAGCGGTTGCCCATATTGAAGTTCCACAGCAGCTTGCCCTGCTGCGAGATTCCATACACGCCATTGAGAATGGTTCCTATCACTATCGTCGAGCCGCGCCGCATTATCGTAGCGCGGTTGACCTGCTTGCTGCACAGGTCGGCATCCACTTCAGTGGCAAAGCGTGTCACGCTCTTGCCGTCGTATCTGAACAATCCGTGCCACTCGGTGCAAAGCAGCACGCTGCCGTCGGGCATAGGCAGGGCCGCCACCACATGGTCGTTGCCCACCATCTGACGCGAGAACAGGAAGCGGAATCTGTCGCCCACGAGCTGATAGAAATCGCCATTCACCATCTGCGCATACACCTTGTTGCCCACTTTGTGGAAATAAAGCGGATGCAAAGCCTTGTCGTAGTGCGCCACCACGCGCTTTCCGTCGTAGCTGAACCATGAGCTGAACGACTGGAAATATATGATGCCATTCACTTTCAGTATATTCCAGATATCGTAGTCGTCTTTCCCGGGTTCTTTTATTCCTTCGTGAAGCGAGGTATATACCATCGTGCCGCAATCGTCGCGTTCGAAGTATCCAAACTCGTGGTATGAGCCCACATACACGCGGTCGCCATCGGCAAGCACCGACCGTGCGATAGGACAACCCGGAACGTCAAACAGCTCCCAGTCGTAGCCGTCGTAGCGCAGAAGTCCAGTATTGTTACCCACGAATATGTCGCCATTGGGACCTTGTGTGCAGCTCCAGTTCTGAAGTCCCGCCTTATACTCGTGCGTTGAGAAATTGGTGACCACGGGCATAAACGTGGTAGCCCGCATCACATGTGCGAATATCGAAACAACAATAATAGAAAACAGCAGTGTCGTAGTCTTCCGTGTCATTATGCCAATGGTTATGGTTAAAAAAAACTTATACCCCCTCATCTTTCCCATCGGCAAGCCTCAGGGCTGAGATTTATCTTTTTTACACTGGTAGCGCAAACCTAACGCAGAAATTCCAAGCTCGACTGAGGGTTTCTGCCGAGGTGCAGCCTATCTTATACAAAGGTAGCAAATAATTCCTTTTGACAAAAATTTTATATATGATATTTGTTTCCCTAAAAAAGTGAAAATTTTTTCGCCTAAAAACGTAGTCATTTATTCTATTTATATACAATTTATTACGACCAGAAAACGTAGTAAAAACGTAGTGCATTCAGGCTGCAAAGTAGTAACTTGATACTGCAAAAATTTGTATCCACCGAAATTGATATTTCCTTTGCAGCAGAAAATTTTTTTGAAAAAATATATCACCTTAAAATTATTAACCAAAACAGCAAAAATGAAAAAAAGATTTTTATCTGTTTTACTCGTCCTTGCGGGCGTGCCTGTTATGTTTGCCGCTCCAAAGACCGTGAAGGGTACCGTGGTCGATCAGACCAATGAACCCGTGATAGGTGCCAGCGTTCAAGTAAATGGGACTAAAACTGGTACAGTTACCGACTACGACGGAAACTTCGAATTGAAGAACGTTCCCGACAATGCCACTATCACCTTCTCCTACATCGGTATGAAATCGAAAGAGGTGAAAGCGAGCAGCAACACCATCAACGTCCAGCTTCAAGAAGATTTGCAGAAGCTCGATGAAGTCGTTGTAATCGGTTACGGTGCAGCTAAGGCAAAAGACCTCACCTCACCTATTACTGTTGTAAGCGGAAAAGAATTGACATCAATTCCTGCTTCTTCGCCAATGGCAGCTATGCAAGGAAAAGTAGCTGGTGTAAACGTTATCAATAATGGCGCTCCGGGTGAAGGACCTCGCGTTCAGATTCGCGGTGTCGGATCATTCTCAAATAGCGGCTCTCCCCTCTATGTTGTAGATGGAATGTTCTACGACAATATCAACTTCCTTAATAGTAACGACATTCAAGAAATGTCGGTGTTGAAAGACGCATCGGCAGCAGCCATCTATGGTGTGCGCGCAGCAAATGGTGTCGTCATTATCACCACTAAAAAAGGATCCCGCAACCAAAAAGCTCAAATTTCTTACGATGGTTATGTAGGTTTCCAGAAAGCATCTAATGTGCTCAAACTTTGCAACGCACAAGAATATGCCACTATGATGCTTGAAGCTGATTATGACTCCTACATCACACACTTCAAGAAGAGTATCGACCTTTACGGCGGCAGCTATGCCGATGCTGATTTCCATAACTGGACTTATGGAGCAGACAACGACTGGTATGACCAATTGCTCCGCTCAGCAGTTATCACCAACCACAGCTTGAGCATCAACGGCGGCTCCGACAAAGCTGTATATTCTCTCGGCATGAGCTACTTGTATCAAGATGGTATCATGAATGTGGACAACAACTACAAACGCCTCAACTTCCGCGCAGCAGTAGATTTTGATGCGACAAACTGGTTGAAAGTCGGCTTTAACGGCGTATTCAGCAAATCCGACCAACAAGCTCCAAACAATGCAGCATGGCAAAAGGCATTCAACTGCCCTCCTATCGTTGCAGCTTACGACGAGAACAATGCAAACGCATTCCCAGAGAAATTTGGTTCTCCTGATGCCATAGCTTATACATCAAACTTCTACAACCCACTTGCTACAGCAAAATATTATGATGCAAAAAATGAGAACTATCAAGTATTGAGCAACTTCTATGCTGCAATAGATTTCATCCCAAGCAAGTTGAATTTCAAGACAAACTATTCTTACAGCTTCTTGTCAAGCCAAAGCCGCCAATTCACTCCCGCTTACTATGTAAGTAGCTGGCAGCAGTCTAAGACTACATCTCTTACCAAATCTGAAAATAAATATTACAACAGCATTTGGGATAATACATTGACTTACAACGACCAATACGGGCAGCACAAATTCGGTGCAATGGTGGGCTTCTCTATGCGTCAGGAGCAATGGCGTTACATGAGCGGCACTGCAAGCAATGTGCCTGAAGGCGAAAAAGAATATTGGTACATCAAGAACGGCGACGCAACTGGTGCAACTGTTACCGACAACGGTTCTTGCTATCGCGGACTATCTTACTTCACTCGTTTGAACTACAACTATGCCGACAAGTATCTGTTGATGTTCACAATGCGTGCCGATGGTTCTTCTAAGTACCAAGAGAAATGGGGCTACTTCCCATCAGTGGGTGCTGCTTGGGTTCTTTCTCAAGAATCATTCATGGAAGACCAGAAAGCTATCGACTACTTGAAACTTCGTGCAAGCTGGGGTAAACTTGGTAACGACCATGTAGCAGCAAGCGACGGTTTCGCTTCAATCACAACGGGAAATAGCGCATCAGGTGTATTTGGCAATAGCACAGCCGCAGGATTCCAAAACTCAACTTACTTCAGTTGGCTTAAATGGGAGGTGGTAGATGAATGGAATGCCGGTATCAATCTTATCACTCTCAACAACCGCTTGAACTTGGATGTTGATTACTTCCATCGCATGACTAACAACGCTGTGATTTCTCCATTGCTGCCATTCAGCACAACGACTCTTGCCGGCAACTATGGTAAGATTCTTAACGAAGGTTTTGATATCAGCGTGACTTGGAACGACAAGGTTACAAAAGACTTCTCTTATAACATCGGCGTAAATCTTTCCACATTGAAGAACCGCGTTAAAGACCTCAACGGTTATAGCATCATCAAGGGCGGAAAGACCGTGAATATGGTAGGTGAGGAAATGAACTCATTCTATGGCTTCAAGATGGTAGGCGTTTATCAAACTGCTGAAGAATGTGCCAACGACCCTATAGCAGTAGCCAATGGACTTCAACCTGGCGATTTGAAATATGCCGATTTGAATAACGATGGTGTTATCGATGGTAACGACCGCACTACTTTGGGTTCTTACATTCCTAACTTCACATATGGCGTAAACCTTGGCTTCAACTGGAAGAACCTTGATTTCCAATTGACAACCTACGGACAAGCCGGTGCTCAAATGTTCAACCGCAAGCGCGCACTCCGCTACGCTCAACAGAACTACAACTTCGATAAGGACCAATACAACAAACGCTGGACCGGCGCAGGTTCTACCAACTCTGCTCCTTCAGCAGCAGGCCTTACAAGACCTTGGAACGTAAGCGACCAAAAATATAGCTCTTACTTCGTTGAAAGTGCTGATTTCTTCCGCATCCAGAACATCACTTTGGGCTATACTTTCCGCAATATCAAGATGGGCAACTACACTATGCCAGGCATCCGCCTAAGCGTCACTGCCGACCGTCCATTCACTACATTCAAGGCTAACACATTCACTCCTGAGTTGAGCGACAACGAAGGTTGGGATACTGAAGTTTATCCTTTGACTTCTACTTACACATTCGGCGTGAAGATTGACTTCTAATTAAGACAACACTTTTAAAACAGAAGAAACAATGAAATCATTAAAGAAATCAATAATATATGCAATGACTGCCCTGATGATGGGGGCAATGGGTTCTTGCGATTATCTTGACAAAGAGCCTGAAGGCAAGGTGCCAGAGACAAATGTCGATTACACCAACCTTACAAATATGTATCAACCTGTATCGGGTGTATATGCTCGCCTTCGTGCAAGCGGCATGCACTGGATTATATGGGACATCACTGTTTGCCGTGGCGACAATGATGTATGGAGCGGCGCAAACGACGGTAGCGACCTTTACAATCTCGGCCTTTACAAATACAATGATGCCAACTGGGGTATTGATGAAATTTGGAAACAATACTATAACCTGATTAAAGTTGCAAACTCTGCAATCGAATCTCTCGACCTGTATGGAGCAAATGCTACAAGTGAACAGGACAAGAAGAATTATGAGGCATACGTCGGTGAGGTAAAATACATCCGCGCTTATTCTTACTATCGCTTGGTTCAGGCTTTCGGTCCTTGCACTATCCTTCGCAATAACAACCAGGCTGATTTGAGCCGTTCTACTGTAAACGCTGTTTATAAATACGCTCTTGAGGACTTGCAATATGGTATGGATCACATGCCTCGCATCCGTCCTAACCAAAACTCTCACATAGGTGCAGTCACTGCATTCTCTGCTGAGGCTCTTGCTGCTAAGATTTATATGAATCTTGGTCAATACGATAAAGTTGAGACTCTGACCGATGATATTATCAATAATGGCAACTTCTCGCTTTATCCAGATTTCTATCAATTGTTCAAGATTCCTGGAAAACTTTGCGATGAATCTCTGTTTGAATGTCAATTGACTGACTTTGGTAATGGTTCCGGCGAATTAATTGATGCCGACCAATGGTTCGTTTGCCAAGGTCCTATAAACTCAGGAAGCAATATCTCTGGTTGGGGACATGTCGGTATCACACAAGAATTCCGCGACTGGGCTGCTGCTCGTGGCGAGACTGTTCGTGCCACTACTTCATTCCTTCTTGCTAATTCAACAACTCCAAGCGGTGATGTGATTGCAAAACAAGAGAACCCGACAAAGACTGACTGCTGGAACGGCAAGGCTTACACACCGTTCAATCAATTGACCCCGGGTCGCACAAAATATGGCACCAACAATAATATCCGTATTTTCCGCTATGCTGACGTTCTTCTTATGAACTCTGAGGCTAAAATCAGAAACGGCAAAAATGGTGATGCTCCTTTCAACGAAGTTCGCCGCCGTGCACAGATGCCTGAACTTACTGGTGTGACAGTTGATCAAGTTCTTGATGAACGTCGTATGGAGCTATGCTGCGAATGGGGTGAGCGTTACAACGACCTCTGCCGCACAGGACTTGCTGCAAGTGTTTTGAAAGGCTGGAGCAAAGACAAGGAAAATCTTCCTCTTCCTTTCAATCAATACTCACAGATTCCTTCTTTGAAGGACGAACCAAAAGACGAATAAGATTACACATTACGATTAATAAATTTTAGATTCTCTTTATGCAACATTGCAAAGCTATATTTTATGGCTTAAGACGAGTTGCGGTTTGCATTGGAATAGCGTTCACTGCGACTGTAGCAGTGAACGCTACTTCTTTAAGCGACTCCATAAAGGTGGTGAAAGGTCAAGTGAGCGACTATTATATTCCCGTAAATAAGGAATACAATATCACCGGCACTGTCACCGATGAAGCCGGGAAACCGCTTGAGGGAGCTACAGTGATGTTCTTCGCCTCCCCTTGCCACTGCAATACCGACGCTCAAGGTCGCTACACGCTGAAAGCCTCCGACAATGAATTGCACATATATGTGTATTATCCAGGCAAGGCATTCGGCAACGTCGTGCGCAAGCCTTCGCAGACTACAGTGGATGTGGTGCTGAAACCCGACAACAGCCGCCCGGCACTGCGGAAGAAAGCCGTTGCCACCCGCTGGTACGACCCCGAGAACTGCGGCACAAGCACCTATTGCAACCCGCTGAACATAAGCTATAATTATGAGCCATACAACAACAACACCAAGGCCGGAGGTTCTTTCCGCTCATCTGCCGACCCTATGGGACTTACCTACAGGGGCGAAAACTTGCTGTTCTCCACCAACCAAGGCGGCTTTCATCACTCTAAAAACCTCAGCGACTGGAACTTCACGGTGGCTACTTTCCAGCGCAGACCCGACGACGACGACCAGTGCGCTCCGGCGGCTTATGTGAGCGGCGACACGCTGTTCTACACCGGATCTACCTACGAGGGACTGCCTGTGTGGTACTCCACCAACCCCTATAACGGACGATTCCGCCGCGCAATGGCAAAGAACACCATCCCGACATGGGATCCGTGCCTTTTCCTTGATGACGACGGCAAACTATATGAATATTACGGCTCAAGCAATGAATATCCACTGAAAGCGGTACAAATAAGCCGTGTGGATTTCCGCCCTATAAGCAAAATCCACGATGTGGTGATGCTGCGCCCTGAAGAACATGGATGGGAACGCTTCGGCATGAACAATGATGATGAAGTGACACTGCGTCCATTCACAGAAGGTGCTTATATGACCAAGCACAACGGCAAGTATTACCTGCAATATGGCGCACCGGGGACGGAGTTCAAGATTTATGCCGACGGCGTGTATGTGAGTGACTCTCCACTCGGTCCGTTCACCTATCAGAAGCACAACCCCATGAGCTACAAGCCCGGAGGCTTCGTGCAGGGTGTGGGACATGGCGGCACTTGGCAAGACGCAAAAGGCAACTATTGGCATGTGGGCACATGTATGCTGTCGCTGAAATATAAGTTTGAACGCCGCATAGGTCTTTATCCTGCCGGATTTGATGCCGACGGCGTGATGTATTGCAACACAGCATTCGGCGACTATCCTTGTTGGAATGGCGACCGCGACGAGAAGAACCCCGAAAACCGCTTCACAGGCTGGATGCTGCTGTCTTATGGCAAGCGGGTGGAAGTGTCGAGCACTGCCGACGCCGAGCACTGCGCTGCCAACCTGAGCGACGACAACATGCGCACATTCTGGGCTGCCAAGACTGGCAATGCCGGCGAGTGGGTGAAGATGGACCTCGGAGCTGAAAAGACCGTGCGCGCCATTCAACTCAACTACTACGACTACAACACCGTTCAGCACAACCGCGCCAACGACTTGTATTACCAATACCGCATATATGCGTCGTCCGATGGCGAGAATTGGACTCTCGTAGTAGATAAGAGCAACAACGACCGCGATGTGCCTCACGACTATGTGGAGCTGCGCTCGCCGCTGCGCACCCGCTATCTGAAAGTGGAAAACCTGTATATGCCTTCTTCGGGATGCTTCTGCCTGTCGGATTTGCGCGTGTTCGGCACTGCCGACGGTGCCTCTCCTGCCAAGGTGGCTGGATTCAAGGTAGCCCGCGACAAGAACGATATGCGCAACACTATGATAACTTGGAAGCCGAGCGCAGGCGCCTACGGCTACAACATCCGTTACGGAATTGCCCCCGACAAGCTCTACAACACCATAACAGTGAACGGTGCTTGCGAATACGACTTCCGCGGACTCGACAAAGGCACTACCTACTACTTCTCTATCGAAGCTCTGGGCGAGACTGGACGCTCCGCAATGTCGAAGATTGTGAAACAGTGAAACAAAACATATCAAAAATGAAAAAAATATTAGAGCCTATCATCCTTGCGATAATGCTTATGGCATCGTCGATGTCTTGCTCGGCGGCTAAGCACAATTCGGGAGGCGAGCCACAAAAGCCCTCCACAGCCGACCGCCCTGCCACGTTTGCAAGCGATGACGAGATGCTCGACTATATCCAGAAAGTGCATTTCAATTATATGTGGGAGGGAGCAGAACCCACTTCTGGACTTGCCCGCGAGCGCATACACCTCGACGGTGAATATCCAGAAAACGACCAAAACACCGTGACCACTGGCGGCAGCGGTTTCGGCGTGGCGGGACTGCTCGTGGCTATCGACCGAGGCTTCGTGAGCCGCGCCGACGGTGTGAAACGATTGACTAAAATCGTGGACTACCTGACATGCGCCGACCGCTTCCACGGAGCTTGGCCTCACTGGCTCGATGGGCCAACCGGCAAGGTGAAGCCTTTCGGCACAAAAGACAACGGCGGCGACCTCGTGGAGAGCTGCTTCATGATGGAGAGTCTGCTGTGCGTGCGACAATACTTCAAAGACGGCAATGCCGAGGAGAAAATGCTCTGTGAGAAAATCAACAAGTTGTGGCACGAGATGGAATTCGACTGGTACACCAAGGGCGGCGAGGACGTAATCTACTGGCACTGGTCGCCAAGCTATGGCTGGGAGATGAATTTCCCGCTCGAAGGCTACAACGAATGCCTCATCGTGTATATCCTTGCAGCCGCATCGCCCACACACACCGTGCCGGCAGCGTGCTACCACAAAGGCTGGGCGCGCAGCGGAGGCATCAAAAGCTCGGCTAAGCCCTATGGGCTGCCGCTTGAGCTGAAACATAACGGAGCCGAAGCCAATGGAGGACCGCTCTTCTGGGCCCACTACTCTTATATCGGCCTTGACCCGCGCAACCTGAGCGACCAATACGCCAACTACTGGAATGTGGTACGCAACCACGCCATGAGCGACTACAAGTATTGCCTCGCAAACCCAAAGGGTTATAAAGGTTACGGCAAAGACTGCTGGGGACTCACCGCAAGCTATTCGGTGAACGGATACAGTGCGCACTGCCCCTCCAACGACCTCGGAGTGATAACTCCAACTGCCGCACTGTCGTCGTTCCCCTACACCCCCGAAGAATCGATGGCAGCACTGAAAGGCTTCTACGCCAAGGGGGGCTGGATTTGGGGCAAATATGGTTTCTACGACGCTTTCTCCGAGAGCGAGAAGTGGACAAAACCGCACTACCTCGCAATCGACCAATGCACAATCGCCCCGATGATCGAGAACTACCGCACCGGGCTGCTGTGGAACCTGTTCATGAGCTGCGAGGAGGTGCAGAATGGACTTGCCAAATTGGGATTCACCGTCAAGAAATAATCGGTCATTATTTTGAGACCAATCCGGGTAAAAAATATATTTTTTGGAACTTCATAACTAAATAAAACTGATTTTATCATGACATTAAGAAATATTTTCGTGTCGGCCGCTGTGGCTATCGCATCGATGACCACATGCCATGCCGCCGACAGCAATAATGCCGAGATGAACAAGTTCATCGACAATCTGATGAGCCAAATGACCCTTCAAGAGAAAATCGGGCAGCTCAATCTGCCTGTCACTGGCGAAATCGTCACAGGAAGCGCAAAGAGCAGCAACGTTGCCGAAAAAATCAAGAAAGGCGAAGTGGGCGGTCTCTTCAACCTGAAAGGCGTGGATAAAATCCGCGAGGTGCAGCGCATCGCAGTGAAGGAGAGCCGGCTGAAAATTCCATTGATTTTCGGTATGGATGTGATACATGGATATGAGACGGTATTCCCCATCCCATTGGCGCTGTCGTGCAGTTGGGACATGGCAGCTATAGAGCGTTCGGCAAGAATCGCTGCCATTGAGTCAAGTGCCGACGGAATCTGCTGGACTTTCAGTCCTATGGTGGACATCTGCCGCGACGGCCGCTGGGGTCGTATGTCGGAAGGTAATGGAGAGGACCCATATCTTGGCTCGGAGATTGCCAAAGCCATGGTACGCGGCTATCAAGGCAGCAACCTGAGCGATGAGCGCACCATAATGGCTTGCGTAAAGCACTTTGCACTGTATGGAGCTCCCGAGGCTGGGCGCGACTACAACACCGTAGATATGAGCCGTCTGAGTATGTACAACAACTACTTCCCTCCATATAAGGCGGCAGTAGATGCCGGCGCAGGCTCTGTGATGACTTCGTTTAATGTCGTTGATGGCATCCCTGCCACTGGCAACAAGTGGCTTCTCACCAACGTACTGCGCGACCAGTGGAAATTCGACGGATTTGTAGTCACCGACTATACTGCCATCCTTGAGATGATAGCCCACGGTATGGGCGACTTGCAGCAAGTATCGGCTCTTGCGCTAAATGCCGGAACCGATATGGACATGGTAGCTGACGGTTTTGTAGGCACTCTTGAGAAATCACTTAAAGAGGGCAAGGTGACCGAAGCCGACATCAACAAGGCTTGCCGCAGAATCCTTGAGGCAAAATATAAGCTCGGACTCTTTACCGACCCTTACAAATATTGCAACGCCAAGCGTCCAAAAGCTGAAATCTACACAGCAGCCAACCGCGCCGAGGCACGCAATATCGCTGCCGAGACATTTGTGCTGCTGAAAAATGAGGGCAATCTGCTTCCTCTTCAGCGCAAAGGCAAAATCGCCCTTATCGGCCCGCTTGCCGACACCAAGGCAAATATGCCAGGCACTTGGAGTGTGGCTGCCGCTTCCGAGCGTTACAAGTCGCTGCTTCAAGGCTTGAAAGATGCCGTTGGCAATAAGGCTGAAGTGCTTTACGCCAAAGGCAGCAACCTCGTGTATGACCCCACTCTTGAGGCAAACGCCACAATGTTCGGCCGCGAGATGCGCGATCCTCGCACTCCCGAGGATCTTACTGCCGAGGCTATGAAGATTGCCGCACAAGCCGACGTGATTGTATTCGCCGGTGGCGAATCGTCGGAGTTCAGCGGCGAATCGAGCAGCCGCTCAAACCTTGAGCTGCCCGACGCACAGCTCGACTTGCTCAAAAAGCTGAAAACTACAGGCAAACCAATCGTAATGCTCAACTTTGCCGGACGCAGCACCATAATGAACTGGGAAAACGAGAACCTCCCTGCCATCCTGCAAGTATGGTTTGGCGGAAGCGAGGCTGCCGATGCCATATGCGATGTGCTGTTTGGCGACAAGACTCCAAGCGGAAAGCTCTCCACTTCGTTCCCAAAATCGGTAGGTCAGATTCCTTTGTACTACAATCACCTGAACACTGGCCGTCCAAACAGCAAGTGGTTCACCAAGTTCACAAGCAACTACCTCGACATCGACAATGATCCACTTTACCCATTCGGCTACGGATTGTCATACACCACATTCAGCTATGGCAAGCTCACACTGAGTGCCGACAATATGACTGAAAACGGCAAAATCACCGCTACTGTCAGCGTGACAAACACCGGCAACTTCGACGGCACCGAAGTGGTGCAACTGTATCTCCGCGATATGGTGGGTAGCATCTCACGCCCTGTAAAGGAACTGAAAGGCTTTGAGCGCGTCACATTGAAGAAAGGCGAAAGCCGCAACGTCTCTTTCGAGATAAATGCCGATATGCTCAAGTTCTATAACAGCAATCTCGACTACGTTTGCGAACCGGGAGATTTCCAAGTTATGGTGGGCGGAAACAGCAAAGACGTGCAGACATGCACTTTCACATTGAAGTAATAAGCGTTTAATTGTTAGTGATAGTTTCGGGCTAAGCACTTAGAGCCTCTTGTGAAAAAGGCTCTAAGGACTGGCTCAAATTCTTTCCAAATCAGTTATTATGATTTGGTTTTAAGTGTAAAAAAGTTTTGACTTTTGGGTTAGAAATGAGGACGAGCTTCAGCTATGCAGCCCGTCCTTTTTGCATCCCCCAGCATCAAAATCGGGAAAAGGTGCTATTGCGGTGATGCTGTGGCGATTTGTTACTGAAATGTAACATAAAAATATATTCTGCATCAATTGGCTTTTTGAATAAAAATTGTATATTTGCATTCAATAATCAACCAAAACTATAACCTATCTTAAACTTATCATTAACATGGAGCAGTATATATTAGCTTTAGACGAAGGCACAAGTAGCTGCCGAGCTATTGTGTTCAACAAAAAAGGTGAGCCTTGCGCCACGGCTCAACGCGAATTTCCTCAGATTTTTCCCAAATCGGGATGGGTGGAGCATGACCCTAATGACATTTGGGCTTCACAAGCTTCGGTAATCGCCGAGGTTATTTCAATGCTCGACATCAACGGCAAGAACATTGCCGGAATTGGTATCACCAACCAGCGTGAGACGACCGTAGTGTGGGATGCCGAGACTGGCGAGCCGCTCTACAATGCCATCGTGTGGCAAGACCGCCGCACGTCCGACTTCTGCGACCGCCTGAAAGCCGAAAGCAAGGCTGAAATGATTCACAAAAAAACAGGACTTATCATCGACGCTTATTTCAGCGGGACCAAAATCAAGTGGATTCTTGATAATGTGGCTGGAGCGCGTGAGCGTGCCGAGCAGGGAAAGCTGCGGTTCGGCACTATCGACTCGTGGCTGGTGTGGAAGCTCACCCGCGGCGAAGCCCATGTAACCGACGTGTCGAACGCATCGCGAACCATGCTCTTCAACATCAACACTCTCGACTGGGACGATGAATTGCTCGAAATGCTCGGAATCCCTCGCTCTATGATGCCCAAGGTTTGCTCTTCGAGCGAAATCTACGGACACACGAAAACTACAATCTTTGCCCACGAAGTGCCTATTGCCGGAATTGCCGGCGACCAGCAGGCTGCCCTATTCGGACAGATGTGCATCGAGCCTGGAATGATGAAAAACACCTACGGCACCGGATGTTTCCTCCTTATGAACTGCGGCAACAAGCCTATTTTCTCGAAAAACAATCTTCTCACCACCGTGGCTTGGAAAATTGGCAACGAGGTGAGCTATGCGCTCGAAGGCAGCATCTTCATAGGCGGTTCGGTGGTGCAATGGCTGCGCGACGGTTTGAGGCTGATTCATGTGTCATCGGAGATTGAGGCTCTCGCCGCAAGCGTGCCAGACACTGGCGGCGTGTATTTCGTGCCGGCACTCACCGGACTCGGTGCGCCATGGTGGGACCAGCAGGCACGCGGCACCATCACCGGCTTGAGCCGAGGCACAACGGCTGCACACATCGCTCGCGCGGCACTCGAAGGCATCGCTTATCAAACCTACGACATCGCCGAGGCTATGGCAAAGGACTCTGGACTTGAACTGCGAGAGCTGAAAGTGGATGGGGGCGCGTCGCGAAACAATCTGCTGATGCAGTTCCAAAGCGACATTTTGCAGTCGAAAGTCATACGCCCCACTGTCACCGAGACCACTGCACGCGGAGCTGCCTATCTTGCAGGTCTTGCTGTGGGCTATTGGAGCGGCGTGGATGAGATTCGCACACAGTGGGCTATCGACAAGTGCTTCTCTCCTAAGATGGACGAGGAGAAGGTCGGGAAAGCCATTGCTGGCTGGCAGAATGCCATATCAAGGACTTTGACTACCGATTCCTTAAAGAAATAAACAGTAGTTACTTAACAGAAAAAAACAAGAGTTAGTGTGTTATGGAAAATTCAATTTTAATACCAAGCATATTTGAGTTTATTGGGACAGCAGTATTAATTCTTCTCGGCGACGGCGTTGTGGCTTGCACCACGCTTAAAGGCTCGAAAGGCAACGGCGGAGGCTGGACTGTGATAACGCTTGCATGGGGATTCGCTGTGATGTGCGGAGTGTTTATTGCCGGTCCGTATTCGGGCGCGCACCTCAACCCTGCCGTGTCGATAGGTCTTGCGGCAGCCGGCATTTTCCCATGGGAAAGTGTCCCGGCATACATCGCCGCACAGATGGCTGGCGGACTTCTCGGAGCTGTACTCGTGTATATGTTCTATAAAGACCATTACGATGCCACCGACGATGCCGCCACCAAGCTCGGCACATTCTGCACAATGCCTGCCATCATGAACAAGCCGCGCAACCTCTTCTGCGAGATTGTAGGCACATTCCTGCTCGTGTTTGTGATAATGATGCTCGGCACATCGCTCAATGCCCCCGACATTTCGCTCGGAAGCACAGGAGCATTTCCTGTGACGATGCTGATTATGGCAATAGGCATGTCGCTTGGCGGCACCACTGGCTACGCCATCAATCCTGCCCGCGACCTTGCGCCTCGCATCGCACACGCCATTCTTCCCATCAAGGGCAAAGGCGACAGCGGCTGGAGCTACTCATGGGTTCCAGTGCTTGGCCCGATAATCGGCGCACTCATAGCCGCAGCCCTATTTGCAGCATTGATATAACAAGTAGTCCAACATAGTTTTTAGCCCCAAATCGGTCATCCTGATTTGGGGCTAATTCATTCCTCAAATCAGTCATTCGAATTTGCGGATATGGCATCACTTGCTTAAGTATTCGTTCAGAATGAACGATTTTTCGGCAAATCATTCAATGCGAATGAATACTTTTACATCAAATCATTCATTACGAATGAACGATTTGATGATTTTATTTTGTCATCTCAAAATAATAAGCTATCTTTACCGCACAATAACACACTATGTATGAAAGATTTGTTAAAGAAAATCATATTTGAGCAGCAAGAATATTGCAAAGATATCACCAGAAGCACCATTTCCCGGAATATCGAGGACGAGTGGCTTACCACTTCTGAGATACTTATCATCACAGGCATCAGGCGTTGTGGCAAGTCGGTGCTTCTGCAACAAATTCGCAACAAACTGCCAGAACGTGATTTCTTCTTTAATTTCGACGACGAGCGACTGGTAAATTTCTCTTTGTCTGATTTTCAGACTTTGCAAGAGTGCTTCTTCGAACTTTTCGGCGAACAGCACACATATTATTTTGATGAAATACAGAATATACCCGGCTGGGAGACCTTTGTCAGACGGCTCTACAATGAAGGCAACAAAGTAGTTGTCACTGGATCGAATGCCAGAATGCTGAGCCGCGAACTGGGAACGCATCTCACAGGACGATATATCCCAGTAGAAATATTCCCATTCTCATTCGATGAATATCTTATGCTTAAAGATGTCCACCCAGTGCAGAAGGATTTCTATACTACAATAGGCCGCTCCACGCTACTGAAACTTTTCAAGGGCTATCTCGAAGATGGAGGATTTCCAAGATATATACAGACTTTATCAACACGATACCTGTCGGCTCTATATGACAGCATCATTTTCCGGGATGTCATGGCACGCAATGCACTGACCAACGAAAAAGAGATGCAAGAACTTGTGTTTTATCTTGCCAGCAATGCCACTAAGCGCATAACATACAGCTCTCTTGGCAAAACTATAGGGATACGCCATGCCGATACCATAAAAAATTATCTGGAATATATACAGCAGACGTATATGATATTCCAGCTTATGAAGTATAGTCCATCGCTTAAAACTCAGATGCTAAACCCTAAAAAAATCTACTTCATTGATAATGCTATAATCAGTAAAGTAGGATTTAATGCTACTGACAATGTAGGCATAAAGCTGGAAAACATAATATTCATTGAGCTTAAACGATGCGGATATGACCTGTTTTACTATGCCGACAAAAAAGAGTGCGACTTCGTTGTACGCCAAGGCACAAAAATCACTCAAGCATATCAAGTCACCGTATCTATGGCAAACGAAGCCACTTATAAGCGTGAAATAGCAGGACTGATGGAAGCAATGTCGGCATTCAACCTTTCCGAAGGATATATCATAACATTAGAAGATGAGAGTCGCTCAATCTCTTTTGACGGGGGAGTGATACATATTTTGCCGGCTTGGGAATGGATGCTACGCGGCAATCATAAATAAAAAGATTCATCCCCTTCAATCTCTGAGCTGCGCCGAGGAGGCGACGCATTCCTGCGTCGCTGTCATTCCCAGGCTGCACATGAAAAAGGTGGCATCAAAAGCGCGCGCTTCTGATGCCACCATATCTTTGTGGAATATTTCTATCCCCCCAATGTCTTGTTGTAGGGATTATTTAACCACTACCTTTGTAGCCTTGCCATTAACCTTCACGATATACATACCGGCAGCTACGTTTACTTTTGCAGCGTTCTTGCTTACAAGTGCGCCACCCACGGTATAAACCTCAACGTCGCTTGCCTCGCCAAGCACGAAGATTGTGCCTTCGCCAGCTACTACAACAGCCTTTTCTGCCTCTACTGCCTCAACTCCTGAAGGATCTTTGAATGCTGTAGGGAAGATTTGAACTGTAGTCTTATACACTGATACAAGACCCTCAACATTGTATGTTCCAGATTCTGGAGTAGTCACGTCGTTGAAACGATAATACACTGCAAGCACATCTTCATCGTCGCTTAGAGTCTTAGCATCCTTGTCGAACTTGACTTTGTTGAATACAACGTATTTGTTTTGGTCATTTGCGTCGATTTCGCCAAGAGTTGCAGTTGTCGGGAGAACTTCGCCAACATTGCTTGTTGCAGCCTTGTATGAATCAGAAGAGTATTCAGTGCCTACTTGAGTAGATAGCTCATAAAGACCGTTGTAAACCATAATAGTTCCGTAGAATCCGGCAGGAATCACGTCGCCGCTCTTATAAGAAGCGATTTTACCATAAATAAGAAGCACACCCGAATCATCCTTTACATAAGTGTACATGCCGTTCTGATAAACCACAGTCACAGGATTTGTGAATGCGACCACAGCCTTGTCGTCGGCCTTTGCAAGAGCAGCGGCGATGTTGGCAACAGGAGCAGCCTCAGCAAATTCATAAGTGGCAGTAGCCTTGTCGCTGTCTTCAAGACCAGCCTTCACTGCATATACGGTGACTGTGCAGCTCTTGTTGATGCTTACAGGAGCAGTATAGTCGGTGAAGTTAGTTCCATCGGTTGAATACTTGATGGTGGCACCCTCAGTAGCAGTTGTAGCCGAAAATTCGATTGCGCCATAGTAAGTGCCGGCAGCAGGAGTAATCTTAGGAGTAGCTACCTTAGTCTCAGGTTGAGCAGCACCAGTTGTCACAACAATCTTAGAAGCACGCACTTGATTTGATGAAGCTGTAAATGTCACAGAATTTGCGCTACCTGTCCAAGTTCCAACATTACCACTCTTTTCAAATGTATAACCTGATTCTGCAGAAAAACTGCCAGGTCCATATTTTGTTGCGCCATTAGCTGTACAAGTGAATTCAATCTTTGAAATTGGTGCTGTTGCCGATACTGTTACTTCATTGCCCTTATAAAAGCGATACTCCGTTGTAGCAAGTTTACCTGCTCCACTTGTACTTGAGCCTACGGCAATACTAATAGTTACGCCATCTTTTGTTAGGGTTGTTGTTTCTGATTTGTCAGTTCCTGCTGTGAAAGTGACTTCAGCAGCATTGATTGCCACGAATGACAATACTGCGAGTAATGAAAGTAGAATTTTCTTCATAAAAATTATTATTTAAGTTAATAGTAATAAATTGCAAATAAAGTAGTTAGACGGTCGTCAGTCAATTATGCCAATAGAGAAATGCTCATCACATCCAGCAGCAATGCATTTCACGGCAATCTATCTTGACCGCAAATATACTAAATTATTCTTTAATAACGTGTTTCATTGCCATAAAATTTTTTATCAGAATTTTTGCGCTTTGTTTTGGAGTCTTCATTGCGCCACATTATTATTGATTATTGAGCAGTTCTGCATCAGGGGGAAAAAACAGAGAAGGATTCGCGCATCACGCGCCGTCCTTCTCCAACAATAACTAAAAATATGAATAAACACTGATAGTATTATTGCAAATACTATCTCTCACAATAATGCATAATATCTTATTTTTTGTCCTTGAGCAAGTCGCGAATCTCGGCAAGGAGCTTCGCCTCGTCAGAAGGCTTCGGGGCAGGGGCGGCAGCCTCTTCCTCCTTCTTCTTGCGCGACAGCTTGCCAATCAAGCGTATAAACACGAAAATGCAGAATGCTATAATCAGGAAATCAAACATACTCTGGATGAAGTTGCCGTAGCACAGAGCCACCTCGGGCGACACCACCTTGCCGCCATCGTCGGTCACAGCCTCCGAAAGCACGAATTTCAGCGACGTGAAATCTATGCCGCCAATTATCTTACCAATCACCGGCATCAACACGTCATTCACCAGCGATGTCACAATCTTTCCGAATGCGCCACCAATAATCACACCGACAGCCATATCCAGCACATTGCCTTTCATGGCGAAATCCTTGAAATCACTTAAAAATTTACTATTCATTTGCGCCGTTTTTTATCTAATTTGTTATGTTCATTGTCAATAAGTTATACGACGAAACAAAATTAAAGAAAAATTTCCATTATTTTCACTGTCGGAATATTTTTTTTGAAAAAAATGTATTAATTTTGTGGCGCAAAATGTGCAATTACTATTTTGTGTGAATTTGAAACAATTTTAACCAAATAAAATTTTAGTAAAAATGATTAAAGTAGGTATTAATGGTTTCGGACGTATCGGTAGATTCGTTTTCCGTGCTGCTCAAAACAGAGACGACATTCAAATCGTAGGTATTAATGACTTGTGTCCAGTTGACTACTTGGCATATATGCTTAAGTATGACACAATGCACGGAGCATTCGAAGGCACTATCGAAGCTGACGTTGAAAACAGCCAATTGATCGTTAACGGTAAGAAGATCCGCGTAACTGCTGAGCGCAACCCTGCTGACCTTAAGTGGAACGAAGTTGAGGCTGAATATGTAGTTGAATCTACTGGTCTTTTCTTGACTCAAGAAAAAGCTCAAGCTCACATCCAAGCTGGTGCTAAGTATGTTGTCATGTCAGCTCCTTCTAAGGACGCTACTCCAATGTTCGTTTGTGGTGTTAACTTCGACAAATATGAAAAGGGAACTCAATTCGTTTCTAACGCTTCTTGTACTACAAACTGCTTGGCTCCTATCGCTAAGGTTTTGAACGACAAGTTCGGTATCGAAAACGGTTTGATGACTACTGTTCACTCTACTACTGCAACTCAAAAGACTGTTGACGGTCCTTCTATGAAAGACTGGCGTGGTGGTCGTGCTGCTTCT
>CAYWOC010000016.1:0-51472 GCA_964459845.1 uncultured Muribaculaceae bacterium | reverse complement strand
TGTTTTTCATATATTTTTTTACCGAAAGTGTGCACTTCGTTTTGGAATTTACACAAAAAAAATGGGCAGCACCTCACGGCACCACCCATTCCTCTGATAATGATGTATTACTGTATTGTTATTACAAATTGTCGTTATAGTCAGTTTCAAGCGACGGGAATACCCAAGTCCACTTGTTGTTTTCAGTGACCTCGGTCTTGAATGCGGTCTTGTCGGTGAAGTTTCCTCCCTTGGCATAAGTCTTGCGGTCGATAGGATCGTTCCAGCGTTTCATGTCAAACCAGTCGAAACCTTCGCCCCAAAGCTCCAGCTTGCGGTAACGCTTGATTTCTTTCAGCAGCTCGTCGCCAGTCTTGTCGCAAGCGTATTGAGGGTCGCGTCCGCTGTCGTGGTTGAGTTCCACAAGTGCCTTCTGCGCAGCCTCGGTGTTCCCAAGGAAGTAATTTGCTTCAGCCTCTATAAGCACCATCTCCGATGCACGGATATGGTTGAGACACCCTTGTCCGTTGCCATCTACAGACGCAAACTTAAACTGCATATAGGCAAACACATAGTGCGTAGATGGAAGATCGGGATGCAATTCAAACGCTTTTTTATACAAATCAGTTCCCTTGGCCGCATAACCTGCCGATGCGGTTCCAGTCTGGTTGAATGAATAGCCCTCGCCGTCGAGGAACAAGCTCTTGCGAATATCTGTAGAAGGAATCTGATTGAACAACTCACGGCTGATGCAGAATTTACGGCTCTGATAGTTGGTATTGATGGTATTATACCCCATCCTTGAGAAGAATGAATAGTAGCCGGTAGATTCACTTGCCGATGAATAGCTGCTCCATATCCATTCGCTGTTTGGTTCGTTGAAGCCCGAACAGTATTCGGCATTTGTCATCAACTTATAGCCGACACGCGCCTTCGATGCCATCGAAAGTGCTGTAGCGTAATCCTGCCGGTTAAGAGATGCGCGGGCATACACTGCATAAGCCACCGAAAGGTCGGGGTTGTAGTTTTCCTTCTCAGCACGCGACAAGCCCGATGCTGTGAAGTCGGCTATAGCTTCATCAAGGTCTTTATATATCTGCTCATACAGCTGCGCCATTGTGCATGTAGGAGCACCGTCGAGCGAAGTGTCGAGCTTCAGCACCAAGCCTTGCGCGGCACCCTTATCGGAATCCGCCCAGCGGTTGCAATATAGCTGCGCAAGCATCGTGTAGCTGTAGGCACGGAACGTGAGAGCCTGAGCCTTGATGAACTGGCGTTCCGACTCTGCTCCTTGAGCATTGCCGATATTCTCAATTATTGTGTTGGCATTACCTATAATCATATAATAATACCACCATGGATAGTAGCAATAGATTGATGTTTTGTTGCTCATATAGTTTGTGCCTTTAAAAAGCACGGCATATCCGTCGCGGTTGGTGAACACAAATTCATTGCCCATCCATTCGCCATAAATCATCTTTATGGCGCCTTCGCCATTGAAGTCTTGCGACGACAGTTTTTCGCCCACAAAATATGGGAACGGAGTTGTCATCAGCTTGCAAAGTCCGTTCACTGCCGACTTTGCCTGCTCGGTAGTGCTGAATATGGTTCCCGGCGATGTCTGGTTGGTAGGTTCGGTGTTCAACCAGTCGGAGCTACAAGAAGCCAGCGAGAATACCAAGCTCGCTATTATGATATTTAATTTCAATTTTTTCATCTCTATATTTATATATTTCCTGATTTTACAACTTCACTGTCAAGCCCAACGAGAATACACGAGGTGCGGCATAATTATAGTTAGTGCTGCCGTCGAACGACTCTTGCGGATTAAGTCCGTTGCGCTTTGTGATATAGAATGCATTCTCCACCGACAGGTCGAGGCGCACGCTGCTCAAGTCTATGCGATGAGATATTGCAGCCGGCAGTGTGTAAGACAATGTGATGTTCTTCATTGCGAAATATGATGCCGAAGCCAAGAAGCGGTTCGACACCGCATTGTCATATACGTTTGTCGATGAGTCGATTTTTGGTATTCCGTTAGGGTCGATGCGGTTTGGAGAATCCTCGGTCATTCCCTCCGGCACTCCGTTCCATGCCTTCAGCATATCTACATGATGTGCAGTAGGCGTTGTACCCGGCGACATCAATGAGGCATACATCGTGTCATACATCTTTCCGCCAAGCGAGTAAGTCATCAAAGCCGATAGCGAAAGGTCTTTCCATCCGAGCGAAGTTGATAGCGAGCCATACACCTTAGGCAGAGCGCTTCCGCTCCAGTCCTTGCGTGCGATGCTGGCATTTGTGGTATAATATTGATGGTTGATTTGCACAAGGTCGGCAGCAGGCATCTGGCTCTTGCCGTCTTCCTTGTTGTCGCCTATATAATACTTGTCGTAATCCACCTCATACAGCGAGCGGCCAGTCATCTGATCGACCCCCACAAATTGTGTGAGCCACCATTCATACATGCTGTGGCCTTCAAGGAATCGCCAGTTGCCCGACAGGATTCCTGCCTTGCGGTTTTCGGCAGGGAGCTTCACCACTTTATTCCATGGAATTGTGACACTTGCGCCCACATTCCATTTCCAGTCGTGATTGCTGACCACATCCACATCGGTCTCTATTTCCCAGCCGCGGTTTGACATCGTGCCGATATTGCGTGTGATTACTGCCATCGTGCCGCCATAATTGTTGGTGCTGTTTGCTCCCGACGACAATGGATAGCTCACGTCAAATAGCAAGTCCTTTGAACGCTTGTCGTAATATTCAGCCGAGAAATTCCAGCGATTGAACAACTTGGCATCAAGTCCGACACCGAATGTTGCTGTTGTCTCCCAACGTATGTCTTTCGACTCGTTTTGGTATTTAAACACTGCCATATTTCCGCCATTAGTCAAGCGCGAATACAATGCCATATATCCGTAGTATCCAGCTCCGGCATCGTTTCCCACTTCACCGTAGGATGCGCGAAGTTTCAAGAAGTTTATATCCGAGATATCCTGCATAAAGCTCTCTTTAGAGATTATCCATGCAGCTCCAGCACTCCAAAATGTACCCCAGCGGTTATCTTTGTGGAATCGGGAAGAACCGTCGCGGCGCATCGAAGCCTCAAGGAAATAACGGTCGTCGTAGTTATATTTCACACGGCCAAGATAGCTCTCGGTGCGGTAAGAACTGCTATATCCGTTAAGCTGGCCCGTTGTGTTGAAATTGATAAGCTCATCTTGCCCGGCAAAAATCTCGTCTGTTTTGTATGCAACCAAGTTATCATACTGGAAATTGTAGCTTTCATGTGCCACGAAAGCGTCGAGGGAGTGACCGTTAAAATTGTGTCCCCATCTCAATTCCTCACGCACTTGATATGTCTTATACTTATAGCGTGTGGAATTTGTTGAGCCTTTTCCCACTGCATCGCCGACAGTCGCATTCATATATTGGCGGCTTTCGGTGTCGGTCAAGTCCATGCTGCCATCTACCGTGAGCGCAAAGTCATTCAAGAAGTTCACCGTGCCGTATGCCTGCATACCGAGGGTGTTGCGTGTTGAATTGTTGCGGTTAAGCTCAGTCTCCCACACGATATTCCTGCCGGTGGATTGTGCACGGTTAGCACCCACGTCATATTGTTTATTGCCGGCATTGTCGAGAAGATATTCGCCAGTAGCAGCATCATGCAGATGCACTGGATATATTGGAGCCATTCTTCTGGCTGCATAATATATGTTGCTGTTGTAGCTGCCCGAAGTCTGACCAGAGCCTCGTGTGTTCTGATGAGAACCGTTCACATGCAGTCCGAACTTGAACCAGTCTTTCGGTGTGAAGTTGAATTTTGAGCGCAATGTCATACGGTCATATCCAAGCGACTTCACATAGCCTTCTTCGTTCAGATAGCCGAGCGACACATAATAGTTCACTTTTTCGTTTGAGCCGTCGGCCGACACGTTATATTCCTGGCGATAGCCGTTGCGCTTCAGCGGAGCAAACCAATCGAGGTCGTCGGCATATCCCGGAAGAATCTGCGCACCTGCCACAAGTTTGCCGTTGGCATCAAACAGCTTGTCGTCTGGCTGGTTATATATATTGTATCCGAGTTGGCTTATGATTCCGGCTGTAGCTGCGGCGTTTGCAACCTCTACCGTAGGATATTTTGTGGGATTTGAACTCATCAATGAGTTGCGATAAGAAAGCCAAGAGATTTCCATAAAGTCATTTGCCCCCACACGGTCGTAGTCTGAGCCGCAACGCGTATAGATGCCTTGCTTCATCGAGAGCTGCACGTTCAGCTTCTTGTGTGTAGATTTCTTGGTGGTGATAAGGATTACACCATTAGATGCTCGGTTGCCATACAATGCTGCCGATGCCGCGTCTTTCAGCACGCTCACGCTCTCCACATCTGCCATATTTATGTCCGACAAATTGCCCGAGAAAGGCATTCCATCCACCACATATAGCGGTGTGTTTGAGCCATTAACCGAGCTGAATCCTCGCACAAGCAGCGATGAACTTTCTCCGGGGATGCCCGATGTCTGTGTTCTCACTCCGCTCACTTTCCCATCGAGAGCCGAAGCCAAGTCGGTAGTCGGACGGAAATCTATGTCCTTGCTTGTCACGTTGCTCACCGAACCGATAAGCGAAGATTTTTTAGCCGAGCCATAAGCCACCTCCACAAGCACTTCGCCAAGTGTTTGCGACGTTGGCTGCATCTTGATGCTCACAGTCCCATTGCTTGGCACATCAACCTCTTGAGGCTCCATGCCTACATAAGTGATTCGGAGTTTTCCATTCTCCGTTGGCAATGAAATTTTGAAAAATCCGTTTTCATTTGCCACACATCCTTGTGAGCCGTTCGCGGCCGAAATTGTAGCTCCGACCAAAGGCTCGCCAGTTGTGCCGTCAAGCACATACCCCTCTACATTGCGTCCTCCTGCGCTCGCCACAATCGCACAAGCCGACAAGGAGGCTGCCAACATCGCAGTCCTTACTTTTTCAAACATAGTATCGTCATTTTCTTTCTCAAAAAATTGACTGTTTCTTTCATAACTCTCAATTCACAATGTTCCTAAGCACAAGAATTATCGGTAGTGACGAGTTCTGATTGCTGCATAATGCAAACAAAATCATCGTTAATATAAAATCGGTCAATTTTATTGATTTTCAACTTTTTCGCAAAGATAATACATTTTGTGATAAAAAAACACTTTTTTATCGTTTTTTTCAGCCAAACCGCACAATCAACCATCTAAATGTCAAATAAAAAAAGAGACACAAGCCTGCACTTTCACAGCGGTACGCTTGCGCCTCACATCATCGAGAGATATTGAAACTTAACAGAAATGCTTCTAATCAATTTCTACTTTGTATTATCTAAAACAACGAAGTTGCAGGATTGTTCGCTCGACAGTGAATTTTTTTCAAATTTTCTGAGTAATCAGAGTGTCCTGAGTTTCCCGAGTTCTCCGAAATTCCTTTTCTAAAATTTGCGCTACATTTCATAAAATAGACTGCACCTCAACATAAACTTTCAAGCAAGCTTGATGTTTCTGCTTTCGATTTGCACTATCTTTCCATAAAATAGGCGGCATCTCAGCATAATATTCAAGCGAACTTGATATTCTGCTTTCGATTTGCACTATCTTTGCATTATGAATAGGGAAATTTTAGGAATTGCCATTCCGGCAATCATCGCCAACATCACTGTGCCGCTGCTCGGACTTATCGACCTTTCGATTGCTGGGCATCTTGGCAGTGCCGAGTGCATAGGCGCGATTGCTGTTGGCTCAATGATGTTCAGCCTTGTGTATCAGAATTTCGGATTTCTGCGCATGGGTACCTCGGGAATCACGGCACAGGCATTCGGCAGCGGCGATATGCGTGCTGCCGCTGTCACGCTGCTGCGCGCAGCATTGCTTGCATTGGGCATAGGTGTCGCTATCCTGATTATTCAATATCCGCTACAGTGGCTCGTGCTGCTTGCCATAGGGCCAAGCCCCGAGGTGCTGCATCTCGCCAAAAGCTATTTCTTCATCTGCGTGTGGGGCGCACCAGCCATCTTGCTGATGATGTCGATAAAAGGATGGCTGCTCGGTATGCAAGATTCACGCTCACCGATGATAATATCCATCTCGGTGAATGTGGCAAACGTCATTGCCAGCCTGACGGCAGTATATGTCCTCAAAATGGGTTTTATAGGCATAGCATACGGAACTCTTGTTTCTGAATACATCGGTTTAGCCATCGCTTTATGCATAATCCTGCGGCGGCACAGCAACATCTTGCGCAACGTGCGCCTCTCCGAGACTGTAAAGCGCAGCACTCTCGGGCGTTTTTTCAGCGTGAACCGCGACATCTTCCTGCGCAGCGTGTGCCTTATGACCGTGACACTATCATTCACCGCCATAGGTGCGCGCAGTGGCGACCTCATTCTCGCCACAAATGCTATGATGATGCAGATGTTTCTTCTTATATCTTATTTTATGGACGGTTTCGCTTTTGCCGGTGAGGCACTCGTGGGACGGTACTTTGGGGCGCATGACTACGGCACTTTGCGCCGTTGCATTCGCCATCTTTTTGGCTGGGGATGTGCGGTCATGGCCGCATTTGCCATAGCATACGGATTCTTCGCCCCACAGATATTCAGCATTCTCACCGACGATGCCAGCGTGATAGCCACCGCCTCGGTTTATCGATGGTGGTGCATAGCCATTCCGCTTGCGAGCATGGCTGGTTTCGTGTGGGACGGCGTGTTCATCGGACTGACTGCCACTCGCGGCATGCTTGTGTCAATAGCAGTAGCTTGTGCCGCTTTCTATGCATTGAATCTCATTCCTTTATATAGCGGGACTCACAGCAACCACTGGCTGTGGCTCGCATTTGTCAGCTATCTCGCTATGCGTGGCATAGTGCAGACCATCTACTACATCACACGCTTGCGCAACGCCACAAGCAATTGAGCCACATAAGGTGTGGGGTGCAGACGGTAAGCGTCCGACAGATACGTCTCGGCAAGCGCCGCATAGTCGGCTTCACTTTCGGGCGATGTGCAGTTGTCGAGTTGCTGCTTATAGAATATTCCGAGATTGAGATGCGAATCGTAGTCGGCAGGATACTCCGATGCTATATGCTTGTAGCACGTCAAGGCATCTTCCATACGCCCAGCCATAAGATAGCCTTTTGCAAGGATTCGGGTGTATTCTAAGTTGTCGGGGGTGGTGACAAGAAGACGCTCAGCCACATCTATCATATTGGCGGCATCATTGCGGAAAGTGTAGTAGTCGAGCAAGTAGGCGTTTATGCTTCGCGCCATCCACGGCTGGCTGTCGCGCACGAGCTTCAGGAACTCCTCATAGGCATCGCCCTCTCCTATGGCAAACGACACCTTCTTCACTCCCTTGAATATCGAATCGAGTGCTATGCCCTGCTTTTGGGTGCGAGTGAGCATATCCATCTGCATATCTTTCCTGCCGAGCATTCCGCTTGCCACTATGGCTTTGTAATATGTCGGGATGTCGAGCGGACGGCTGTCGAGCATCAATTCATACATCGCCAGTGCGCTATTCCACTCCTGATAAGCGAAATAGCGTTCCGCCTTGGTGCTTACAGCTTTATAGTCGATAGCCGAAGCTGCCCACACCGATGCCGACACCGCCATTGCAAGCAATATCGATGCCAATTTATTCATAATATTATTCTCGTTTTTCTGTGTGTCCTGTTATTTCTTCGACTGACGTGAATTGCCGAAAAGCCACTTCATGAAGTCGGGCTGGCTGAATGCCGGATTCCAGCTTCCGTGGGTGCATCCCGGGAACTCCATGTAATCCACTTCTGCTCCCAATTTCTTTAATGCATAATACGCCTTGCGCGAAGCCTCAACCGGGACAATGTTGTCAGCATCGCCATGGAATATGCGGAATTTCACTGTGCGTGCCTTGTCAAGCCGTTTTGCATTCACTGTGCCGCATATAGGCACTGCTGCCGCCCACATCGTAGGGTATCGCTCGGCGAGGTCATAAACCGCCATTCCGCCCATCGACAGACCGATGATATACACACGGCTTGGATCCACCTTGCCGTCATTCACATATCTCGTGACGAGTCCACGCACCATCTTTATCCACTTGGTCGGCTCTTCAAGAATTGGCATCTCGTCGGGGTTGAATGTGGTGGGGCGTTCATTATAAGCCCAATATCCGCTTTCCGGACACTGAGGGAACACCACATATGCAGGATATTTCTTGCGGTTCACTGGATTCAGGAACATCTGTGCGCCATGCGTCAGTTGCTTCTCGTTGTCGGAGCCTCGCTCTCCGGCTCCATGCATGAACACTACCAGCGGATATTGCTGCTTTTCGGGTTTCTCGGGAGTCAGTTCACGATATAGCAGAGTGTCGGTGCCTATAACGAACGCGCATTTCTTATATGCGTCGAGTGTCACCGCCATCTCCTGCGCAATGGCACACACCGCCATCACCGCAACCGTAATCAAGGTTAAAAGCCTTTTGTTCATAGTCTTATAGTTTTTTTGATAATATTTGGTTATTCAGTCTTTTTTCACACCGTAGCCGTGAGCAAATACCCATTGCCGGTCAAGGAGATGGAGTCGGTCACAGCCGGCACAAGCACAGTCTCGCCTTGATGCATCGGTGTGACATTGCCAAAGCTATCAAGCAGCTCCACATCACCTTTCAGGCACATCACTATCTCGAAAGAATCTTGGTGCGACAAGTCTATCACATGCTTGCCCACCACGTTCACGCCTCTCACATCGAAGTATTTGCACTTCACCAGCTTGTTCTCTCCCACTGCATCGTGCCTACATTTGCACAAGCAATCGCTCACATTGAAGTCAATAGCATCGCGCGCAAAATCGGTGTGCAGTTCCCGCGGTTTTCCGTCGGCATCAAGACGGCCATAGTCATATATGCGGTAAGTTATGCCCGAAGTCTGCTGAATCTCGGCAAGCAGATTGCCTGCGCCTATGGCATGGATGCGCCCTGCCGGAAGGAAAAATATGTCGCCGGGATGCGACACATGGCATCTCACGGCATTCAGGATGCTGCCGTCGGTCACGCCCTGCTCATACTCCTCGGGCGTGATGTCGTGGCTCATTCCGGCATATATCTTTGCTTCAGCCTCAGCCTCTATCACATACCACATCTCGGTCTTGCCGAAGCTGTTGTGGCGCACCTTGGCAAGCATATCATCGGGATGTACTTGCAGCGACAGGTCGCGCTTTGCGTCGATAAACTTCACAAGCAGCGGAAATGTGGTGCCAAACTGCTCATAGACAGCCTTGCCAACGAGCTTTTCCTTATATTTCGATATGAGTTGTACTATATTAAGCCCCTTGTCTTCTCCTTCTGCCACCACACTCTCGTGTCCTGACACCCCCGACAGCTCCCAGCTCTCGCCTATATCGGCTCGATCTACCGATATGCCCTTGTAATCGGCTATGCGGCTTCCGCCCCAAAGCACCGATTTCAGATATGGAACGAAACGGAATGGCTTGATATTCTGTTTATCGACTTGCATATATATCTTCTGAACTCAAAAAGTCTAATTTTAGTTATTAAATGATTGCTAATCACGACGTAAGCATAACATCCCCCATCAAAAGCAACCTCTACTTCTAATATTTCAATTCATTTGAACTTGCTAAGTTACTAATTATCGCAGTGATTTACCTATTAATTTAAGGTTTTTTATAAAATTATCCTTATGGCTAATTTAGCAAACAGGTTCTATTGGAATGGGCTAATTTGGGATTATAGCTGTCACTTTCTTCAATCTCAGCCAGCAGCCACACACCACAAGCCCAGTCTGCCAAAGAGCTTTCGCATCACTGGCAGTAAGCTGCACAGTCATTTCGGTAGAGCCTTTGCCGAGCGAAATGCATTGCCACAGCGGATCGGCCACATAATTGTAGCTCAGCGCATTCCAGTTGCCATCCATAGGCTTTAGCTGCCAATATGCGCTCGATGCGTCAAGCTCATAAGTGAATCGCAGCTTTGTGCCTTCATTCACCGATGCAAGCTTGTCGGCAGCCACCTCCACACGGCTTCCCCACTCTCCGTCAAATGCCACTGAGCCGTCCCACAATGTCACAGTCGATACCGTCGGCTCTCCCGATGGCTTGTCACCGGGGTTGTCTCCCGGCTTGTCATCAGGGTTATCTGTCGGCTTATCGGGCTTTTCTTCGGGTTTGTCAGGTTTTTCGGGATCAGTTGGATTGTCGGCGGGCAATATCGTTATAGCTTCAGTGGTGACCGTTATAAATGTGTTCTGCACAAGCCTTATCTGCCCGCTTTCAGTGTCTTCGGGAACAGCTATGCACAGTTCACTGGCATCTTCACTCAATCTCCATCCACCTTTCTGCACAGTTTTTTCTCCCGAGAAGCGCACCTCGCGCACCTTGTCGAGCCGCGAGCCTCTTATCTTGATTTCAGCACCTATTTTCGCGCTGCCAGGCTCCACCCCATCACACTTCACTTCTGGATACACAAATTCATCGGTGCTTAATTTGCGTCCCGAGCCGTCAATCAGTGTTATCGCTCCGCCGAAAGTCTCGTCTGGCACAGTAGTAGTAAGTCGCGCGCCATCTCTGCTCACGCTGAAAGATGCATCTCTCATCTCTCCGGGATACACCACAGCCACTATCTGCCTTAGATTTTTCCCCGAAATCACAATCCGTTCCCCGCTTTCGGCTGTCGCAGGTGCCATGCTCTCATAAGTTGCCGTTTTCTCCCCTTCCACTTCGGGGACTATTCCGTCTTTGTTGCCACACGACACGTTCGCAAGGTAAAGAACCCACATAAAGGGGAAAACAGCAGTCAGCAGTCTTCGGGTCATAATTTTTGTAGTAGAGGGAAACATATCAATTTTAGTGGTTTATGCGCAGATTTTGAAATTTTGCTCTAAGATAGGCGTATTTCGCCATTCCCAAAAACAAAACCCCAAAATATTGTCATTTCCCTTCAAAATTCCCCAAAATCCCACCGATACCACACTACACGATTCCATAAAAGATGAAATAGGATCCAATACACCCGACAGAAAAAGACAGACAGGAAAAGGTGAATTTTTATAGTTAAAGTTCCATATTTTTACTGATTTCTATAAGATAATGCCTAACTTTGAAAATTAAATATTCAACGTAAAAATAGATTCTATATCAACTTTAAAATGATGGATTGGAATAATTTTAGATTCATAGATTTGTTTGCTGGCATTGGTGGCATTAGACTTGGTTTTGAATCCATAGGAGGACATTGCGTGTTTTCGTCAGAATTTGATGAAGATGCTTGTAAAACCTATGAGGCTAATTTTGGCGAACATCCATCTGGCGACATAACAAAGATAGAGGCAGCAGACATACCCGATTTTGATATCTTACTGGGAGGTTTCCCATGCCAAGCATTTTCAATTATTGGCAAGAAAGAGGGCTTTGATAATGAAACTTGTGGTACATTGTTTTTTGAAATCGAACGTATATTAAAAGGGAAAATGCCCAAAGCCTTTATGTTGGAAAATGTAAGAAATCTCACTGCCCACGACAAAGGCAAGACATTTAAGGTAATCCAGACACATTTAGAAGCATTGGGTTATAATGTCTATGCAAAAGTCCTAAATGCCCTTGATTATGGTGTGCCACAAAAAAGGGAAAGAATAATCATTGTCGGTTTCAAGGATGACATATTATTTTCCTTTCCAGAACCTATACCTGCTTCAAAAAGAAAAACATTGACAGATATTCTTGAAAAGGATGTAGATAGCAAGTACTTTGTTAAGGACAAAATAAGGGAATCAAGACTGATGCGACTTAAAGACCCCAACTATCCCAAGCCTTATATTTCTCACGAAAATATGGCTGGCAGTATTACACCTCACCCATATTCTTCTTGTCTAAGAGCTGGTGCATCAGCAAACTATATCCTTATTAACGATGAAAGAAGACCTACAGAAAGAGAAATGCTAAGGTTGCAGGGCTTCCCTGACGATTTTAAAATAGTTGTCCCATATAGTAAGATTAAGCATCAAACTGGAAATTCTGTAGCAGTTCCAGTAATAAAGGCTGTTGCAAGGCAGATGATTTCGGCATTAAAAAATTACGAACTTTACAAGAATTAATTAACTATGACCGAAGAAACATCAAAAGCAAGAATACTTAATTAGTGAATCTGTGCCGTAAAAACTCAATTACGACACAGATTCTTTTCACTGCGGGCGACAATGGGATGCTACTCCATCACGATGCGGACGTGCGCCTTGGGATAGCGCAGCACAAGGCATGATGCCTCGGTGAGGACAAGAGCATCGGTATTTCTCACTCCTGCCGACTTCAGGTTGAGAGCCTCGGTGCCGAATGGCAGATGGCTGTACTTTTGCAGATATTCGGGGTCGATGATTATTCCGTTGTCGGGCTTGCCACACTCATCAAACACCTCGGACAGCAGCACATATAGCTTACCGAATTTTGAACTCATCTCCGAGAAGTCGATACCCCATTTGGCTACGCTCTCTCCGGCATTTATCACCTTGGTGTAGTTCAACTTATTTAGGCGACCTATCAACCCCGATCCGCCTATCAGCACTTTGCGTTTCGACCCGGCATTGCCAGTGAACGCCTCACGCATCATGTCGATTACGGTATCTTGCGTGAAAGTCTCGTCGCTATATGCGAATGTTTTGCCAGCCTGATGCCAAATGCCGCCGGTGAGCATCACGGTCTCCTTCTTGCGGTAGTCATAAATCTTTTGCTTCACTCCGAACAGGAAGTTCTTTTCCATGCCGAGGCGCATATCATATATAGCAGCCTCTTCCTGGTCGCTCATCGTCCAATCGACTTCCTTGTTGGCAATCTTTTGCAGAGTGCTTTGCTCTATCTGCATCTTGAAAATCTGGCAATAATTCTGCGCCTTCTGCGGCAGTGCCTCAAATTGCGATGTCTGCACATCAAGCTCAGTTGCCGCGCGCCCCATGCGTATCATCTTCGTGCCTTCGGTTATCGACGGCACGCACAGCCCTTTTGCCTTCACCGGCAAGCCATTTGCAGCCATTACGGTTATGCCATTGTCATCTTTCGCCACAGCATACAGCACCAGCAGTTCTTCGGTCTCATTGCCCTCACTGTCATAGCCATACACACCATCCACAAGCAGAGTGTCGCTCACGTCAATCGAGTCGTCGTTGTCGGTTTTCACCACGGCTTTCACATCATCGCCCTTGGCCGTGCAAGACTCCACAGTGACACTCGTCGGTTTTGTATCCACATTATAATAGTCCACTACCATACTGCCTGCGCGCTTCGAGCCGGCACATCGCGAAAGCTGGTCGATTGGCGTTGCCATAGGGCGTATTTTCACTATCTGTTTGTCGATTTCATTCACAAGCAGCGACGGACTTGCCACCGCCGTATTTTCCGTGGTAAGCGGACCGTTCACCACATGTTGTCCGCCTTCAATTCCTTTTACAATCGTTTGATTTTCCATAATATGATTTTTGTTTTACGTTTAACCCGAATCGGTCATTAGGATTCGAGCACAATTCAATGTGTGTTTTTCATAGCATTATTTCAGGTTTACCCCAGCTTGCACAATATCATATATTGGTGGGGACAAGGTTCAGCTAATTCTCCCACCACCTCTTCTGCGACAGTGGTGCGTTGCGCCTGTTGTGCAGCTCTTCTATCACCTCGTTGCGTCCGTCGATGCGTCCGCGCCTGTATGCGGCAAGAATCTTCTTGCGCGCGCTGTCGTCTGCGCTGCTGTTGCTTATAAGTTTCTCGGCAATTGCCGCTCCGGGTGAAATGTCGGTTTCGTTCTTCATGCAGTTGAGATTTAATGATTGTTACGCTGCAAAATTACCGCTGTCTCTGCCCTAAAAATCCATAAAATGATACTCACGCCTCGTTTTATGATGAAGATTAGCGAAAAAAGCACTAATTTTGAGCTGTAAAACGACTAAAACACTTATTCATTATGAAGATTTTCAAGCATATCATAGCATGTGCTTTCCCGATAATCGCACTTTTGGGATGCTCGGCATCTAAAAGCAATTCAAGCAGCTCAAGCGAATCGAGCGAGGAAACTGAGCAACAGAATGTGGTGGAATTTAATCAAGACAGCGCGCTCGCATTCGTGAAGGCTCAATGCGACTTCGGTCCCCGTGTGCCAAACACTGAGGCTCACCGCAAATGCGGCTCCTATCTTGTGGCTAAGTTGAAAGCTACTGGAGCGAATGTCATAGAGCAAGACATGAAACTGAAGGCTTTCGACGGAACAACTTTGAACGCCAAGAACATTATCGCAGAAATAAATCCCGACTCCACCGAGAACCGCATACTACTTCTCGCCCACTGGGACTGCCGCCCTTGGGCTGACAACGACCCCGACCCTGCCAAGCGCAAAATGCCTGTGATGGGAGCCAACGACGGAGCAAGCGGTGTGGGTGTACTGCTTGAGATTGCCCGCCTCTGCTCTGTCAGCAATCCTGGAATCGGCATCGACATTCTGCTGGTGGATGCCGAGGACTGGGGCAACAGCGACGGCGACGACGAGGGTTCTTGGGCTTTGGGCACACAATACTGGGTGGCTCACCGCCATCGTCCCAACTACCAACCAGCTTTCGGCATACTGCTCGACATGGTGGGCGCAAGCGGAGCAAACTTTGCAAAAGAATATTTCTCCATGTCCTATGCCCGCGGCATTGTGGAGACTGTGTGGAACGTGGCTCAACAAGCCGGCTACGCATCTTTCTTCACGCAGCAAAACGGCGGCGGAATCACCGACGACCATGTGTTTATCAACCGTGGCGGAATACCATGCATCGACATCATTCATTACGATGCCGGCAGCGGAACCGGCTTCTATCCTGGTTGGCACACCACGCACGACACTTTCGATGTCATCGATCCTGCCTCGCTGAAAGCTGTGGGACAGACGCTCACTAATCTAATCTACCACAAGTGAGCCATCTACACAAATTTCTATCTCAACAGTAAATTTAAATCAAAACAAACATAACAAGAAATGAACATCAACAAACAACTACTGCTAATGAGTGGATTGCTAATAGCTGGCAGCGCCGCACAAGCACGCATCTCCTATCCCAAGGCCAAGAAAGTGGATGTGTCCGACGAGTATTTCGGGACTCGCGTAGCCGACCCCTACCGATGGCTTGAGAACGACACTTCTGCCGAAACTGCAAAATGGGTCAAAGCCGAAAATGAGATTACGCACAAATATCTCAGTCAGATTCCTTTTCGTGAAGCTTTGAAAAAACGCTTCAACGAGCTTTACAAGCATGAGCGTGTCACCCCGATGAAAAAAATCAACGGCAAATACTATTTCTACAAGAACGACGGCTTGCAAAACCAAAGCGTGATGTACGAGCAGGAGACTTTGACTTCTGAGCCTCATGTGTTCTTCGACCCCAACGCCCTATCTGCCGACGGCACTGTGGCTCTGAGCAACATAAGTTTCTCTAAAAACGGCAAATACTTCGCCTATGTCATAGCCCGCAGTGGAAGCGACTGGAACGAGATATATGTGCGAGACATCGCCTCGGGCAAGCTGCTCGACGACCACATCATGTGGGCTAAGTTCACCGGTGTGGCTTGGCAGGGCGACGGCTTCTACTACAGCGCATACGACGCTCCAGCCGAAGGCTCGGAATACTCGTCGAAGAATGAATACCACAAAGTGTTCTATCACAAGATTGGCACTCCGCAGTCTGCCGACCGCATAGAGTTCGAGAACAAGAACAATCCGCTGCTTTTCCATCAGGCGGAAGTGAGCGAAGACGAGCGTTTCATTTTCATTTACGAGTCGAAAGGTCACGGCAACACGATATTTGTAAAAGACTTGACAAAATCTGATGCCGCCTATCAGCTTATCCTCGACAATCCCGACGCTGAATGTGGCATTGTGGCGAGCGACGACAATTTCATTTATGTGCAGACCAACGAGGATGCGCCTAAAGGCAAAATCATGGCCATGCCTGTGAACAACATCTGCAAAGACAACTTCTGCACCATCATTCCAGAAAAGGAATATGTGCTTTCCGACATACGCCAAGCTGGCGACAAATTTATCGTCACCTATGAGATAGATGCTTGCCCTCAACCATACATCTACGACAAGAATGGCAAACTCATACGCAAAGTCAATCTGCCGGGACTCGGTGATGTGTCGTTCAGCACATCACCGCTCAACGATGAAGTGTTCTACGCCTACACCTCGTTCACCACACCCGGCACCCTCTATTCTTATGATATGGCTACTGGCGAATCGAAACGCTACTACCAGCCTAAGGTGGATTTCGACTGCGATGCCTACACCACCGACCAAGTGACATTCAACAGCAAAGACGGCACACCGGTGCGTATGTTCCTTGTACACCGCAAAGGCATCAAGCGCGACGGAAAGAACCCGGTGCTGATTTACGGATACGGAGGCTTCAACATCAGCCTCAACCCGGGATTCACCACATCGGTGCTTCCATTCCTCGAAAATGGCGGAATATATGCCGTAGTAAACCTGCGCGGCGGCTCTGAATATGGAGAAGAATGGCATCAAGCCGGAACCAAGATGAACAAGCAGAACGTGTTCGACGACTTCATCTCGGCTGCCGAATATCTCATTCGCGAGAAATACACCACAGCCAAGCGCATGGCTTGCCGCGGCGGCTCCAACGGCGGACTGCTTGTTGGTGCTGTGGTCAATCAGCGTCCCGACCTGTATGGCGCGGCAGTGGCACAAGTTGGCGTAATGGACATGCTACGCTACCACAAGTTCACCATCGGATGGAACTGGGCTGGCGACTATGGCACAAGTGCCGACAGCAAGGAGATGTTTGAATATCTCTACAAATATTCGCCTCTGCACAACATCAAGGACGACGGCACCCCATATCCTCCTGTACTAATCACCACTGGCGACCACGACGACCGCGTGGTTCCGGCTCACTCCTTCAAGTATGCCGCCACTCTGCAAGCAGCCAACACCGGCAATGCCCCGAAGCTGATTCGCATCGACAGCAAAGCTGGACACGGAGGCGGAAAGCCAATATCGAAAGTAATCGATGAGCAGACCGACATCTTCAGCTTCATCATGCAGAACCTTGGAATGAAGTTCAAATCCAAGAAATAAGCTTCAAATCCCGATTTGAATAATTATGGCAACTGATGTATCCAAGCAAAGCCCAGACATACTTACCTCAAATAGCGACAAGTCAGAGGTTGATAATAGTATTGTTACCACTCCAGTAGAAAGCCGAATAATGTCTATTCGTGGAAAGCAAATCATAATAGACAGAGATTTAGCTGAACTTTATGGAGTGGAAACAAAAGCGTTAAATCAAGCAGTGAAACGTAATCTAGAACGATTCCCTAAACATTTTCGCTTTCAACTAACTAAAGATGAGATGGATAAACTGGTCACAAATTGTGACCGGTTCAACAGTTTAAAGCACTCTTCTGTTCCTTCTTATGCTTTTACAGAACAGGGCGTAGCAATGCTTTCAACCGTACTTAGAAGTGAAACGGCTATTGGCGTAAGTATCCGTATTATGGATGCATTTGTTTCAATGAGACATTTTATTGCGGCTAATGCAGAAGTGCTTCAACGTCTCTCCACTATGGAATATATCCAGTTGGAAATGCAAAAGCATCAGTCAGAGACGGATAAACGCATTGCCGAGGTGTTCCGTCGTTTAGACGAAAGCAGCACCCAGCCCAAACAAGGTATATTCTATGATGGACAGATTTACGATGCCTACGCTTTTGTGTCAGAATTGGTGAAGAATGCCACACGCAGCATAATTCTTATAGACAATTATGTAGATGAAACCGTACTGACATTATTGGACAAGAGAAGCCCAAATACATCTGCCGTAATATACACGCAGCATATCAGCCGTCAATTCCAGCTCGACATTGACCGCCATAACGCCCAATATCCTCCCATCGAAATAAAGACATTCAAGCTCTCGCACGACCGCTTTCTATGTATCGATGATGACGTGTATCATATCGGAGCTTCAATAAAAGATTTGGGTAAGAAATGGTTCGGATTCTCAAAAATGGAGATACTGTCACCAGCAGAATTAGTTGATAGGATAAATCGGAAATAAGCTTCAAATCACCGACACAACAACAGGGAGCAAGGTCGTTTCGTCCTTGCTCCCTGTTTCCTTTTCACAAAGCATCCAACCATATATAGGTCATACTTACAGATTATTTTACTTAAAACTGTAAGATTATTTCAGGATTGGGGGGATGTGGGAGCGCAGAGCTTTTTCGAGAGAGGATTCGTTGCCGTGGCACAGACGGTCGCATTCGGCATGGAAGCGCGGACTGTGGTTGAACTCGATGAGATGGGCAAGCTCATGGCAGACCACATATTCTATGATATTCTCTGGATAGAACATAAGATTATATGATAGCTGTATCACGCCTTGGCGAGTGCAATGCCCGAGCATGCGCATTCCGCTTCCTATGACAAATGCGCGGGGATGCATACCACGGTCGGCGGCTATCGACTTGGCGAGCGGGATGAGATGCTTCTCGGCTCGCTGGCGCATAAGCTCCTTCAAGCACGCCGACACCATCTTCATAACCGACGGCGACGAGAAATCACAACCTTGCGGGATACGCACGAAAAGTTTTCCAGCCGCCTCATCGTCGCATCCATAGCTCACTATGCGCTGCTTATAGCTGTGATAGCCAAGAGTGACGGTGTGGTGGTAGCACTCTATCACTTGTCCGTCGTGATACGCCATACTGCGGTTTTCGCTCTTGGCTCGGAGCTGTTCAATCCCGGCTCGCATCTGCTCGATAGTGGCTCGTATGCGCCGTTCATCCACGTCTGCGGGAAAATGCATCTCCAGCACTCCGTTCACCCAGCGGGCATTGGCATGCGTCATGCCACGACGTGTGCATATCATTATTTTGCCAAACTGCTTATCTGTGATATAGCCTAATTTCATAAGAAGTGTGATTTATGCTTATCCACGGCGATCCATGCCCCACATCAACTTGCTGCGCAGCGTGTCGGCAAAATTGTGGCTCAGGTGCTGTATGACCTTGACATGGAAATCTGCTTTGCGGATTGTGACGGTGGAACCAACCGGGAACGAAAAAGGACGGCCATCCACGCTCACGCAATAGCGAGCCACCCGCGATGTGGTGGTAATGCATATTTCGCAATCATCGCGAAGCACCAGCGGACGCATAGTGAGCGAATGTGCCGAAATTGGCGACAGCACCATACTGCGCGATGTAGGCTCAAGAATTGGCCCGCCCACGCTCAGGTTATAGGCAGTGGAGCCGGTCGGTGTGGATATAATCAGTCCATCGCCCTTATATGTGGTCAGTTCTCTGCTGTTCACATAGGTGTGCATACTAATCATAAGAGCTGTGTCCTGCCGCATGATTGCCACCTCATTGAGTGCAAACGGATTATCTATTTCAATATCGGTGTCGCTTGTGACGTGCAGCACTGTGCGCTCCTCAATCTTGTATTTGCCCGAGAATATGTTCTCCATCACATTGTCGATGTCCTCCATATTGGCATCGGCAAGATAGCCGAGATGCCCTGTGTTGATTCCCAGAATCGGGATGCCAAGTCTCGACACCTTCTCGGCTGTACGCAGGAACGTGCCGTCGCCACCTATGCTCAGAGCCACATCGGCCTCAACATGCGAGCCGCAGTTCATCACTTCATCCACATCGGGCACACAGCTCATCTTGCGGCAAAGATACTCATAGAAATCCTTGTCGATTGAGACCCAAGCGTCGCTTTGCCCGAGAATGTCAAACATCCGTTCAAGAAAACAGAAGTATCGGTCCTGATACTCATTGCCATATATTGCTATCCTCATAAGCAGGTAGAGATTAAATGGAAGCGTAAAGTTACAGAAAATTGTTGGTATTTTAATCGCATTTTAATTTTAGCGCAATAATTTGACGTTATTTTACTTTATAATATTGTTATTTAGTAGTATTTTTGCAGTTGATATGCCATAGCCAAGACGGCTGTGATGTGCATACCGATTAAGAAATCTATGGTATAGTAAAAAGATTAATATTAGGTATAATATGACGTATTTAAGTGTAAACATCAATAAAATAGCGACTTTGCGCAATGCGCGTGGAGGCAATTTGCCCGATGTAGAGAAAGTGGCAGTGGATTGTGAACGCTTCGGTGCTGAAGGCATCACTGTGCATCCGCGCCCCGACGAGCGTCACATCAAGCACGCCGACGTGTTTGCGCTACGTCCACTTGTGAAGACTGAGTTCAACATTGAGGGATACCCTTCGGAAGACTTTATGGAACTCGTGCTGAAAGTAAAACCAGCCCAAGTGACTCTCGTTCCAGATGCTCCCGACGCTCTCACATCGTCGGCTGGATGGAATGTGGCAGAAAACCTCGAATTCTTGACTGGAATTGTTGATCGCCTCAACGAGGCTGGAATACGCACAAGCATATTCGTCGGCACCGACATCGAAAACATCAAGATGGCAGCCAAGACCGGAGCCGACCGCATCGAGCTTTACACTGGTCCCTACGCAGTGAATTACGAGAAAGATCCGGCTGCTGCCGTCGCTCCTTACGCTGCCGCTTCCGATGCTGCCCACCGCGTCGGTCTCGGTGTGAATGCAGGTCATGACTTGAGCCTTACGAACTTAAAGTATTTCAAGGACAATGTGCCTTACCTCAACGAGGTGTCGATAGGCCACTCGCTGATTTCCGATGCCCTGTATATGGGACTTGAACAGACCATAAAGGCTTATAAGGCTTGCTTGAAATAACATATATTTTTTTATAACTGAATAAATTAACTAAAACCATAAGACTACGAAATGGCACTCTTTAATTCAATTTTTGCAGCAATCGCAACGCAGAGCGATACGATGGCTCAAACAGTAAGCAATGTGGCACAACAAGCAGCTCAGACGGCTGCAACAGCAGCGGCTCCTGTGCAACAGGAACTCTCCGTGTGGGACTTGTGCCTGAAAGGCGGCATCATAATGATTCCCCTTGCGATATTGTCGGTAATCAGCATCTACATCTTTGTGGAACGCTATCTTGCTATCCGTGCGGCATCGAAGGAGGACAACACCTTCATGCAGCGCATCAAGGACTATATCCACGACGGCGAGATTGAGAGTGCCATGAATCTGTGCAAAAAGACCGACACACCATATTCTCGCCTTATTATGAAGGGCATCAGCCGCATAGGGCGTCCCATGAACGATGTGCTTGTGGCCATCGAGAACGTGGGCAATATGGAGGTCTCCTCGCTTGCAAAAGGATTCACTTGGCTTGCCACCACAGCTTCGGGCGCACCTATGATTGGCTTCCTCGGAACTGTCACCGGTATGGTGAAAGCCTTCTTCTCGCTTGCAAGTGCTGGCAACAACGCCAATGTTTCGGTTCTTGCAGGAGGTATCTACGAAGCTCTCGTGACAACAGTTGCCGGACTGATTGTGGGCATCATCGCATTGTTTGCCTACAACTTCCTTGTGTCGCTTCTCAACAAGGTGATGAAGCAGCTTGAGGCTAAAACTATGGAATTTATGGACTTGCTCAACGAGCCTGTGAAATAAAACCTCTACTATTATGGCATTAAAGAGACAACATGATATGATGACAGTGTTCAATATGGCATCCATGACTGATGTCATATTCCTGCTGCTTATATTCTTTATGGTGACATCTACATTCGTGTTCCCATCGGCTCTTGAGGTGAACCTGCCGCAATCGAGCGAGCAGACTGCCGTGAAGCCTGGCACACGCGTGTGGGTGGACAAGGACATGAACCTGTTTGCATCATTCGGAGAGGAAGAGCCAAAGGCTTTGCAGCCCGATCAGCTCATGACATTCCTTCAGCTTGCACAGCAGAACAATCCTGAGCAGTTTATCGCACTATATGCCGATGAGGAAGTGCCTTACGGCAAAATAGTGGATATTCTCGACAAAGGCGCGAAACTTAATGTGAAAATAGTGCTCGCCACCAAGCCGGCAAGCGCAAAATATGCCACTCCCGACAATGTGGCTGGCAGCGATGCAGCAGCGGCAACCACCGCAGCAGCAACCCAAACTGCCACTGCACAATAACAACTACAACCGATAATGAACGAAGACAAGAGGAACAATATTATAGCGATAGCCGCAACAGCGATTCTGCATGTGGCTCTTATTCTCATTCTTGTGTTCTCATATCTCGACTATACTTTCGTGCCATTACAGGATGAGCCGAAACAAGAAGACATAACATTCTTGGGCGGTGAATATGTGATGCTTGGCGATGTGCTGAACAATGCTGACAATGAGGAAAAGGCAGAAGAGCCTGAACCAGAACCAGAGAAAGTGGTTGAAGAGCCTGTCGCTCCCGACAATGACCTCAAAAACAGCGGCACTGCTGGCGAAGAGCCTAAGCCTACAGTTTCTTCGCAGAAGGAGTCGCCCATGAAAGTCGAGAAGAAAAAGGAGACACCAAAGAAAAAAGGTCCTACGAAAGAGGAACTTGAAGAGCAAGAGCGGGTAAAAGCTGAAAAAGAGGCTAAGCGCAAGACCAACAGCAAGGTGCAAAATGCTTTCGGCAAGTCGGGAAGCACTTCCGGCTCGGGTAAGCTCGGTTCGCCAAACGGCAACAGCAATACTGGCGCGCGTACAGGAGCACCCGGTGTGTCGGGATTGAACGGCTACACGCTTGCAAGCTGGGGCCGCCCATCAAGCCCGGTAGAAGGGAAAGTTGTGATAAGGGTTCGCGTGAATTCACGAGGCAAAGTGATTGCAGCCAACTATTCGAGTGGCAGCGGCACGGCGGCCAGTAATATGGCTGTGCGACGCAGTTGCGAAGCAGCAGCACGTCAGTCGGCATTCTCGGTGCCTGTAGGCGCAATAGATGAGGCCGTGGGCTACATAACGTGGCGATTTGAATAATCTCCCCCACACAGGACAAAGAAATGTAAAATTACGATACTTATAATGCGAAAAGCGAAGTCTCCCATTGAGGGAACTTCGCTTTTCCTTTTCGTAGTTATGCTTAAAAACCGTATTAATAGTTTTCTGCCTTGATTTGGAAGTATGCCTGCGGATGTGCGCATACCGGGCAAACTTCAGGAGCTTTCTTGCCTATCACAATGTGTCCGCAGTTCGAGCATTGCCAAATGCAGTCGCCGTCTTTAGAGAACACAGTTCCTTCTTCCACATTCTTCAACAGCTTGCGGTAGCGTGCTTCATGCTCTTTTTCGATAGCACCCACCATCTCAAATTGTGCGGCAATGGTGTCAAAGCCCTCTTCTCGCGCCTCTTCAGCCATTTTTGCATACATGTCGGTCCACTCATAGTTCTCGCCATTGGCTGCATCAAGAAGATTGGCAGCTGTGTCAGGCACTGCACCGCCATGAAGATGCTTAAACCACATTTTAGCGTGTTCTTTTTCATTGGCAGCAGTCTCCTCAAATATGGCAGCTATCTGCACATATCCGTCTTTCTTAGCCTTAGAAGCGTAATATGTGTATTTGTTTCTGGCTTGTGATTCACCGGCAAACGCAATTTGAAGGTTTGCCTCTGTTTTTGTTCCTTTCAGGTCTTTCATAATTTTTGTGTGTTATAAGTTTATAGTAGTTTGTTATGCTTTTTTGAATGATAACAAGCTGCCACACCTGCTTGTTCAGGCTGCTGTGCTGTTATTATCCTTGAATATTATTCGTGTCGGTGCGCTTGCGGAACTGATGCTCCACGCCTTCAATCACATTGATGATGTAGTCGCCAAGTTTTTCAGCCTCACAGACGATATCCATATAGAAGATGCCCGACTGATAGTCGTATTTCTTCTGATTCACGTTCTCTATATTTTCGGTACGCAGAAGGTTGCGGTAGTTGTTGATTTCGCGCTCCTTGTTGAAGTTTCTCAACAAGTCGGAGTCATGCACATTCTCCATATCACGAAGTATGTGAATCATATTGGCAAGAGCCTCGCTCACATATTTCATCATAGTGTCGATATTGGTATAAATCTCATCGGAGAAATGGCTGTGAGCCTCTTCTTTGCGCACGAGGGTCTTGGAGATGTTGAAGCAACTGTCGGCTATGCTCTCTATCTCGGTCACTATACTGAGCATGGCTGATACGCGCAACTTGCCGTCGTAGCTCAAGCGACCATCCACAACGCGGTTAAGATAGTTGGCTATCTCTATCTCCATGCGGTCGCTTATCTCCTCATATTTTTCTACTCGCGTATATAGCTTATTAAATTCTTCTGTGCCATTCTTCGTGTGCACAAGCTGATGCACCATGCCAAACATGCGGTCCACTCTCTCGGCATACACCACAATCTCACGCTGCGCCTGTGTGATGTTCAGCTCCGAAGCATTGAGAAGTCCGCGCGATATGAATTTGAGTTGGAATTCCTCGTCTTCCTTGCTTTTTGAGCGTATAAGGAAATTGGTGATTTTCACATAGGTCTCGGTGAACCAAATCATCACGCAGAGGTTCACTATATTGAACACCGTGTGGAACATCGACAAGCCGAACGACACTGCAAACTGCAAATGCAGTATCTGGCGCATGACGGCATTGTTTGCCGGCAAAGTGCCAGCCATTGCGGCATTGTAGGTAGAGGGGTCTGAAGTCTCAAGCGTGTTGATATATGATGCGAGAGCGTTAGGGTCGCCTTGTCCCATATTGACGGTGAGCCACACAATCAAGGTCACAAATGGGAAAAACAATATTACAGTCCACAATGTGCCGAAAAAATTAAACAAGAAATGCCCGAGTGCAGCCTTTTTCGCTGCCACATTGGCTCCCAATGATGCAAGAATCGGGGTGATTGTAGTTCCTATATTGCTGCCAAGCACTATTGCACACGCCATATCGAAAGGTATCCACCCTTTCGCGCTCATTATCAAAACTATAGCAAATGTGGCTGCCGACGACTGAATAATCATCGTCACCACAAGTCCGACAAGGACAAATATCAGCACCGAAAGGAACCCGCGCGATGCATAGTCTTGAAGGAATGCAAATATCTCAGGACTTGACTTAAGGTCTGGGACATTCTGCCCGATGTAGTCGAGCCCCATAAACAAAAAAGAAAAGCCAATCATAAATTCGCCAATGGACTTATAATTGCTTTTCTTTGAGAATAACAGCGGCACTGCGAAGCCTATCAGCGGCAATGCAAACGCATATATATTGACTTTGAATCCGAATATCGATATTATCCAAGCTGTGAACGTGGTTCCGATGTTAGCTCCCATAATCACTGCCATGGATTGCGCCAACGACATAAGGCCGGCGTTCACGAAACTCACGACCATCACCGTGGATGCTGACGAACTTTGAATCAACGCCGTGATGAGGATACCGGTCAGCACTCCGGCAAAACGGTTTTTGGTCATTGCCGACAGAATGTTGCGCATACGGTCGCCGGCAACTTTCTGCAAGCCTTCACTCATGACCTTCATTCCATACAGGAACAGGCCTACAGCTCCAATAAGAGTTAAAAAATCAAGAAATGAGTAGTTCATCTGCTCAAATTTAGAGTAATTTCATTCGTTTATGTTGCTCATTGAAAGTGCTGCCTCGCACCGCCAATAAATTATGATGTGACAAAGTTACGGCAAGGCTTGCGCAAAAGCAAATAAAAATTAAAAAAAATAGCCAACCCATCACTGGGCTGACTATTTTACTTAATGTCACAATAATTAAATTTTATCTCATTACTTGATGATGATGCGTTTAACCACTGAAGTGTCGGCATTACTGATACGGAGCATATAGATGCCCGGCTCGATGCTTCCACGCTCGATTGAGATGTTTCCGCTGTTGTTCTCCTGTATGAATATGCGAGAGCCATTAGTGCTGAATATCTCAACATTGTAGCCGCTGAGAGAAGTGGCGATATTGATGCGCTCGGTAACAGGGTTAGGGAACACACGCACATCCCCTTCTACCGATACGACTCCCACGCCTACACTCATGTCGATGGCTATTGGCAATTTCACGAATTGGGTCTTGCCCTTCTGTGTTGCACTTATGATGACAACAGCCTTGGCTTGGTCTTTCTTTCCTTCCACCACAAGCTTGCCGTCGGCTATGCTCACAGCCACGTCGGGGCTTGCTGTCACTGTTTCGAGAGCATAAGCCACTGTAGCAGCCTCGTCATCGAATGTGAAATAGTCGGCAAGCTCATACTCCTCTGTAGCAAGCGGGCATTTCAACTCGTTCTTCTCTACGACAACACGTTCTCCGTTGAAGTCATCGAGTGCGAAATACTTAGGAGTAAGCAATCCCCATGTATTGTTCTGAGAACCGTCGAATGTGAAGCCCACACTCGTAACCTTGCCAAGTGAGCGCAAATCTACCCATTGCCAAGTGTCGAGGCAATAGTGGTCGGCAGCCTTGTCGGCACGGTAATCGGCAAGATAATAATCCACCGACTTAGTGGCAGTCTCTCCATTGTATCCCGTTATGGTCACTTTGAAGAAATCGCCCTTAGCGAATGCCTTGCTTCCATAAGCGTCGCCATTAAGGATAACCTCATTGGCGTAAGGAGTATTGTTGATATAGAATCCGCGTATCGAGTCTCCATCTTCGCTATTTGTCACATAAACCTTGAGGTCTTCAGGATAAGCCACAGCATAGTTGCTTCCTGCATAAGCACCACCGGCAGCCGAGCGGAACTGGTCGCTGAGCGATGTATATGTAGTGGCAGTCTCATTAGTGCAAGCATATCCGCTCCACCATGTGTCCATGTGCTTGAGAGCCGAGAAGCGGTAAGAGCCGCTGTACCAGTCGGTGAGCAGACCTGTATTCATGTCCTCCGGGTCTTTGCCGAGCCAGTGCGACTCGGCAGCAAGATCCATCTCCTCGAATGTAGCGGTCTTGGCTGTTCCGATTACGGTGACAACGGCTGTGTTTTCACATTTGTTACCCCAGGCATCGGTTATGCTCACGTTGTAAGCAGTGAGCTTGTCGGCAGTGATTGCAAGAGTTGCGCCATTGCCCACATTCTTGCCCGAGTAGTCGGTCCAAGCGTAAGTGTATGGTGCTACACCGGTAGCAGTCTCCACAGCAGGTGCAAGAGTGATGTTGTCGTCTTCATTTGCCTTAACATCATTCAATACAGCCACGAGAGCATTAGGCTCGCCGCTGAAATTGTCGATATACACAGTTCCACTTGAAGCGAGCTCTATCTTGGTGATGAGCTTCTTGTCGCGAAGATTTACATAACGCCAAGCAGTTGGCTCAATAGTGAAGTCAGTTGCCACATTGCTCTCATTATAGACCTTCATGGTGACAGCCTCTGCAGCCTTGATGAAGAATCCGTCAAGAGCAATACCTGTGGTTACATTCGTTGGAGTGACAACACCGGTAGCGGCAGTCAATTTTGCCACCTTGTTGCCATCTTGCGGCACTTCACTTGCCTGCTCAACCACGAAGCCCGAGAACATTGCTGTTCCGTCCTCGAAGTCGCCAGATGTTGCAGTCACATTCTCGAAAGTTGAAACTGCGGTAGGAGTAAATGTCGTGGTGAATGTCACACCGTCGATTACTGCGCTGTTCTCGGCATTGAGGTTGTAAAGAACCGCATAAGCCTTATATTCGGTGCAGCGGTCAAGACCTTCTACCTTTACTGCATATTCTTGTCCTTGACGCACTTCTATGACATTCTCTGAAGCCATAACCTCATCGGCTGTAGGAGCTGCAAGAGAAGCCTTGCGTACAAGAATCTGAGCCATTCCCGAAGTGCTCATCTTCACAAGGATAGAAGCCGACTGCTCGGTGATGGCTGTTGCCTTAGGATAGCCTTCGGCGAATGCCGGGGCTGGAACTGGCGCATATTCATAAGCTCCCATTGTCGGGGTATTGCCGCTACGAGTATTGCCGAAGATGTCGGTAGTGACGTAGCTGAGCGGTGTCGCGCACATGATTGCCGATGCGTCGGCTGGCATAAGCACATCATTCGACAGGAATGAAACGGCACCCACCACGGTGTTCTTCTCATTTGAGAGAGCTTTCCAATCATCATAAGATGTCAGGTTCGACTTCACATAAGCGAAATTCTCGCCATTGGTGTAAGTCGAGTTGCTTGTGAATGTCAAGCCTTCAAGATATGTGACGTTGTTCGCGCGATAAACATATCCCTTAGCCTCATTCTGGAACACATTGTTAATCACGTTCACTGCATTCTGAGCATTGAAGCTGAAGAATGGAGCTGCGAGAGCATTGTCGCCAGTCATGCGGAATGTGTTGTATGCTATGTTCACATTGCTCGACATGCTGCCCAACTTGATGCCATAAGAAGCGCTGCTGCCGGCACAAGCTATCTTCACCTCATTGTTGGCGATAAGTGCTGGAGCTTCGACAGTAGAAGTGATGTCGCGCACATTGATGGCGGTCGCATAATTCTTGGTTGCAAAATTGATGTCGTTGTTCACGATACGCATTGCGCCCGAAGCCTTGATGTCGATAGCCGAGTAGTCGCTCTTTGAAGTGACATTGTTGATGAAGTGGTTGTCTTCGATAACAATGTCATCCGACAAATATACATACACCGATTTAGAACCGCTGTTCTTGAAAGTGTTGCCTATGATGCGGGTTCCGCTTTCTGCCTCGACGGTGAGCCATTGAGCACCTGTCGTGAGCGATGTGTAACCGCCCTCAAAGATGTTGTTCTCCGCAAGCAAATTGTGGTTCACTTCACCCACCGACTTGCTGCCTACATAAAGGTAAAGCAGATTGATGTCTTGTGAATAGTTTTCAGTCTCGGGTGCTGTGATGTAGGAATTGCGCAATGTGAAGTTACTGCTTCCGCCGCGAAGACGAACCACAGATGGATAAGTCGTGTCGGATGTTTTCACTGTGACACCCTCAAGTGTCACATATGGAGTGTGAGATACGGTGAACACGCCATATTCATAGTAAGTCTTGTCGTCGGAATAACTTGGCTCGCTATAAGCGTTATGCTCTATGACAACATCATTATAGTCTCCGCTCTTAGAACGGAAAGTGATGGTGTTGTTAGCCGAAGTGCCAGGAATGCTCTCCACAAGCACAGCCTCATTATAGGTGCCTTTCTCTATCTCAAATGTCACAGGACCATCCACACCGTTCTTCAGCGCATCGATAGCTGCTGCGAATGTATGGTAGTTGGCATCATCCGATGCTCCTATGGTAAATGTTCCATGAACACCATCGATGACGGTAGTCTTAGCGGCTGCAGCGGCTGTAAGGTCTGTAACTTCAGAGCCTTGTGTGGTTGCGCTTACGGCAGAAACCACAATTTCATCATCGGCGAAAGCATTTGCTGCAATATCGCCGGCAAGCCAGAAGTGATAAGTACCAGGATACTCGGCTGTGTAGCTTCCTTCTATGTCGAAAGTCTTTCCACAAGCAGTGTCGGTGCCATATTGTTTTGTAGCTATGAATGAGCTGATGGTGTCGGTTGCAAATACGCGGAAATTAGATACATTGGTAAGCGCAGTAGAACCTGCTGTGCTGAACGACAGCTTGTCGATGGTGAACTTGCCTTTGTCACCAGCCACTTTCACGTCAATACGCATCAGCTTGTTGTTGCCTGAGCCTGGAAGAAGATTTGCCGAAGCTACTGGGGTGGCTACGATAGTGTCGAGCGATAATGGCTGAACTTCGTAGTTGCTCACTTCCACTTCCCATCCGTCGCCTTGATAATAAGTGCCTGATGAGAAATCTACGGTCAATTTGCCGTCGGCTGCAAATGATATTGCCTCATCGCCTGCGACAACCTTGTTGCTCCATGTGAGGTCGGGGGTTGATTTAGCCTCGCCTCCATAAGAAATCTTGAACTTGTCGTTCGCTCCGAGCGACCAGCTCTTCACAGTTAGCTTGATAGCCTTGTCGGGCGATGCAGGAACGAATGTCACTGTGCCCTTGAAGCTCTTGGTAACTTTGCCGTCGGCTCCGCCATCATCATAGAACATGATGCTTTCGCCATCGGCTACATTGACAACGTGACCTGTGCCTGATTCGAGCAGATAGATGCTCTTGGTGACACGCTCACCATCTGGGTCGCCTGCTTTGACAGCCATTTCTGTGCCATCCACAGTGATAGAGTTGAGTGCGGCATCTATCGAGATTCCAGACTTCAAGCCCGACTTGAGGTCGTAGCAGAGAAGGAAGTTGTTGTCACCTTCGCCCAATGCAACAGCCTTGGTGAGTGTCATCTTCACATCAGCCTTGTCGGCATCAGGAACAGCCACTGCTACAGTGTCGGTCTTAGCATTGGATGAGCCGAGTGCATAAAGCACAACTTTCTCCACTTTGTCTTGGCAACCTTTCAGATTTACGGAGATGTCGGTGAGCGACACTGGATTCTTGTCACCCTTAGTGATGACATTGAAGCCTATGATGTCGAGGTCGGTAGCCTTGGCAGAAGTGGAGATTATTGCTGTGCTTGCTTGTTTTACTGCAACTGTGTCGATTGACATTGGCACCGACTTGTATTCGCGCACCACAGCTTCCCAACCGCCATTATAGTCGCTTGAAACACCGTTGGCATTGAACACTACTGTCATCGATCCGTCGGCAGCTTTCGAGCGAAGCACTTTCTCAGGACCTGTAGCCTTTGCCTCTTTAGTGCATTCCCATAGCAAATTGTCTTCTACGGCAGATTGTCCGCTATAGATTTTGAACGATGGATTTGTAGAACTTGAATAATATGGATAACCGATTTTGAATTTAGAAAATTCCAGTTCGATAATCATATCCTCGTTTCCTGGGCGGAATGTCACTACTTGATCACCGGCAGTGCTTGCATAGCCTGTGTTGTAGCTGCTTTGAGGAGTGTTCTTGAAAATCCAGCTTCCATACACCGTCTTTTTGCTGTTGCCGATTGTCGAGTAGGCGATGTTCTCTATTTCAAGCTCACCAGCCTCTTTATCGGAAGCCACAGCATGTGCGCCGTCCGACAGCTCTATCGATGCTGCTTTTGCTGCGACCTTTGCGCCTGTGGTAGCCTTCGGCGAGATCGTGTAGGCAAGCCAGAAGTAGTTGTTGCCCTCGCGGAGCGAAACGTTCTCATCGGTGCTTATCGAAAATTCATCGGCAGATATTTCAGCCTCACCCACTTTCTTGGCAGTGCTGAAGCCGGCATTTGTGCCAGTGCTGTAAAGCACAGCCTTGCTGATGTTGGCGAAAGTGCCGCCTGTGGTGAATGTGAATTTCTTTGTGGTGAGAGCCGGTTCGGTGTTCTTTGCCGCAAGATTTACTGCAAGGATAGCGCAATCTTCGTCGCCGGCTGCTACTTTTGTTGCAGAAGCCTTGACGGTTTCCACTGCATCGAGTTCCATTGCTTGCGGAGTGAACTGGCTCACAGTAGCCTCAAAGCCTTTCTTGAAGCCAGTACCTGTGGTGCTGGTAAGCGTCACTGTGAGTGCACCATCTTCGGCTATTGAGCGTATTGTAGCTGTTTTCTCTTTGAGAAGAGTGGCTGCAAGATTCTTGGCATCTACCGTAGAACCATAATAGATATTCAGAATATCATTCTTGCCAACAGTGGATGTGTTGAACAAATCAATCATCGAGAAGTCAATCATCACTTTCTTTCCGGCAGTTTCCGGCTTGAAAGTAATCTGACCGCTGAAACCTTCAGAGATATTGCCCTCTGGCCCGCCATCATCGTAGAAAGCCACTGGCTTGTCGCCGATGGTCATTGTGATAGGTGTTGCAGAGATGAGAGCCATTCTTGCCACAGTCTGAACTACAGGAGTTCCGGCAGTGAATGGTGCTACACCTGCTGGCTGAGCCTTGGTGCAGATGCCTTGGATGGCAAGTTGCAGCTCGGCATCAAATGGAGCTGAGTCAAGCACATCGGCAACGATTGAATATATGTTGTCGCCCGAAGTAAGTTCATCGTCGAAATTGATGGCGTAATTGCCATTGTCTTCGGCGACGGTGCTTGTAATCAGTTTTTCGCCCTTGTAGAGCTTAATTACCTGTGGGTCAATTACGCCGCCATTCTTAGCCAAGCTGAACTTGATGGCTGTGGCATGGTCGGCATTTTTGAAGCCCTCGGTGCTTACTGTGGCACTGCCGAGAGCTACGCTCTTCTTGCCGGCATAGACCGATGCAATTACATCAGAATAGTCGGCAGAAGCTCCAGTGATTTCCATGTCGGTGAGCTTGATTGCGCGTACTTTGGCAACCCAGCCCTGGGAACGCTTGGCGTATCTCCAGTGGAAACATACCGAAATCGCTCCGTCGGCAGCAGTAGAGATATACGACAGGTCGCTGTAGGTTCCATCAAGTTTCGCAAGAAGCGATTCATTGGATGGGAAATACGAGCCGTCGCTGCTCACTCCCGATGTGGAAGTTGGATAAGAGAACGTGTTGTCGGCATCGAATGTGCCGTTGTAGATGTTCAAGTAGCCCGGATAGCTGTTGCCGTCGGAATGAACATCAACGCTCTCAAACGTGATTTGAATGGCTTTCCCGGCTTCGGCAGGCGTGAAGACTACCGTGGCACACGAGTTGTTCAAACTGGTGGAATTAATCGCATCAGTACCTTTCAAATCATAAAAAGTGATTTCGTCGGATACGCTTACAGTCTGTTTGCCGAACTGCTGCATATTGAGGGTAGTTTGCCCCCATGCTGCCAACGGCAAAAGCATAAACGCCCAAAGAATCACTTTGCTGAGTAAAAAGTTTTTCGTTTTCATCAACGCGTTTTTAGTTATACATTAAGTTAATTAATAATTATCAGTAATCATCACTGTGCGGCGCACTATGCCAATCGACATAGGCGACACACGCACGCGTTATGGGACCGATGGGAATACTGTCAGACAATTTGTGATGAGACGGTCGATGATGCGACACGTTGCCACCATTCTGCGCAGATGAGTGACAGCACAGAATGGTCTATCAGTTTCATTTCGACTTAAAACCCGAAGTCAAGATATGAAAATTCACAAAATGTTGATGGCAGGTCTTCTGACTTATTCCTCGGCTGCACCGCCTTCCCAGAGCGCATTTCACAAGACTTCGCTCCAGTGGATGTGGCACAGTTTCATCGGAAATCACAGCAGCGGGTACTGTCGCCGATTCCCACGGCATTCCCTATTTTGAAACCATAACACTACAAAATTAGTGTAACGCAACGAGTTATACAAATTTTTTATTACTTTTGTGAAAAATGAAAATCAAATACTCATTGTGATTAACTAAAAGCTTCATCAATATGAATCTAAACATCCAAAAGATTGGCGGGACACTGAAGGCAGCAGTGCTTCAGGCTCCTGTGGAACTGGCTGAGAGTGTATTCTTTTTCTTCCTGTATGAATGTACGATATTTAAGATTATGCCTGAAAGGGTGGTATTGCTTGAGCTGGCTTATTTCCCGATCATATTTTTCCTTAGCCTTGCAGCCAATACCCTTTCCCGCAACGGCATGGCCCGATGGCGGTGGATATATTATGCTTCGGCTGTGATGATTATTCCTGTTATGGCTATTCCGCTGAAACAATACACTTTCACCACAGGCTATTTCTTTGGCATACTGCTGTCGGTGTTTGTTCTGCTGCTTAGCTCGAAGAGCAAAGGAAATGAGAAATTTGCCGAGGACTTGACCCGACTTGTGATAAACGTGATTCTGAGTGCAGTCGTCACATCAGTGTCGGCGCTTGCGCTATCGGCTATTTTCGGCACTATAAGTTTCATATTCAATATATGGACTGAATGGTATCGCCACGTTCCATTGTTCCTGTATCTAATAGTGCTGCCCATGGTGTTCAGCTACTTCAGCCTCATGAAAGCCGACAAGGCTGAATGGATGGTGCCAAAATTCGTGAATGTGCTGATCAACTATATCGTATGTCCAGCGATAATCATCTACACCATAATTCTATATGTGTATATGGTGAAAATCACAATTTTGTGGGAGCTGCCCAAGGGCGGTCTTGCTGCCATGATTCTTGCGTTCTATCTCGTGGCGCTTGGCGGCAAGCTGTTCCAATATGTGGCTCCGATGAAGTATTACAAGTGGTTCTACGACAATTTCCATTTTATCCCGATGCCGCTCATGGTGCTGTTCTGGGTGGGACTGTTGCATCGCATAAATGAATATTCTTTCACCGAGTCGCGCGTATATCTCATAGCCGCAGGCGTAGCTATGATGCTGTTCTCGCTAATGATGACCACTCGCCGGTTCACGAATTTCAGGTTGATGCTCATCATAGCATCGGGGGTGATTGTGCTGTTCACATACATCCCCGGCATTAGTGCCAAAAGCATCGGCATCAAGTGCCAACTGCCTAAGATGATAGCTCTCGCAAAGCAACTGAATGCCTACGACGAGGCGAGCGGAAAGCTGAGAACCAATGTGCTTGACAGCATGAACCATAAAGATCCGCGATGGGACGAGCTTGTAAGCTGCTACATATATCTGGCAAATAATATTGGCGACAAAAAAATGATAAATGAATATGGGAAATATACAGCCGACCAATACGTTCCGTCTAAATATGAAAACGAAGAAGAAAATAATGATGATGAAAATAAGTATTTGGCAGAGAAATCTGGGACTTATGAGCCAGAATATGTAGATTGCGGCAATTTTCACTATCTGCTGAAAGCGGCTGACATCGACAGTCAGGACGATGGCACGGTGATAGCATCAATACACGGCCGAGAAATCCTTAGAGAAAAGATAAACATAGGCAAAATCAAAGAGGCATATAAAGCCAAGGGAGATGAAATGCGACTCTCCGACGATGTGTTTGTGCTTCGCAACGACTCGGTGATGGTGACTCTTTATTACTTTATTTATGATGGGAAAAACTTCGGCACTTATAACCGAGGAGTTGTATTTTCCACTAAAAAGATTGAAGAATAAACTCCCAATTAATAGATAGAAGCACATTCCTCCTTGATACAGAATAATTGGGAATGTGGATTATAATTCTTAATTTTGCACACTGAAAACTGAAAGGACTTAATATAGTATATGGGATTGAATCCACGAAACAACGACAGCGGCTGCTTGAAGGGCATCAAGAACCTGCTTTTTGACCTTGGCGGCGTGATAATGGACATAAAGCGCGAGCGATGCGTGAAGTCGCTCGTGACTCTCGGAATGAGCGAACATACAGCCGAGAACATGCTCGGACTGTATGTGCAGAGCGGTCCGTTCCTTAAACTTGAGGAAGGTATTCTCAGCGAAGAGGAGTTTTATGATGCCATGCGGCAGAATTTCCCCGATGGCGGAAAGGTCATTTCTAATGAGAACCTCAAGAATGCACTCAACGACTTTTTGATTGGCATTCCCGAGCATCGGCTGGTGGAGCTGCGTATGCTTCGCCGCAACTTCAAGATATATCTGCTGTCAAACACAAACTCGATTATGTACAACTCAAAAATTGCCGAGTGCTTCCGTGCCGAAGGCAAGGAGATGAGCGACTACTTCGACGGACAAGTGGTGTCGTTCAAGGCCAAATGCGCAAAGCCCGACCGCAAAATTTTTGAATACACTATTGAGCATCTCGGAATAAAGCCCGAGGAAACCGTGTTTTTCGACGATTCGCAGAAGAACCTTGATGCCGCCGCTAAACTGGGATTCAAGACTGCTCTTGTAGCTCCCGGAACTGAATTCATCGATGCCATTGCCTCTGTAAGATAACCGATGATTGAAAATCTCAGCGACATAGAATTGATTGGCACCACAGTGGTTGTGACGAGCCCCGACAAGTTGCCAGAGAAATGCGTGGCGGCAAGCATAGGAATGTTCGACGGTGTGCATTGCGGCCACAAGTGGCTTATATCCCACCTGCGGCTGTTGGCTGCTCGTTGCGGCATGAAATCGGCAGTAATTACATTCCGTGACCATCCACAGAACATACTTCACCCCGACAGCAAGCTGAAGATGCTGATGCCCCTCGAAGCGAGACTCAAAAAACTCGCCTCCACGGGCATCGATTTTATAATATTGATGGATTTCACCTCCGAACTGTCGAAACTCGACTCCACCGAATATATACGCCTCGTGAGCCGGCACTATGGTGTCGGGGCATTACTAATGGGCTTCAATCACCGCTTCGGGCATAACCGCAGCGAGTGCCACGACGACTATGTGCGCAATGGCGCGATGCTTGGTGTGAAAATTGAGCGTGCCGACGAATATCATGGCGAGGCGGCTCCAGTCAGCTCATCGATAATACGCAGACTGATTGATGACGGCGATGTGGAGACTGCGGCTCTCAAGCTCGGATCTCCTTTCCGCTTAAGCGGCAAAGTGGTGCATGGGTTTGCGCGCGGAAGGGAAATCGGATTCCCAACGGCAAACATCGATGCCAGCAACGGTGTGATTGTGCCACGCCATAGTGTGTATGCCGTAATAGTGCATTCTTGCAGCACAAGTTACGGCGGAATGGTGAACATAGGTGTCCGTCCCACATTTGCCGACGGCGACAAACTCAGCATTGAGGTGAACATATTCGACTTCGACGGCGACATCTACGACGAATATATTGATATGGATTTCGTGGCACGCTTGCGCAATGAGCGTCCTATGAAATCTATCGACGACCTGAAATCGCAGCTTGAAGACGACCGTGACACAGCCAAGAAGATACTGGCACAGCAGCTCAAAAGCTGACTAAACACGATAATTGACAACATATAAAATACCAAAAAGATATGAATATAATTAATTTTGATGAGCATCCTTCGCTTGTGAGCAACTATATGGCGGAGTTGCGCGACACAGCGGTACAAAGCGACCGTCTTCGCTTCCGCGAAAACCTAAGACGCATCGGCCAAATAATGGCTTACGAGATTTCCAAGCAGGTGGAATATTCGGATGCCGACATCACCACACCTCTCGGAACAGCCAAGTGCAAGGTATCGTCAGAGCGCATAGTGCTTGCCACCATTCTGCGTGCCGGTCTTCCTTTCCATGAGGGCTTCTTGAGCTATATCGACCGTGCCGAAAACGCATTTGTGAGTGCATACCGCAAGTTCCGTAAAGATACCGACAATTTCGACATACACATAGAATACATGGCTTCGCCGCGTCTCGACGGCAAAACACTCGTTCTTGTGGATCCTATGCTTGCCACAGGCTCATCGATGGAACTCGCATATCAGGCTCTTCTCACCAAGGGCAAGCCAAAGAAGATACACCTTGCATCGGTTGTGGCATCAAAGCAGGCTGTAGATTTCATCTCAAAGCATTTCCCGGAGAATACCACTCTGTGGGTAGGCGCAATCGACCCCGAGCTTAACACCCACTCATATATCGTCCCGGGACTTGGAGATGCAGGCGACCTTGCCTACGGCGAAAAGGAATAATCATCCGCCCGAACCAAGAATGTCACCGATTCAATATAGCCCAACTCAAAACAAAAAAATGTGGCAGTAATTGTGATTACTGCCACATTTTTTATATCTTTGCAAATAATAATATATTATCTATAACCAATAATATCGACACACAATGAATAATATATTATCAATATTAGACAATTTCACACTTACCAATGCTGATGACATTGCCGACAGCATTGCCAAAGACTTCAGGAAACGACGCTTAGAAAAGAATCTTACACGAGACCAAATTTCAGAGATGTCGGGAGTTGCAGTTAGCAACATTGTGCGGTTCGAGCAGAAAGGTTTGATATCTTTAAAAAATCTAATAGGAATAGCAAACGCATTAGGCTATACCACAGAAATAAAAAACATTTTCTCCGAGCCAAAATATTCCACAATGGATGAGCTTGCAGAAATACGCAAAAATAGAGATAAAAAAAGAGCATACCGAAATGAAAAAGATTGACCGATTATCTGTAAAATATCATAATGCCGAGGTAGGCATCTTGTCCTTGACCCCAATAAAACAATTTAAACAAAAAAAGAACTGCTACATTAAAATTTACAATTCTGCGCTAAAATGGCAATAAATCACTACCTTTGTTATTTAGATTCAATATTATAAAAAATGCAAATAGGTTGGAAATAGTACTTGTCAAGAAGACAAACAAATGGCTTACTGAACAGTTGAATATAAATCTTTCAACTTTTTCAATACACAGTAGCCACATTTATGCACAGTTATTCTGTTATCTCAACTCTTGAAAGCTGAGACGACAGAATTTATAAAAATAAACAACAAAAAATGATAAATACGACAACAAATAAGCAATTTTCACTGTTCGATTTTTGCAAGAAAAGAGCTGACAAGATACAAGTGTTCGGTAAAGAGACTATTGACGAGGATGGCAAGATTATACCTTTCGTAGATCAGGCTGCCTTAATTACACATTACTTGCAGTTGCGCAATGCAGATGTCGAGATGCCATACGAAAGACAGGCAGAAGACATATTGAACTTGTGGTATGAGTTTGTACGGAGCGAAATGCACCATAAGCCAACTGATTTTGAAGGTGTTTCAGACTCAGCTATTGGCTACCAAACATATTTGTTCCATGACTTATTTGCAGCTCCATTCCAAGCTCCAAAGAATCCTAAATTCAAATTTATAGACCTATTTGCAGGAATTGGCGGTTTCAGAATGGCATTTCAGAACCTTGGAGGAGAATGTGTATTCTCTTCCGAATGGGATGAGCAAGCCAAGAAAACATACTATGCCAATTATGGCAATGTTCCATTCGGCAATATAACCAAAGGAAGTAATTAGTTCAACAAGAATATGATTAATAGCTGGACATTAGAGGAAACCATAGTAGCATTTAATGCGTATTGTAAAATTCCATTTAAGGATAGTAATAAATATCATCCTCTCATTATTGAATATGCGAAACTCATCGGAAGGAGTCCAAGTGCACTTAATATGAAAATAGGGAATTTAGGACGGCTGGATCCTAAATTAAAAGAAAAAGGCATCGTCGGATTGTCGCATGGCGCAAAGATAGAAGAAGAGGTTTGGAATAAATTCTATAAATCCCCAGATACTTTTGCGTACGAGAGCGAATGTATTATTGCTAAATATAGAAATCTAACTATTGAACAAACTATCGGAACTGATAACATTGCATTTCCTTACGGAGAAGAACGTATGTCATATGTTAAACAAAGAGTTAATCAACGATTCTTTCGCGATATTATAATGAGTACATACGATTTTAGATGTTGTATTTCTGGAATTCAAAACACCGAATTGTTGGAGGCGTGCCATATTCTGAGTTGGCGTGAGAATACAACAAATAGATGTAATCCTGAAAATGGATTGTGCATGAATGTACTTTTTCATAAAGCATATGACAAATATTTAATTGGTATTACTCCCGATTATGATATTGTTGTGTCAGATGAAATGTTCGAAGAAACAACAGAAGAAAATTTCCGAAAATATCTTAAGAGTATTAATGGCAAAAAAATAATCTCCCCTAAACGTTTTGCTCCGAACAAATTTTTTTTAGATTTACATTATCAGAAATATCTTAATCACTAAACACATGGACAAGGAATTTTCCTATTGGAATTTTATAGAAAAAAATCATCCAAGGTTCTCGTCTGACGACAGAGTCCTTACTGTCGATATTATATTTCGATATCTTTATGGTGATGAAGTTTGTGAAGATGATATTGTCTGGATGAAAGACATTGGTACAAAATCTGACTTATTACAGACTTTGGTGAATATAGAAAAATCTTTATTTGCCGAAGCATTAGAGGCATTTTACAAAAGGATTCTCTGTCTGAATGAACAAGTTGGAATTGTGTTACCCAATCCTCAGCATAATTCGTGAAATAGCCAAACATGGGTGCAGCCTGTCATACAAGGGAATAGATAGTGCGGTGTTTTTGAACGACCTCCAGTTTTTGGATATCTGTATGCCGCAGTTTTTTGCTGATTGTTTGCTACCATTTCTACAATCAGAATGATGTCGAGGACAATCTCTATAACAACACCCGATTTGAAAGGGCAAGCAGAAGCAGATATAACTTTGGCTCGCTTTACAGAGGTAATGACGGAGATATTTATATCAAGCTTAATTTGCAGATAAGGTTCAAAAAATAATATTAATTAATTGATTAAGGTCATATTGAAGCGAGATGATGCATCAGAAACAACGATACATCATCTCGCATTTAATTTTAGCCCCTGAGTAGATTATGGTGGCGGCATTGCGGCCATAATTTATGGGTGCTGCTGTTCTCCATAACACGAAGTGTTATTGCTTCAGCTTTAGGGATTGCCAGTTTTGCAGGTCGGGCGACGAGGTGATTGTCGGTGTCTGAACTTTAGAGTTGATTACCACCGATTGCTGCTGGACGTTTGTGGTGATATAGTCGCCAAGTTCCTTGATTGTGACATTTCCCTTAGACTGCTGCAGCTTGTCGAGAAGGTAATATGTGAACAGCCCGTGCCCTTTTTCCTCGTATGGATAAGCCGTCTGATTGCCCGAGGCAGCCGAAAGCACCACCATATTCCCGGCAGGGTCGGCTGTACGCGGCTTTATTGCCACACCGCGCACATTGGCTACCATGCCATTGCCACGCTGTGTGCCGCTGAAACATGCGTCAAGGAACACGACAATCGACTTGGCATTCGTCTTGCCAAGCTCGGAATATAGCCGGTTCAACCCATAGCACACTTCAGTCTGCGTGCCGTCGGCATCGATAGGCAGCAGATACGCACTCTTGTCGCTCTCATTTGGAATGCCGTGACCGGCATAATAGAATATTATGTTTATATCGCCATTAAATGCCGACGAAACTTGATTTACATATTTTATTGCCGACAGTATCTTTCCGAATGTTGCATCCTGATACACCTTGATGTTCTTTTGCGGAATGCCGAGCGTCTTGTTGCAATATGCGGCAAACACTTTGGCATCGTTGCCGGCAAATGGCACTTTTGCCACCGACTGATAATTCTCATTGCCGATAATCACAGCAAATGTATGGTCGTTGCTTGTCTTGTTCACAGGGATGTCGATGTCTATTCTGTTGTCTATAGCTGGCTTCTTGACAGTAGTCTGCGCCACGCTACGGCGAGGTGACGCATCGTCGGCGACATTGATTTCTATCTTTGGCAGACTCTGTGCTACAGCCGAGTTGCTGTCGTCGGCATAGTCGGTGGCTGTGCGATATATCTTCGAGCCGAGTTTGAAGCTGCACGACAATATGCCCACAGTGTCGTTGATTACTCCATATTTAGGATTTATCGACACCTTTTGCCACTGCGTCTTGAACGTTGGAGCTTCTGCTCGCGGCACCGACACATACACCGTGCCCTTACCCTTGGTTTTAACAGGGAAAACACCATTGTCGGCATCATATTTGCCGATAGACGCACGCATTGTGGATGGGGCGTATTTTGTCACATATTCTTTTCGAGCCTCCTCGATGAGGACTGATATCTTCTGCTTCTGCGTGGCTTCATTCACTCGCGAGTGCCACTCGCTGCTTGTCTCAAATTCGCCTTTCTCCTGCCATTCCTTCACTCTTTCAGTGACTACACGCTGAGCATAGGCGCTGAACTTCTCCGTTTGCTGAACTGCCGGCTTGGTATTGTTCTGTCGGGGTGCAGCAGGCGACTGCTGCTTCTTACTACCGTTGCCATTGTTTTGAGCGTAGCTGTTTTGTCGAGGCTTGGCTGCCGACTTATTTGGCTGATAAGTATCGGAATATGTCGGAGTTGAAAGGTCAAGAGTGATACCGAGCGTCACATATTTTGAGCCTACTTTCGTATTGAATCCGTCAGAGCTGTAGAACAGGCTTGTAGAATACTTCTTGTCGGGGGCAATAATTTCCTTGCCGTATGCATCGCAAGCTCCAACAGCCTTGCCACGCTCCACCGAATACCAGTGAACGTGCGCGCCATCTACAGTGTGCATTGTGATGTCTGAATACCCCCTATCTTCTGATATTATGCAATTCCCATATAAGTCCCAAGCCGAATCGAGCTGATTGCGCTTTCCATAGTTTTGTGTGCCAGAAAACCATCCGCCGTCACTGCTGTGATACGTCACAAGATCATATTTCACAGGAATGATAATGTTGCGGTCAGCATCGGCAAACCCACGCTTACTGCCCTTGCTCAACTTGTAGCCCTTGAAGCCATTTTTTATGTCGCTAAATTCCGAGTATTCCACCCCCGATGTGTCATATCCGTCTTTGCCACCGCCAAATGTACTATCTTTGAGGTTCTGGTTGCGGTTGTTGTTGGCATAGTCATTGTGCTGTGGAGCTATCTTCGGCTTAGCAATCTTATAGTTGTCAAGAGTTACACCGAGAGCTATATATTGGTCATTCACTTGCACCGTAAGTCCGTTTCCGCCGTAGAACAGGTTGTCATAGCCCGGCTTGACCATAACTTCACCCGATAGTGTGCAAGCTCCATACAAATCCCCCACTTTCACCTGATACCAATGCCGGTGAGTGTCGTCGTATGCTTCCTGTTTCACAATGTCGGTATATCCAGCCGACTCAGGAATAACGCATTTGCCATTAAGCGTCCAAATCGATTTACACTGGTTATCTTCGCCATAATTCACAAATCCGCCAAATTCCTTATCTGCATCATAATACACAAGCAAGTCGTATTTTGCAGGAATCAGTACCTTTCCTTTCTTGTCGGCGACACCATACAAATTGTCGTCGGTCGTGATTTTATACCATACTTGTCCGTCTTTTTCAACAACACGCTCAATTTTGTCGGCAAATGATGCAATCACCGAAAATAATAATAGATAACTTAGTAGTGCTAATCGCTTCATCCTCTGAAAATAATTTGGGTTTACAACGGCAAAATTAATGAAAAAATAAAAAAGATGACGCACAGTGCGCCATCTTTTTTAATGCTAATCCAATCTATAGGATTTATATTTAATATCCTGTGAGGATTATGTGCTATTTCACCAAAATTTTCTTGCCACCAATCACATATATTCCAGGTTCGAGAGCCTTGAGGTCGTCGGCTGTTGCGGCAGTCTTAACCACAGCTCCTGCAATAGAATATACACTCACTGCACCGTTCTTGTTGTCGCCAAGAATTTCCTCAATGCCCGACATTCCAGTGACTTGGCAAGCAGCAGCAAGATTTGTGCCATCGGTTGTTGTTGCAGTAATCACGGCATTACCTACGGCAAGAATCTTCACAAGTCCATTCTGATTCACCGTTATAACCGATGGCTGCGAGCTTGTCCAGTTCACAACCTTGTTGGTCGTGTTATCTGGAAGGACAGTCGCAACAAGCGTAAACTCCGAACCTTCTACTGCCGAGAACGACTCCTTATCGAGAGTTATTGACGCTGCAAGCACTACTGTCGGCTTCACAGTGACCTCGCAAGTTGCGGTCAATCCGTTTGATGTAGTAGCTGTGATTACAGCAGTTCCGGCTTTCACTGCGTTTACAACGCCATCGGCAGAAACGCTTGCCACACCGCTGTTGCTTGAGATCCAAGTCACAGTCTGATTGGCTGTAGATGGAGCCACTGTAGCTGTGAGCTTTCCGCTTTCGCCTTCGGTAAGTGTCATTGCCGACTTATCGAGCGTTATTGCAGTAGGAATAGAGCTGATATACTTGTTGTACTCCTCTTCGGTCACAATCTTCAATTCGGCAGGAGTGCCAGCCGGAACCGACAGATACGACACATTGGCAGGAACGAAGTCGATAGATGCCGTGATGTAGCCAAGAGAGCCGTCGGAAGTCACTCCGAGCATCCTCATAGTGCTGGCATCGTATGCCACACGATTGTAGTGCGTCTTCATCGAATTGTTGAAATACACGCCCTTGAGCAAGTTCCCACCTATGGCACTTGCACTGCCGCCTATATTGAGCTTATTGCTTGCAGGGTCGGCAGATGAAGCCTTGATGAATACAGGAGTTGCAGCAGGTATTGTACCTGTGATTTCCTTCATTACAGCCATTCCGTTATCAACCTTACATATATAATAGGCTTTCATACCCGACGAAGCAAATGAGTATGGGAATGACGTGAAATATGGCTGATAATAGCTGCCGCCGACGCTCATCTCGGCTTTAACCCCGAAATAGTTGCTGCCCGAAGCATCAACAGGAGTTATGTACCAGCAACGCCATTGCCCGCTCGTCTCTCCCGAAAGCACGCCATCGTCGCAGTCGGCTTTTTCGCCGTCGCCCAAATACTTTGTCAGTCCGCTTGAAGTAGCGTAGGCATAATATGTGCCATTGGATGCCGCACGGATGGTGATGTGCGACTGTAGCATGGCATAAAGACCTGTGCCTTGTGCCTGGATGTCATATTTGTTGCTGTCCACATTCTTCAGATAGATTACAGTGGCAGGATCCGACGAGGCCTTCTCGAAGCCCTTCCATAGCTGTATCGCATTCATATCGGCAGTGGTAGCCGTGTAGTTGAGCGAACCTTTGTCATCGGTGACGTAGGCATAACGCTTCGACATATAGTTCTGCAAGCGGTAATATCCGTCACCGTTAAGTTGCGCAAATGCCGAGACTGTGGCAACAAACGACGCAAGAAATAGAGTAAATATTCTCATAATTAGCCTTTGTTAAAAAGAAATATCTGCCATACGTCGTTCCTATGATATATAGATAACGGCAGGTATGGCAGATATGTATGTATAAATCAAATTAGTGGAGGCATCTCATTGCCGAATATTATTCAGCGATGCAGATAGCCACACGGTTTTGGATTGGGTCTCTGTAAGGTTGCTCTACACCTTCGTCCATGCTCTTCACGATGACACGGTCGCTTGAGATTCCGGCATCATAAAGTGCGCGGGCCACTGTGTTGGCACGTTCCTTTGCAAGACGCAAGTTGATGGCCAAGCTGCCAGTTCCCTTGTCGGCATAACCAGTGACTGTCACCTTAGCCTCAGGATTCTTCTTCAAGAATGCAACCACCTCATCAACCTTGCTCTGCTCCTTGTTCTCTATTTGGACCTTAGCGATTGTGAAGAATACGTCGCGGCGAAGCACTTCTCTCTTAGCCTCAACTGTTTCAGTGACAGGCTTCTCAACTACGCGCTCAACAACACGATCCACATACACTGTGTCGTGCTTTACGTTGCGGCAAACATGAGCAGGAACCACCTTTGTCTTTGTAGTCTTACCGAGAGCAACTTTCACGCCTGCAAGAGCATTGAAATACCAGTCGGCATTTCCTGCCTTCTTAGAGTTGTATCCGTCAGGAAGCACATTGGCTTGAAGCTCAATGCCAAGGCTCACGCGCTTGCTTACCTTGAAGTCGATGTTTGCGCCGAATTGACCCACGAAGCGAGCTTTTGTTCCGTCCCAGTAGAGGCGAAGCGCATCCACGTCTTGTGCTTTCAGGCTTTGCTTAACTTGCGCAGCCTCGTCGTTCTTCCAGCCGATGTTGGCACCGATACCGGCGAAAACGCCTACAGCCACCACACGGTTTGGACTGTATCCGCCGAAGATGTTAGTAAGGTCGGCAGTCACATCAACGGTAGGAGCTATATAGTTCCACTTATACACGTTGCGGTTGTTGTTGTATTCAAATGCGCCCTTGCTCTGCCATCCATTGACAGCGAGGCGTGCGCCTATGCACGGATTGAAGTTGTAGCCCAAAGCTATTTGAGCATTAGGTGAAATCAGCTTGCCAAAAGAGGTCTCACCAAGAGTTTCCTGTACTCCGAATTGACCTTGAAGATACCAATGCGGATTGAAAACTGTGACTTCTTTATCCTGAGCAGTGGCAAAAAGACTGCTCAGAATTAAAGAGGAAGATAATAATATTCTACTTAGTTTCATCTTATTCAGTTTTAACGTTAAATAATTAATTGATAGCAATCATGTGAATTGCTTATTTAACTGTAACGTAGAACTTACGAGTAGAAGTGTAACCGTTGAAGTCGAGTGCTGAATAAACGATTTCGTAAGTATATCCAGCCTTGCTTACTGCGAATGGTACGCGGTGAGTTTGACCTGTGACAGGTTGGTTCATCAAGTAAGCTGTGTTAGCGTTGTTAAGAAGGCTCAAGCAAGTAGCGTCGCCATTGACAGCACTTACAGCCTCGTTTCCGTTAGCCCAAACATTAGTTACACCGATAAACTTCTTATAAGTAGAAGCCAAGATTTCGCCAGTGTAGGTAGTTGGAAGAAGAGTGATGGCGTTACCACCAGCAATGTTCATAACTGTAGGATAATCCTTAGAGTTGCTCAATTGATGCCATCCGCCGTCAACGCCCTTGTAGCACATCATGACTTGTAGATAAGCGTTAGGATTCTCCATTATGCCATTAACCTTTTCTGCAACTTGGTTGTAGCGTTCGATGTAGTTGTTCACGCGGGTAAGTTTGCCGCTAAGCTCTGCGTTGATGTCGGCAACGATGTCCTTGATTTGCTCGTTGATTTGACCTGCAACATCGTTCATCATCTCTTCAACTTGCTTGTTGATGTCGGCAACGAGTTTCTCGATTTGAGCGTTGATGTCGGCACTTGCAGCATCAAGTTGCTTGTTGATTTCTTCGATAAGACCCTTAACGTCCTTAGCATAACCGTTGATTGTTATAGTCTCGCCCGATGCAGTAGTTGCAGTAAGGGTGATGATGACCTTATCCTCAGCGATAGAAATCTTACCAAGATCAACCTTGATGTCACCCTTGATGTCAGAATGGATGTCAAGATGGAATTGGAAGCGGCTTGGGTCGATGATATTGCCAGTGATAGGAGTGATGACAGGCATTCTCAATGCAGATGGAGCTGCTTGACCATAATAGAACTTGAACGAGAGTGGGTTGTAGGCAGCAGCAGCAAGACCATACTTAGAATATGTAGCATAGTTAGTCAATACGCCGTTGCCATCAGGAGCTTGCCATGCAGCCTTCAATGCATTAGCTTCAACCTTGCCGTTGAACTGATTAAGAAGAACAGCCGAAAGGTTAGCCAAGTTGCCGATAGTCTTGTTATTGATCGCGTTCTTAAGAGCGGTCTTCAAAGAAGCCTTGTCGAGTGTAATCTTAGCGTTGTTAAGGTCAGCCTCACTCACTGTAGCTTGTGCTTCATAGAAGCCATTGTCGCTTGCAGATTTTGACACACCGAATGTGAGAATCTTGTTCGACTTAGCGATAGAAGTAAGTTTAACTGCCGATTCAGTGTCTTGGCTATTAACCAACGAAAGGTCGATGCCAGTGAAATCCACGTTGTTAGGGTTGATTGTTAAATAAACAGTACCGGCATTTGCCTTGCCAGCCTCTGGTCCGTCCATCAAACATTCGCCATCAGAGATAGACAAAGTCTTGAAGTTGCCTGCTTTCTTAAGCATCTCAATATCTTTTGCAGTGAACACCACCTCATTGTTGTATTCAGCGCGAGAAGAGTTAGATGGGAAAGTGAAGTTTGTCTGTGCATAACCGAATTGAGCCAAAAGGATGTTGGAATTAACATCAAGCGGCAAGTTTACAGAACCGATAACAGGGTTGTTGGTTGCTTGGATAATGATGCCTGTAACGAGTTTGTTAAGACGATCAACCACACCAGTAAGTTTGTTCATCTTGTTTTGCAGCTCCTCGATAGCAGTCTCATTTGCTGCTACGCGGTCTGCCAAATCATTTAATTGAGTAGTGAGATTCGTAATCTTTCCAGTGTTTTCATCAACCTTACCAGCAAGTGCGTCGATTTTGCCGTCAAGGCGAACGACTTCAGCATCAAGTTTATCACTCAGTTTGCCAAGGTCAGTCTTTATAGTGTCGATTTGACCTTGAAGATTGTCCTTCACATTATTAATGAGAGTCTCAAGCGTTTTGTCCTTATCCTGAAGTTTCGTGATTTCTTTCTGAAGGTCAGAGATTGTAGTCTCCATCGCATCGATTTGGTCCTTTGCAGTTTGCATCCAAGTCCATGCATCAACACCCTTTTGGATATCTGGCTTAAGACCGTCGATAGTGTTGCTCAAGTTGCCGATTGCAGTTTCAAGTTGAGTCTTAGCATTATCAAACACACTCTTATCAACCTTGGTGTCGAGTTTCTCATTTATCTCGTCGCGGAGAATTGTGATTTGGTTGAGAGCGTCTTGAGCAGTCTGCTTAGCCGATTCTGCAAGAGCATTAAGTTGGTTGATAACGTCACCGATAGAAACCGACTGACCACTGATGGTTATTGTAATGTCGCCGATGTTGTCAATCTTGTTGTCAAGCTCATCGAGTCGACGGTTGATTTCAGGAATAATCACAGTTTCGAGCTGAGTGCGATAAGTCTCAAGTGCTGTAATACGGCTTTCAAGAGTTGTCACAGTTCCTTGCAGAGTGGAATACTCTTGGGTCAATGTCGAAACTTGACCTTTAAGGGTCTCAACTTCGGCTTGTGTCAAGCCAAGTTCATCCTTAGTAGCCAATTTGTTGAGAGTCTCTTGAAGTTCAGCCCATTTTGATGAGCAAGCGCATTTGGAGCTTTCCAAAGCAGTCTTCAAGTCTTGGATAGATTGCTGAAGAGCATCTATCTGCTTTTGAAGGTTGGCATTGCTAACCTCGATTTTAGCCAAGTCGTCCTCGTTAGAGTCCTTACAAGAGCTAAAAGAACCCACACTGACAAAGAGCATTGCCAGAATGAGCAGTCCGTTGATAAAATGTTTTTTCATCTCTTCTATAGATTTGAATTATTAAAAAATATTAATTTGTTTCTGTTTCTAAATTCAAACAATCCTCGTGCTTCCGTCATTTTATTCACCCTCGAAACATAATATACTCATCTATCGAAGTGATAATTTGAGCGAATTGAAGGTTTGCATAATTTCTTAATCTCTCAAACACAAAAGGGCATAACACCCCCTTATATTCAATGTGCAAAGCTAAACATCTTTTATGAAAGAAACAAATTTTGTGGCTAAAATGTTTCAAAAAAACGACTTATGAATTAATTTTATGATAATATGGAATTAAGTTACACAAAATTGCAACAAAAATTTATTACCTTTGTGGCATCAATAAGAACAATCTAATTTTAGGGAAATATGAATAGATTTTTAACCATCTTTGCTTCGGTGATATTAGGTTCGAGCATGCTGTGCAATGCCGGGGATTCCATTCCACAGGCACAGGCTAAACACAAGATGAACCTCTTCAACCATCTCGACCTTGGCGTGACGCTCGGCACCACAGGAATAGGCGTGGATGTGGCGATGCCGATAGGCGACTTCGTGAAAGTGCGCACCGGAGTGGCTTATATGCCACCAATCTCAGTGCCTATGCACTTCGACCTTATGAACTACAAGCCTTCTGGCTCCTCTATATCCACCAGCACATTCGACAAGGCCCAGAATTTGATGGAAAAGCTTGCCGGATTTGAGGTGAACCGAAATGTCACTGTCAATGGAAAGCCCGACATGTTCACATTCAAGCTGCTTGCCGATGTGTATCCATTCCGCAACAATAAGCACTGGCACTTCACTGCCGGTTTCTATCTCGGACCGAAAAAGGTGGCACGCGCCGTGAACGCCATGAAGGAGATGCCCACACTCGTGTCGGTGGGAATATACAACGGCCTGTATGACTATATCATGAACACCGACTTTGTGGAAGAGCCTTTGTATGGCGACATATACATCGACCCCGACAAGGGCGATGCTCTGAAAGAGAAATTCAGCGAATATGGCAGAATCGGTGTACACATGGGAGAATTTGTGGACCGCTACATCACCGACGAGAACGGCAACGCCATAAAAGATGCCAATGGGAATCCGCAACATGCGCCGTTCCTCCTTGAGCCCTACAAAGACGGAACCGTTTGGGCCGAGGCTCTCGTGAACGTGTTCCGCCCATACATAGGTTTTGGCTACGGAGGTTTCATCGACAAAGCTAAACGCCTGAATATGTCGTTCGACTGCGGAGCAATGTTTTGGGGCGGCGCTCCACGCATGATGAGCTACGAGCGCATCGTGGAATACAAGACCGTGATAACCACAGACGAATATGGCAGCCAATCAAGCCACAAAGAGAAGATTGTGACATACCGCGACATCGACCTTGCGCGCGATGTGCAGAATGTGCAAGGAAAAGCTGGCGACTACTTGAAGATTGCAAAGCAGATGAAAGTGTATCCTGTGCTGAATTTCCGTATATCCTACGCCATTTTCTGAAGTGTATCGACAAAACCTCTTTGCAGCCTCACTGGTTCGCAGAAGCCACCCATCTTGCCAAAGGATTTGAAAGTTCAGGATTTCCCGGTCGAACTCCCCTTTTGAAAGTTTCAGCGGCAAATATTTGGAAAAAACAAAAGTGTTTATTACTTTTGTACAAGTAATTAGAATTAGTTTTCATTTTCATAATAATGGTGGCGAAAGCCATCCTGTTTATTATTAGTTAATGGGATAACACATTTACACACAAATTTTTTCATAATTAATGCGAAGAGGGGTTCTCGATGTGGTATCGAGTGCCCTTTTACTTTTCTTGCAAACACATCCCCTCCTTTCAGAGAACTATGGGAGCATTTCAAGCAAAGGATGCAGACGGCAAACTCGTCCGGCTACAAAAACAATGGCATTGTGTCAATGTGTTTTTTTAAGCCTTTCACCCACGAACAAGGCTATGCCCTTGCGCCACTCGTCATCATGACGTTCCCTAACACCAGCAGCCATCCAAAAGGCATATCTACCCTCCGTCATCTGCGACAATTGTGCTTTTTCGCTGCCATATCTGAATTCAATATGGAAAGTGGACTCAGGAGAATCAGGCATAAACCAAAAATAACGGAATTCGTCACGGTTGTTGTCAGCACTTTCAAATATATAGTTACCATTGTCATCCATTTCCTTGAATTTGTACTTATGCGAGAAAACAAGTTTCTCATCCGCATCATAACCCGATATTCTGTTGCCATTTATATCAAAGCGATTTACCCCTTGCAAGAAATAGCAGCAAAACTGCATACTGCCGTGCTGCTTATTGTAAGCAATCGCTTCCTCTCCTATTACCCTGCCTTGGCATCCCCTTTGAATAACGGCAATAACGCTGTCAGCCTTAGAGGCATCAACGTATTTTTGTGCCTCCGACTCCCATAGACTGTCATATTGCGGATTTAGGCACGTCTTTGGTGAAAACAGCTCGATATAAGAGCCTTTAAGACCTTTTAGAAACTCCTCTCCAGACAATTGTCCACTTGAGACAATCTGAGCTTTTACACTTGTCAGTACAACAAGTGCAATACAGCAAACGAATAATATCCTCTTCATTTTGTGTTGTATTTTATTACATTTAAACATTTTTTCTAAAATGCAAAAATACAATCTCTTTGAACGATTTACAATACCAAAAAATTGTGATTTTTTTGCTGAGCCACTCTCGCTCCGGCCCCCAAAAATTCACCGAAACAAAAAGCCTCACAAGTTGATCAACTTGCAAGGCTTTGCTTAATGCGCTTCAAGATGGACTTGAACCAACGACCCCCTGATTAACAGTCAGGTGCTCTAACCAACTGAGCTATTGAAGCAGTTTGCTATTTCTATTTTTGCGCTTCAAGATGGACTTGAACCAACGACCCCCTGATTAACAGTCAGGTGCTCTAACCAACTGAGCTATTGAAGCAGTTT
>CAYWOC010000015.1:0-51490 GCA_964459845.1 uncultured Muribaculaceae bacterium | reverse complement strand
TGAGCCCATTCTAATTTTCCCCTCAAGCCGGCAATTATCCTTTATACGCTCCGTCTTTCGCTTCAAATATCACGCTCGGCTCTATCACCTCCACAGTATGCCACGCCCCTTTCGGCACTTGGCATCCATACTTGCCCTCGGCAGGACAGAGGTGGATGCGTTGCACCTCTCGATATTCCACCTTGCGCACCACATTCTGAGCATCCATTCCCATAGGAAATTCAGCGTTTTCTTCTTTCCGAGTTTCCTCGTTTCCGAAATCCCGTATTTCCTCATATATCACTTCGTCCAAGCGTCCACACAAGCATACCACCGTTTCTGTAGTATCCTTATGCCGATGGATCGGCACCTCAGTGCCTGGCAGCAACGCATTCAGCATACGCTGGCTAGTGTCGGCCGCCGACGTGCGTAAGTCATAGTTCTGCCGCAACCGAGGATTCACAACCGCTTGCTCAAAGAGCTTCCCTAAAAATTCCTTGTCAAATTCCATAGTCATTTATTGTTAGGTAGGTGATGTGCTTTTTGTGGTATAAATAGATACGCACAGAACTGCCAAATGACCAATAATAAATTTTTCATTGCTCAGTAATTAGGTTTTAAATGTTTTGGATATAGGTTTTATGTTATACCTTTAGAGTTCCTTCGTTAAGGGGACACCATAAAGCAAGGCTATCTTTCTGATACTATAACCCAAAAAGTTTTAAAGATAAGACCTAAGTCATAGAAAAAACCATGATTCTTCACATATTCCAAATACAACTTTATCTTTTCCTGCATGATAACATGGATATAGTAGTCTTCAGGATTATCCGCTTTCTCCATCAGTTCATTCTCATTTCGGAACTTAATGCTTGCAGGGTCGGTAATACCAGGACGCACATCCAACACGTGCATCTGCTCTGGTGTCCAATAATCTACGTAATGACGAACCTCTGGACGTGGACCTACCAAGCTCATATCTCCAATAAAGACATTGATAAGTTGTGGCAATTCGTCAAACTTATACTTACGGATATAATACCCCGACCGTGTGACGCGAGGGTCACGGCCACCGATAGTCACCAACGAACCTTTGTCTGCTCCTACGCGCATTGAGCGAAACTTGAATATCCGAAAATCTTTGTTGTCGCGTCCCACACGAACTTGACGGTAAAAAACAGGACCTTTAGAATCCAACTTTATCCAAACAGCAAGAATTAAAAACAGGGGACTTAATAAAATCAGTCCGCAGCCAGAGGCTACAATATCGAATAATCTCTTCATTTACACAAAATAAAAGGCTTGACAATGAAATACAATAACTCCACTGCCAAGCCGTATAATTAATTATATGTTTGATACTATTTCTACAAAATTCTCTATCACATATTCCAAGTCTTCTTCGGTCATCTTGGTATTCAAAGGTAGAGTTATCTCATTTTCAAATTGGTGATAAGCATTCGGGAAATCTTTTATATCAAAGCCAAGCTTCTTGTATGCAGTCATCATAGGCAATGGCTTATAATGCACATTTGTAGCAATACCACGTTCTGCCATTTTTTCTATCACTTTATTTGTTTCTTCACGTGTCTTGCCAAGCAAGCGTACTAAATAAAGATGTCCAGACGAAGTATGCTCATCGTTATAATGATTCAATACAGCCACATTTAACGGCTTTAACGCTTCGTCATAGCGTTCTATCATCTTGCGGCGACGCTCCAACATACCTTTGTAACGCTGCATCTGTACAAGACCTATGGCAGCCACGACATCCGTCATATTGCACTTGTACCATGTGCCGATGATGTCATACTCCCATGCTCCGAGTTTTGTCTTGGCGAGCGCATCCTTGTTCTGTCCGTGCAGACTCAGAAGTTGCGCTTTACGGTAAAGGTTCTCATTCCAAGTTTCACCTTCAACTTCTGGCACGCCACTAAACAAGTTACTTTCAGCCTTGTCCAGTTTCTTCACCACTTTTTCTTTGCCAAAAGGAAGATTCCATGACAAAGCGCCACCTTCAGCCGTTGTAAAGTTTTTCACTGCATGAAAAGAGAAAGAGGAGAAGTCGGCTATCGCCCCCACCATCATTCCTTTGCGTGAAGCACCGAAAGCATGAGCTGCATCACAACAGATGGCAATGCGTCCAATTTTCTTCTGTAGGTCTGTCTTAGGAGTAAACAGGGTGCGCTTGCTCTCCACAATACTGAAGATACGGTCGTAGTCGCAAGGTATGCCCGCCAAATCAACAGGTATAATTGCCTTTGTCTTGGGAGTTATAGCCTTTTCCATAGCGTCATAATCCATCTCAAGGCAATCTTTCTGCACATCCACAAACACAAGTGTAGCTCCTACATGCTCCACTATCGAAGCACTGGCAGTATAGGTATAAGCAGGAACGATAACCTCATCCCCTTCCCCTATACCTAACAGTCGCAGAGCCATTTCACCACAAGCTGTTTGTGAATTGAGGCATACTGCTTTATCAACGCCGACAAACTCTGCCACTTCCTTTTCAAGTTTCTTCGTGCGCGGACCTGTTGTAATCCAACCACTCATGATGGCATCACGCACCTCTGCAGCCTCTGCCTCCGTCATATCAGGCGGAGAGAAAGGCACATTACGCAATTTCATTGCAATGCTCATATCTTTTATTTTATATGTTTTGTTATAAGAAAAATGATATTCCCTTTCTACACTTTCCCAAAATAGTCTCGTCAATTATTAACATAGCACTAATATCAATATTAAATATTTGCGTTTCCATTAGATCTTGAAATCTCTTAAATGCCATAACTGCATATCCAAGATTAACAACTATTACGATTTAAAGTACTTATGCAGTGCTAAATTTAATACCATTAAATTTAGCTATTTCTTATAATGCTCTATTACCTATTAGCTTCTGCGTTAAAATTTTTATGCAACAATATCTTATATATGCCGACCAAATATCCCCACCCATAACTGATATGTATCGTCAGATAAGTCAATGGCTGATACAAGAACAGACTTTTATTATTTGTCTTCTTTACTGATTTAAATGTAAAATAACAAGCCAACAATAAATAGAGTATGATAACAGAGAAATACATCGCTGCTACAATCCAATTTAAACAACTCAATATTGCACCAATGATTAATCCAAGGACAAAAACGAGAGGAAAAAATTGCCGAATAGTGGCAGGTGCGCCCAGTTTTTTGTTTACCAATGGTTTATATAAGCCATATTGATAGAACATTTTTCTAACTTTACTTATCTTATCACGTGCAAAGTATTTTGTAACAATACTTGGAATAAGATATATTTTCCCTCCATTCTTTATGATACGTCCATTCAACTCATCATCCTGATTGCGTATTAATTCTTTATCATATAGACCAACCTTATCAAACACTTCACGTTTGAAACAACCAAACGGAACAGTATCTACCTGTTTTACCTCATCACAACCAATACGGAAATACGAATTTCCCATACCAAACGAACTACTCAGTGCTTCTGCAATAGCTAATTCCCTAGAAGAAGGTCCACAAGGCAAGGTTTCACACAATGCTCCCACATTGTCTGCGTCAAGTTCTTTTAAGTTTTTTACTAATGCAGAAAAATAGTTTGTTGGATATTCCACATGACCATCCAAACGAATTATGATTTCACCTTTTGACGCCTTAATGCCTGTATTCATTGCATACGGCACAATCCTATTCGGATTGTCAAGCAACTTGATAAAAGGGTATCTGGTTGTATATCTTGAGACGATTTCCCGGGTTTTATCCGTACTCATCCCATCAACAAAAAGCATCTCCAAATCATCCTTGGGATAATCCTGCAACAGCAATGATTCAATACACTTTGCTATATATTTCTCTTCATTATAAATTGGGCAAATTACTGAAAGCATATATATTATAATCTTTAACAGCATTAGGATACATCAACAATGCCACATATCCCAATGCAAACTACATGTCTTAATATTATATGGTGACGGTCCTGTGACACGCACACTCATTATGCAACCGTTGGTGGTATCGAACCACAAGCATTAGCCCTACCTGCACAACGGTTTCCAATTTTAAATCATATATGCTCCTCCACTCCGCGGAAATGTACATTCAGCTCATGCAGATGCTCCAAAAGTACGCCGAGAGGAGTCCCCTCTGTCATCTTCGCAAACGCATTGACATCCTTTGGGAAACACTTGCCGCCATATCCGAATTTCCCATCCGGACCAGGAACATATGTATGGGTGTCATTGATGTAGCCAGAGAGGAGCATTCCTGTATGAACCTTGCGCCAGTCGCCACCCATCTGCTCGCAATACTCGCGGCATGCGTTGAAATAGGTAACCTTGTATGCGCCAAACACATTGTGCATATACTTCGTCAGCTCCGCCTCCAATGGGGTCATCACTGTGAACTTCTTGCCAACGAATATTTTGGTAAGCAACTCCTGCGCACCAGTAAACACCATTGTCTGCTTGTTGAAATCCTCTATAAATGTCCGCTCTGTAAGGAACTCTGGCATATAGCACACTTGATGACCTGTCTCCTTGGAAAGTTTCTCGCTTGTGCCGGGAAGTATTGTAGTTCTCACAAACACAGGGACATCCGGAAGATTCTTAATCAGTTTCTTCATGAGAGTCAAATCCTGTGTGCCATCATCCTCTGTCGGGACATGAATCTGAAGAAATGCAATGTCAATGTCACTCAAATCATCATTGTATCCCTTTGGAGGGTCACTTATGAACAATTTACATTCTGGATTGTTGTGTTCCAGCCAATTCTTCAACGCTCCGCCTACGAAGCCGCATCCGATAATTCCTACTTTAATCATTTCGTATTTATTTTAAATTGAATCTGTTTATGCTATAATATTTGGGAATATTAATCACCTGCTTATATAATCTATCTGAATATGGCAATATCCTAATATTTAGAATCTTATTTGTCAGTATCCTAGCTATTTGCCTAATTCATTTATTCAATTCAGCACTACTGAAATTCATTTAGTCCATTAAAAAATCATTGATATAGTTCTATCATTTTTCATTGCTTACGACCCGGCAAGGCACTCCAACTGCCGTAGATCCAGCCGGAATCGACTTGTTTACCAGTGCCATCGCACCAATCACAGCATTCTCCCCGATCTCTATGTCGTGCCGTGCCGTTATGGATGTCCGCATCCCTATGTACGCCCCATCCTTGATTATAATTCTATTGTGATCCTGCTTACGCCCATGGCAAGCGAAATATACACCATAAGAGATTGTCACGTTGTCGCCAATCTCAATCTTGTCCACACACAAATCGTCCAAATAGCACTTCATTCCAATAAAGCACCCTTTGCCAATTTTGAATCCACACATCCGATACAATGCGATTCTCACAGGTGTGAGTACACAATTTGGTGCTATATTCTGACAGATGCCTTTTCGGATCAAATGCCAAAGCTCGCCAAGCAGCGAACGCTTATACCAATATGGGACATTCTCATACTTTACCTTGGGGTGGCGGAGCTTATATACAATAGCGAGAAAATTCCCCCCCCGAAATTCAGTTTACTTTTCATAGCTTCTACGCACAAAATATTATATCATACTTTTTAATGCCCCTAAAAGTCGAGTTATATAAAACATCAAATCATATTTAGTAGGGGAACTAAAATACATACGACTGTATTCTCTAATCATATTTATCTGGTTGCTTACCACTCTGCATTTATTGCGTTTTATTGTGGTAGCAGAATCGATTCTGTATATTCTATAATAAACCGCATTCTTTGAAGTAAAAGCGACTTCATTTATCTTGTCGGATATCAAGAACATGAACAAGCTGTCCTCTCCGTTCTTGAATTTGACATTGAAGCGTCTGTCTTGTATGAAGCTCATCGGTATGAGCTTCATACAAGGCCCGGAAAAAAATTTCCGCGCCTTGTATGAGATTTTATGGCATCTGTGTTGCACACAATACTCATAAGCGGATGTTATCCTATAAGGCAATTGCACACCGATGTCTCCGTCATTAAAGGCATACGGATAACACAACGATATTGTATCGGGTGAAGCCTTAGCATACAATTCTTCCAGATAACACGGAGAGACGATATCGTCATCGTCGATAAACGCCACATATTCTCCTCGTGCCTTATCCAGCGCAATGTTCCGAGCATTCGACACTCCCCCTTCATCCGTCTGGATATACTGCACCTGCAAATCGCCATGGCGTGACAGCCATTCATTTATTTGCGCATTATAAGGTTCGCAGCATCCGTTCAGCACAATCACAAGCTCGTAATCCTGTTTAGGAAAAGTTTGATTATATATAGAATCAAGGCAATCCCACATATACGCCTGCGGCTTATAGGTAGGTACTATTACTGATATTTTCATTTTGTTATCGCTGAATTAGCACAATAAGCTATTTATTTCTTGGTTTTATATACATCCAAATATTTCTTTGCCACTTCTGTTATTCTAAAGCCATTAAATGTCGCCAAGCATTTCTTCCTCATAGCAGAAATATCAGCTCTGTTGCATTGCAAAAATCTCTTTAATGTGTCACAATAAGCCGCTTCACTTGAATTTTCCGACAAAAATCCGTTTTCTCCATCAACAACGACTTCTGGAATGCCCCCTACAGGCGAGCATATAGGTATGCACCCCACAGACAATGCCTCCAGCAAAGTTACAGGCATACCTTCCCAGATTGAAGGTAAGCAGAACGCGTCTGCCTCGGCAAGCAGGTCACGCACGTCGCTTCGCTCACCCAAATAAACTATGCGTTCCGACAAATACGGTTCAATGTCCGACCAAATCTGCAAATCCTGCTTAGCTCCGGCTATCAACAACACAACATCGCATTTCTCCTTTATCAGACGATTAAAAGCCTTCACCAACACCAATTGGTTCTTCGGCTCAGAGATTCGTCCCGGGTGAAAGAACAATAAGGTTTGCTCCGTAAAACGGTAGCCTTTCAATTTTTCCATATGGCATTCACACGAATAGTCAGGAATGCCATTATATATCAATGTGCTGTCGATGCCATAAAATTCGGAGAAAGACCTTTTAGACTCCCTGGATATCGTGACAGGATGGATATACTTATGCTTGAATGCAAACTGTTTTAATGCAAGAAATCGTCTGTCCCATGCGGAGTTCTCTTTTGCCGCATCAGAATGCACAGTATAGATGAACCTAACCTTTCTGTGAAGCATGAACACTGCCATAGCATAGTAATAAAAGAAGCCATGAATATGCACCACATCATAACTGCCATCTTTAATGAATTGGTATATCTTAAACACCTCTTTCACAGAAAATCCAGGCTGGATTTTCCCCAACGTTTTCCTATGCACCGAAGGTGAGAGTTTACGCTCAAAGACGTTGTTTTTATCCACTTCAAATATTGTACACAATGTCACTTCATTGGTCTTTGCCATCTCATTGACAAGACCACATATCATGGCTTCAATGCCACCCCCAGCCATAGAGGGATGCATATGCAGAATCTTCATTTTTTGTCTAACCTACTTCTTATTAATTTCGACGGATTACCTCCTACTATTGAAAAAGGCGGGAAGTCTTTGCATAACAAGCAGCAAGCTCCAATAACCGAACCTTTTGACACATAGCGTCCTGGCGTGAATGTCACATCACGACCAATCCAAACATCATCTTCAATTACGGTTCGACCTTTTTTCACGAACCCTTGTCTATCCATAGGAATGTTAATATCATCAATCTTATGATTTTGTGACAGGATATAGCAATTCGGTCCCATCATTACATTATTCCCTATTTTTATGTCGCTCGGCACCATGCAGTTTATGCCTAAACCACTATAATCTCCTAATTCCACAAGTCGTCCAGAGCCAAAACAAGCACCTCGCTCTATATTCACATTCTTGCCACAATACTTGAATATCCGTTTACACAAAAAAGCTCTGAAACGCCGACTTACCCCCCCCAATAAAATTTTGTCACTGCCAGGCAAATGCCGTGCAAAGCCATAATACATCATCAAACAAAGTATCTGCGTAATTCTAAAGTTTTGACCTAAAATTCTCATATTATTTTTCTTTGAAATTTATAATATTGTTCACTATGAGAGGCTAATAATGTGAAGAATCCTATTAGCCAAAGATCAACATAAAAGACATAAAAGAAATTGTCAAAAACGAAAATCAACCCACATATCAAGAACACCATATATGTTTTATCTCTATACAATCGATAACGCCAATATTGAGCATAGACAAATGTCCATAAAATATAAATGTAAATAAGCAGACCCAATATACCTGTATTTGCGAAAAGCTCGGTATATGTGCAATGGGAGAAGTGAGCACTGAACGAATATCGCACATAATTACCAGGTCCAACGCCCAATACAGGATGCTCTACTCCCACTTTTATTGCATCTTTAATCAAAAGGCCTCTTGCATCGTCCTTTACTTCCTTTTCTGCACGAACTTTTAGGAAACTATTGTCATACATGTCTGCAATCATACTGGAACTTGCAGCAAATACTGATATTGCAATAAATGCAAACGCAATTTTTCTTTTTACACTTGCTCCACTTACATATCGCATATATGTCAGCAATGCCAATAATGGTATTTGAATGAGTAATACTTGACGTGAGGCCGTATAAATAGCGACAATAAACGACACAAGATACATAGCAAGGAACAATATTCTAAACACCCTTATCACTATTTTATTTGTCGTCAGATATTTATTCCCTAACTCATATAATGCGAATGTGATAAAAAAAGTGTAATAAGCGACAGTATTCGCATTAAGTTTATCATCGTTCAATCTATCTGTAGTCGTATCAAATCCACCAACCATTATATGATTCTGGGCATAGACTATAGCCTGAATGAATAATATAAGATAAACGACGTACAACCAAGGGAGACATTTCTTGTCATTGGATAAATTTGCCAACGCAACAGAAAAGACAAATACACCCAATATGTTTTTCATCTGATTGTTTGCCTCCGCCATATATGTAGCACCAAAATAAGTAAATCCTACCCATAAGAACAATATGGATAAAAGTTTTATATACTTATTCTTTTTCAAGCAATTATATTCCTTGAAGCTTAACAAAAAAGCGATTGGTATCGCTCCATACAATGCCAAAGGATTAAGAGCATCGTTAAGACTTACACATGCCGCAAAGCATAACAAGATAATACACAGTATTTTGATTTTCATCCTTACTTATTCCACGAAAACATTTTATTTAATATCCAAAAAGCCATATATCGGTTAATCTTATCCAGCAGAAGAAACAATTTTATATGTTTATCAGACATTTTCTGCGTGGATATATGAGCTGAATTGAACAAACATATCAAACGTGCCAGTTGAACATCGTTTTTTTCGAGTGCATTCATAGTAAAATTCAGTATCATCGAATCGCAATGTTTTGTAAATACAGGGTATTCACTTTTCAATTTAATCAAAGCAGACATTCCATTCTCAATATCTGATAACTTTGTATTATTTGTCGCACTATCTGAATTATAAAAATAATTATAAAAGGGATTCTGTATTGCTTGTATTCTTTGAGCAAATGATAATGCCGTCAATATGAATATTTGATCCTCCGCTAATTTCAGCTTCACATTAAATCGCATTTGCCGTTCTCTTATTATATCAGCTTTTATAAAACTCCCCCCCACACACACATTAAAATTTGCATTATTCATAAAATCTTCCACTCCAAGAACATCAGATTTTATTATCTTTTGCATCAAAACTTGCCCTTTATCATTCACCCTCTTCCATGAATATTGCAATACATCCAGTCTTTTGCATATTATTTCATTCATGCAAATTTCAAATGTATCAATATCTATCCAGTCATCGGCATCAACAAATGTCACATATTCTCCTTGCATATTATCAAGTCCGAGATTTCGAGCTGAACTTACGCCACCATTTTCCTTGTGTAACACACGAATGCGACTGTCTGCTGCTGCATACTCGTCACAAATCTCTCCGCTTCGGTCTGGGCTACCATCATCCACCAGCAAAAGCTCCCAATCCGTAAATGTCTGAGCAAGGATGCTGTCGATACAACGTTTCAAGTATGCTTCTGCCTTATACACAGGAACTATCACACTAACTTTCGGCATATCCATATTTTCAATGTTTATAATCATTATGATTTGTGCGTTTTCTCAATATAACCAAAATCGGTTTTGCTACTAAATTCCGCTCCGCTTCATTCATACTGAATTTCCAAAAGAAGAAAGAGTAACATATTGTAAATATAGCTGCTACACCAATAAATATTGGATATGACATATTGCTGCCAACAATATAGTTCATAAATAATATTCCAATAGCAACCATACAAACTGGAGCAAGGCTCATACTAAAAATCTCTTTCCAAAACTGCACCACATCCAGATGCTGTTTTCGGGAATAATAAATATTCAAAATCAGGCCTTGCCCCAAAAGAAGTCCTATTCCTGTGGAAAATGCACAACCATAGTACCCAAATTTACCTACAAGCATAATTGACAGCAATAAGCTGCACGAAGCTACTGACACAAGCAATATCGACCTAAATTTAAGTTGATTTCGTGCTTGCAATATTGATATACAAATGTTTTGGATTAAATCAATTGTAAATGGTATAAAGAATATCAAACTTATGTAATATGAATTCTCGTAATCATCCCCGGCCCATATTTTTATAAACGCTTTTCCAAATACGATAAATGCTGAAAGAATATATGCAACAATTATATACTGAATACGACCCACCTTTATGAACAAGTCTGATATGTTCTTCTCGTTGTCCCCTTGTGCCACCATTGCTGTGACTCGAGGCAGCAACACTCCTGATATAGCTGTGGAAAAAAGCATGTACATGTTCTGTAACTGAACTGCCACTGCATAAATTGCGACAGCCACCGCCCCTTTATATATTCCAAGCACAAATTGCCCCGTACTCCAATATATCCTATCCATTATAATTTGGAGAAATATCCAAAAACTATATATCGCCACTTCTTTCAAAAATGCCCAATGGAATCTGGCAAAACGTATTTTTATCTTCAACTGTTTTTTGCAATACAACCAATTGATAACCAATGTTGCAACATTGAATACCGTTGTGACAATAACCATTGCAACAGCTTTGTATCCGACTACCAGCAAAAGCACCATCACGACAGGGTTCAGTACAGAGCGGACTATGCTCACTATACGCTGGAAAACGAATCGCTCATACGCCGTCATTATACTTCCCCAAATACTCATAGGGAAAGTGAAAGCAAGGTTGAATGTCATCAACCACAACATTATGCGTGTTCGCTCGACCTCGGTTTCGGTCATTGACCGTGAAAACAGATTTTCAACATTCAGCGACAAAACACTTCCTGCAATCATCGCAATGACACCTATTCCGATGTACAAAATGAAAAACATTCCGAACATCTCTTCTTGTTCTCTTTGCTTACCCTCCGCTCTAAATTTGGCGGTATATCTCACAATAGCATTGCCAAATCCAAGGTCCAAAACCGTAAGATAGGCTATAATTGACGCAGCCAACGAATACAACCCGTATTCCGACTGTCCAAGCATCCTCAACATATATGGCGTATATATAAGCCCCACAACCATATTGAGGCATATCGACACATAGTTTAGTGCCGCTCCTGCTTTAAGCTGATTCATCTTTATCCGTGTTTATATCAATCTACGTAGTTCTTGCATTATTTATATCTACAATTTATATCGATTTCATAGATATCGGATTTATGCTGTCCAGCTCTAAGCAGCCTTTCAGATAATCAGGTTTTGGCAACGATATCGTCTGTGGCTGATAGACATACACAGGTTTATTATTTGCCTTAAAATATTCAACCTCTCTCTTTGTACTCTTTGTGTTTATACAATTATCAGTCATTATATATAGAAGTTTACAGGACTGATCCATACGAAGGTATAATGCGTTCCATGTATTTCCATCTTGGTTCTCACGATTCATCATTTCACGGCCGTTCAACCAGTCTATATATACCGTAAAGCCTTGCTTATTGAGTATAGACTTTATTCTCAATAGTTCTTTTTCATCACACGAACTGTGAGAAAGGAAAAAATCAAACGTTTGATATAAAAGACTTTGATACTTGCTTAGCATATTCAAAAGTTCTGTTGGGTTCTTCCTAATGTCAATTCTCTTAATTTGCAACAGATGTTTTTTGCCTTTTCTTCCTCTACTCAGCCAAGGATGCTCCCCGATACGTTGCAAAGCATAAAATGCCATCATTCTCAGGTCTTGATTCTTTTCACAAGCATTTATTCTTTGTAGAAAATGAATTGTCTGCCTGCATTTAAATTGGCTTGCTTCGAGAATTATAAGATAGCGTGCATTGACATCAAGTGTTTGCTGCTTACGTATGTCGAAATATGTCTTTATCAGTTTATCAATATATGGGGGACACACTTCTTGAACATATTCCAAGTTCTTCTCCAATTTTTCTTCCCTTCGTTGCAGTTTCATTTTCCCTTCGTCTTTCAACTGCTCTTTAGTTTTACATCTTTCTTTTTCTGAAGTTGCTGTAACTTTTATGATATGTGGCTGAGCATGTTTGACGAGAAACTCTTCTGGCGTATAATAAGGATTAGCACGAAGTCCTCTTGCCTTTCGTCTCAAATAATTGGCTTTCCTTGTATCACAAAAGGAAACAATATCTTCCCATAGATGTGGAAAACAATCTTTAAATGTTCCAATAAACTCTTCTTCATTGAAATTAGGGGCAAGCACCATTGAAAGTTTCTTGTTACAATTATTCAAATGAAGATTTTTGATAAACAGCGCCTCATGATTATTTTCTTTACGACAGTAAATTGACATTGTATATTATTGTATTGTATGGATAGCAATAGGCATCTTGCATTTATCACCAAATACAGAAAGAGAAATTGTGCTGAACATAAAAGATAATTACAACCACACATCCATAAAAAGGAGTGGTAGACAACGACCACATTGCACGAACAGTCTGAAAAAATAGATTATGTTTGTCTTTATGTTCTTTAGGCAATGAAAATTGATACATTGCTGCAACAACGTCATGTGGTTGGCACTCATGCATTAAAGTGTTCTCTTCCTTAGTGACTAAAGCGATAAAACGCTTTTCTATTCTTCGGAATCTACGTTCAGTACCAAGGTAGAAACAGTCTATAAAGAAGAACAGAGCAGTTGGAATATAAGCCATCCAGATATACATAACCATGTCACCCTTTGAAGCACTAATAGCAAAAATCGCAGTAATAAGAGTAATCAACCATGTCTTACAATTTGAACTGTTAGATGCCATTCGATTAATATTATCTTGTAGCAAACCTATATAGTGCTGACAAGAATCATTTGGGAAAAATTCAAGCATAATTCTAAGAATACCGATTTATATAACCACTAATATAAATAAAGACAACAATCAATCACGAAGGAAAATAACACATGTATATACTTTCTCTTTTAATCGTTAAGACAAGCATCGTATCTGTTTGCATTGATAGCGAGGCTTTTTGCCATAAAGTCTTCCAAACTACTTATCATCTTACTGCCAGAGATGTTGTGCCATTTTCAAGTATTGTTTAGTAGATGACAACCTCTGCGCCCTTGGCCTTAATGCGCTTAATGATGTTGCGATAGCAATGTTGCTATGCTCAGTCCCACGTAGCCAGTTCCTGCCACTGCGACCTTAATGTCTTTGAAATCTCGCATATTTTTTGTTTGATTTAGTTTTCGATCTTAAATGATTTTGCCCACGCAGACGCTGTCGATAGCTCGCTGATAGATGTCCTTCACCATATATAGGGATGGAACGACAGACAAATTGCACGGAATGCCTGTGTCATTCAGCTATCTGGAAATCCTCGTTATGCACATTACCTATCGACACTGCATAACCGCCAAAATCCATCACAAGTCGGCGGTCGCGCAATATGCGGACAACATAGCCCTCCTGCCCAGCCAAGATTCCAGTCAGCACACGAAGTTTCACATGATCCTTTGCGAATTTCACGAAAGGAGCCCGCAGAAACGTCACTCGCTCAGGTTCTGTCTCCACAACTTTCATAAACGGCTGCATCACGCTGTCCTTAATAGATGCAGGTTTCCCAGTCATACAATTGTTCACAAGATGATATTGCGGAAAATTTTTATGTAGAAACGATTTAAGCTCTTGCGTCTCTCCTTGCAGAAACACCAGTCCGCTTACCGAAGGTTTTTCTTCTTTCACTACGCCTTTTCCGTTCGGCTTACGCCTATAGTTGATTGTGCGGTGAATAAAACATTTGGGAATGAAATCTCCTTCAAGATTTTCATTTCCAAGTATCTTTTCGAATCTTTCTGCTGCGAAATGCTGAATAAAAAGATAGCCCCACGGAGCATTTACATCTTCTTCAATATAGGATATTCCTTCTACTTTTGAAACCGACTCATCATCAGCTCCAACAACGTGAATGCCCTTTGGTAAACGCTTGTTATTATACATATTATATACATCGTTTACGTCGGCTGTAGAGGAAGGAAGCGAGCAAACCTGCGTCATTTTCTTTATCTACTTTATGTCACTTTTGGCTGCCATTACTTGTAATGACCGTGCCGGTTTTGCAACGATATTATTCATATATTCATACTATTGAAATGTATGTATGTCCAGTCAATGAGTTCAAATGCTTAACACATCAAGCGAGCCTGACATCATTACATTTTGCTACTTTGTGACCTTGTGTCTCTATTAATTCTGGTCTTGTCTTCTAATGTAAGACAAGATTAAAGTATATTTCGATTGGGAATCAATTGGTTATGGTGATAAAACCAGTAGATTTGCTAAACATTTCGATGTAAAAGCACAGAAAATGAAAAATAATTTGAGGGAAAACGATGATAAATAAAGGAAAAACAGTATCTTTGTACTTGAAATCTTGTCTTACATTAGAAGACCAGCACATCTGCTAAATAAATCAAGAGTACGTTTGCAGCAGATTTCACGCCCAACTTTCCTATCTTCCTCTGCATATTCTCCGTATGATAGTCCTGTTCGCTTCATTGATTCTTGACGTATCAATCGAGTCGAGATACACTTGTGTAGTTTTGTAAGATTGATGTCCCATACCTTCGCTGATAACTGTGATGGGAATATTCAAATCTCTGGCAATGCTTGCCCATGAATGACGAGCCACATATGTAGTAAGAGGCATTTTCAGCCCTACCATGTTTCCTATCTTCTTCAATGCGCGGTTTATATTCTCCTGCATGCGCTGGTATTGCCTGTATTCAGTCCCATCCGTTTTCCTGATGATGGGCAACATATAAGGCGAGTTTTCTGCCTGTTTAGCATATCTTTCAACAATATGGCGCTGCTCTTTCTCCCACGCCACAGTTAGATGTTGGTTGGTTTTCCTGCGGCAATAGCTCAACATTCCATTCTTCAAATCGGTCTTCTTCAAGAACGCAATATCCACAAATGGCATTCCTCGCATATAGAAACTGAACATAAATATGTCGCGGGCAAATGCTAATATACTTTTCTCGGGAAGATGCAACGCCTGTATGGCACGGATATCAAAAACAGAAACAGCCCGCTTTGTGGTTTTCACATACGATAGATGCACTCGACAAAACAATATTCCGGCATCATTCAGCAGACCCTCGCCTTCTGCTTTAGACAACATAGTGTTTAGCGTACGCAGGTAAAAGCGTATGGTGTTTTGCATCAAGTTCCTATTGGTGAGCCAAGCCTCGTATTCTTCTATCATATCAGATGTAAGTTCGGCAAACGCCAAGTCTATCTCCTTCCGAAACTCCCTGAAACGCATATAGGCATTATAATATGTTCTGGCGGTTCCCAGTCGCTGCAGCCGCTCTTGCCTTGACACTTGTTCTCGCAAGAAAGTGAATATCGTTTTACAAGAAGGCAGCTCACCAAATGCCGCACACAGTTCACTCAGCGAAAAGTCGATATGGGAACTTTCCAACTCGCAAATTATTCTTTTCCTCCGCTTTATTTCCTGAGCCATTGCCGACTTAATCTGTATCAGTTCCGCCTTTCGCTCCCCGTTGTGAGGGATTTTCAAAGACTCTGTATTTTCATCCCATTCTTCCCGATAAATATGATATCCAGTGTTTATCCACTTCACACACCTTTTGTGTATCACCATATAATATAACGTTCCCATCATCCCAAGCAATGACGAAGAGCGGAACTTCAGTCTTATCGTTGTCATATATTTCTTTTAATTGTTGATGCTATATAAAATAGCAAAATTATAGACACACCGACTTTTGCTGAAGATTTATCTGTCGGACTTGAAAATTACAGATGAAAACAATTTGGGTTCATAATTCCATAATCATGATGGAACTATGAACCCAATCGGTTACCAAAGAAAAAATAGAGTTCTCCTCTGTCTATAAACTTTTTGAACTAATCTTGTTAGATTTATTACCGCTGAGCGAAATATCCACACCACATACGTGAACCTCACTCATTATGCAGAAAAAGTCATTATATTGCATCATTCATCACACCCCTTCATCTGTTTATAATTCGGCTTCAATGGGCCATAGAAGAAAGATGCTGTAGCACCACCATCAATCAGGAAATCGGCACCGGTAATGTATGAGCCTTTGTCGCTCATCAGCAGTTCAGCCACATTTGCGATTTCATCTGCGGTGCCGGGACGACCCGCAGGACACTTGGCAAACATATTCTTGTAGAAATCGCCACGCGGACCGTTAAACTCATCAATAGCCAATGGCGTAACAACAATGCCTGGAGAAATGGAGTTTAACCTTGCTCCACGTTCTCCCCATTTCACGGATTCTGCCATCACACGTTTCACATTGCAGCGTTTCGCCATCTGGTAAGCGCGCAGCGTATCGCAGATATTTCCCTCCCGAAGCATATCCAGCGAGAGAAGTTCCTCGGTGGGAGTAGTGGCAAGCAATTCGTCCTCTTCTGGAGTGAGTGCCGGCATACGGTGTCCCGACTGGCTGGAGATGGTAACGCCAACGCCACCAACTTTGATAACCTTACCTACCTCCTCCAGCAACACGGCGGTTCCATAGAGATCTACCTTAAGAATAATCTCAATGGATGCCTGGCTTGGCGACACTCCTGCGGCATTCACCAACATCGAAATCTCTCCATACTTTTGTGCCTCGGCAATAAGATTGAGGATAGATGTGCGTGAAGACAAATCCATTTCCACAGGAATAGCATCAAAACCAGCCTCATTCATCGTCTTTGCAATCGCATCAGCATTCCCTTTGTTCTTGTCGCCTACTACGATTTTCATTCCGTAACCCATCCGGCGAGCTATAGCCATACCAATCTGACCGGCTCCAGTCAATATCATCACATTTTTCATATCTTTTACCTTTCCAATTTTTTCTTATCTATTTTGCTTGATTTGCCAACCAATATGCTACAGTTTTCCTGGCTTGCTCCTGTGATTTTTGGGCAATGATTCCTCGTATCGCCAAGCCTTTAAGTACGGTCGCACCTTTACATGCATTTTTCAATTTGTTTTCCGTATCCGACAAGCCGCTTCCTTCATGCGTACAAAACGGGACTACCGTCTTACCCTGCCAATTATGCTTTTCAATGAAAGTATAGACAGGCATCGGCATATCTCCCCACCAATTTGGATAGCCGATATAAATCACATCATAATCCTCCACTGCAACATCCGCCTTTATTGCAGGGCGAGCTTTCGACTCCACTTCTCGTTTTGCCACTTCTGTACATTTCGTATAATTCTCAGGATAGGCTTTAAACGGCTCTATCTGGAAAAGCGCACCGTCAGTCTCTTTCACAATCATTTCAGCGATGATTTGTGTGTTACCCTTTTGGATATTGCCCACGGCATAATTCTCTCCTGTTCTTGAAAAAAATACCACCAACGTTCTTCTATTTTCCATATTCATTTTATTACTTGATTTGCTTTGAGAACAGGATGAGAACGGCAATATAGCCGTCAGCATCATCATAAGTGTCAATATACTTTTACTCATAATACTTGTGTTTATTATTGTTTATTTTATGACACAAAGGTAGTCGGATTAGCGCAGACTTATGTTAAACAAATTGCAGATTGAATTACCCAAATCGTTGTTTGTTACTCTCATATTATCAAAAGTTTGTGCCTTGCTTATACAAATCAAGGATTCATTTACCTAAATTGAAGTTTATGCTCTGCATATGATATATTATTACCTATCAATTTGTATTTTTGCATTAAAACTCCAGAATATGAACAACGAACTATTAAATATTACGACCGTTACCGAATACAATGAGATGTTAGGTGTAGAAACATTACATCCGCTGGTCAGTGTGATTGATTTGTCGAAAGCAAACCCCATGAAACACATACGCCACACATTCAGTTTCTATACAGTATATTTGAAAGACGAAAAAAATTGTGAGTTGATTTATGGAAGACAGCGTTACGATTACCAGAAAGGCTCTGTAGTATGTCTTGCTCCGGGACAAGTCATAGGCATAGAGGATACGGGCGAAGTCTTCCAACCGCAGGGTTGGGCACTCTGCTTCGATCCGGAATTGATATATGGGACATCACTTGGCCGTAGTATAAAAGATTATTCGTATTTCTCATACGAAGTGAATGAAGCCTTGCATTTATCCGAACGTGAACGCACGCTATTCATCGATTGCTTAGGAAAAATCCAGCAGGAGCTGGAGCATTCAATAGACAGCCTCAGCAAACGCCTAATAGCCTCTAACATCCAATTGCTACTTGACTATTGCCTACGCTTTTACGAAAGGCAATTTATCACACGGAAACCCATAAACAGAAATCTTTTGACACGCTTTGAGGCATTGCTTGATAATTATTTCATATCAGGAAAGGCTCAAAGTGCCGGATTGCCAACAGTGAAGTATTGCGCAAGCGAGTTATGCTTGTCGCCAGGATATTTCAGCGACCTTATAAAGAAGGAAACAGGCAAATCAGCACAGGCATATATCCAGTTAAAAATGATGGATATGGCTAAAAGAAGCCTTCTCGACACAGAAAAACCCATCAGCCAAATCTCATGCGAATTAGGCTTTCAATATCCTCAGCATTTCACCCGACTGTTTAAGAAAATGGCTGATATGACACCAAACGAATACCGGCAACAGCACTGACTGCATAGCTGTCACAATGAACAAGCACGCATTTCCGAAATAAGCATTTTTTTCATAGGATATTATTTGCTTGTTCGGGAAAAAGTTAGTACTTTTGTATGCTCATTCCGAAAGGCTTGATTAAGTGATTTCCAAAATGGAAATCCGCCGCACGGATTAACCTGTAAAAATTAATTTAACAGATGTACGCTATCGTAGAAATCAAGGGACAGCAATTCAAAGCCGAAGCTGGCAAGTATTTGTATGTTCATTATCTCGGCGACGAGGCTAAAGAAGGTGATGCAGTAGAATTCAGCAACGTTCTTCTCGTTGACGCCGACGGTGCCGTTAAGGTTGGCGCGCCTACCGTTGAAGGTGCTAAAGTTGTTTGCGAGGTTAAGACTCCCCTCGTAAAAGGTGAACATGTTATTGTCTTCAAGAAGAAGAGAAGAAAAGGTTATCGTCGCTTGAACGGTCACCGTCAATATTTCACCAAAGTTGTGATTAAAGAAGTCGTAGCTTAATAAACCCCTAAAATTTTAAGAAGAAATGGCACATAAAAAAGGTGTAGGTAGTTCTAAGAACGGTCGTGAGTCAGAAAGCAAACGACTTGGAGTTAAAATTTTTGGTGGTCAATTCGCCAAAGCTGGTAACATCATCAAGCGTCAACGTGGCACTGTTCACCATGCAGGTGCAAACGTAGGTATGGGTAAAGACCACACTTTGTATGCTTTGACCGACGGTACAGTTGTTTTCGTTACTAAGGCTAACCGCAATTATATTGCTGTTAATCCAAAGCAAGCTGAAAACTAAATCGCAACTCGACCAATAATGGATAAAATGGTCGAAACCTACTAATGATAACAAAAGCAATCCGTGATTCATTCATCGGATTGCTTTTTTGTCATTATGCTTACCACGAAATTCTTAATATCATTAATATTCTGTTTATGAGAAAAATCTTTATCGCTCTCGCAACATTGCTCCTATGCGTTGGCGCAGCCAATGCAAAAGGTCTTAAAGGCAAACGCATCTATGTGAATGCCGGACACGGTGGATGGACCGCCAACGACCGGCCTCTCGCCACAATCAATCACCCGGAGATGGACACCCTTGGGTTCTTTGAGACCAAGACCAATCTGTGGAAAGCTCTCGAACTGTATCACAAGCTGCACGATGCCGGTGCCACTGTGTATATGTCGCGCACCAAGAACGGCTATGTGACTCACGGGCAGAAAAACGCCACTCCGCTCGACCGCGACGAGACTACTTGCGACGAAAACGGACAGCAACAGATCGTGGGACTCGAGCGCATCGCCATTCAAGTGGATTCGCTCAATCCCGACTACTTCTTATCGATTCACAGCAATGCCCATGTAGATGGCTCCACTATAAATTATCTTGTGCTTATGTATCGCGGAGAGACTGGCAAGGATTATGCTCCAGGCAGCATCGAACGATGCCGACAAGCATTTCCCTACATTTGGGACAATCCTATAACAGAATGGAGCTCATCAAGCCCCGAAAATCCATATATAGCCGGCGATATATCGTGGATGGGGGGTACTGCACCGGGCAAAGCCAATTCAATTGGCTACACAGGATACCTCGCCGTGCTTAAGCACCGCGTGCCGAGCTTCCTTGCCGAAGGTTCATTCCACTCCTATCATCCCGAACGTCATCGTCTGCTCAACCGCGACTATTGCCGCATGGAGGCTGTGAGATATTTCCGTGCCATCAACGCATTCTATGGTGGTAAGCCAGAAAAGATAGGCTACATTGTAGGTACACTGAAAGATGCTCACGAGCATCTCGACCACCCTCTTTACAAATACCGCGAAGGCAGCGACGACCAGTGGAAGCCAATCAACTATGGTATGGTATATTTGACCGACAAGGATGGTGTCACCTTTCGCGCTTACCGCACCGACGACGAGTATAACGGTCTTTTCATCTTCGACAACGTGAAGCCTGGACGCTACACCCTTAGATACGAAGCCTACGGCTACACTCCACGCACCGAGCAGATTGAAGTGAAAGCCGATCGCACAACCTATGTCCGCGCAAAGCTCGAAAAGAAGCAATAATCCAGAATCGGCGGCAATAAGGGTGTAAGCGTATTCCAAAAGTTTCGCCATAAATGCCCCCTATATCGAATATGCCGCATCACAATCACGAATAACAAAGGCTGGCAGCAAGTAAGCTGGCAGCCTTTTTCAACCCGAGTCACGGGTTTGGACAAAAACTAAACTATGAAAAATTTTTATTCTGCTTGGACGATTTGAGGGGCTTATATCTTCTTGATAACCTTCTCTATCAGATGCAGCGACGTTCTGCGGTTCATTATCCGCAATATCTCACGACGATAGAACAACAAGGCTATCAAAAAATACACTACGCATTGAAGCCATAACGCATTATATTCGAATGCAACATCATGAATCGATGCACCCATACTTGATATTCGTACATATCCGTTAAGTCCGAATGTGGACGGCACTATATACGACACATATTTCCAATAGTCGGGAACTGCCGCACCTGGCCATGACACACCTGAAATAAACAGCAACGGGAGCGACAGGAACACGATGAGAAGAATGCAATCTTCACGGCGATAGATGAAGAACGACACCACCATGGAGAAAAATACGCACGCAAGAACAAATGGAACGAGGAACTGCAAAAACACGCTAAAAGTGCCTATTTGCGTCAGCTCAAAGCTCTTGGTCACAAATGTGAACATATAGACTCCCATTACTATATATATCAAAAAATACACAAGCCCCTTTCCAATTACAATATATAGCGGATTCTTATAATACGGCTTAAACGGCAAGCCGAATCCCATGTAGCGCTCGCGCATACGCCCCATCGACATACCCACACCGAGCAGCATCGACTGCTGTATTATAAGCATCAGCACTGGCGGTATCAAGAACGCTGCAAATCCGCTTTGAGGATTATACAATTGCACATAATCATACTTCACAGGCATTCGTGTGATTTCATCCTGTCTATCGGTTGTGCCAGGGATATATTTCTTGACCTTTATATCCTTGTTCATCTCCAATGCCACATTGTTGGCGGCAAGCAGCATTGCCTTGTAATAAAGCATACTGCACATGTCGCTGTAAGTTCCTATTGTGGTTTGGTCGCCTCGATATATGTCCTCGGAGAACGACTTTGGAATACGCAATATGCCATACGCTTCCTGCCGGCGTATGAGTTCCTCGGCATCAGCCATACTATTGCAGTGAGCGGCGATATACACATCGGGGGTGGCATCCATCAGGCGGATAAACTTGCGGCTCATCTCCGAATTATTCTCATCCACCACAGCCACAGGAACGTCGCGCACCACCTCTTCATTGTAGATATAGGCATACAGCAGCGGATACCCCAGCGGAAGTAAAACCACAAAGATAAAGATTCCCTGATCCTTCACCACATCGGCCAGCTCACTGAGCCATATTTTGAATATGTTTATTATACCTTTCATTGAATCACGGAACATATTTATTATTGAAAATAGCCGAGCGGTAACGCCACAGCACAAACATAGGCAAAATTGTGAACATCACAAGTGCCACCACCGAATGCCACACATAGAATATGGAATATCCGTCGAGTGCCTGATTCACATATATCAGGAAATAGTGACGGAGCGGGAACAACTCTGCCGCCACTTGCAGCGGACGAGCCATAGCCGATACCGGGAACGACATACCTGATATTGAGAACGAAACCACGCCCCACAGCGAGCAGGTGCTCATAGCAAGACGCAACTGCCCTGGCACTATGCCAAAGACAAAGATGCTGAATCCTTGCGACGCAAGCACTGTGAGCATCCCCACAAGAATCATGTGCGATATTCCGCAATTGCATGGGAATGCAAGATACTCATACAGATATACATCGATGAACACTATCATCAGCCAGAATAGCAGCGTCTGTGGCAACAGCTTTCCAATGAGTGCCACTGTTGATGATCTGCCGCCAAGCTCATACCACTCCTTCTGTGTGCCTTTTTTCCACTCCTCCCCTATCGAATAGGCTGTGATAAGCATCACAAGAAGGAAAAGAATGCCGGGTATAATCACATTGTTCAGATACACCGAATAGTTCAAGTATGGATTCTTCAACGGATGCGCCTCCACTGTTATCGGCTGTATAATACCCATTGCCTGACGCTCCGTAGCACCTTTGGCATACAGCGTCTGGCGTGTGATGGCAAGTCCCACCAGTTCCGACGAAAGGCGCAAATCGCGCATGAGAAGCGATGCCGCCACAAAGTAGGTTTCATTCGTATAGAATGATATTTTTGGCTGCCTACTTGCTATCGCCTTGGCTGTTGTGCCTTTTGGAATATAGAAAAACGCATATATCTTGCCTTGCTGCATTGCCTCGCGAGCCTCGCTGAAATTGCTGTATTCAGCCACTATATTGGTGTTTTCAAGGGCATCCAGTGTGCGTATTATCTGCCTGGTAGTCTTTGTGTTGTCCTCATCTACCACACCGGCAGGCAAGTCTGTCGGAAGCCCCTTATACATGAGCGAAGTGAAGAATACGGTGCAGAATATCGGCGCAATCATAGCACAGAACAGGCACAGCGGACGGTGCGAGAAGAGATGCACCTCTCGCCACGCCACTCTCAATATGCGCTGGAATATCTCTTTTATATTCATTATTTCACCGAACGATGCTTAATTACCTTTTTAGAACTATCGACATGCCTGCCCGCAATTCGGTCACCGGCTGCATGGGCTTTGCCTGAACCTCAAATGTCTTCAAGTCAAATCCGTCGAGAGCTTTTGTCGCCTTCCAAGTCGCAAAACTGCCTACATTCTTTATGAGTGATATTTTCACTTTTATATTCTTGTCCATAGCCGGGATATAGGCATCAAGCTCAGCTCCCACTTTTATGCCGGGCAACTTGTCTTCACGAATGTTGAATGTGAACCACACATCATCGGTCAAAGCCACATTCATGACAGGCGCGCCAGTACCTACAAGCTCACCTACTTGTGGAAAAATTTCAGTCACCTCGCCATCGGCAAGAGCGGTCAGCACAGTTTCATTGATGTAGGAAGAAACCTCCTTCACCGCACCTTGAGCGCGTGCCACCTGAGCTCCAGCAGCAGCTTTGTCCTCAATGCGCGCACCATTCTTCGCCATTTCATATTGAGCCTTGGCTGCTTTCTCGGTTGCCACCATAGCATCATATTGAGCTTTTGCCTCATCGCGTTTCTGTTCTGCCATCACTCCGCTCTCAAACAAGCGGTTCACACGATTATATGTCTTTTCCGCAACCTCCACTCCGGCTTTTGCCTTCTGCCACATTTCATATGCGCCCTGAATCTGTTCCTTTTGGGCACCGTTCTGCGCCTTTTGGTCAATAGCTTCGGCAGCCGATACAGCAGCGTTGGCCTGCGCTAATTTTGCCTGGATGTCAGGGGCTTCAAGAATTGCGAGCGTATCGCCTTTCCTCACCTTGTCTCCCTCTTTCACTCGAATTTCCAGCACACGGCCAGGCACCTTGCTCGAAACCCTATATTCACTTGTCTCTGCCTGCCCTTGAATTATCTCTTCCTGCTTTGGCAAGTTGAAGCCATAGATTATAGCAGCCACCACCGCAGCCACCAGCACTATCGCCACTACAAATACATAATTTAATTTGCTATTGCTTTTCATTCGTTCAGTTATTTTAGAGTTCCTAATGATTTACGTAGATACACATCGGCAAGCATCACATCTATCTGCGCCGAGACACAAGTGGAATGAGCCGAGAGCCAAGCCGTCTGTGCCGCAAGCACATTGCTCACAGGAATCACGCCCTCTTTCATTCCGAGGGTTGCGTAGCGCAGATTCTCATCAGCCTGTTCCTTGCTTCGCGATGCCACCGACAGACGCTCATTCGCCTCACGCAGCTTCTGCGAGCATTGGTTCACCTGCAGCTCCACCTTCTCGCGCACTTCGTCCATTTGCAGTTGCGCAATGATTGCATCAGCCTTAGCCGACTTGTATTTATAGTTGCGCTCGCCGAATGTCAATAGCGGAATCTTCACAAGCACGCCGACGCTCCAAGTGCCTTTGAATTTCTTCTCAAAGCTGTTGAACACCGAAGGGCTTGTGGCAAGGTATCCACCTGTCAATGCCACAGTCGGCAAGAACTCGGCACGCGCCACTTTGGCCTTTTCATCGCTTATCTTCGTCAGCAAGTCAAGCGATTTCAGCTCAGGACGGTTGTTGAGAGCGATGTTCACATCAGCCGAATCGGCTTGTGCAGGAAGTTTGAAGCTGTCGGCATCCTCATCCACCAGTGTTATATCAGAGTTCAAGTCAAGTCCGCAAATCTGGCAAAGCAGCATCTTCGACAAGAACAGCCCGTTGTTCACCTGAATCATAGTCACCTCAGCCTCATTCACCTTCACTTTCACGCTAAGTCCGTCGGCTTTGGTTGCCACACCTTCATCTATCATTTTCTGCACATCGCTGTCGAGCTTCTTCACAAGTTCGAGATAGCTCTCGGCAAGTTTCTTCTTGCTTTGTAACGACACTATCTGCCAATATGCCTGGTCCACCTCCACAATCACATCTTGCAGAGCCAAATCATGCTGATTGCGAGCAATCTCCTCGGCATACTTTGTCATCTTATTATAGGCAACGATTTTCCCGCCCATATATATCGGCTGAGTGAGCATTACCGCCCCCACGGTGAGATTCCTCGTATCTGTGCGGAATGCGTCCACAAGACTTTGCCCAACCGAGTTGAGCGCGCCAGCCGCCTGTTCAAGCTGACCGCTGAATTGCGACACCAATTGTCCGAGAGCAGGATTCTGCTGAGCGGCACTTGTAATCTGCTGAGCAGCATTTGAGCCAATATTCCCAAACAGACTCTTCTGCTCGTCGCTAAGCAGCGACAATTCTTTGCCTGTATGTATATAAGCCCCTTCGGCAGAGATTCGCGGCAGATACTTGGTGAAAGCCGCCTTTCGCTCATAATAGGCTTTTTGCTGCTTCTCGCTCGAAATGTGCAATTCCTTATTGTTGCGGACAGCCAGCGCGCGGCAACTGTCAAGGCTCAGCGTAAGCTGCTGTGCACTAATCTGTCCTGCAAAAAACAGCAGAGATAAAATCGTTAATAACTTCTTCATACTTCCAATTTTTTTCAAGGTGCAAATTTCCGAACAAAAATACAGAAATAAAAGATATATTCTGCGTATTTTTTGGCACATTTTTCCGAAACCCACCCGCCAAAACATAAATCCCAATCAATCACCAAGATTAATAACCGATTGGGATTTGATTGCTATTCGCTAAAAATATTATAAATATAAAGACGCACCAACGCCTCATATTATTGCAAGGATTGCAGATACTCCATTGATGCACATTTGCCGACCACAGCAACTATGCTGTCGCCACGCAAAGTGCCAGATTCGTATTTAATATCTGCATCAGGATCGATGGAGATGAATTTTCGCCGCGTCAATGACGCTGCTTTGTACACTCGCTCATCATCTTTAAGTGCTGTGTTTCCGGATGTCGTGGCAAATTTTTCGGAAAAACTGGTGTTCCCATATCTTAAGAAAAATAAAATCAGCGAAAAAAGCAATTCCAAATATTTTGCTTTTAGCTGAAATTCAATAATTTTGTGGCGGGATAAAGATTGATTGCTATGGAACGAACAGAAAATATCATAATAACCAATTCTCTGGATTATGCAGGGAAAGATATATCTGAAAATTATCTCTCCCATGCACTATGCATAGGCGGACGATGCAAATTCATGTTCAACGGCAAAGAGTTCTGTTTGCAAAAAGGCGATGTAATGATCGTTCGCAAAGGAAAGTTGGTGGAGAATATCCGCCCTGAAGAGGGATTTCGGGTGATAAATGTATTGGTAGCATCCGAATTCATAACAGCCAGCTCGCCATTGCAGAGCAATTATGGCGTGAAGGGACAGCTTGCCTTGTTCTTGAACCCAGTGATGCGTCTCACCGATGAGCAGTATAGCGTGTGCCGTAAAGACCTCGACAACATTATCTTCCGACTTTCGCAAACTAAGCACCACTTCCGCAACGAACTGCTGATGAACGCTGTGCAGACTATGATTCTCGACTTTTTTGATTTCCATTCCCATTTATATCAAGAATCTAACGTATCGGTACAATTCGCTAATATAATGACACGTTTTCTCACGCTACTCGAAAATGGAGAATACAGAAAAAACAGAGAGGTGGCATGGTATGCCGACAAACTGTGCATCACGCCTAAATATCTGTCGCAAGTGACAAAAGAGGTGAGCGGATACGCCGCCAACTACTGGATAAACCGTTTCACCATTCTCGACATATCACGCCTGCTCCACGACAAGTCGCTGACATTTGTCAGCATATCCGATATGTTCGGTTTCTCTTCTCCTGCCTATTTCTGCCGATATGTTCAAAGATACCTTGGCAATAATCCATCGGAATACAGGGGATAAACTTCCATCAGGCATAAATCATTATGAAACTTCCATATAAAATGAAGAAATTTGCAGCAATACTGACCATATCATTGATAGCAAGTGTTTTCTCTTGCAAGTCGCCATCCAAAGCCACTCGGCAAGCCACAGCACAAGCAAAAAATACCGATGCAGCCACAGCAGACGGATTCCGCTTTATAATGTATTACGACAATGATAAAGCCAAGCAGCAGCTACTGAACTTAGCTGTCCAAAGAGGTGATAAGGTTTTCTACCAATATACAAACTTCAAAGCAATAGCAATCAATGTGACATCTTGCAAATCGAAAGAGGAGGCACTAAGCGTGTATTCCAAGCAAAAGGGTGTGCTGCAAATGGTCGAAGATGGCGTGATGGAGCTTCAACAGTCATTATAACGAAAGATATGAACCGACTTCCTCTACATAATTCAGCCAAGTTCTCAGATATTGGCATCGTGCTGCGACGCATAAGCTCTATCGGCAACGGCAATGTTCCAATAACCTATGCACATCAAGACGACTACTACATTTTTGGTATCCTGGAAAGTGGATCAGGATGCGGAGTTATCGACCTCAAGGAGCATTGCATAACATCGGGTGAAGTGTTTATTGTGCAGCCGGGTCAAGTACACCGCTTCATCAGTTCAGAGAAGAATACAAAAGGTTGGATTCTTATTGCCGACAGCAAATATGTGGGAAGCATCGAGAAGTGCGTATTCGACAGATTCTCCCTGTTTGCTTCATCGTTCAAAATAGATGCTAAGCGTAAGAATGAATTAATGCAAATAGCTCATCTTATTGCAGGCAGAATGAGCGGCAACTTCGATGACAAACTGTCGAGAATAACAGCTACACGGCTGGCTGAAGCTTTTATCAGCATCATCGCCGAGGCTATTCAAGGCATAAACATGCAGCATCTCAGATTCAGCCAGCGGCACATTGAGATAGTTCTGAATCTTCGCCATCTGCTGGCAGAACATCTTGCCACGAGCCGCCAGCCATCGTATTACGCCTCCCGCCTCAACATTTCAACCGTGTATCTTAACGAAGTGGTCAAGACGGTGACTGGAATAAGCTCAACCATGTTCATCAAAAACGAGGTCATATTGCAAGCCAAGCGTATGCTTGCTCATTCGCATCTTTCCATTAAGGAGATAGCCATCAGGCTAGGAATAGACGACAATGCATATTTCTCAAGAATGTTCACGCTATCCACTGGCATCAGCCCCACTTCGTTCCGACAGAAATACCTTGAATAGTCCAAATATTACACAGCTTCATCCATCGTCCTTTTTTATTGATTGCCTTAACTTTGCAGTCAAAAAAAAGAAATTATGATGAAACGATTAACCACCGAGCATATATCTATGAATCCACATAGCTGCATAGCGTGCTGGAAATGCGTGGAAAAGTGTCCAAAGAAAGTTATCGGGAAGGTCGGCTTCCTGTGGCATAAACATGCCACATTAAAAAATGCAGATGCTTGCATAGGATGCAAAATGTGCATAAAAGTGTGTCCGCAAGGTGTATTTTCAGAACTTGACAAAGAAAGTCATAATGTTCAAAAGGCTCATCAGCCATGGGCAATCATTGAGCGAATCATGCCTCTTGCTTTTATAGCGACTGCCATAACCGGCATTGGGCTGCATGTGGCAGGACATGGCTCATCTCACGAGATCTGGCACAATTGGGCTGCGGCTCACGTCATATCGAGCTGTGTGTGGCTATTGGCATTAGCTCCGCACATCAAGCGTCACATCGCTTGGTACAGAGCCATATTTTCATGCGTCTCGTTCAAGAAGACTTGGAGTACCATCCTGCTGTCAATCGCATTCATCCTTTTAGCAGCCACGGGCTTCGCACTGCTTGCATTCATCGATAGAGCAAACAGCATAATGGGGCTACGCCATTATTGGCTCGGAATCTTGCTTATAATATTGACCATCGCACATATCGCAAAGCATAAATAGGATAGTTCAAAAAAATCAGCTTGATTTCAACCATATTACAAAGAGTTAAAATCAAGCCGACAATTTTCTATGTCATTATTCTATTACCAGCGTCCGCCACCGCTACTGCTGCCTTTCAGCACAGCAGTGACAGTGGTTGAAGATGAGCCGCTCGTCATCGTATAGCTGCTGCCCGATGTCAATCCCGGGCAAGTGATAAGCACCGATCCGCTACCCGATTGTCCCGGACGACCTCCACCACCGGGAGCCGGTCGGTTTCCGCCTTGGCTGGATGAAGTGTAGTTGCTTGGCACTGTGAATGTGGCAAGCACTGTGTCACCACTCTTCAGTGTCACTTCGCTGTTTGCTGCCACCGATACATTTCCGCTCACATAGGGTTGCGTAGATTCCGATGTGCTTGGCACTGAGTTTCCGCCGCCAACAGCAAGCAGCGTGCCGCCAGTGAAGATAACCGTATATCCATCCTCCTCATTTGCATCGATGCCACATTCAGGAGCCGAAGCTCCGAATGCTTTTATAACACCACCGCTGATATACATATTCCCGTTAGAGTCAAGTCCATCGTTACCAGTAGCCACCACGGTAATGTCGCCGCCCTTTATATACATGTGGCTTGATGAGTTGATGGCATCGTCGGCTGAATTAATGACAATGGTTCCGTCATTGATTGTCAATACAGCTTTGCTTTCTATTCCTTCTGAGCCATTGCCTGTAGTTGTCACATTTATGATGCCGCCATTTATCGTCACATTGCCGTCGGCTTTCATTCCCTTAGGCGACGATTTTTGGTCGCTCGACAATCGGTCGGTATTGCCCGTGTAGTTCGGATATTCAACTCCGTTCACATAGGCATACATTCCTCCTGATGTATTCACCGTGATTGTTCCGTCATTTATTATCAGCTCTCCGTCGCAACTTATGCCTTTGCCTCCGCTGCCGGTGCTTGTGAGACTGATAGTGCCACCGTCAATCTGCACTTTGCCGTCGGCACTTATTCCGCTCGAAGCCTTGGTCTTAGCATCATCACTGTCCCATTTTCCTCCACCTGCGGTAGCCACAGTCAAGTCTCCACCAGAGATAAGCACATCACCATCGGCTTTAAGACCTTTTGTGGCAGTGCCGGTGACAGCGACATTTACAGTTCCGCCTGTTATGGTCAATGTTCCTGTGTCTTCGGCTTCACGGTCGGAATCATCTTTATACGACACCTGCACGCCATCGTCGCTTGTGCCTGAAATATTCAGCGAGCCGCTCTCCATCAAAAAATATTGCGCGCAGTTCACGCCGTCTTTCACTGCCGAAAGCACATTCACGGTGCAATTCTTTATTGTCACATACTCCTTGGCATATATGCCGTGAGCAGCCGTGCCATACACATTGAGAACACCTTTACCCTTTAGCTCAAGATGTCCTTTGCACACCACACACCCCTTCTGGCTGCCAGTGCTGGCATCAGTGAGCGTATTATCAGTGTCTTTTTTGATGCTCAGCTCTATGCGCTTGCCGTTCTGTATATTGAGAGCCGCTCCCTTAGAGCTTGTCAATGTCAGCCCTCTCAGTTCTATAGAAGCCTTATATGAGCCTTCAAGCGTGAAATCGCCATCGGTCGATGTTCCGCTAAGCGTATAAGTGATTTCACCGCAAGTGGTGTCGCTCACATCATCACTCTGAACAATGCTCACATGTGCAGCCGACACCGTGGGCGTGACATATTGCGCAACATTGCCTGCCACAGTGACATTTGCCTCAGTGCCATTGTAGCTTACGGTCACAGTTCCATCATCAACCTCACTGTCATCTACATACATCTTGGTTATATCCTGCAAACTTAGAGTCTTGCCCATTATGGTAAGCGTCTCTCCATTCTGATAAGTCATGTCTCCTGCTTGCGATGCCGGCAGAGCGTATGTAACATTGCCGACAACCACATTCAAGGTCTGTGCGCTTGCACACACTGCCATTGTGCCGAGCGCAATCATAGTTGCCAATCCTCGTTTCATTTCACAGCTATTTTTTGTGTTTTACCATTACTTTTCACTATATACATTCCCGGTTGCAGACTGCTGGTGAGTGTAGCCACGTCAGTATATGTTCCCACATGCACCCCCGACACCGAATACACCTCCTTCGGTGCATCATCTGCCGATGACAGCACATCATCCACCCCGCCAGTTTTCTCGGCGGAAAAATACATCTTGCTCAAATCAGCAACAGAGAACTCATAGTTCTCATTTCCATTGCTCACCATGAGTTTTCCGCCTGTTATCGTCATGGTAAGCGATGAGGCATCGACCGATGTCAATGTTCCATCTGCAGTCTGAAATGTAAAATATGGGTACGACACCGATGAAGCGGCACTCACTGCCGAAGCAAGCATCCCCATAGCTGCAATTAACATTAGCTTCTTTTTCATACTGACATAAATAAATTAATAAACACTATACCTTATAAAACACTGTTTGATTAATCGATTAATCTATGCAAAATTAGGCACTAAGTATCCATATATCAAATTTTTTATACAAGAATCCAATATTTTTCCATCAAAAATCAAAACGCATCGACAAGCTGCGATAAACGATAATCTCATTTAACATATTTTTATTACATTCTACAACAAAATACATCTATTTACTTTACACATTTCTTTTATAAGCCACAATAACATATCATATAGAAAGTACAATTCCACTCTACACTATAAAAATAAGCCAAGGATAGTGTATCAAAACTCCACACTTCCCTTGGCTTATAAAAAATCACTTTTCCCAAATCGGTCATTCAGATTCGGAGTATTCAGTGTGCTGATTAATATTCTATTCTGTCGGCTTTCCGCATCCAGTCATTGAAAGCCACTTGTGCCTCCTTGTGCATCATTGCCACCGAAGGGATGGAACGCAACTCTGGAGACTTGTCAATCTCTTCATATATAAATGAATCGTCAAAATCAATCATCTTGGCATCCTGCTTAGTGTTGCCATAGTATATTTTGCTTATTCCTGCCCAGTATATTGCGCTAAGGCACATCGGACACGGCTCACACGACGTATATATCCTGCATCCGTCGAGCTTGAAATCACCAAGAGCATCGCATGCATTGCGTATCGCACTCACCTCGGCGTGCGCTGTGGGGTCGTGGTTGGCTGTAACCCGATTCACGCCAGTTGCCACCACCGTGTCGTCGCGCACAATCACCGCACCAAATGGACCACCACCATTTTTCACATTCTCAACCGAAAGGTCGATAGCCATCTGCATAAATTCCCGGTCGCGCTCGGTGATTTCACGAGATTGAACCACAGCAAGGCTCTCTATGTGCAAGTCTCCGCACATTTCAAGTATCCGCTCACGTCCTGCCTGAAATTCTTTCTCAACCACAAACACCATGTTGGCAAGTTTTGCTCCTGCCTGTAGGCACACGTCCATAATGCCAATAGCTGCATTTCCGAATGCCAAGAAGTCATCAACAAAAAGCACATTATCCTCTTTCGACAGATAAGCCTTGTCGATGTTAAGCTGATATTCATTGCCCTTGGTGAACGACTTCACAGTAGATGTATATGCATTTTGTGTGGTCTTCGGTATCCTTTTCTTCGCAAATACAACTGGCACACCCATCTTCAATCCTGCCATGAGGGCTGGCGCAATGCCACTCGCCTCGATTGTGACAATCTTGGTGATTTTCTCATCAGCAAACAGCCGGGCAATCTCCTCTCCTATTTGATCCATAAGCACAGGATCTATCTGGTGATTCAAGAAATTATCAACCTTCAAGAATCCGCCAGGCAGATACTTCGACTCACTCTCAATACGTTTTTGTAGTATTTCCATATCTATTGTTATTATTTTTTCCGTACATTTAGAGTCACATTTCTTGCTGAACGTGATATTCCACAAAAATACTCAACAAAAGCCATTCTTGCAATTATTACAATAAAAAAACCGGGAACTCAACCTTATTATGGAGTTCCCGATTCATTTTATTGTCTTATCGCTCAATCCTTTCAGCCGTAACCGGCAATAAGGATTTTAGCGACCTATTTCACAATGACTTTGCTTGAGCTGCCATCTGAGTACTTCAATATGTAAAGACCGCCCGGTTGTGGAGCTTTCACCTGAATGCCATCGATTGTATATACAGCCACTACTGTGACTTCACCTTTTTCAGCATCGGTGCCGACAGCAGGGACACCACTTATGACTTCATAAGATATGACAGGAGCAATAGCCATCGACAATGGGCTTTCACTGTTCTCATACCACTTGTATTCACCAGTCGGGTTGCCAGAGTTATCCTGTTCTTCAAGATAATGCCATGCTGTGCATTTGCCTCCCTCACTACGACGCAAGCAGAATATCGAAATGTCATCGGAAGTGTAAGGATGCTCATCAAGCGAGCCATTAGGGAATGGACCTACAGTTATAAAGAACTCTTCACCCTTGTTCAGCTTCACAGTCTTGTCGAAGTGGAATATTGTGGCAAGATAGTCGTCATCGCTGTATTTAAGTTCGCTCACTTTCTTTGTTGCGGTGGCAAGCACAGCACCCGGTTCGCCATTTGCGCCTACCGAATTTAGCGTCATCGTAATCTCGCTATTAGGGTTGATTGTTCCCACCGAAGCAAAATACACACCCACGCTATCCACCTTGGCATCGGCAAGCGGAGCCTTATATTTCTCGGCAAACTTATCCATGCCAAGCCAGTTGGTTCCTGCATAATATCCGTAGTAGCCCAAGTTCACCTGTCCGAGATTGGAATTTTCTTCGGTGCTTATGTTCCACACATATTGTGCGCCACCAGCCTGAATCGCATATTGAAGCACATCATTGCTTTGTCCGGCAGCATTCTTTGCCGTAAGGCCTACGCTCACCGTACCCTTCTTGATGTATGTCACTGTAGGATTCTGCTCGCTGCTCGTCTCCTTGTCGGTGTTTTGGAACACCCATTTCCATTCTGTAGGATTTCCTGCCGACAGGTCACGGAATGTCACAGGTACGTTCAACGGGACAAATGTGCCTACAAATGGAGACTCATAACCTTCCTCTGGAAGACCAATCAATGCCGTAGGAGCTTTTGCCGACACTACCACAAAATTCTTGCGCTCGGCAGTGTTGCTCTCATCGCCACGCTTCACTGTCAGCGTCACATCGTATGTGCCAGCCTTATCATATTTCACAACAGGAGCTGCATCGGTCGATTCGGTTACGTCTCCACCCGGGAACGACCATACAAGCGATTCCGGCTCGCCGCTGGCAAGACTCTTGAATTGCACGCTTTCGCCCTCAAATATGTGTATTGCCTCTTTTGCACTTGGATCGTCTTGAACAAGACGGAATGCATCGATAGCCAAATCTTCTCCTCCAAACGGATACTCAAAAGTGAATTTCACCTTCTTGCCTGCATATTTCGCAAGGTCAAACGAGAATTTGTTCCAGTTGGCTGCATTATATGCATTCTCTTGCGCCCAGTCAAACACGTTAAGAAGCGTCTTGCTCTGATTAGTCGCGGCATCAACCACATTGAATGTCCATTTTCCATAAACCAAGAAATTAGGCTCAAAATATGCATAGAATTCCACTTTGCTGCCATCATTCACAGCAAGCTCCGGACTTGCAAGCACCGACACTCCGCTTCCGTCGCCATATCCAATAGCTATCGAGCTCTTGTCATCGGCATTGATGGAACTGAATTTCTTGTCGCTCAATTTCCAGCCCGTGCCAACAGTCCAGTCCTTCATCTCATCGGCCGAGTCAAATTCTTGGTCGTAATAAGCCTTTGAAGCCTTGTCGGTAGTGAAATCGGCTTTCAGCGGAAGATTCACAGTGAACTTGGCAGAAACCACCTCGCTGTTCACATTATATCCGCGGGTCATCACATATAGTGTGCAAGATTTATCGATTGTCAATTTCGCCTCATTGCCCTCCACTACCACACTCTGCGTGTTGTCGCTGTCCTCAAATTCTTCAGCACTGCCAGCATTTGTTGAGTACCATATTGTCACTGCATTCGGGTCGTCGGTGGTTATGCTCACTTCCACAGGCTCTCCGTATGTTCCTCCAAGCGGTGTCACTACCGGAGTCTTAAGCGGAGTTCTCGCCTTCACGTTCACCATCATAGTGGCTGTTGATGGATAATACTCGTCGTTGCCCGCAAATGTTGCAGTAATCGTAGCCTTTGAATCCTCTTTCACATAAGATGAATATAGCGCGCCATATTTATCTACCGAGCAAACGAATTGCGCCGATGATTTATATGTGATGGGCGACAGCTTATTCGGATTAAGCAAATCCGCATATCCCTCATCGCCCGAAAGCAATGTCAGGCTTTCTTCATTGAATTTTATCTGCGGGTCTTTACGAATCACATATTTAGCGTCGGCAACATCACTAAGTTCATCACCAACCGCTGTAACGGCTTTCACTGTTGCCGTCTCAGCCACATTGATTGGAGCGGAATATTCTTTCCTTGAACTGCCCGCAAGGCGAGGATTGCTGCCATCGGTGGTGTAATATATCTTGTATGTTCCGGCTTCAAGACCTGCCACAGCCAATGCCACAGTCTGAGCGGCATCGTATGTACCGGCGGCAGGAGTAAACTGCGGTACTGGAATAGCCGATGCGGCTGCCTCATAGTCTATCTCGATTTTCTTGATATAAAGAGGCCCTTTGTCTTCACTCGTCTGGTTGAGTTTTATCTCCACTTTGCCCTCTTGTGCTTCGGCATCGGCTATGCTGAACTCATACACTGCTAAAGTTTTTGTCAAGGCCGCTTCATTGTCGCCGTTGTTTTGATAACTTTTTCCATTCACAGCCACCGAAACGTTGCCGGCATACTTTGCATCTTTGATGCGAGCTGTCACTCTCACTTTCTTGACCTTTCCTGCCAAGTCGTTGGTCCATAGAGTGGAGCTGACTGGCGGCTTGTCTGCGCTGCCTATATATTGCCCCATCGTAGATGTGTAGGCATATACATAGGTGCCGACAGACGAAATGTTCCATTGCAAGCCATTAAGTTCTGTCGTGTAAACATCCTTCTCCACATAGCTGCTTCCGAAGCTATAAAAACCTTGAGAAGTCTTGTCGCTTCGGCTCTTGTTCCATTCAAATGACCACGTCGCTTCCGTCGCGCTCATTATGGGCAATAGAGCCATAATTGCGGTAATCAATAGTAGTAACCGTTTCTTCATAAATTTCAGTTTTAATGATTATTATAATTTATTGGCGCAAAGTTACAATTTATTATTCACACGGCAATAAATTCCTCAAAAAATCAGCATTAGCACCCATTTTTATGACACAAAAGCCAAGCATAAAGAATAAATATTCAAAAAATCAATCGGAAACGCCATTATAAAACGACATTTCCGATTAATAATTATGCAAGTTATTATGTTAAGTTATGACATTTATTCCGATTTCATTGTCACTTCAAGACGACGATTCTGCTTCAAAATATCATCGGCAATTTTCTTGATATCATTGGCAGTGATGCCATTTACCATATCTATATATCCCGTATGAAAATCCACACCTGTATATATCTCATTATAAAGCACATAATTCCAATAATCGTTAGACTTCTCATTTTGTGCAAGTTGCTTTATCAGGTATTTCTTCACTTTTGAAAGCGAAGTTGCATTAGGGCCTTTCTCAGCAATAATCTTCAACTGGTTATACACAATAGGCACAAGCTCGTCATATCTTGCAGGATCACAGCGGAACGATATGTTCAGCAAAGCATCTGGCTTAGAGTATTTGCCTAAATCGAAGTTCACACTCACTCCATAAGTTCCACCTTTTTCCTCACGCACAGAATCGGTATATGCTATCTGAAGCACGCGCTTCAGCACATCGAGCTTCAAGTCATTCTCGGCTGTGAATGGAATGTCGGCAGTATAATATATGCCCACAAGCGACGACGGAGTGGATTGCTTGTGATGAAATATGTGAGTTTCATTTGCATCGCGCACTGCTGGATAGGTATCAGCCATATCCTCATGCTTGCCCGTAGCTGGCAATGATGCTATGTAGTCGCAAAGCATAGGCTTCAAGCTGTCAATGTTCACATTGCCTATTATGATGACCTTGAAGTTCGACGCATTGCTGAAACGTTCACGATATATCTCCATCATACGTCTATAATCCACCTTGTCGAGCGTGGCGAGCTTCAATGGAGCTGTACGCGGACTGTTGCCGTAAAGCACATTTATCAACGAGTCGTTATATACCACCTTTGGACTTGCATCACGGTTCTTGAACAGCGAGCGGCGGCGTTCAAGTATGCTGCTGAACACCTTCTCATCGGTTCTCGGAGCAGTGAAATATAGATTTGCAAGTTGCAACATAGTTTCCACATCTTTCACCGTGCTTTGTCCGCGTATTCCTTGCGTCTCGTTTTCTATGAATGGGACACACTTCACTATCTTGTCTGAAAGGATTTTGCGAAGAGAGATTACATCGTGGTTTCCTACACCAGCTTCAGCAACAGCCTCGCAAATGAATGGGAAATTAGGCACATCGGCATCAGGATAAAGTGATGTTCCACCTTTGGCAAACATTCTGAACGCCACTTGGTCGGCACTCAAATCTGTAGGTTTCACATACACTTCCACACCATTGCTCAATGTCAATACCGTGACACCGTGGCGACCGTATGCCTTTTCGCCGACAACCTTTCCGGCTACTGGCTTCACTGGCATAAGCGACTCGGCTACATTCTCATCTTTATATGCCTCATAGCTTTTCGCCTCAGCATCAAGAATCATACGCTCAAATTCGTCGGCAGTAGGTATATCCACTCCGGGCTTGTCGGGAGCATATACCGTAAGCACCTGATTCTTGTTGTTGATAATATCGGCTACCGCCTTGTTCACTTCTTCAAGTGTAACATTCTTGACAAAATCTTCGGTCAAGCGCAAATCCTCCTCTGCCGAAAGCATAGGTTCGCTGGTCAAGAAATTGCTGAGGCATTCACTCACATAGTGCTTGTTGCTGCGTTTGTTGCGCTCCGCAAAACGGCGTTGCGCCCCGCTCAAATACTTGGCTTTTGCACGGCTAAGCTCCCCCTCGGTGAAGCCATGCTGGCGCACGCGTTCAGTTTCAGCCATAACAGCTTGAATCGAGCCTTTTATGTCGTCCTGCTTGCATCCTATCTGCACCGAGAAAGCATCTTTTGTGCGTGTGATGAAGAATTCCCCGCTGCTTGCCGATGCGCTGATTACAGGCGGCTCGGCTTGATGTTGAAGCTCGGCTATGCGCTGATTGAGCATATATGTAATTGTCCAATCTATAAATCCGTCACGCTGATAGCCTATGCTGCCCTTCTCTCCGTCGGGAGTGGCATCACGCTTCATATACAACTTGGCAAGCACGATAGGCTGCTCTGCGTCCTTCTCCACTGCCACTATCATCTTGTCGTTGTCTGGCACAGGATAATAGATGCGCTCAGCAGGCTTTTTAGCTTTAGGAATCGGAGAGAACAATGCCTTTATCTTCTGCTCCATCTTATCCACATCGATGTCGCCCACCACGATTATGGCTTGCAGGTCGGGACGATACCACTTCTTGTAGTAGCTGCGCAATGCATCATATTTGAAGTTCATCACCACATCCATCGAGCCGATAGGCAGACAGTCCTCATATTTCGTGCCTTTATACACTGTGGGTATCACTTTCTCCATAAGTCGCTGCACCGCCATTCCGGCACGCCGCGTGCGCCACTCCTCCTGAATGACACCGCGCTCCTTGTCGATTTCCTTTCCAGTGAGCAGCAAGCTGTTGCTCCAGTCATGCAGAATAAGCAGACAGGAATCCACAACGCCCTCGCGCGCCGTAGGTGCCGACGAGATGTTATACACCGTCTGGTCGATACTTGTATAGGCATTCAGATTGGCTCCGAACTTTATTCCCACAGTCTCACACCATGGCACAATGCCAAGGCTCTTCTTGTCGCCGCGGAAATGCTTTGTGCCATTAAACGCCATATGCTCAAGGAAGTGAGCAAGACCGCGCTGATGCGGATCTTCGAGGATTGAGCCTACACGCTGCGCAATGTAGAAATCGGCAATTTTTGGATCTTTTGCATTATGGCGTATGTAATACGTCATTCCATTGTCAAGACGGCCTGTGCGGATGTCAGGGTCTTGAACGACAAGCTGTCCCCAGCTCAAAGCTGGGAACAGCAAGGTCGTAGCTATTAAGAGTATCTTACTTCTTAACGTCATATAAATCAGTTATCAGTATAAATAAGTTTTCATTAATTATTGCACAGCCACCTTCTCGCCGCCAATAACATAGACACCTTTGTCAAGTCCAGCTTTTGCATCTTCAAAAGAAGTTGCGGTCTTGACGAAGATTCCGCTTGTGGTATATACGTCATAGTTCTTTGCAGCATTGTCGGCATTCACTGCATTTACACCTGTTGCGTCGTCTATCTTATAGCTGTAATATGTAGCAATCCAGTTGGTCATTCCGGTGAATGAAGTATCAGTGCCATAATATTTAGCTGTGCGGCTACCGCGGTTTGCCATAATGAAATTGCTACCGTCGATTATTGGAGTGGCGCAAGTTGCAACCGAACCAGAATTGCACATTACATACTCATCGCCAGCAGCAAAACTTGTCTTGTTGATAGTTGTCAAGATTGCGCCTTTGGCAGCAGTCATGTGATAACCGAATGCATAGATATTATTTGCACCTACATACACGCCAAAATACCCTGAAATACCATTAGGATTAACATAAGAATTTACGACCTCGCCTGTAGCTGGATCCACTTGAAGCAGATAAGCCTTAAGTATAGTTGCACCATTAGTAGCAAATGGCTCAGTAGAACCCGCTTTAGCAAGACCACCATTCAACAGACCAGTAAAATACACCTTTCCATCCACATACTGAGCGTTCTTGTTTTGAAGCACAAATCTGTCCGATGAATTTGCCACCGATGTGAGAGCATTAACATAATTTACGGAGAAATCGGCTGTATTGACCGACGCTATGAACATAGTCTGACGCTCGCTACTTGCATTCAATGCCTTGCCGCCAAGTGTCATTGCTGTGTCATCGCCTTGAACACGACCGTTGAGATAGATTTTTCCGTCGTTATAAGCTACATTGTCGATGAATGCACATTTTGCTGTACCGTCAGCAAGGAGTTTCTCGGCGAAATAGCCATCTTTGTCAAGTTTCACAAGGAACAAGTCACCGATTACGCTCTGAGAATCGCCTGTCCAGTTTACGTTGTTCTTTGCCACAAGGGTCTCAGTTGCACCATCAGCTTTCTTGAAATAAAGTTCTGTGCGGAAGTTTCCGGCAAGATAGATGTTGTCGTTTTCATCCACATCCACGCCATATATGTAGGCATTGTTCTTGGTAGCGTATTTAGTATCAGTGCGGACAAGACCAGAAATCAAGCGTGTCCACTCAAGACCACCTTCAGCATTGAGTTTCACAACAAGATAGCGGTATTCGCTTGCTTGAGTACCCATATCCTTGATTGTAGTCGCATTTCCTGCTGCATCCACTACTTCAAGAAGGTTGTCGTAGCCTGCGGCAGCCACCCAAGCGCGCACTTTAAGCACTGCAATTACGCCACCGTCTTTTGCTGCCACCATCTTTGAGTTGCTTTGATCCACATCACCCTTTCTTGTGTATGCAAACCATTTCACAGAGCCGTCGGTAGCCACTTTTTGAAGCAGAAGGTTGCCGTTGTTGCTTGTGCCTTTATAAGGGCTGCCTTCTATGGCATTGCCATCCTTGTCTTGAATTGTGGCACCGTCAAAATTCACATTTAGCGAAGCATCGGTCGTGCCAAATGTGTTAGCCACGTAATAATTGCCGTCGGCAGCCTTTGCCATGCCAACAACATTGTCGCCGGCAGTTGTTGCACCATCTACTGTGTGAGCCCAGTTGAACACTGGTTCTGCTGCATTTACTGTCGCAAACATTGCGAACACTGCAAGCAATAAGAATGTAATCTTTTTCATATCAAATATTTTTAAATTTGTTTATATAAATTATTTTATTTCTTCATATCACAGTTTCACTCCCACTGCCACCTCTATGTAAGAGTTGTGCTGCTCAGCGATGTAGTGAGCATATTGCCAACCTACTCTCACAAATGGCATAAATTGCTTCCTTGCGCAATATCCAGCCTCAACCGATGCCTCCATATCATATCGATTAGCAGCAAGATAGCTATAGTAATGAGCCACTGGCATAAACAATTTCTGCCCCTTCACATCGTCTGGCACATTGAGACTGCTGCTTGTGCTGAACTCATATCTGCCGCCCAAATTGCCGGTGAACAGCATCCGTCCTGCCAATACATACCCATCGAGCTTCAGCCCTACTGCCACCGAAGAAGCCTTCATGCTGCGAGCTGGTTCTTTATATTCCTCATCATAATCGGCATATTCCACATTCAATGCAGCTCCAAATCCGCCACGGCTGTAGGTGCGTTCACAAGCAGCTTCCACTCCGAGGCTTATGCGCTTCAACGCATATTGTGAAGCTTCGGCAATTTGCGGAAATATATTGTCTTGTGCTGTGCCGAATATATTTTCTGTGCCACGGCGTTTTTGCCATTTCTCGGTCACAGCCACTCCAAATCCACAGCCTGCACTGTAAGTTCCGTAGCCGAATTTCAGATTCTGCGAAAAGTCCTTGACATTCGACATCGGCAGTTCATTTAGCGATGTTATAACCTTATCAATCTTCGTGTACTCATATCCAGCTCCAGCAAAAAATCCATTATTGTTCTTCGCAGAATAATCGAGCATAGCCCCTGCTGAATATCCTTTATAATATGTGCTTGTATTCACACCGCGGAATCTATAATAATCAGTGCCAAGACCAGTGTAATGATATATGGTAGGCACAGTCACCTCATTGTATAGTTTCACCTCGTTCGTCTGCTTGTATTTGCGTGCGCTTACGGCAAGTCCGAGCAGATGCCCCGACGAGAAGCCATAAGACGCTCCGACCTTGACGCGCAAGTCGCCGGTGAGATTGCGGGGGCGAGGGTCGCGTGTGCGATATTCAAGCATTGCCGTATATTCCCCCTCAGCTCCTATATTGAACTTTCCTACAGGATAGGAAAATCCTCCGAGAAAATGATAAAATTCCCTGCGCGAATCTCCGCCAACGCTATCAGCCATTATGAATGGCGACACGGTCTCAAAATCTGAAGTCTCACAAAACTGTATGTTGCGGAATGTGCCATTGTAATACTTGGCACTACCCCATATTGTGGCCTTGCCCTTGTGCAGATAAGCCCTGATGTCGCCGAAGCCATAGTCATGTCCGTCGCCATATTCAAGTTTAACAGGCTCAGTGGCGCATCCGTGGCTATACCCCGCGGCAAGCGATGTGATTGACGATCTGAAATGCTGGCTTTGCATTGCAGGATTGGCATACACATCGTTCCTCATACCTATCAGCACGGAATTATGCTCAGCCACATGCTCACGGAGCGAATCAGCCAGCTCGGCAGCAAATCCTGTGGCAGCAGCCACTGCCATAATGAGTGATAATATTATATTCCTTAGGTTGTCCATTCTACTCTCCTATCTGCATCATTTCTTTGGTTGAACTCCATCGTAGGTCAACGTCGTGGCTTTATTTCCTTCTGGATCGATAGCCGATTGTTGCAACTCTATTATCGACGGGATACATTCTGTATTGAAATCTTCTGTCGAATTATTTGTGTCTTGCAGTTTCATTGTTCCGTCGGCATTCAGATATAGCAACTTACGGCGCACGCTGCGGAAGTAGCGCGACTGGTCTTTGTCTATTTTGCCGCAATGCGTCCAGCCAGCATCTACCGACGGCGGCAGCAAGTTCCACAGGCGTTCCGACTCTACACTGCAATTCACGCCATCCACAATCCAGTCGTTCGGAATCTTGTATGCCTGCTGTTGCATCGGGAAAACCCCTGCCGGAAGATACATCGTATAATAGTAGGTGTAGAGATAATCCTTGAGATACTGCTCTTTTGAAATATTCTTCGGTATGCGCACAAGAGCAAACGAAGTGAAGCCTCTGTTGTGCAACACATAGAATGAGCGAGTGTAGCAATACCACTTGTCGAGGTTAGGCACGGTCTCGCTGTCGATGTCCATGTGGGCAGGTTCAGAGGAAATGTCATACCATTCGAAATCGGCGTTGCTCAAGTCGAATGAATTGGGGTTGGCAACACGATGGTCGATACCTGTGTCGCATATCACCATCGACTCGCCCGGTTTCACCGGATGCTCTGTGCCAGAGCCCGGAATCACATATATCGACCACACCGTCATCGTGTCTTTGCGAATGTCGGGCGTGTAATCAAAATATTGTGTAGATTTGAATTTCGACTCGCAGAACGCCAGCCCGTCGGCATACAGCACATGGTCGGTGTTATTGTATATCTTTATATAGCTGTCGCCATTATATTGCGAGCCAGAAGCGCGCAATGTGCCGGAAAAGAATATTTCCTCAAAGATGAAATCATCCTTATCCACTGTGAGATATGTCTCTATGTTGATGCTCTTTGCTGCACCAGTCACTGTCACATTCTCAGCCTTGCCCGACAAGCGACCGCTCACTTCCGCTTCCTCACCCTTGTCGTTTTTAGCGATGTAGGTGATTTCTGCCGAATATGTGAAGTCATATAAGCCTTCCATAAGATTCACATTATTCAGGTCGTGAAGAATTGTTGTGACTCCTGTTGAGAGATTGGTGGCTTTAAGTTCTTGACTTTTTATGGTCATATCGTTCACACCCTCGGGCTTCACCACCTCGAAAGCGGCATCGGTCTGCGTCAAGTCGTTTTTGTCGGAACATGAGCAAATCACAGCCATAACCGCAACAACAATCACGATTGCTGCGCTTTTTGTCATATTTCTCATCTTTGTAAGTATCATCAGCTTTATTCTTTATTTCTTTATTATATCTTTCTATTCCCCAAAACCATCATATCGAGAAACTTGCCTCCACGCCGAAATAAGGTGATGCATTGCGACGAATCACTTTGCCGTTTGCCTTATAGTCTGGCAGGTAATCCAGAATCTTGTTGGCAAAAAACGACAGGCGCATATATTTGCCTATCTCCTTTGTCACTTTCAGATTCACCACCATCGACATAGGCACTGTGAATGGCTTAAACTGGTCCTCATTGTAAGTCTTGAGCAGTTGCTTCAAGTATATGTCGTCAAGGCTTGCGGCAGTGAAGTCGTGCAGTGCTCCATCTTCTGCCGAGATATAGTGCGTGGGAGTTCCGTTTTTCCACATTGTTTTCGTGCGCACAAGCCACATACACTGGAAAGATGTAGTGAATATCAGTTTCCATTCAGGAATCTGAGTGTCGAATGTCACATTAGTATTCAGTCGGTCGTTTTCCCTTCCGTCGCTCCAATCATATAGACCCACATATTTGTCTGCCACAGCCTGATTGTTGATTACCGTGCTTACGCTCTCAAACATCGGTTGGCTATTGGTATATACCGAGTGAAACCAAGCTCCTGTCACATTGATGCGCGTGCGCAAGCATGGGATGCGCTTTGAGTTGAACTGCAATTCCACGCCTTTCTTGTCGAGCCGGCTGCCGTTCGATGATTGCTGGTATCCGTCGAGCACCCTGCGGTGTTCATATGGAAGCGTGGTATAGTCCTTGCCAGCAGCCATCTGGCTCACATCATAATAATTATATTCATACACGCCATATATCGACGAGTATCTGTATCCCGATGTCATTTTCTCTTGGAAGAAATCCACCGATAAAGTGTTGTCATACCAGTTCACATCGAGCCGCACCTCCCACTTATGGTTGCGAGCCGGCTTAAGATTATAGTTTGTAGGGTCTTGCACATAAGTATGCACTATAAATCGGCTGTCGTTCACAGGATTATTAGTGTCGTAATATGCCAAGCAGATGAAGTTGCTGTAATACTTGTCGGGATAAAGGTAATTGAGAGTTGGCATCTTGGTCGTGATTCCATATCCGCCATTGAATGTGATTGACATCGGCTTGTCGGCAACATCAAATTTTGGCATGTGCCAACTTATGTTTGCCCGAGGATCAGCATACACCCTACCGCTCATCTCATATGCCTTGTCAAGACCGAGCAGGCTGTTCAGCCTCACTCCTGCCATCAAGTCGAGCTGCGTTTTGCCCACGCCAACCTTCATCATCTCCTCGGCAAATACCGAAAAATTATGTATTGCAGGTATATCGGCATAACGGCGAGGTCGTGAGCTCCAGCCCGACACGCTGAGCGGACGGTGCATATCATACACCTGACCTTCTCCAAAGTTTTTAGCCATATCCCAATTGGCACCAAACTTCACCGTATTTTCCGTTCCTAATGCCTTAAATTCCATCACACCTTTTGCTTTTATATATGCGGTAAACGGCTTGCCATCGCATTCATAATCGGCAAGATACTCCGAGAACACGGCTTGCGCCTCATTTTCGCCATCAACAAACGAAAGCGGAACTATGCCATATCGCTGTGGGGCAACAAGGCGGGTCTGGCGCAGTTTATCGAGCTGCAAGCTGAACATTGTGTTCACATCCAGCTCTTTGAACACCGACCGTTTCCATCGCAGATTGAAATTGTTGGTCAATGCAAAGCGGCTGTATGTGGATTTGTACTCATCCACTCGTCCATAATTTATATCAGGGTCGGTCTTGCTGTTGTCGAATGAGCCGGAATAGTCAAGAGCCGAATTAAATTGCCATGTTCGGCTGTCGCTATTATTGTTGCGCAGCGTGTAGCGCAGTGAGCCTGTCACTCGCTTATAGTTCGACAGGTTGTCGGTAGGGTCAATCTTTGAGTCGAGATAGCCCAAATCGACATTCAGAATAGATGTGCCTACAGTGTTTAGAGCCACACCCTTACCCACCGAGAACAGTTTGCTGTAGCCGTCAGCCTTAAAGCGGGCTGTGAATGGAATGGCGCGGCGTATTTTGCGAATATTCACAAGTCCACTCGTGAGGTTGCCATATTCTGCCGAAGGTATGCCCCTCACCACTTCCACGCTCTCCACATCATCGGTAGATATCGAGCGCATATCCACACCGCGGTTTGTGATGTTGCGGACATTCTCGGTTGTCGAAGAACTTACCGACGACTGTGTGTCCGACAACGGAGTATATTGCAGATTAGCATCAGTCGAGATTGGAACTCCATCCACTATGAATTGCGTTCCCAGTGATGATATGGCATAATTGTTGTTCTTTGTGGCAGCACCGTATGCTCCCATAGTTCCCGTCTCGCGCAGCGAGAGTGTGTTTGCCTCGCCCATATTAGGATCTTTCGAATAGCCGCCAGGGAGCAGTTCCATAAGGTCTGCAATGCTTGTCGGCTGCAAGTGCCTCATAGCGTCACGTCCGATAACCGACGAAGTGACAGGACCTTTGCTACCACGAGCTGTCACCACTACCTCTCCGAGCTGCGCAGCCGATTTCATAACAATGCTTACATCTTGGCTGCTTTGCCCTGCAAGCGTACGCACAATCGTCTTGTATCCCACATAACTAATTTTCATGCGATATGGCGTGCTGCTTTTAGGCAACTTCACACTGAATTTCCCATTGATGTCGGTAGCAAAAGCGCGCTGAGCTGCGCCAGAAATCGACACAGTAGCACCCACCAGCGGATCCCCGTCGGCGGCACTTTTCACCAAGCCAGAAATTTCTATCATATTGACAGTTTGTGCCTTTATAGCATCACCATAGTCTTCGGCAAACGCACCGATTAAGATTGCCACTAAAAGCAACAAAAATCTGCATTGTCGCATATTCTACTTTTTTTGTGCAAAAATAGATTATGCACACTACCGCCACAATCCCCAATAATGGTGATTTTATTCCAAAATAGGGATATTTCTAACCATTACTTACTACTTTAACCCACTGGTTCTCTGCTCGAAAATGCTCAATGAAGAGTGAGCATACAGCGAGACTTATATTCTTCCCGTCTATTACACGAGAAAATATGCTAAGAAGTTGGAGGTTGTCAATGATAATTATGCTATCTTTGCAATGCCAGACAATGGTGAGGACAACTGCAATGATGTGAACCCGCAAAAGCCTCTTCTGCAATGACAACGGATATGATGGATTATATATTTTTTAGAGTGTATCGGGCTTATAACAAGAAAAGAGAATATGCAAAGATTCTTAGTCTATTGTATTTGGCTATGACCTTTGCGTTTTTCTTTTTCCCACTCGCATTATTTTTGTGCGAACTGTTAAGAGACCCGTGGCGTGGAAATGATGGTTATTTATTGTCGATTTATCTACTTTTAGTATTAATATACACATATTTAAGGTTCTTCCCTGACAAGAAAGTACATTTAATAAATAAGAAATTCGGCAAGAATCAATATAACCATCTGATTCCCGATTGGTGCTTCTTTATGATTCTTCCTTTATCTATAACTTGGGGGATTACGACTTATGTTCTATTGGAAAAGTTTTTCATAAAACCACTTGCACTGAGAGGAATTATCTATAATCTGCTCTGAAAGGACAAAACACGTTTAAATCACCTCAATATATTATTAAGTTGAATGAATAATAACATTTTTATCATTTTGTCGATATGGATATCCATAGTTCTTTGTAGCTGCCAAACGAGGGAAGATAACTACATCATAAAGTCCATATCCTTCAAGCAAATATCAGTATCCGATTCGTTAAACACAGACAAAGCATACTATATTTTAAATTTAGATGTGGAATTTTGCAATAGAGTATATATTTGGGGTACAAATTCAATATCACCAGGGATGAAGGGTGCGCTGCACCCTGTGGATTCCATTCGGATTTACGACATTAACAATCGAGACATAACTAACAGCATTAGAGGTTATGGTTTAGATTATGGCCAATATTTTATAATCAATGGAGCGAGATATTTTGTCTATTCTCCAATTTCATTAGAAAACTTAACTGAGGAAATCAATAACAAGGATTTGCCAACATTAGGTTTAAAAATAACTGACGGACGTTTATTTGAATCAGATGCTACGGTTATGCCCGAATATATAAAACTTTACTGTTCTGGCTCTATAATATCAAATAAGATTGATTTAACAAGCAAGTAATCTGAATTATTTTCACATCCCATTTATCCACATCACGCCTCAACAGCCTCATTCACAACTAATCCCTATCCCTAAATATATCATCGACAGATCGACAGCTATTAACTAATCAATTTTACACAATAGCTATGCTCAACTATTTTGGGCTACATTACAACGTTGTTCAACTGTTTTGATTTAACCGACGACTGCCTCCATTATAACGGGATTGTCATCATCGCAATTCATCATATGACAGTCAAGTCCGAAGCCATCGCTTTCTTGGCTTCGGACTTGATTTGATTGGAGCTTTGCGCCAACCATGCGGTTAAAGTCAGAACTTATATAATAAATCCAACTCGCGGACGCGATACAATCGATTTACTTACAGATGCCGGTATATCTGTCGCCCGTATTTCTGTAAGTGAAGCCTCATCACCAAGCCCCTCGGTTGTGACTCTGACTGCCATTGACGGAAGAATTTCAGTCTGAATCAAGTTTATCACATGACGCGCGTTGCCGAAGTTTTCATCACGCTGGGCATAGTCGGCATTAAGCCGTTCTACCAATGCCTTCCGAGCATCCGCAGTCAGCGTGTAATTGTTGTGGATTAGATAATTTTCCGCAATCTCCATAAGTTCCGACTCCGTGAAATCATCGAAGATGTATATATTGGACTCGGGAATGCGTGACTTAAATCCTGGATTCATATCAAACATTCGCTTCATCTTATCCGAATATCCGGCAAGAATCAGCATCCAGTCGCGGTTGGTCTCATCTGCTAACGCAGTAAGCAGCGTTTCAATGACGAATTTTCCCGGGTCACGCGAGTCGTCTGGCTGGAATAACTGATATGCCTCGTCGATGAACAATATGCCTCCTTGAGCTTCCTCAATGGCGGCAAGCGTCTTCTCGGACTCAGAGTTGTAGTTTTGTCCGAGCAAGGTAGCTCGCTCGCGTATCACCACATGACCTTTGGAGAGAACTCCTGCGCTACGAAGCATCACCCCCATCATCTTTGCGACTGTTGTCTTGCCTGTTCCCGGAGAGCCGAGAAACATGGAGTGCAGAGGTGTGGATATCGTCGGGAGTCCCTTGTCAGAGCGCATCTTGTTGAAGCGCGCCATGCGCTCGTAAATGGCAAGTTTCTCTTTCACAGAGCATAAACCAGTCAAATTTTCCAAAGAAAACGAAAGTGCATCATCATAGCGTGATTCATTCTTCGTCTCGGCATCTGGCTCTTGATTGATTTCATCAGTCCCTGATTCGGATGCCACATTTTCCTCTGCGATGAATTTGTCAAGCATTTTGTCAAATTCATCGTGTTCAGCCTCAATGCAATCCTCCACCCGCTGAGAGCTGGCGCGCCACCGTTCGGTAGCTGCATTTAGAGAATATTCGTCAATAGGTTCGATATATTTTCCACACCATGTACCGTGTTCCTCATAGGCGTTTGTATCGAACACGAATCCAGCAATGGGATATTCCATGCACAACAGTTCTGCATATAATACTCCGTTCCTGTCGATGGATGTTGTGAAAGGATATTCCACATACCAAAGATTATCTTTGTAATCATCCTTGCTGACGCATACAGGCTCACTGAACTGCACCAAAGGCTCCTGACTGTCGGAGAAGTAGAGTCGCAACTCAAGTTCAGGCATTACAGATGGCAATAAGCTACCGAGTTTTTGCTCGATATTGAACCTCACATAATAGGTCAGCCAATCGTCAGTTTTAATAGTCTTATACAAATCGCTTTCCCAAGCAGTCCGGAGACCTCCGTCGCGGACTCCATACCAACGAGCAGGATGCGGCAAATCGACTGGATTTATAAGGCGGAACGACCTTTCAATAAGGGTTTGCGACGCAATTGGATCACTCATCACAATCTTATAGATGTGTCCCGGCATCATGTCACTGACAGAGAAATGTGCATATAGCACCTTATTATACTCTTGTTTGTGCAAGTTGATTTTCAGAGACCGACAAGCAACTTCATAGCGTGCGGTGACATCCACAAGAATTAACGACACATTGCGGCGGACACCGCTGTCGAAGCGCACATTGGAGACTGTGATTTTAACAGCGATGCCTCCAAAGGTATCATCTGCAATAAAATCGCTGCGGTCATCGAATGGAAATTGATTGATAAAAGCCAGTTCGTCAGTCTGGTCTTTTTCGTAGTTATAGAATTGTATCATACCTACGTTTATTGGGGATTTACTTTTCATAATCATACAGTTTTAGAGGGATGGCTTCGGAAACCATCCAGAGGTTAATACTTCATTTTAGTAATCTCAACCCGGAGGCCTACCTCCGGGAAAATAGCCAACATGGTAAAGAACTTACCGCTCCCCCCGACTGCTGTGTTGCGAACACACCAATACGCGCCACGAGCTGTCGGAGCTTTTTCTGCGGTTGAAAAATGTCGGTAGAAAATACTACTCACACCTCATCTCAGCACTGCAAGAAGGGACAGATACCGCCCTACTTGTGCCATTGAGATGCAGATGCTTCATAGCTAAAATGAAGTAATTAAACTGTATGAAAAGAGTTGCGCCACAAATGGCTTCTCCCCATTACAGCGCAAAGTTAATAACCATTTCCCAAACAACCAATTTTTTTATTTGATATTTTCTCAAACTTCTCCTAAAAGTATGAAGGGTAGGTTCAATTGGCAAACCCTCGGTGATTTTCATTTATTTTCTCACCGAAAATGCTCACTTCGTTTTGGAATCTTCAGTGGTGAGAATCCTTTTCGGATACAGGAGGTGGGTGCATACAATAACAACCGACA
>CAYWOC010000014.1:0-51879 GCA_964459845.1 uncultured Muribaculaceae bacterium | reverse complement strand
TTTCATATATTTTTTTACCGAAAGTGTGCACTTCGTTTTGGAATTTACACATTTTATCCGTTCAGACATCTCCAGCAGACAAATCCCAACCACCGCCGCTTGCACCGCAACGCCGCCTCTTGGCACGAGTACAATGGGCCGACAAGCCAACCTACACTCCAATTCAGCAGCAGCCCGCATTTCCAATGCAATTCGCCAATATTTTTTACTTTTGGAAAATCCCACAACTCTGAAGATATTGGCAAAATCATTTTGAAAGAATCGTGTTGAATGGCTTCGGATATTGCCTGTTATGCAAAAAATTATTAACTTAGCGCAAAATTATAGAAAGTTAAATGGCAGAAGATAAAAAAATACGCGTTGGCATTACCCAAGGGGACACCAACGGAATCGGCTATGAGGTGATTCTCAAGACTCTTGCCGAGCCGCAGATGGCTGAGATGTTCACTCCCGTAGTGTATGGCTCATCGAAGGCGGCAACCTATCACCGCAAGGCTCTTGATATGCCGCAAGTGCCTTTCTTCAACATCGACTCGGCCGAGCGCGTGCGCGACGGCGTGAACAATATGGTGGAGGTGATGAACGAGGAGCTGAAGATTGAACTCGGCACGGCAAGCGAGGCTGCCGGACGCGCGGCCTTTGTAGCCCTTGAACGTGCTGTAGCCGATCTCAAAAGCGGTTTGATCGACGTGCTTGTCACAGCTCCCATCAACAAGAACAGCATCCAGAGCGAGAGTTTCTCGTTCCCGGGACACACGGAATATCTCGAATCGGCGATGGGCGATGGCAACAAGTCGCTGATGATTCTTTTCAACGAGTACATAAGAGTGGCCCTTGTCACCACACACTTGCCAGTGTCGAAAATCGCTCCGGCAATCACAAAGGATGCTGTGCTTGAAAAGCTCAGCATCTTCAACGCTTCGCTGAAGCGCGATTTCGGAATTGTGCGTCCGCGCATAGCCGTGCTGTCGCTCAATCCCCACGCCGGCGATAACGGCTTGCTCGGCTCGGAGGAGAAAGATGTGATAATCCCGGCTATCGAGGAGGCTTCGGAGGAGAAAATCGTGTGCTTCGGTCCATATGCCGCCGACGGCTTCTTCGGCAATGGCATGTATCGTCATTTCGACGGTGTTCTTGCCATGTATCACGACCAAGGGCTTGCCCCATTCAAGACTATAGCTATGGAAAGCGGAGTGAACTTCACGGCAGGGCTGCCATTTGTGCGCACTTCGCCTGACCACGGCACCGGCTACGACATAGCCGGCAAGGGCGAGGCTAATCCCGACTCTTTCCGCGAGGCGATTTATCAGGCTATCGACATTTTCCGCAGCCGCAACCGCGAGGCCGAAATCTCGCGCAACCCTCTGCGCCGACAATACTTCAACAAGAGCAACGACAATGTGGTGCTCGACTTGACCAAGGATGACGATGACGACGCTGCGGCAAGATGACACCGATTGGCAATGTGACCACACAATACATATTACATATAATAACACAATAAATTATGAATTATGCAATAATAGCGGCGGGCGAAGGCTCAAGGCTGGCGCAAGAGGGCGTGAAGAAACCCAAGCCTCTCGTTGAGCTTAACGGCGAGCCGATGATTGGCCGCTTGATAAACATATTCACGCGCTGCAATGCCGAGAGCATAAGCATCATCGTGAACAGCGAGATGACTGAGGTGAAGGCTTATCTCGACACCGTGAAGCTCGACATGCCATTCAATGTGGTGGTGAAATCCACTCCAAGCTCGATGCACAGCTTCTTTGAGCTGAGCAGGGTGATGAAGCCGGGAAAATTCTGCCTGACTACAGTAGATACCATTTTCCGCGAGCCCGATTTCGCACGATACATAGCGGCATTCGAAGCCGACAGCATGAGCGACGGCATGATGGCTGTCACGCCATTCATCGAAGACGAAAAGCCTCTATACGTGGATGTGGATGCCGATATGAACATCAAGGCTTTCCGTGATGCCGCCTACGAAGGCGCTAAATATATATCGGGTGGAGTGTATGCGCTCAATGGCAAGGCCGTGAAAGTGCTTGAAGACTGTATGAGCCGCGGCGTGTCGCGCATGCGCAATTTCCAGAGGGCTCTTATAGATGCCGGGCTGAACCTGAAAGCCTTCGCAATCGACAAGATTGTGGATGTGGACCACGCCGGCGACATAGAGGTGGCCGAGAATTTCTTGAACGGAAAATAAAAAAACTTATATAACGACTGATATAAAAATGGCAGAAATCGAAATTGCAGGAATCATGCGCGCCGGCGCATATTCCCCCAATCATATCGGCAACGATGCGGCGATATTCAATGCCGCAGCCGAGCAACTGCGTAAACGCGGATATGTGGTGAACATCTACAGCGAGGAGCAGTTCAACGCCAACGACGTGAAGGAGGATGTGATTCTGAACATGTGCCGCGAGCAGGCATCTATTGCCAAGCTACAAAAGCTTGAAGATGCCGGCAAGCTCGTGATAAATTCAGGCTACGGAATAGAGAACTGCACGCGAGAGCGCATGACTCGCATCCTGCTCGGAAGCGGAATCCCATATCCCGAAAGCCTTATCGTGAACACCGACGAGGCGATTAAGCCCCTGCTCAAAAAGAGCGGCTTCCAAAGCTGCTGGATCAAGCGCGGTGACTTCCACGCCATGCACAAGGAGGACGTGAGCTATGTTCGCCACCCCGAGGAGGCTCAGGAGGTGCTTCAGGAATATTTCCTGCGCGGCATAAAGCGTGCGGTAATCAATGTGCATCTTGTGGGCGACCTTGTGAAGTTCTACGGCGTGAAAGGCACTCCGTTCTTCTACTGGTTCTACCCCTTCGACGAGGGACACAGCAAATATGGCTATGAGGCCATCAACGGCAAATCGAAAGGAATAAAATTCGACGAGAAGGAGATGAAAAAAATATGCCAGAGCGCAGCCGAAGAGCTTAACGTGGACATTTATGGCGGCGACTGCATTGTGTCGCCCGAGGGTGAGATGCGCATCATCGACTTCAACGACTGGCCAAGTTTCGCGCCATGCCGCACCGAAGCCGCACCACACATCGCCAAGAGTGTGATTAGCGCAATCAAGGCACGCTGACGACAGCGGGCAAAACTGGACACGTCAAGTGGGAGCGTGTGAATTATGAGTGCGTGCAGCACATAGCACTCACACTCACGCACACACAAGACGATATATATTAAGGTATAATATTATTGACTGTATTTGTAGTTTTTTTCACGTGAGCCTACATGCGCTACGGTCGGCTCACACGTTTTAATTGGTTTATATTTATAGTAATATTATGAATTTTGCAGAGATAAAAGAGCAGTATAAGGCCTCGCTGAAATCTATGGATACCGAGGAGACGCTCGATCTTATGTTTTATCGCCCCATCGGGTATATGTGGGCATTGCTATGCGCCAAGGTTGGCATCACGCCTAATGTGATAACCATTGCATCGATATTCCTTGGTGTGGCTGGTGGCATGCTGTTCTATTTCGGCCAGCCGCAGAACCTGTGGCTGAACTATGTGGGCATGTTCCTGCTTGTGTGGGCCAACTCATTCGACAGTGCCGACGGACAGCTTGCGCGCATGACAAAGCAATATTCCCGTCTCGGCCGCATCCTCGACGGATTGAGCGGCGACTTCTGGTTTGTGGCGATATATTTTGCCATCTGCTTCCGTGTGAACGAGACCAGCGAATTTTTCATGCAGTATTCACAGGTGTGGATATGGATAATGGCAATACTTGCCGGCGGATGTCATGCAAAACAAGCCGCTATGGCCGACTATTACCGCCAATTCCACCTCTATTTCCTTAAAGGCAAGGATGGCAGCGAGCTCGACAGTTGCGACCAGCTCGACAAGGACTATGCCGCCGTGCCGTGGAAAGGCAATTTCTGGAAAAAGACCACAATGTTCTTCTATCGCAACTACACCGCCAATCAGGAGGTAATGACCCCCAAGATGCAGGAACTGCGCCGCGTGCTGAGAGAACGGTTTGGCGCCGACGAGGTGCCACAGGCGTTCCGCGACGCATTCCGCGCAAAGAGCAAACCGCTGATGAAATACACCAATATGCTGTCGTTCAACACTCGTGTGATAGCACTATTCGTGTCACTCATCGTGCGTATGCCGTGGCTATATTTCGCATTTGAGCTTACGGTACTCAACCTGATGCTCGTGTATATGATTTTCAGGCATGAAAGAATTTGCCGCAACTTTATAAAAGAACTGAAAAATGGAGCATATTAATATAAAAGGTGTGATATTCGACTACGGCGGCACTATCGACAGCCGCGGAGTCCACTGGAGCGAGGTGATTTGGGACGGATACAAGGATGCCGGAGTGGATGTGGAAAAGGACGAGTTCCGCGGCTGCTATGTGTATGCCGAGCGCGAGCTTGCACGCGTGCGCCACATATTGCCCAAACACAACTTCTACGACCTGCTGCTCATAAAGATGCAGATTGAGCTTGGCTACCTTGTGGAGCGCGGTCTTGTGGAGGCTGGAGCCGTGCAAGATTATGCCCAGCGCATAGCTCAATACTGCTACAACCGGGCAAGGGGTTCGGTTGAAGAAGCCCGCCCCGTGCTTGAGGCTCTCTATGCAAAGTATCCAATGGTGCTTGTGAGCAATTTCTATGGCAATGTGGAGAGCGTGCTCAAAGACTTCGACCTGCTGAAATATTTCAAGCAGATAGTGGAGAGTGCGGTAGTGGGAGTGCGCAAGCCCGACCCAAAGATTTTCCGGCTTGGAGTAGATGCCCTCGGGCTGAGAGCTGCCGACGTGCTTGTGGTGGGCGACAGCTACAAGAAAGACATTGTGCCAGCCGAAAGCTTAGGCTGCAAGGTGCTTTGGCTGAAAGGCAAGGGGTGGACTGCCGAAGAAGATGCGCAGATGCACCCGAATATCATCAAAAAACTCTCAGAAATCATTGAGGTAGCATTATAGTTCATTAACGAAATAAATACCAAAATAGGGTGATTTTTACAGAAATTATGTAAATCATCCTATTTTTGTCATAAATTAACCAATAAAGGCATCGAAAAGTATTAAAATAATTTTTCTATTTCAAAAATAGGGTGTACTTTTACCGCAGTTTTCGAAAATCGAAAAATAATAATAAAAAAACAATATATAAAAATTAATATTATGGTAAAATCAAATGTTCAAAAGGCTGAAGGTAAACTTGGTGTTTTGGTAGTAGGTCTTGGAGCTGTAAGCACCACATTCATGACTGGTGTATTGATGGTACGCAAAGGCTTGGCAAAGCCAGTAGGTTCAATGACACAATACGACAAGATTCGTGTTGGTCGCGGAGCAGAAAAGAAATATCTACATTATAATGAAATCGTTCCATTGGCATCGCTTAACGACATCGTGTTCGGCGCATGGGACGTATATCCAGCTAATGCCTACGAATCGGCAATGAACGCTGAGGTATTGAAAGAAAAGGACATCGAGCCTGTAAAGGACGAACTTGAGAAAATCGTGCCAATGAAGGCCGCTTTCGATCACAACTATGCAAAGCGTCTTGACGGAAACAACGTGAAAACTTGCAAAGACCGTTGGGACATGATGGAACAAGTGCGTGAGGATATCCGCAACTTCAAGAAGAACAATGGCGTTTCGCGTGTAGTTGTCCTTTGGGCTGCTTCTACCGAAATCTATGTTCCAATCAATGAAAACGTCCACTATCATCTTGCCGACCTTGAAGCCGCAATGAAGGCCGACGACAAGGAACACATCGCTCCATCAATGTGCTACGCTTATGCAGCATTGAAGGAAAGCGCTCCATTCATCATGGGCGCACCTAACACCACTGTAGATATTCCTGCTATGTGGGAACTTGCTGAACAGACTAAGATGCCAATCGCCGGCAAGGACTTCAAGACAGGCCAAACTCTTGTTAAATCTGGTTTCGCACCTATCATCGGCACTCGTTGCCTCGGTCTTTCGGGCTGGTTCTCTACAAACATCCTTGGAAACCGCGACGGTCTTGTACTCGACGAGCCTGCAAACTTCCGCACAAAAGAAGTCAGCAAGCTATCAACTCTTGAGTCAATCTTGGTTCCAGAAAAGCAGCCTGACCTTTACGGACACGGAAACGATGAGGACAACCAATACTACCACAAGGTGCGCATCAACTACTACCCACCTCGCAACGATAACAAGGAAGGCTGGGACAACATCGATATCTTCGGATGGATGGGTTATCCAATGCAAATCAAGATCAACTTCTTGTGCCGCGACTCAATCCTTGCTGCTCCTTTGTGCTTAGACCTTGTATTGCTTAGCGACCTTGCTGCACGCGCAGGACGCTTCGGAACTCAACGCTTCTTGAGCTTCTTCTTGAAGAGCCCAATGCACGACTACACCGAGAACGAAGTTCCAGTGAACCACTTGTTCCAGCAATATGTAATGCTCAAGAACGCTCTTCGCGAAATGGGCGGTTACGAAGCAGACGAGGAAATCGATTAATTGATCTAAATATAAACCAATCAATTATACCTGTGAAGGCAATTCTCTGTGTAGAGGATTGCCTTTTTTCGTGCATTATCTTGCAGAAACATTTCAAAGTCATTTTAATGCCAATCTCATTCCGACAGCTCAGCTTTCGCCTTATAATAGACAGAACGAATGACACCAAGGATATTCAAGCTGTGTTCCACATTAATTTTCATGCACTCCATATCCGTGTAGAAAAACTCGCAACAGGCGGAAACGCTCTTTAACGTGTGGTCGATAAATACCTTCACAAATTTAATATCCCGGCTCACCTTATTGCATGTGGCAAGTGTGAGCGTATCTTCCCCGTCACCTATATCTTCAAATTGCGGATAAACCGCCGAAATATATTGTTCATCCTCTCTGCCGACTATGAAGTAAATGATTTTCATCTGGTATCGCACACGTATGTCACCATCATCATCTATTTCGGGCTTATAACCGAAACTCTCGATAGCCTCTTTTATCATTTCCTGCTTTGTCATAGACTTTTCCTCCTATTATTCGTTGCCGTCATCATCGGCTGCATCATTTTCACTGTCGGAAGAGTCATCTTCCATCGTCTTCCCCATATCGCAGAATGCTTTGTAGGCGAATCTGTGCGCTCCCTCAAGATATGTAATCATATGGTAGATAACATCAATCAGATTATCGCTATCCATCAATTTATGTTCATAGGTTAACCATACATTGTCATTGAGAGAATATGCCTTTACATACTTTACTGTCGAGTTGATTTTATTCATCAACGCATAAATCTGCGACACCTCGCAATCCTCAAAACCTAAAATGTCAGGCATCGAGATAGAGATGCAATCCTCGTCATCGTCATTATAGATATACAGCATACGAACATCTTCATATTCGAATCCATAGCAGTTTCCACACCTTTCCTCCAACTTGAATCCCAAGTCGCTGAATGCCTCTAATATTTTCTCTTTCATAATAACCTCTATTTATAGTTTTTTGATTCTGTGCATTACTTACATCTCACTTGCTGCCATTGAACTTAATCTACTTCCAACGGCTGTTCAAACGCTATTGTGTAAATATTACACCGCAAATATAGCACATCAATTTCCCACCTCCAAATATTTTTGCGTATTTTTTACACATATTTCCATTTTCTTCATGCGACACCGCAATCGCTGCAATCGTAGCACTTATGGCGACTGCATACTCACACCACTCGCCCTCGACTGCGGCAGAAAGGAGGAGCTGCCATGAACGTGAAAAGACTTGCCACCACCCACGCTCAAATCCCCGTCAATCTATACGCCGCCAAGAAGCTCGAAGCCGACGGATGGGCGTTGCTCGTGCATCTCACCTCAATGGCTAATTCCACCGACACGACCAATGAGCCGTGAGCCGACAACATCACCGAGCTGAAAGTGCTTCACAAGACACCCGGCAGATTCATCTCCTGCCAGCCAGATGCCGATTGCCCCACGACGCTCACATGACCGAGAAAGACGCAGAATTATAACCGGGAGCATTTCGGGAAAATAGGAAATATTCTCATTGTTTATTTGCAAATAGTGGAAATATTTCCTATCTTTAAATCACAAAGTTTATGGGGATTCAATAGATTCCCTATCCAGAATTCATAAGGGAACTCTGAGTATGGAAAACGAAAAGAAATTGTATATTAACATCTGCGCAAGCAGCGACAGCTTCGGAGCTTTCGCAGAGAATTGCAATGGCATTTATGCCTCCGGCGACACCGTTGCCGAAACCAAAGCCGATGTGCTGAAAGCCATAAGGCTCATCAAGGAGAATCTTCCCGAGGAACAGTGGCCCGAACTGATTAAAGGCGACTTCGACATTGTGTGGCACTACGACACACAGTCGCTGCTGAAATATTATCATGGCATCATCTCCAATGCGGCTCTTGAGCGGCTCACAGGAATCAACAAGAAGCAGTTGTGGAATTATGCCAACGCGTTTTCAAAGCCTCGTGAGAAGGCTCGCCGGCAGATTGAGGATGCTCTGCACTCGCTGGGGAAAGAATTGCTGGCTACATCTTTGTGACACAAGTTATTGAACACTGATTTTGTGAAATCCATTTGCAGCCGGCTTGGGCGTGGACGGAGCTGCATCCGCCCACGTTTTTTTTGAAATTATTGTACGAAAATTTATACAATACGAAAATTAATACTATCTTTGTATTGTCAAACAAGTAACAATTAATGATATATGGAAAATAAAAAAATCAAAATCGAGGTCACGCCGGAAGAGTTGGAGCTGATCGAGGCAATCAGAAATTACAGGTCATCATTCCCGAACGGCTATCCGCAACTGCTATGGTATGCGCAAGAGCTGTTCGACAGACTGGTGGACTTGCCTGAGTAGAACTAACGCCACCCTTTAGTGGGCGGCTATTATAAATATTAAATTGAGACGGATTTATGGAAATTGTAGCGACATCTAACAAAAAGGTGCTAATTACCGACACGAAAAAAACTTTGTCTGACGTGCTGATGGCCATATCTTGGCGAGAGCTTGCACGCACATACTTCGGCAAGTCGAGTTCTTGGCTATACCACAAAATGGACGGCATCAACGGAGTCGGCGGTGTCGGCGGCTTCACTGAGGATGAAGCCAAACAACTGCAAAATGCTCTGTTCGATCTATCCGACAGAATACGCAAAGCAGCCGAAAAGCTGTGAAAAGATATTCGGAATGACAGCGGAAGACTTACTTTCCGATTGTTGCTTGTTTTGACAGAAGAGGCTGTGTCGTAATTAAGATTAACGGCACAGCCTCCTTTTTTTTTCGCTCATTCAGCAGGCTCTCCGCTGATGCCGCGCTTTGCGGCAAGCGCCCGAATCGCCTCCACGATGAACTCGCTGCGCTTGGGCACTTGCTCAAGTATCAGCTCCACATCCTGCGGTATGCGCAAGGCTATCGACTTCGTAGTGGTCTTCTTCCGACCTGAGCCGCTTCGCGCTCCGCCCCATGCTTTTTTGCTTGCTTCTTCTGCCATTTTTTTGTAATTTTGTGTCGAAGAACTGAAAATTGGAAAGGTGGTGGGGTCGCTTCCCCCACCACACCGAATTGTTAGATTGCGATTTCAAACGCGATTCTTACAATCCAAATCTTGAATGAAATTCGGAGTTTCATAAGACTTTCCTTTTTTTAGTTCTTTTTTCTTAGTTAAGGTCAAGAAAACTAACCTTGTAACCATCCTTTCGATTACATTACAACGATACAAAATAATCTTGAAATAGCAAAATTATTTCAAGATTATTTTTGCTTATATATGGAAAAACAACTTCGCCACACAATCGATTTTTTTGTGATTTTTTTGTTTCAAAATAGGAAAAATTTCTACTATTTTTTTGCAAACAATGGAAATTTTTCCTATCTTTGCAGTGTTCAATAACTGCTTAAAAGATGAAATACAAAGAATTTCACATGAAAATCAGAAAATGCGGATGGCATTTTGTCAAAGCTGAAGGCAGCCATTACTTCTACGAAAAGGATGGGAAGCTGTCACAGCCTGTTCCGTATCACGGCTCCAAAGAGATTCCTGAGCCGCTTAGAAAGAAAATCGCAAAGGGTATGGGGATTCAATAAATCCCCATACCATAATTCACAAGAAAACGCTGGGTATGGAAAACGAAAAGAAATTGTATATCAACATCTGCGCAAGCAGCGACAGCTTCGGAGCTTTCGCAGAGAATTGCGACGGCATTTATGCCGCCGGCGACACCGTTGCCGAAGCCAAAGCCGACGTGCTGGAAGCCATAAGGCTCATCAAGGAGAATCTTCCCGAGGAACAGTGGCCCGAACTGATTAAAGGCGACTTCGACATTGTGTGGCACTACGACACACAGTCGCTGCTGAAATATTATCATGGCATCATCTCCAATGCGGCTCTTGAGCGGCTCACAGGAATCAACAAGAAGCAGTTGTGGAATTATGCCAACGCGTTTTCAAAGCCTCGTGAGAAGGCTCGCCGGCAGATTGAGGATGCTCTGCACTCGCTGGGGAAAGAATTGCTGGCTACATCTTTGTGACACAAGTTATTGAACACTGATTTTGTGAAATCCATTTGCAGCCGGCTTGGGCGTGGACGGAGCTGCATCCGCCCACGTTCTTTTTTTTGTGTGCGTATCGATAATTTTGTCACGATTTTTTTGCAGTCTCGGCAAAATGCAGTATCTTCGCAGCGCAATCAACGGTAGTATTCTACTCCTCGGGGCAAAGGTAATTGCTCATCGGTTAGCTCGTGGGCTTTTTTTATGCCCGCCAGCGATTGACATACATATTTCATTTGCCGACCGCATCAGCGGTTGCCATCTCCGTAAGAACTTGTTTGCCCCGAGGGGTGGACTACCGTCTTGATTGCAGCGGATATGGCGACCGCTTTTTTCGCCAAAAAATAAAAATGCAATCAAGACAATGAACAATTCAACAACAATCCGCCGCACGTCTGCGGCACAGTCCCGCGACACCCGCATCCAGGCTCTGCGCCTGCTCGTTTCAATCCGCCGGTTCACCAGCCGCAACATCAAGGCATCCACTGCCGTCCTCGCCGTAAGCGCGGCGTTCCTGTGGGCGGCTCAGGCTCAGGGCGACACCGCAGTAGCAGCAATCGCCGCACTCATGGCTACGGCTGCCACGGCCGCGATATTCACGCCGCTCGCCCTCGATGGCGGCAGAAAGGAGGAGGAGCTATGAGCTACAAGAGGCTGACATCCCCCGACGGAAGAACCACTGTGTTCATCACCGCCCACCGCAAGCTCGACGCGCCAGGCTGCGCTTTCGTCGTCCAGATTACATCGATGGACAATCCGGCTCTCATCACCAACGAGCTGTATGCCGACAGCTTCTCCGAGCTGAGGCTGCTACACGAGGCGCTCGGCAGGTTCATCTCACTCCAGCCCGATGACGGCGACTCCGAGCCGCTCGACATAACCGAGGACGACGCATAATTATAACCGTAGTTTTTCAGGCGTGTGCGGATTCATTACCGCCACGCCTTTTTTTTTGAAAATAATTGCTTGATAACTTGCATATTCAACATATGTTTCATAACTTTGTAATGCCATAAGGCACATAACTTATAAACAATTTCATGACAGAAGAAAAAATGAAATCTGAAGTCAAGCAGTTTGCAGAAATGCTTCTTCAGCTTAGAGAAATCAAAGACAGAGGGCAGCGACTGAGATTCAAAAAAATCCTGAGACAATGGCTCTCAGAGCTGCTGAAAGATTAGAAAAAATTGAGCCTCCTTGAACGGAGGAGGCTCTTTCTTAAAAGAATTTTTGTTATGATGGACATTGACAAAATTGCCGAAAGGTTTGAGAAAGATGCGGACAGTCCTTTCCGCATAAAGGATTTGACAAGCAAGGAAGTCCTTGAAATGGTGAACGGAGCATATATTGCCCGCCGATTCTTCGGCAGGTCGCGCTCTTGGTTCTGCCACAAGTTGAACAACAATCTGATGAACGGCAAGCCAGCCGAATTCACGGACGAGGAGCGGGAAAAGCTGAAGGAGGCTTTAAACACAATGGCTATAGAGCTTCAAGGGTTTGCGGACGAGTTATAAGTAATTATTTTTCTTCTGTCACGATTATATTATAACAGTCCGACTTGGGCGTGGACGGAGCTGCATCCGCCCACGTTCTTTTTTTTGTGTGCGTATCGATAATTTTGTCACGATTTTTTTGCAGTCTCGGCAAAATGCAGTATCTTCGCAGCGCATACAACGGTAGTAATCTACTCCTCGGGGCAAAGGTAATTGCTCATCGATTAGCTCGTGGGCTTTTTTTATGCCCGCCAGCGATTGACATATATTTTGCCGACCGCATTGCGGTCGCCATCTCCGTAAGAACTTGTCAGCCCCCGAGGGGTGGACTACCGTCTTGTATGCAGCGGATATGGCGACCGCTTTTTTTCGCCCAAAAATAAAAAATGCATACAAGACAATGAACAATTCAACAACACTCCGCCGCACGTCTGCGGCACAGTCTCGCGACACCCGCATCCAGGCTCTGCGCCTGCTCGTTTCAATCCGCCGGTTCACCAGCCGCAACATCAAGGCATCCACTGCCGTCCTCGCCGTAAGCGCGGCGTTCCTGTGGGCGGCTCAGGCTCAGGGCGACACCGCAGTAGCAGCAATCGCCGCACTCATGGCTACGGCTGCCACGGCCGCGATATTCACGCCGCTCGCCCTCGATGGCGGCAGAAAGGAGGAGGAGCTATGAGCTACAAGAGGCTGACATCCCCCGACGGAAGAACCACTGTGTTCATCACCGCCCACCGCAAGCTCGACGCGCCAGGCTGCGCTTTCGTCGTCCAGATTACATCGATGGACAATCCGGCTCTCATCACCAACGAGCTGTATGCCGACAGCTTCTCCGAGCTGAGGCTGCTACACGAGGCACTCGGCAGATTCATCTCACTCCAGCCCGATGACGGCGACTCCGAGCCGCTCGACATAATCGAGGACAACGCAGAATTATAACCGTAGTTTTTCAGGCGTGTGCGGATTCATTACCGCCCACGCTTTTTTTTGAAAATAATCGTCTGAAAATTTGCGTAGTAACACAAATCTTACTATCTTTGCATTGTAATTAAAACTCAACCGAAAAATGGGAAAAACAGAATTAAGTGAAAACGAGGCGGAGCTAATCGAAGCTCTTAGAAACTTCCGAAAGTCAAAGCACAATCCGTCAATTGAATTGGAGTTATACATTGATGAATTGGTTGACCGTCTTAAAGAAGCTGATGAAGATTGACGAATTAAGCCCTCGAAAGGGGGCTTATCAAAAAATAATTATTATGGCAAACATCCTGAAAAATTTAGAAAGCATCACCCTGTATATAAAGTGGGGCAACATCTCAAAAGATTACTTCGGTTTCTCTCGGTCGTGGATATACCAGAGGCTTAACGGTTACGACGGGAACGGAAACAAGTGTGAATTTACCGATGAGCAGAAAAATATTCTGCGTGATGCTCTGCGTGACATCGCACGCCGTCTCAATGAGGCTGCCGACAAGATATAAGTTTTGGATGAGTTTTAATTACACCGTGCCAGTTCCCAAAACTTGCTGGCGCAACACCTTTGGCGTGGACGGACTCTTTACCGCCCACGCTTTTTTTTGAAATCCGTGTTATTTTTTTAAATTAATTGCTTGATTATTTGGCGGATAACAAAATTATTATTATCTTTGTAGTGTAATAAGAAAACAAATAGAAAGGAGGTGTGAAAATGATATGAACAGAAAAAAAAGGTTGATTTACCGAATATTCGACCTACTTGACCTAATCGAAACAGAGGGAAATCAACCTATAATCAATCAAATCAGAGGTCTTCTTTACAATCTCTTTGATGAAAACTGAAACAAGCCCCCGAAAATCGGGGGCAAATTTACTAATTTTTATGGAAAAGGAAAAAATAACATTTGAACAATTTTGCAATCCCGAGTTTCGCAGGTCGGAACAGATGAAAGTGAAGTCGGAAGCTATATGGGTCACGTTCCTTGAGCTGGACGGACTTATCAACATATCAAAGCTCGCAAAGCATTATTTCAACAGGTCGCATAGCTGGTTCGCCCAAAAGCTGCACGGCAACAGCGTGGCGAAAAAGGAACGGGAATTCACCGAGGCGGAGTGCGCCAAACTTACAGCCGCACTGCGCGATGTGGCGAAGCGTCTGAACGAATACGCCGATGCCATCGACAAAGCCAAGTTCGAGCAATGAAGAGCCGACTATGATTTGGCGCAACACTTTGGCGTGGACGGAGCTGCATCCGCCCACACCTTTCTTTGATATCGATATTACTTTTCTTGGGAAATAATCGTCTGAATACTTGTGTAGTAAAGAAATATTTACTGTCTTTGTAGTGTAATAAATAACAAAACATTATGAATGAAGAAAAATTAAAACAAAAAATCGACGACATTGTCGCAAAAATGGATGCAGGTGAAGACATTCAAGAAATCGCAAGCAAATATGCCGACCAATTGTCTGAAGAACATTTTAGTGAGCCTTTCAACATCCGTGAGCTGCAACGCAGCGACTTGCTTGAATTGCTGAATTGCACCTACATTGCAAAGCGTTTTTTCGGCAAGTCCTTGTCTTGGTTCAGTCAGAAGCTGAACAACAATATAAAAAACGGCAAACCTGCTGAATTTACTGAAGAGGAAAGGGCTATCCTTAAAAGGGCTTTGTTTACAATATCCTTGGAGCTTGAGGAATTTTCAGAAGAGCTGTAGGCAGATGATAGAATAATCTTCATTAATTGTTTTAGTTTTTTATTACAGCCTTTGGCGTGGACGGAGCTGCATCCGCCCACGCCTTTCTTTTGTCCTCACAGCGGGTGAGCCGCACCCATATTCCGCCCTCGCCGGAGGCGGTCAAGCCCACTGCGGCGCAGGGCGGTCGGGGGGTCAATCCTGACGGGCAAATGGAAATATTTCCCCCTTGACAACCTGCCTCGGCTGAAACTCAGCCTTTTAACTTCTCTTATTGCGGAAATTCGCTAAAGGGGCAGAAAATTAGCTCGATTTTTACGCATCTTACTTCTTGCAGCTTAATCTTTTACGATGCTCATTTTCGCTGTCTTTTGCCAAAGCTCTCCGTGTCGCTACTTTTACGCAAAAATCTGAGAAATGAGCAAAAACATCGTAACTACTGCCGAGGCTACGGTATATGTGAACGGAGAGCCGGCAGCCAAGGTGCTGCAAGACCTGCGGAAAGATGCCCTTAACTTGCGCTCGGCTCTCGCTCAGGCAGTCGCGGCGGGCGACACATCCAAAGCCAAGAAACTGCAAAAGGACTTGCGCCAGACGCAGCGTGAAATCCGTGAGATTGAATCGGCTGCGCAGAGCGTGGAAATCGTTATGCGCAGACTGGACAAGGCTACGCCACGCGAGCTGAACCTTGCGCTCAAGCAACTGAACAAGGAGCTTAACGGCATGGAGCGTGGCTCAGCCGCATGGGATGCGCAGTGCGAGAAAATAAAGCGAGTGAAAGCTGAACTTGAATCGGTCCGTGCCGAGACGCAGCGCAACCTGTCGGCGTGGGAACGCTTCACCGGAAGATGAACGACTGGGCTGCCGGCATCGCCGGGGGACTTGCCTCACTGACAGGAATTGCGGCAGCGGCAAAAGCCGCAGTGAACGCATATGCCGAAATGGATCAGGAAATGGCCAACGTCAGGAAATTCACAGGCATGTCGGCGCAGGAGGTGGAGACACTGAACGAGGAGTTCAAGAAGATGGACACACGCTCGTCGCGTGAGGAACTGAACAAGCTGGCGCAGGAAGCCGGACGACTCGGCAAGACCTCGCAGGAGGATGTGCTTGGCTTCGTCCGCGCTGCCGACAAGATTAACGTGGCTCTTGACGACCTCGGCGACGGTGCGACCCTGACGCTCTCGAAACTTGCCGGCATCTTCGGCGACGAGAAGCGGCTCGGCACAGAAAAGGCTCTGCTTTCCATCGGCTCGGTAATCAACGAGCTTTCGCAGAACTGCTCGGCATCCGCCCCATACCTCGCAGAGTTCGCCTCGCGCATGGGCGGCGTGGGAGCGCAGGCTGGTCTTACTGCTCAGCAGATTATGGGCTTCGCTGCGGTGCTCGACAGCAACAACCAGGCTGTAGAGGCATCAGCCACGGCCCTGTCGCAAGTGATTGTGCGCATTTACCAAGACCCGGCAAAATATGCCCGTGTCGCCAGATTGGACATCGAGAAGTTCGCCAAGCTCGTCAAAACTGATATGAACTCGGCTCTCATCGAGCTTCTGTCCACGTTGAAACAGGCAGGAAACATGGACGTGCTTTCACCAATGTTCAAGGATATGGGGGAGAACGGCTCACGCGCCATTTCTGCCCTATCGACGCTCGCCGGTCACATCGGCGAGGTCAAGGCGCAGCAGGAGGTGGCTAACGAGGCTTTCAGGGAGGCTGTATCCATCGACAACGAGTTCAACGTGCAGAACACCACCGTACAGGCTGGGCTGGACAAGGCAAAGAAGCAGTTCACTGAGCTTGCTGTGTCGCTGGGCGAGAAGCTGCTGCCGGTGACACAGCATCTCATCTCGGCATCTTCCGTTGTGGTAAGGACTGTTAGCGCGATTGTGGATTTCGTGATTGAGTATAAGGGGCAGATTGCCGTACTCACAGCCGCCATAGTGGCTTATAATGCCGCCGTCGCCCTGGCTGCGGCAAGGACAAAGGCTCTCGCTGTGGCTGCCGCTCTGCAAAAGGCCGCGCTAACGGCTCAGACGCTGGCGTACTCGGCGATGAACGCTGCGATGCTGCTGTTCGCCGGCAGAATCGGTGCTGCAAGGCGAGAGTTCGCAAGGTTCTTGGGGGTGCTGCGCATCAACCCTTTCGGGCTGGTGCTGTCTGCCATAGCCGCCGTTACGGCTGCCGTGGTGTATCTCACAAGAGAAATCGACGCTGCCGCAAAGGCGCAAAAAGAGCTGAACGGCATCCGCGTCGAGGCACAGAAATCAATTTCCGAGCAGAAAACGAAAATCGAGACACTGATTGCGGCGGCAAAGAACGAGAGGCTGACACTGGAGGAGCGTCACAGAGCGATTGCCGAGCTTAACCGCATAATACCCGGCTACAATGCCTCACTCGACGACACCACAGGGAAATACAGGGCCAGCAAGGAGGCTCTCGACGAATACCTTGTGAGCCTTGCCAAGAAATACGAGATTGAGGGCGCAGAGGCGAAGCTGAAAGACCTCGGCAGACAGAAAGCCGAGCTTACCGTCGCAATCGGCGAGGACAACAAAAAGCTGGACAAATACGGCAAGTCGAAGATGCAGGGCGGAGGTCTTATAGACAGCGACGACGCTGCCGCCGTCAGCCTCGACCTCGGGCGGCGTGAGGCGAGACTTGCCGAGCTGCGCAAAAAGCAGCGTGAGCTTGAGGCGGTGAACAAGTCCATCGAGGCGATTAACAGAGCTTACGGCACCGACCTGCAAAAAAAGGCTGCGTCAGCAGACTCGGCATCCTCAGATACGGATGCCATCGGCTCTGCCGGCGGAAATGCTGAGGTGGCTGCCAATAAGGCGACTGCCGACAAGTTCAAGGCTGAAAAGGAGTGGAAAGACCGCGAGGAGGCTCTTGAACGCATACGTTATGCCACAGGGGAGACCGACGAGGAGCAGCACGAGAAGCGGATGGCGGACATTAATCTTGAATACATCAAGAAGAAGATGGCTAAAGTGGAGGATGCCTCCGACGAGATGCTGCGGCTCAGGGCGGAATACGCCGAACAGGAGAAGAAGATGCAGCAGTCGCAGCAGAAATGGGACACTGATTCCGCCGACCGATATTATGCCGAGAAACTCGCCGCGCTTCGACAGGCGTACATCGACGGCAAAGTGTCGTCAAAGACTTACGAGGACGAAGAGCAGCGGCTGGAGACCGAGCATCTGCGCACCATGGTCTATCTCTACGAGCAGGGGACGGAGGAGCGAATTAAGGCAGAGAAGGCTTACCGCGACAGGCTTTTCACCGCTCAAGAGAAGAAACGGAAGGAGACGGAGGATGCCGAGCGTAAACATCAGGCGGAACTCGACAAAATCCGCAGGGAGGTGTTCCGCTCGGCTGACACCGAGGGCTACAAGAACGACCTCGCACTGCTCGACGAGGCTAAGGCTGCAATGCTCGAAACCACAGCGGAGGGAAGCCGTGAGCGGCTGAACATCGAGGAGGCGTACCTGCGCGCCAAGCTGGAACTGCAAAGGAAATACGGAATCTTGGAGACAGAGCAGACCGACAATCTGCTGAAAGACTTGGCAAGGAGGTACGAGGAGTGGATGGACAGCGACGGCGGACAGGCGTTCACCAAGACTTTCGACACGGTGTCAAGCCACTTGTCTGCCATATTCTCGCAGCTCACGGACTCTGTGCAGTCGGAGCTTGAATTGCAGACGGCTGCCATCGAACAGCGGTATGAGCGCGAAATCTCGGCTGCCGAGGGGAACAACTATAAGGTGAAGAAGCTGGAGCGGCAGCGCGATGACGAAATCGCCAAGGCTAAGAACGAGGCAAGCCGCAAGCAGTTCTCCATGCAAGTAATCCAGGCTTTGGCGCAGACCGCCCAGAACGCTCTCGGCGCATATGGCTCCACTGTCGTTATCCCCATCGTCGGTCCCACGCTCGCCCCTATCGCAGCAGCCGCTGCCATGGCTGCCGGCATGCTTCAGGTGGCTGCCATCAAGAAGCAGCAGCAGGCCGCCGCGTCACAAGGGTATGCCGAGGGAGGATTCACGAAAAAGGGAAGCAAATATGAGCCGGCTGGAATTGTCCACGCCGGGGAATGGGTGGCTTCTCAGGCTCTCGTGAACTCCCCTGCCGCACGCCCTATCATCGATGCTTTGGACTATGCGCAGCGCACCAACACCATCGGCTCGCTGATGCCAGCCGACGTGTCGCGCTCGGTAACAGCTCCTGCCGCAATCGCAGCCGCTGCCGCCGACGGCTCAGCTCTGGCGGCAGTGGCTGCGGTCCTGTCAGCCAACAGGGCTACGATTGACCGTCTCAACGCCCGCCTCGACGAGCCTTTTGTGACGGTGAACACCGTCACCGGCGACACTGGCATCAAGAGGGCGCAGGACGAGTATGAGACATTGATTCGGAACAAGACACCTAAATCTCGCAGAAAATGAGGATAATCATTGACGGAAAACAGGCTTTGCTGAAGTCGGGGACTTCTTTCGACTTCATCGCGGAGAACCGTGCGTTCACCGGCAGCGACAGCTATACGCTGAACATGACGTTCCCGCTCCGCGGATGCACAGAGAATATGGCGATTTTCGGGAAAATCCACCGCAAGGACGTGGATGCTGGAAAGGTGGTGTTCGACTGCGAGATCTCGGACGGCGCATTTTACAACTCAGGGGTTGTGACGGTGACGGAAATCTCGGAGGCTGCCGTGAAGACGCAGTTCCTTGAAGGCCGCTCGGAGCAGAACTTCAACAGCTCGTTCGACGAGACCTACGTCAATGAACTTCAGCTCGGGTCGCTCCCCTCAGTGTCGCTGATGACGTTCCCCGAATCTTGGTGGCGCAGCGAGGAGTACAACGAATGCGTCTGCCTTCCGTGGGTGAACAACACTTCGGGCAACTTGCAGAATGACCTTGAAATCGTCACTTCCGACAGCGGAACGGTGTCCTACCAGTGGGCATCATCGGTGAAGGGGCTTTCGGTGCAGCCATACCTCATTAGGGTGGCTGAGAACATTGTCTCTGCCCTCGGATATACGCCCGACTTCTATAAATGGAGGCTGTCGCACTGGCGCAACCTTATCGTGTGCAATGCCCTGCCTTTCGCTTGGAACAACCGCAACGTGGCCGACATCCTTCCGCACTGGTCGGTCACCGAGTTCTTCGAGGAGCTTGAGAAGCTGCTGTGCTGCGAAATCGAGGTCAATCACCGCGCTAAGACCGTCACCCTGTCGTTCATCACTGAGAACATAGCGAAAGCCGGAGAGGTGGAACTTGATTCGGTGCTGGACGAGTTCTCCACTTCCAACACCGAGGACGACGAGAGCGACTACATAGGAACGGCCAACGTGTCGTACTCCGACTGCTCACACCGCCAATGGAAATACGACTCCTGCCGGTGGCTCGTGGAGAACAACCGCGAGAACGTGATCGACTTCCCCGACTTCGCCTCGCTCGCAGCGAAAAAGGCGGAATGGGCGTATGCCGAGCCTTGGCACGCTGACGACAGCGATGCGCAAAAGTTGCTGCACTGCACGGATTCCGACACTTATTTCATCCTGCGGCAGTCGGAACAGGGCATCAAGCCTGACGGTCGGCGCGACGACCCTCAGGACATAACATACACACGGTACAAGCTGATGCGCATCAACGTGTTCGGCGAGAGCCTCTACGACAAGGACAGCGGGAACTCCGTAGAGCTGAACATTGTGCCAGCTTGGCTCGACGAGACGGAACGCGGAAACTGCATATTTCTCGACCTCCCCGAGCTGGCGGACGACAGCGTGAGCTGCGACACGCTGCTGTCGATGGAGATTGAGCAGGGCGAGAAATCGGAGAAAGAGGGATATTTCGACAAGATTTTTGTCGCTCTATGGAACGGCAGGAATTTTTACGGCGAACGGCTGCCTTGCCCTGTCACCGACCATGTGGTGGTGGCTGCCGACGGCTGGAGCCGAGAGGATATCGACTTCTGCGGAACGTTGCGCCTCGACAACGGCAGCTACGGCCCGGGAACTCTCCGCAATGCAAGATGGAGGATAAATCCTAAAATCAAATATTCGTTCAAGTTCTTGTCCAAGTCGCTGCCCGACGCAAGAGCCGTCTTCTTCATCAGGGGCAAGAAGTATCTTGCCGAAAAAATCACAGCGTCATTCTCCGAGAATGGTATGTCGCAACTAATGAAAGGCGACTTCTACCGCATCGTCTGAGATGCGCAGTTATATCAAGGCTATAACGATCCGTTAAAGTCTTGAATCTCCTTGTTCGCCTTGTCACGGTGGGGCGTGTACATGTCGGTTATCGCGAGGCTGGAGTGCCTTGCCTGGTCTCTTACGGAGATGGTGCTGACGTTGCTGCTGAGCATCTCGGTGATACCTGTGTCCTTCAATGAGTAGAATTTCCACTCCTTCTTGAATCTCAGCCGCTTTGCCATGCTTGCCCAGCGGCTGCGCAGCACTCGGGTAGTGGTAGGTCGGCTGCCGGGATGCAGCTTCCGCGCCCCGAAGACATAGTATGAGCCGGGGCAGGAGAAAATGCCGAGGTCGAGCATATATCTCGCCGCAGCAGGATGCAGTGTCACGCTCTCGCTCTTGCGGTTCTTGGATATCTCGCTCCGCATATCTATCAGTCCATCGGCAAGGCGGATGTCGGAAATCCTGAGCCGTGTCTGCTCTACCGGGCGTATGTGGCAGTAATACAGCAGATAGCATGACAGAAGGAAATAAGGGTCATTGTCCCGGAGATACCCAGCTATCCGCTTCACTGCATCCTCGGGAATCACTGTGCGGCTTTTTTGGCAAAGCCTCCGGCTGATGTTCTTTATGCCCTCGGTGGGAAGCTCTTTGAGCATTCCCTTCTCTTGCAGGAAGCCGCAGAACACCCGCAGCCATGAAAGGTATTTGTTGTAGGTCATCGCAAGGTTGTTGCAGTCGATGAAGATGTGGTCAAGGAATGCTACGCAAATGTCGTGTGACAACTGGTAGGTATAGACAATTTGCGCTTCCCTGCCGTTCATCCACGTCACAAAGACGTTCAGTGCGGAGATGTAGGTGCGGTAGGTCTGCTCTCGGAAATATCCGCAGCGGTACATCTTCTCGACATATTCCCTGTAGCGGTGCACCGCGTCGCAGAACAGGGTGAGGTTGGATGAATTGCTGTCGCTGACAAAGGGATTCCAACCGCGGAACAGTTTTTCGTTGATGTTGCTCACAAGGCTCAGGGCATATGTCCGCCGCGCTGATTTTCCTGAAATTTTGTTAACGTTGGCGCGTTTTCGGCACAGTTTGCCGACTGCCGGATTGAAGGCGTAAAACTCGATTATCCATCCCGACTTCAATTCCTTGAAGACTGCCGGACGGAATTGTCTCACAGATGAATAGGGGGTGGCACTTACTGCCTTAAATACATTGTATTCAGTTCTTTTCGGACACATTTTTTTTGACATTTCTTGCCGGAAATGCCAGATAAAACAACCTCGGCTTGGCGCAAAATTGGCGCAGCCTTGAAAAAACAGGCGGCTCAACTTTCCGTGTTACAGACAGTTGAGCCGCTTTTGGTCGGGATGACAAGATTCGAACTTGCGACCACTCGCCCCCCAGACGAGTACTCTAAACCGGACTGAGCTACATCCCGCTTCGCTTTCACCTTTAATTTCAGCCTCATCAGCGCATATACCGCTACATATTCCATCCTCACTTGCCGATATTTGAATCTGTGGCAAATTCCGATGGCTGAATTGGTTTTAGCGAGTACAAAGGTAACAATTTCATTGGCATTTTCCAAATAGTAGCCGCATTATCTATTTATTTTTTATTGCCGACTTCAACCAGCGGCAATTTACGTTGCCGTTTTGGCATAAAAAAGTGGAAGTTGCGCCATCGCAACTTCCACCAACGAAAAGTTCAAAAACTAATTATTAATGAAGTTCTGATTTTCAATTTTTATTCAGCCTTCCCGTCGCTGCCAAGCACGTTGATGATTTTGTGCTTGTAAAGTTTCTCCATATTGTCGCGAGCTGGACCGAGGTATTTACGAGGGTCAAACTCTGCTGGCTTTTCAACAAAGACTTTACGGATAGCTGCTGTCATTGCAAGACGGCTGTCGGAGTCGATGTTAATCTTGCATACTGCGCTCTTGGCAGCCTTGCGAAGTTGCTCTTCTGGAATACCGATTGCGTTAGGCAACTTGCCTCCGTATTTGTTGATAGTGTCCACTTCTTCTTGTGGAACTGAAGATGAGCCGTGAAGCACGATTGGGAATCCAGGAAGTTTTTCCATAACTGCGTCAAGCACGTCGAATGCCAATGGCGGTGGAACCAAGCGGCCAGTCTTCGGGTCGCGTGTGCATTGCTCCGGAGTGAACTTGTATGCACCGTGAGATGTACCGATTGAGATAGCAAGGCTGTCGCAACCTGTGCGAGTAGCGAAGTCGATAACTTCTTCAGGGTCGGTGTAAGTGTGGTGGTCAGAAGAAACTTCATCCTCAACTCCAGCCAATACGCCAAGCTCGCCCTCTACAGTCACATCATGCTGGTGAGCATAATCAACAACTTGCTTAGTCAATGCTACATTCTCCTCGTATGGAAGGTGAGAACCGTCGATCATTACTGATGAGAAACCGCTGTCAACACAAGATTTGCAAAGTTCGAAGCTGTCACCATGGTCAAGGTGAAGCACGATTTGCGGCTTTTCCCAGCCAAGTTCTTTAGCGTAAGCCACTGCACCCTCTGCCATATAGCGAAGAAGTGTAGCGTTTGCGTAGTTACGTGCGCCCTTAGATACTTGCAGGATTACTGGAGACTTAGTATCGGCTGCTGCCTTGATGATAGCTTGAAGTTGCTCCATGTTGTTGAAGTTGAATGCAGGAATTGCATAACCTCCCTTGATTGCCTTTGCAAACATTTCACGAGTGTTTACAAGACCGAGATCCTTATAATTTACCATTTTGACTAAATTTTATAAGTGAAAAATTTATGTTTTTATTTTCTTTATTCTTCTTATTATATTTACCCGAATTTTCACGTCCGCAGTCCGGCAAGGATTTAGATTTTCAATGCTTGCGCGCTGTGCGCTAAAATCCGCCGCAAAGATAGTAATTTGTATTTGTTTATCAAAAATCTATCAATATAATTATTGTTACGCTTGTGTTAATTTTCACACATCAAATGCTAAAAAGAAAAATGGTGCTTGGATTTCTATCCAAACACCACCGATTCTCATTTTTTCGAGCCTCTTGTCGGATTCGAACCAACGACCCCGAGATTACAAATCACGTGCTCTGGCCAACTGAGCTAAAGAGGCAACTCTAAAAAGGGCAAGCTTACTACATCGCACCGCTACAACCTGCTACCCTTGCTTCGGTCAAGACCTGGGGGAGTTGACAAGGAGCTGGTCGTATAGGACTTACCCGAGTGCAAAGGTAGGCATTTTTTCATTCACAGCAAATTTTTTCACCACTTTTTTTCTCCTTTTTTGCGTCCCACGACAAATCGCAGCACCGACAAGCTTGTATTTCAAGCCGTTAATGCTGCGATTTTTCTTTATTTTTTTCAATAAATTTTTTCTCAATAAAGCCCGTCACGCTCTATGATTTCGCCAAAAGATGCTGTTTCAGCACGAAATTATTGCCGTGCGGCGCACTTATTTGTCGAATGAGAACTTGCGTGAAATCAATCGGTAGTTGTCGGCAAACACCTCCACCGTGTATTGTCCCGGTGTCAATACGGTGTTCACATTCCAGTAAATCGATATGCCCGACACCTCTTGTCCCGCATATTCTATAATCTTGCGCTCGGTGAATGGCATGTGTCCGCCCTCGAATGCAAACGAGCCGTGCGATCCGAGCAGCGAGCCTTCGGGATTGGTGATGCGCACATACAGCGTCTTTTCACCGACAGGTGTTGAATTGTTCTGCGGAATGGTGAACGTCACGCGCAATTGTTTTGCCTTCTTTATGCTTTTCTCGTTCTTTCCGTTGCTCTTAAGGGGAGTGAGCGACAGCGCAGTGACATTAAGCTTCTCGGCGAGCGTCATACGCTTCGACAAGTTCTCGTTCTTCTGCGATACCTCGTTCACTTGCGAGTTGAGCTGCTGGTTCTGTATCTTTATCTCGGCATTTTCGGCTTTTAGTCCGGCATTCTCCTTGCCGAGGGAGTCTATGATTTCCACATAGTGGCGCATCACGCCTTTCAGTGTCTTTATCTCATCCTGTAGCTGCTTGATGCGACGCTGGCTCGTTATCTTTTGGGTTTTAAGCTCAGTGAGCAGCTTTTCCACCTTGTCTTTAGCCTCGCCGTATTTTATGAGAATCGAGTCGTTGTTGATGTATTGCGTCTGGCTCTCATAGTTTTTGAACTCGCTGTTTAGCTGTTCATATTCGCCGGCAAGCTGAAGCTGCTCGTTCTGTAACTGAAGCTGCTCATTGGCGGCCTTAGCGTCCTCAATCTGTTGTTTAGTCTCAAATGTTGTGTAAGCGAAAAATGACAGTAGCGACAGTCCTGCCACTACCCCACATATTATCAATATGTTTTTAGTTTTCGGGTTCATTGCTTTTCAATTAATATTATTAATGTAGGATTATATTTTATATCTCATATAGTTTCTGCGGAGGGTTGCTGTCGGTGGTGCCTGGCTTTATCGGCTTGGGCCTCTCGCCCTTCTTCTGTATCTTCTGCTTCGGAGCATCGGACTTCTTCACCTTCTGCTTTTTGCCCTCGACGAAGCTTTTCAGAATGTCGTCAGCCACCTTTTCACTGCCTTCAAAATAGTTAATCTCCACAATCATTGCCAACTTCGACTTTTTCGACACCACATTAGTGAGTGTTGCGCGCGAGCCGTCGGGCAATGTCCCGTCGAGGCTGTAGCCATTGAAGCCTTTCACTTTGGCTTTGCGCATATTGGTGTCATACATGTTATAGCCAGCCGCCGTCTTCTGAATGTTGTATTTCAAGAAATTATCATCGGCACCAGCCTTGTTGAACAGCCTTATCGACACGGCGAGGTCGTTCCAGCGCACCTCGAATGTGCTTGCCGAATTGTAGGTCACAAACCCTCCGTCCGGCACATCGAAGGTAAGGTCGTAGCGCGACCATGTGAACGTGTCGGCACACAACGTTGCCGAAGCGCACAGCATCATAGCCCATGCTATCATCAGTCTCAGCTTTCGTATATTCATAGCCTAATCCTTTATATTAAACCAAATACTTTCTTCCATCCGCCACCATCTCACTTTTGCCATAATGCGAGCGTCACTCGGTGGCATAGGGGTAAGTTATATTCCACAAGAAAAGTGCGTTGCCAGGCATCGACGTGCCTGCGCTGCAACGGTCTTTTTTCTCTATTATTTTGCAGAAATCATCTACGCTTATCTTGTGCCGCCCCACATCCACGAGGGTGCCTACAATGGCGCGCACCATATTGCGCAAGAAGCGGTCGGCAGTCACGGTGAACACCCACATCCCATTTTCTTCAGCCCACCGGGCATAAGTCACGCGGCAATTATTTGTCGCAACATCGGTGTGCAGCTTGCTGAAGCTCGTGAAGTCGGTGTAGGTGAGCATTCGCCCAGCCGCCTCGTTCATCAGGTCAAAGTCAAGTTGCGGGAAACTCTGCCAACTGAATTGATACCTGAACGGCGATTTCTCGGTGGTGACGAAATATTTATATGTCCGGCTCGTGGCATCAAACCTCGCATGTGCACCATCGGCGACCTTGAATATGGAATACACCGCTATATCCTTGCAGAGAATGCTGTTGAGCTGGCGCACGAGCATAGGCGCGTCGGCTATCTCCGTTGCCACATCGAAGTGAGCATACATCACCGCGGCATTCACTCCGGCATCAGTGCGCCCAGCTCCTGTCACAGCAACAGGGACACGCAGCACCATCGACATAGCCCGCTCAAGTGTCTCCTGCACCGAGCTGGCATTGGGCTGCGACTGCCAACCGTGATAGGTCGCTCCATTATATGCCAACCGAATAAAATATCTCACAATCCGTATATTATTCCTTTTTTTGCTTAATCAGTCTTTTTCCAAATATGTGTATCCATATAGCCCAGAGCGGTAGTTGCTCAAGAACTCACGGCCTTCTTCGGGCGTAATCTTGCCATCCTTCATTGAGCGTGTCACCCATGTCTCCACATTGCGCACCAGCTTCTTAGGACTATATTGCACATAGTCGAGTACCTCGGCGACAGTCTCGCCGTCGATTATTTGGTCAATTTCATAATGGTCTTTGTACACGCTTATATGCACCGCATTGGTGTCGCCAAATAGGTTGTGCATATCGCCGAGAATCTCCTGATATGCTCCCACGAGGAACACCCCGAAATAATACGACTCATTGGCTTTGAGCGGATGCACCATGATTGAGCCTGATGTGCCGTGCGCCGATATGAAGTTGTTGATTTTGCCGTCGCTGTCGCAAGTGATGTCCTGTATCGTCGCCATCTTTGTCGGCCGCTCGTCGAGACGGCATATAGGCATTATCGGGAACACTTGGTCGATTGCCCAAGAATCGGGCAGCGACTGGAACAGCGAGAAGTTGCAGAAATACTTTTCGGGCAGCATCTTGTTCACCTTGCGCAGCTCCTCGGGGATATGCTTCATCCCCGCTGTAATCGAGCTTACATCGCGCGCTATCGACCAAAACAGCTTCTCAATCATCGCACGGGTGCGCAGATCGAGAAGTCCGAGGCTGAACAGTTCAAGTGCCTCCTCGCGAATCTGCAATGCGTCATGCCAGCTCTCAAACAGACGAGGCTGGTTTATCTTGTCCCAGATGCTGTACAGTTCACGCACAAGCTCATGGTCATCGTCTTTCACTTCATCAGCTTCGTCGTTCCATTCAGGAAGCCCAGCCGTCTCAAGCACCTCAAACACCAGCACAGAATGGTGAGCCGACAGCGAGCGTCCCGACTCGGTGATGATGTTCGGCTGCTTCAGCCCGTTCTTCTCGCAAGCATCCACAAGAGCCGACACAGAATCGTTCACATATTCCTGAATTGAGTAGTTCATGCTGCTCTCGCTCGCACTGCTGCGAGTGCCGTCGTAATCCACGCCAAGGCCACCGCCAATATCCACAAAATTGATGTCGAAACCCATCTTCGACAACTGCACATAGAACTGCATGGCCTCGCGCAAAGCATTCTTTATGCGTCGTATTTTTGTTATCTGGCTTCCTATGTGGAAGTGTATCAGCTTTAAGCAGTCTTTCATATTCATGCGGTCGAGTATGGAGAGCGCCTCAAGCAGCTCGCTTGAGTTCAAGCCAAACTTGCTCTGGTCGCCGCCCGACTCTTCCCATTTACCGCTGCCCGAACTCGACAGCTTGATGCGGATTCCCACATTTGGACGTATGTTCAAGCGTTTCGCCACATCGGCTATGAGTTTAAGCTCATTCAGCTTCTCCACCACGAGATATATGTCGCGCCCCATCTTCTGAGCGAGCAGGGCAAGCTCCACATAGTCTTCGTCCTTATAGCCGTTGCACACGATTATCGACGGCTCGGCTATGCTTGTGGCAAGCACTGCATGAAGCTCGGGCTTGGAGCCTGCCTCAAGTCCTATATTAAACTTTTTACCGTGGCTTACGATTTCCTCAACCACCTGCCGCATCTGGTTCACCTTGATGGGATAAACCACGAAGTTCTTTGCCTGATAATTATACTCCTCGGCAGCCTGCGCAAAGCACCGCGAAATCTTCTCGATGCGGTTGTCGAGGATGTCGGGGAAACGCAGCAGCACAGGCGACGTGATGTCACGCACCTGAAGCTCGTCCATTACATCCTTCAGATCCACCGAAGCATAATCCTCACGAGGCGTCACCGCCACATGCCCTTTCTCGTTGATGGAGAAATACTTCAAGCCCCAACCACTTATGTTGTATAGCTCCGCACTGTCTTCAATGCGCCATTTTCTCATTTCCTAATGTAAACGTAAAAATATTAATAAAAAGTTCATCTAATAAAATATTGTGGCAAATTTAGTTATTATTGCCAACAATTCAGCACATATTATCCAAAATTATTGTAATCTGCATCCGTTTTTCGCCAAAATTGCCTATTTCGCTGAATTTATTTACTTTTGCAGATGAATAACAAACATTTTTATTTACATAAGTCTATATCAGCATGATCATATACAACACTACATATCACGTTGCCGAAGCTCGTGAGGAGGAATTCATCCAGTGGCTACGCTCGGAATACATACCGCGCGCCACTGCTGGTGGAGAGCTGTCGTCGCCGCAGCTCACGCTCGTGATGAGCAATGAGCCAGACAAGCAGGGCAACAGCTATTCGCTGCAGTTCCACGCCCCGTCGGTCGAGGCTCTTGAAATCTGGTACCGCAAAACCGGCATCACGCTTGTCAAAGAGATTGAATCCACATTCAGCCAGCACGTCATGGGCTTCTCCACCCTGATGCAGAAACTCGACCTGTGACTTATGCCCGACATACACAATTTTGAACGCATAATCATAGGCATTGACCCCGGCACGAATGTGATGGGCTATGGCATACTCGGCATAAACGGGAAAAAGCCCGAGGTGGTGGCTCTGGGCGTGATAAAGCTCAGCAAATTTGACGACCACTATATGCGACTGCACAGGATATTCGAGCGCGTGCTCGGGCTGGTGGAACAATATCTGCCCGACGAGATGGCAATAGAAGCGCCTTTCTTCGGGAAGAATGTGCAGTCGATGCTGAAACTCGGCAGGGCGCAAGGAGTGGCCATGGCAGCCGCTTTGCACCGCGACATTCCGATAACCGAATATGCCCCGCTGAAAATAAAGATGGCAATCACTGGCAACGGCTCTGCATCAAAGGAGCAGGTCGCCGAGATGCTGCGCCGCATACTCGACATTCCGCGCGACCACATGCCTGAATTTCTTGATGCCACCGACGCTCTCGCCGCTGCCCTGTGCCACTATTACGAGACATCAAAACCCATTCAGCAAAAGGGCTGTAAATCATGGAAAGAATTCATAAATAAGCACCCCGACAAGGTTAAAAGCATCAAAAACCTAAAAAAATAGTTTTTTTATCGTTTTTTTACATTATCTACAATTAATTACCTATCTTTGCATAGCGAAAAAATAGAGTATTAGGGGGTTGTGTGTTCGCCATCCCCCAATTATTATTAATTTTTACATTTTACACTTAGATGCAAGATCAAGAAAAGAACCAGCTTGAAAGAGAAGAGAATGTAGAATCAGGCATCTCATTACGTGCATATTTTGCCGCGTGCGGTCATAATTGGTATTGGTTTGTACTCTCTCTCATTGCATGCACCACGATAGCTTTTGTATATGCTCAGTCGCAGACTAAGCACTATCGTTCGTATGCCTACATTAAAATTAAATCTGATGACAAGAAGAACGGCTCCAACGGAGCCGGAGCATCTCTGTTCGCCGACCTCGGATTGGGCAACAAAGCCGATGCTGTGGAGAATGAAATCTATGTGTTGAAATCGACCATCCTGCTCGACCAAGTTGTCGAACAATTAGGATTGTCTTCTCAATATTACACAAAGCCGCTGCTCAGAAAAGTCAATATCTACGACGGAACTCCTATCACCGTAACCCATCTAAGCAAGATTCCAAAGGCTGGTGTAGCTCTTGAAATCGTTCCTAAAAGCAACGATGAATTCACTTATTTGAGCAAAGCCGACAATAACGGAGAATGGAAAACTGCCAAATATGGGACGAAAATCACATTCCCTGCCGGAATGGATGCAAAGCAAAACAAAATCAACGCAAGCGTGACTGTGACGAAAACTCCAAAATTCTCGCAGAAATCACTTGGCGAAAAATTATATGTCCAACTTTCCGACCCTCACCAAAAGGCCATTTCTATTTTCGACAAGCTTGAGGTGAAGAAAGCCGACAAGGAGACCACCGTGCTGGGGCTGAATGTCGAGACCGAGAACTACGAAATGGCGAAAGACATCTTGAACACTCTTATCGAGGTGTATAATGCCGATGCAATCAACGACAAAAACCGCATCGCGCGAAACACCGAGACATTCATCGTGGAGCGTATCGCATCCATCTCGAAGGATCTTGGCGTGGTGGACACCGAAATAGAATCGTTGAAAATACGCAACAATATCCCTGACGTGACTGCCAACGCAAGCCAGTTTGTGACAGATGGCGTGCGCTACAAAGACGCTGTTGCCGAAGTTGAGATGCAGCTCCAGCTCACAAAATACATCAAGGACTATATGGCTGGGATGCAACGCCACGAATTGATTCCTGCCAACACTGGCATCTCAGACATGGGTATTGAGAACCAGATTTCGCAGTACAACACTGAATGCCTGAAGTATAATAAACTTGCTGCCACTTCCGGTTCAGCCAACCCTGTAACAAGCGAGCTTGACAAGTCATTGACTTCAATGCACAACAATATCAACCGTTCTATCGACAACTTCCTCAGAACATTGCAGATTAAGTTGCAGCAAGCCAAAGCTCAAGAAGCTCAATCTAATCGCCTCATCTCTTCTGTTCCTACTCAAGAGAAAGAAATCAACAATGTGCTTCGCCAGCAGAAAATCAAAGAGGAGCTTTACCTCTACTTGCTCAACAAGCGTGAAGAGAATGCTCTCCAACTCGCAATAACAGAGCCTACAGCTAAAATCATAGAAAATGCCGGCGGCGACGATGCGCCAGTATTCCCTTCTTCGATGAACATCATCATGATGGGATTCATAATCGGCTTGATGCTTCCTGCCGGAGTTATTTACTTAATCTTCTGGCTATATTCTCTCGACACTAAGGTTCACAGCCGCAAAGATATTGAGGCTATATGCGACATTCCCATCCTCGGCGAAATTCCTTGCAAGAAAAAAGAGCAACAGGAGATGGAGATTATCGCTACCGAAACAGGAAAAGACCGCATATCGGAGGCTTTGCGTATCGTGCGCGGAAACCTCGACTATATGTTGAAGAAAAGACCCGACGGACTTGGTGCTGTCATCCAAATAACATCTACAGTGCCACATGAAGGAAAGTCATACGTCTCAATCAACTTGGCACTTTCTTGCGCACATTCAGGCAAGAAGGTCGTGGCGATCGACCTCGACTTGCGTAAGGGCAATTTCTCGAAATACCTTGGCGGCCGCCGCAAGAATATTGGTATCAGCGCATACTTGACCGAGAAGGTTGAAGACATCCATGAGGTCATCAACAAGGGCGCAATCCACAAGAATCTTGACACCATCTCGGTGGGTGCGATTCCGCCTAACCCTTCCGACTTGCTTATGTCCGACCGCTTCGAGAACCTCATCAATGAATTGCGCAAAGAATATGACATCATATTCCTCGACACTGTGCCTTACACTGTTGTTGCCGATGCTGCTATCGTGAACCGTGTGGCAGACATGACAATATATGTGATACGCGACAACATGATTGACAAGAACTACATATCCGACATCGACAAGATGTATAAGGAGAAGAAATTCAACAATCTCGCATTCTTAATCACCGATGTCAATGTGGATGCTAAGCGTTACGGATATGGTTATGGATACGGAACTGGTTATGGTTATGGTTATGGATACGGTTATGGCGGTGGATATGGCTACGGTTATGTAGAAGGCGAAAGCAAAAAGAAAAAAAGATTTGGCATATTTGGCAAATAAGCTGATTAGAAAATATTCCTAATAAAAATAGGCACTCGATAATGAGTGCCTATTTTTTATTTCAAATCGGTCATTTGGATTTTGTGCTGCAAGAAGGCACATACATAGCTATTATCTGTTCAACCACTTGCCGAGTTCCTCAACGCTCACGCCACGTCTTGCTGCATAATCGTCTCGCTGGTCATCGCCTACTGTACCTATCACGAAATAGTGGCTGTCGGGATGTGAGAATATCAATCCACACACACTCGATGCAGGAATCATCGCTCCGTTCTCGGTAAGTGACACCCCCACTCCACTCAGCGGCATAAGCTGGTCGATGCCGAATATCACACTTTGATCCGGCAATGACGGATAGCCTACGGCTGGACGTATCCCTTTATAATATTGCAGAAGAAGATTTCTCGGATTTTCATCCTCATCATTTTCGTTCGAATACCCCCAATAGCTTAATCTTATGCGCTTGTGCAGCAGTTCAGTGGCAGCTTCCACAATGCGGTCGGACAGCGTCTGACGCAGAATCATGCCATAGTCATCATCTTCACTCTTTGCTGCTGCTATCCGCTCAACGAGCTTGCTATTCACCGTCACAGCAAATGTGCCGATATAGTCTTCAATACCGCTGCCGGCTGGTGCTATATAGTCGCTGAGCGACAACTGCACGCCACTTGCGCACTTGCGTTGTTGCCTGAGCATCGGAATCGTGACACGTCCGCTGTCGATAATCACAGAATCGCCATCTGAGCTTGCGCGCCACAGCCCAAATTCCGCATCCACGCCACATCCGTCACGGTCCATTGCATCAAGTTCCGCTTTAGCTTCGGCAAGCAGACGGCGAGCCTCGGCAGAGTTTGGTTTCACATGCCATGCAGCCAAGAATGGAATCCAGTTGATGAATTTGCGGGCTTCTTCAATGCTTATCTTTACACTTTGCACTCCGAGCGCACAAGGCTTCACCGGCGAATACTCAAGCTGCGGGCGCAATGCTCGCGCTTGGTCTATTGGCAACAGCGGCTGCTGCTCGGCATAATCTTCACGGAGCTGCTGCTGGCGTTTGCGCCATGAATGCATGAAGGTATCACAGTCGGTGAGCAGTTGCTGCGCCACCACTGGCATCATTGCGGCATCTCGCGTATATACCACTGGCCCGTCATATTCGGGAGCAATCTTCACAGCAGTGTGCAGCTCGCTCGTAGTGGCACCACCCACCATCAGCGGAATCTTCAATCCGCATTTCTGCATCATTGCGGCAAGGCGGCGCATCTCTTCAAGCGAAGGGGTTATAAGTCCGCTTGCGGCAATCAAGTCGGCATGTTCTTCCTCGGCACGCTTCACGATTTCCTCCGCCGGGACCATCACGCCAAGGTCAATCACATCAAAGCCATTGCACCGCATTATCACACTCACGATATTCTTGCCTATATCATGCACATCGCCCTTCACGGTGGCAATAACCATCTTTCCCTGCTTCTTTCCGCCACCCGAGCTGGCGCGGTCAGCCTCAATCAGAGGATTCAGCCATGCCACAGCCTGCTTCATGGTACGCGCGCTCTTCACCACCTGCGGCAAGAACAATTTTCCTGCGCCGAAAAGCTCTCCCACCTCATTCATTCCAGCCATAAGTGGTCCGTCAATCACTGCGACAGCCGAACCGAGAGCCTTGTAGCAGTCGGCAAGCACGCTTTCTATATCATCGGTGACACCACGCACAAGCATGTTCTTCAGTCGGTCGATTGGAGGCATAGCTGCAAGTTCGCCAGCAGCGTTATCCTTGCTCTTCTGCGCCGCCCCGTCCTTTTTCAGAGTGTCGGCAAGGTCTATCAAGCGAGATGTGGCTTCGTCGTCGGTATTGAAAATCACGTCTTCTATAGCCTTTCGCAAATTGAGCGGCACATCATCATAAGGCATTATGGCTCCGGCATTCACTATCGCCATGTCCATGCCTTTTCCTATCGCATGGAACAGGAACACAGAGTGCATAGCCTCGCGCACATAGTTGTTCCCGCGCAGCGCAAACGATAGGTTGCTCAATCCTCCGCTCACCTTAGCTCCTTGCAGATTCTGTTTTATCCATTCCACAGCACGGATGAAGTCTTTCGCATAATTGTTGTGTTCTTCAAGTCCCGTGGCTACAGCAAGCACATTAGGATCGAAGATTATATCTTGCGGATTGAATTTCACCCGATTGGTGAGTATGTCATACGACCGCTTGCACACAGCCGTCTTGCGCTCGAATGTGTCGGCCTGACCGTCTTCGTCGAAAGCCATAACCACCACTGCCGCTCCCATACGCTTCACGTATTCAGCCTTGCGCACAAAAGTTTCTTCACCGTCTTTAAGGCTGATGGAGTTCACGATGCATTTGCCTTGCAGACATTCAAGACCGGCTGTAATCACTGCCCAATTAGATGAGTCAATCATTATCGGCACACGCGCCACATCGGGTTCAGCGGCAAGAAGCCGCAAGAAGTGCGACATCTCCTCTACCGAATCGAGCATTGCGTCATCCATATTCACATCCACTATCTGCGCTCCGTCATCCACCTGCTTCCGAGCAATCGCCACTGCCTCATCATAGTTTTTCTCATTGATAAGTCGCAGGAACTTGCGGCTTCCTGCCACATTGCACCGCTCGCCTATGTTCACGAAATTGCGTTCTGGAGTAATCTCCATTCCCTCATAACCCGACAGACGCATCACATCGGGCAGCGGCTTGGCGATGCGCGGAGCATAGTTCTTGGCAAGTGCTGCGATGGCACGGATATGGTCGGGAGTAGTGCCGCAGCATCCGCCTATCACATTCACGAGACCTTTCTCAAGCATAGGGCGCACATGCACCACCATCTTCTCGGGAGTCTCGTCATATTCGCCCATCTCGTTAGGCAATCCTGCATTTGGATATACGCTCACAGGCAGCGATGTCAGTGCAGCAAGCTGCTCTATCCAGCGGTTCATTCCTTCAGCCCCAAAACCGCAATTCAATCCCACACTCGCAAGATTGGCATGAGCCACACTCGCCAACATAGCCTCAAGGGTCTGACCGCTCAATGTGCGGCCACTTTCGGTCAGCGTCACCGACAGCATTATCGGCACACGCCTTCCGCTCGCCATCATAGCCTCCTCGGCAGCCCACAGGGCAGCCTTGGCATTCAGCGTGTCGAACACCGTCTCTATGAGCAGACAATCCACTCCGCCATTTATCAATCCAGTCATCTGCGTTTGATAAGTGGCTGTAAGTTCTGCCCAAGTCACATTCCGTGCCGCAGCATCCTCAACCGATGGCGACATCGACAGGCTTCTGTTGGTGGGACCTACGCTTCCTGCCACATACCGCTTCTCGCCACCATGTTTCATGCGCCATTCATCTGCCACCGTGCAGGCAAGCCGTGCGGCAGCAGTATTTATCTCAAGCACATAATCCTGTAAATTATAATCGGCAAGAGAGATTGCATTAGCATTAAAAGAGTTTGTCTCGATAATATCAGCACCAGCCTCAAGATATTCCCTATGTATATTGGCTATAATATCGGGACGTGTCAGCACGAGCAGGTCGTTGCATCCCTTCAAGTCACAACTCCACCCAGCAAATCTGCTGCCTCGGAAATCAGCTTCCACAGGATGCGCACGCTGAATCATCGTCCCCAATCCGCCATCCAAAATCAATATTCTTTTCTCCAATCCAATCATTTCAGTCCCTATTCTTTCGTATTTTCGTTAAAAACAAGGAAAAACTTCCTATTCGCCCAATAAATACGCAAATTTAATGCTATTTTCGCACCCTAACAAAAATTTAGTCAAATAAAAAAGCATCTTTCAGCCAAGCTAAGCCGAAAGACGCTTTTTTGATACCTAAGCAAATGTGCAACCCTCATTTTTGATGAAGATTGACCACACCTACTACGAAATAGCCATTAATCAGTCGTCACGCCGATTCAGATTAAACTTAAATCACAACGACCGATTTTCGATTAAAGATATTTCGAGAAGTCGGTTTTCTTCATATCGCCTTCTGTGATAAATGTATCGTGGAATGCGAATGCTGCACGCAATGTGTGCGGAGTCTGACCACCCTTGCCCATCTTCAGATATTCGCGAAGCAATGGCCGGTAATCAGGGTGAGCGCAATTCTCAATGATTGTCTCAGCGCGCTGTACTGGGTCTTTTCCGCGCAAGTCTGCAATACCCTGCTCTGTGATAAGCACATCCACTGAGTGTTCACTGTGATCCACATGCGATGCCATAGGCACAATTGCACTGATAAGTCCACCCTTGGCAACAGAAGGACAGCTATAGATTGATGTGTAGGCATTGCGAGTGAAGTCGCCCGATCCGCCGATTCCGTTCATCATCTTTGTGCCGACAACGTGAGTTGAATTGATGTTACCGAAAATGTCGGCTTCGAGAGCTGTGTTCATTGTGATTACACCAAGTCGGCGCACAACCTCCGGATTATTTGAAATCTCAGCAGGACGAATCATCACCTTATCGTGGAACTTGTCGATATTTTCGAAGAACTCGGCCATAGTCTCTTTTGAGAAAGTCATTGAGCAAGTGCTTGCAAAGCGGCATTTGCCCGACTTGATAAGCTCAAGCACAGAGTCTTGGATAACCTCGGTATACATATCGAATGCAGGAATGTCGGGATTAGCGTCAAGTCCGGCAAGCACAGCGTTTGCAATATTGCCCACACCCGACTGGAGAGGAAGGAATGTGCTTGGTATTCTGCCTACTTTTAGTTCTGATGTAAGGAAGTGGCACACATTGTCGCCAATCATAAGCGTTGTCTCATCGGCTGGCGAGAACGGCTTTCCTCCACCCGGCACTGATGTCTTCACTACACCCACAATCTTCTTAGGGTCGATTTTCAATGTAGGAGAACCTGCGCGGTCGCTTGCCTTATAGATAGGGATTTCGCGGCGGTAAGGTGGGTCGAGCGGAATATACAAGTCGTGCAATCCGCGTATTTTAGGACTGATAGCGTCATTAAGCTCGATAATCACCTTCTCGGCAAGCATGGCAAATGTTGGAGTGTTGCCCACACCTGTGCTGAGCACTACTTCGCCGTCGTCGGTGATGTTCTGAACCTCGATAATGGCAACGTCGAGTTTGCCGAATGTGTTGTAACGCATCTTCTGCGCAAGTTCCGACAAGTGAAGGTCGAAATAATGGGCTTCATGAGCGTTGGCAGCCTTGCGGAAATCAGGGCAAGACTGATAAGGGGTGCGCTTGTTGATAGCGTTGGCGCGGGTAAGCTCGCCATCCACGAAATCATTGGTCGAGGCACCAGTGAACACGTTAATTTTAAATTCTCTGCCAGCTTCATGCTCTTTCTTAGCTAATTCGGCAATGGCCACTGAAACGACCTTAGGAGTTCCGCTTACTGTGAAACCGGAAAATCCCACATTATAGCCGTTCTTGATGTGAGAGGCAGCTTCTTGTGCTGTCAAAATAGGAAATATCATAGCGTTTATGTTTTATCCCTCAAGGAAGATGAGCCTTAGGCGTTTGTTCAGCGGTGGCACATCTGCCTTGAACCTTAGATTAATTTTATTTATGGTTAAAATTTTCTTTTCAAAATCTCATGAGCGATAATCGCCCGCCGCCAATCTTTGCCCACCGGCACATCTGGATGCGGAACGCTTGAATAAGCGTCGTCCACTGCCTCTATGCTGTCGGCAGTTGGCATTTTCGTGGTCTCGGGCTTTGCCGGCAATTCAGGTATTGTGGTGGCAGCCGTTGGTATAAGTGGAGTCTCGATGCCGGCAGACTTGTCAGAGCGCTTGTCGCCAGTGTAAGCCTCGACACTCGGGATAGGTGCCACCAGCGGCGGCTGCGGCTGTGATTGCGGCAAAACAGGCGGCAAAGGCTGCTGCGGCTTCTTCTTCAAGCTGCTGAGCAGGACACCTATCACTATCACTATGAGGGGCAGAATTTCAGGATGCTCCATAATTATGATTATACGTTACCACGGTTTGATACCTTATTTCATCTCCAAAATTAATAATTAAAAACACAACAGCAAAGAATAAAGCCGTAAAATCTGCAATTCTGCACAATTTTAGTCTGCAAAGATTTGCCGCAAGCAGTCTCATAGCAAATTGCGCGACTAATAGTTCAGCCCAAATTGCCATAATGGAATAACATTGCCCGATGCAAATTCTATATCATCTTTTACTACATATCCTTCTGAGGCTTCTACTATTTGCCTTTGTCCCTTATTCTTGCCACCAACCTCAAATATCCTTCCATTAATATTGAAATCCGATATTTTTGACGACACCACATTGTTGTTCACCCTCATCTGATTAAAAAAGAATGTTTCTCGAATATTGCCTATGTCGGCTGCCTGCTCGCCAAGTATATATGCTATATTAGTGTTGTCAATATACACTTTATCAACCTTTCCAAGTCCCATAATGCCTCCAGTCTCATCCCTTAACTGCGACAACATACCGGCTTTCTCCATATACATAAGATAATCGCCTAAATCATTTCTGCTCACATTTATTAATTTTGCGATTTTATCCATTACGGGCTTAAATGGCACACTCTTGGCTACTATGGCAAGAAGTCGCTTGAGTTTCCGACCAGTAGATGTGTTCATTCCTGCAAATAAAGGTATATCCACTTCCATAGTTAAATTTATGATTTGGCTTAATTCTATTTCAAATTGGCTGTCGCCCGAAAACGGATAATATCCGCGTCGCAGATATTCTTTGAAATAAGGCAACGGATGATTTATCCAGTCCATCTTAGTCATTCCGCCAACAATCTGATCCAACGAAAGCAACGGGGCATCCAAATGCCTGAACAATATAAGATATTCTCTAAACGACAGACCTTGCATCATATATATGGGCGCACGCCGACTCAAGTCGGCTTCTCCTTTATTTATATCAAGAACAGATGAGCCGGTAAACGCTATTCGTAAATCAGGATGAGTATCATATATCTGTTTCAGCTCTTGCGACCAATTGGAGTATTTGTGAACTTCATCAATGAACAAATATTGTCCACCTTCACGATAAAATTCATCTGCAAGTTCCACAAGACTGTGACCTGAGAAGTATATATTGTCGGCAGAGACATAGAACATACGCTCATCATCAATATGCTCTTTTATATACTGCAAGAACAGCGTGGTTTTACCCACGCCACGAGGACCGACCAAGCCAAACATTCGTCCTCTCCAATCTATACGGTCATACATATATCTGTGAAAATCAGTATCAGTGGCTTTTAGCTGATTATTCATATATGTCACAAGGTTCACATCCATATTTAATCTCACTTACATTTTATTATTGTTATACACAAGATAGCACAAACCGAGTGCAAAATATACCAAATCCAATTTGAGCATTTTGCCGAGATGAAGCCTTATCTTATGCAAAGATAATAAAATACCGTCCAAATTGCACCACAAAAGTGCAATTTTTCGATTATTTTGCACCTCCGAGGTGCAATCGCGCTAATTCTTATTGATGATGACAAGAGCGGCAATAACGCCAGGCACCCACCCTATAAGAGTGAGTATAAAAACAATAAGCACCGACCCACACCCACGGTCAATGACTGCAAGCGGCGGGAAAATTATAGCAAGTATTACCTGTAAGCAAGACATAGTGTGTATTAGTTTTATTCCAAAATGGCAGAAGCCGAATTTTGAGTGATTACAATGACAAAGATAGTGCAAACCGAATGCAGAAACGTCAAGATTGCTTGAAAGTTTGTGCTGAGGTGCAGCCTATCTTATGCAAAGATAGTTAAAATCTTACAATACACACATATCCAGTGCAACTTTTTGCTGGGACTAAAACATCACAATGCAATTCACGCCCTTACCCTGCTCTGTCACATATGGTGTCACGCACACATTCTTCTTGTGGAACAGCGATTTTGATATCAACGGATACAGCCAATAGGCTGCCTTAGCGCTCAATATCCCCACTCCGGCACCAGCCACCACATCCGTTAGCCAATGGCGGTTGTTATATATTCGCAAAAAGCCTGTTGCAGCAGCCACTGAATATCCAGCCACACCTATCCACGGCGACACTTCGCTGTATTCTCTCCGCAACAGCTCCGCACCCATAAACGCTGTGGCTGTATGCCCCGACGGGAAAGAGTTCCGGCTGCTGCCGTCGGGACGTTCCACTTTTGTGGCATATTTCAGAGCATTCACAGTAATTCCCATCAAGGCATACGCCGTACCAAGGATAATCGTCAAATCGCCATATCCATGCCGTCCTCTGACACCGCATAATTTCATGCAATAGGCAGCAGCCATAGGTGCATATTGCGTATAGTCGTCGATGCTGAACCTGCCATGGGCATCCTCCTGCAATTCATCTCTAACTTCCTTGTTCTGGAATTTCAGCCAATCGCTCCCCAAGCCAACAACACCCACACCTATAAGCACTCCGGGAACTATAAGTTGCGCTGGCTTGAATTTATATGGCGATATGCGCAACGTCTGGCTCATAGTATTGAACGTTATAGAGTCTTCATTGGCAATCTTTATAGGATCGCACACAACATCATTTTGCGAATATGATATTTGAGCCGTAACGACCGACGGCTCAAATATCACAAAGCAAAGTGCCATCACTATTGCCACTACTGTTGTATAAATACCACGCAACACGCAGATGGCTGACAACCCACATTTACATATTTTCGTCATATTCAAGTTTTGCATTATGCTTCTTGTTTTTGCCATTGCCAAACTGCCAAACTACTCCTATATAGAATATACGAGGATTGCGGCGTTTCTCCACTTTTTGTTTAAGTTCTGGAGTATCAAGCGTATATGATTTACGATAAGTATCAAACAAGTCGGTGACAGAGCCAATAATCGAAAGGTTGATTGAGGGCAGGTCATATTTCATGCCAAGGTTGAAGCGGAAATTCGGGTCACGATACCCTTGCGGCACAAGAGCTTTCGAGCGATAGCGCGTATTTATCTGAATCATATAGTGGCTGAAAGGCTTAAAATTAGCGTTCAGCGATGCACGCCATGAAAATGTTCCTCTATTATTCCCGAATCCCAATTTTGAGGCATCTATCTGATTGTAGTATCCGTTTAAGTTCATATTAAAGTCAAACCACCGCACAAGCGGGAGACTCCAAATCAATTCAACACCTGCATTCTGGCTTGATTGCATATTCTCCTTTGTGGTGAGCAGCACACCTGCATCCACATATCTCGACACCTCAGTGATTTTATTTGTTATCTGCCTATAATACAATGTGCTCATCAAAGATCCACCGTTCGACGTATGCCACAGCCATCCCGCCTCCAACGAATGGATTTTCTCAGGCTTCAAGTCGGGATTTCCTGCTTGAAGACTGAGCGGATTTATCTGCTCAGCAAAAGGGTTCATATCGCTTCCCTCAGGACGATTCACGCGCAGACTATAATTCAGCATAAGCTCATTGCTCTCACCCATCGTCCTCGAAATGTGCAGCGTAGGGTATATGTTGAAATAACTTTGCGCGGCATTTTGGCTCTTTGAAATAAGCTGGTTGCTGATGTCGGCATATTCCCCTCTCACCCCGGCAAGGAAGCTCCATCGCCCTACGGTCATCTCCAGTGTGGAATATAGCGAGTTAAGCGTCATTATATGCGCAAAATCGCTGCTTCGCTCAGCATTAGTGACAAAAGCCTCGCCATTCCAGTCGGCTATGTGAAAGTTCTGCTCAGTCCTCACACGTTCAAGTTCATAGCCCGACGATAATTTCAGCTTGTCCGACAAGCGATGATGCCAATACAACTTAGCCACATGCAAATAATTGGCATCCCACACAACCTCATCGCTTCTATCAGCATTACCCGAACTTTGAGTCATATAGTGGTTCATTTCATCTTCCGACTCCGATGAATAAGTATAGTCCACACCCCACTCATTTTCTTTGCCATAATGATGTGAATATTTAATCGAGCCTTCCCACATATTTTCTTTCGCCAAGGCATCGCGGTCACGGTTATATTGTTCTACCAAATCGCCTGTCTCACTTTCCGACACCGACTTCACTTGCTCATTGCGGCTGAAACTCCGATGATTGTAGTTGCCAGCCACATCCAGCACATCCGACGGCGTTATGGTGACATTCATGCCAAGACGGAAAGTGTGCGACACCGGGCGGCCAAGGCCGTATGTTGTCTGGTCGATGTTTTCCGACGGTGTGACGCGATGGTCTATTATACTGCGGTCATAGCGGTCGCGGCGGAAAGTGTATCCGCCAAATAGATTTATTTTCTTTAATCCGTAATTCAAGTTAAAGCCTGCATTTTCACGTCCCGAACTCCCGACATTTGCGTTGAGCGACCCGTTGAACCCTTTTATCGCATCTTTCTTCAAAATGATATTGATGATGCCATCCATACCATCGGGCTTAAATTCTGCCGACGGATTAGTGATGATTTCTATACGCTCGATATTGCTTGCCGACATTTGGTTCAGTGCGTCGCCGCGCGTTTTTGCCCCCATCATTGCCGACGGTTTGCCATTAATCAATATCATTACATTGCTGTTTCCGCGCAAACTCACATTCCCATCCATATCCACATCCACCGATGGGATATTCTGCATAAGGTCGCTCACCGAGCCTGATGCGCTCATCAAGTCTTGCCCCACATTGAACACCTTGCGGTCGAGCTTCGCCACAAACGGAGGTTTTCTGCCCTCCACCACGACCTCGGCGAGCTGTTCGCCCTCTGACAAGAACATTGTGCCTACATCAAGTGTCTGTCCCTTTTTCAAGACAAAAGCCTCGGTCTTTACAGGTGTGCATCCCACATAACTGCCCTCTATATAATATCTTCCAGCAGGAATTTCTTTAAACATAAAAGTTCCGGTGCTATCCGTAATACAACCATTTTCCATTTTTTTCGTAGCCGCATCACACAATGTTATTGTGGCAAATTCCATAGGGATGCCAGATGACTTCTCTTTCAGTACTCCTGTGACATTGCCTTGCGCAATTACCGGCAACACCACCAGCGACATCTCAATCAAACTTAAAACAAATCTTTTCATTTTCATTTCTCATTAAAAAAAATCTGATGCAAAAGTAAACGGCAATTTTGCAGAAATTTTGAATAGCACCTGCACGCAGTAATATTCTTTAGAATTATTTTTCATTATCCTCAACTCCGGTATTCACGATTTGCCGTGGATTTGAATTTCACCGATAAAATACAGAATTTCTACAGATTTACGTTATATATTTACAACCGTTATAAATACGTTTTTAATAATGAAGCTATTAATCATAGAAGACGAGCGGCAGTTGTCGGACAGCATAGTGAGTTATTTGTGCGGAGAGAAATATCTCTGCGAACAGGCTTTTACATTCAATGAGGCGATGATGCGTGTAGAAACATATGAATATGACTGCATACTTCTCGACTTGATGCTCCCTGACGGAAATGGGCTTGATATTCTGCGCAACATAAAGCAGCACGCACCGCATACGGGGGTGATTATCGTTTCGGCAAAAGGTTCTCTCGACGACAAAATCGAGGGATTGAAAATTGGTGCCGACGACTACATTGCCAAGCCGTTCCACCTTCCAGAACTCAGCATACGCATTTTTGCTCTGCTGCGGCGCAACAACTTTTCAGCTTCCAACATATTGCAGAGCGGCAAAGTGAAAATTGACTTACTGGACAAAAACGCCACAGTGGATGACCACATGCTCAACCTCACGAAATCAGAATATGAACTGCTGCTGTTCTTGATTGAAAACAGCAGCCGCGTAGTCTCCAAAAACGCCATTGCCGAGCATCTGAGCGGTGACATGGCTGATATGCTCGATGATTTCAATTTTGTGTATGCCCACATTAAAAACCTAAAAGCCAAATTGGCTGATGTCGGCGTGGGCAACTGCATTAAGACTTATTATGGAATAGGATATAAATGGATTATCGATAATGAAAACTAAGAAACCGTCGGGGCAAAAAAGCCTCATCTCAAAAACTTTCAGGCAATTCGGATGTTGCACAGCCATATGCTTCGCACTTACCGCACCTCTGTTTTATCTGCTCAACAAATACTTTTATGCTGAAGACTTAATCGATATCATCGAAACGATGAAACACGGCCACAATATCCCTCATCTCGACATCGAACAAGACATAATGGCTGGAATGATGCTACAATTTACCTTAATTTTTATCGCCATAATATTGTCGCTATACTTCACCTTGCGGTTTACGACAAAGAAACTTTGGCATTCTTTCGACGACACTCTGGAAAAAACCGAGCAGTTCAATCTGGCTCAAAGCGACATCCCGCATTTTATGGATACCGACATCTGCGAATTTGCCCGGCTCAACAGCTCTATTGAACAATTGATGAGAAAGGACAAAGATACTTACAACATACAGAAGGAATTTACTGAAAATGCGTCGCACGAACTGCAAACGCCACTTGCCATCATACAAAGCAAGCTCGATGTCATGATGCAGGAGAATTTGACTGAACGACAGATGCAACTCGTTTCCGACATATACATTCAATCAACAAATATGAGCCGGCTAAACCGCAACCTGCTTCTCCTCGCAAAAATTGAAAATGCGCAATACTCATCTATGGAAGACGTGGACATAGCTTCGATAATCATGGAATCACTACACTTATACAATGCTTTGCGCGATGGGAAACCGCTGGAAGTGCATGACTGCCGTTCCAAGCTCGACTGCCGACTGCTCGCTAACCGCATATTGCTGGAATGTATGCTGAAAAATCTTATTGTCAATGCAATCCGCCATTCGACATCCGATGGGGATATACTGCTAATCATCGAAGACAGCAAGTTAAGCGTAATCAATACGTCAAGCGAAGGTGCGGCACTCGACTCAAGCACATTGTTCTGCCGTTTCCACAAAAGCAGCACGAATCACAGAGGCAACGGACTGGGGCTTGCAATCGTGAAAGCTATCTGCGACTTTCACAATTGGAATATCGAATACTGCTTTGAAGCTGGAATGCATCGGTTCTCTATCTACTTTCATCCGTCTGCATAAGACTTACATAATGGTGTAAAAAAATCAGGAGGCACACTGGCGTTACGATTCCAGCGTGCCTCCTGCGGTTATAGGGTCAATCGCAAGTATGTGCGATTAGTCTTTCAAGAAAATCTTGTTCACCGATTCCGTTCCGTCGGTATATTTGGTCTTGACAATGTAGAATTGTCCAGCCTCAGGATTCTCTATCTCAATTCCGTTCATGTCGAAGAATTTGCGAGATTCTGCGGTCTTGCCTCCATCAAGAATGCTCGACACTCCCGACAACTTGGTAATCACAACCTCAAACTCCGACTCAGCATATTCATTGCCGAAAGTTCCCGAATATTTAATTGTTGCTTTGCCTATCGATTTTGGAGTAGCAATACCGTCGGCAAGCTCCAAGTTATCTGATGCCTCCACTGTCACTCCGTCAAGCACAGCATAATAGAACTGTCCTGTCACATTGTCGTCGGTGTCGGTCTCGTTGATAAATTCTAAGTTTGCAGCCTCTATGTTCAATAGAGCATTGTCGGCAAATGCCGGAATTGTAGGATATGCAGCACGGTGATAATCGAAGTTGTCGCCAAGCGCAATCGAGAACATCCCCTTAGTAGGCACAGCATTCACGAGCGACTCATTTTCAAGGGCTTTAGGATTAATTGTTGAGTTGTAGTAGCAATTGCTTACGCTCACATTATCCTCATTGCCGCTCATTGAGTAGCAGAAGATGTTGCCACACATGTCGTCGCTCTCAGAAGTGTTGTTAAGCTTACCAGCATTATAGCAGTTGCTGATGACAGCACCACTGAATGTTCCGCCATTTATGCCCGAAATGTGGCTCGGTCCAGTGACAGTACCCATATTGAAGCTGTCGTGGATCTGAGAAGCTCCATACCCCCAAAGTCCGCCGGCATTGCCATAATTTCCGTTGTTGCCCACGCCTTCGCCAGAGACATCGCCATAGTTGGCACATCCGTGAATTTCGCCAGAACCGATACCGCTAAGACCGCCTGTACCATAGCTTGTGTTTGACACATCACCATAGTTCCAGCAGTTTGTTATCACGCCCGACAGACCGCCACCGAGACCACCTACACCAAGAGCCTTAGCTGTGGATGAAACAGTTACATCGCCGAGGTTATAGCAATCAGTCATTTCAATGCCTGAGCTGTTTCCAACAAGACCGCCAGTATAGCCATTGATTGACTTGATTTCTCCGATATTGTAGCAGTCGGTCACAGTAGTAGGATAAGTTCCGTCCTTACCCGAAATTGTGCCAAACAATCCAGCAGCATAAGCCGACTTGGTGCTTGTGATTGCGCCAGTGTTGTAGCAATTGCGTACTGTGTGACCAGTACCTACAGAGCTACCGATACCTCCCACATAGCCTTGCGCAGTGATTGCGCCAGTGTTATAGCAATACGCGATATAAGCTTTCGAGCTTGCTGCAGCCGATGACACGATACCAGCCGCATAAGTGTTGGCTGCCACAGTGATGTCGGCAGTGTTGTAGCAGTTGATGATAGAATCGGTAGCACCGCCCTTAGCTACAATACCCGCAAGATATTGCTTACCTGTGATACTTCCAGTGTTGAAGCTGTTTTCAATGCGTCCGCTGTTGTTTGCCACGATACCTGCGCCATAGCCAGTAGTAGCAACAATCTTTCCGCTGTTTGAGCAGCCTATTATCACACTTCCGTTGTCGGCTTGACAAGCAATTCCGGCAACATAATTTGTCTTGGCAGTGATGACACCTTCATTCGAGCAGTTCTCGATGCGAGAGCCATCGTAAGCGCGATAAGCTATACCGCCAACGTATGCGCCCGATGTAGAGCTTACAGCCGAGCGGTTCACGCAGTTGCGCACAGTTCCGTAGAGCTTGCCGACAAATCCGCCAGCATAGGCATTCGCATTGAATGTGCCGTCGAGTGTCAAGTCGTGGATTACAGCATTGCCTCCCACGTTGGCAAACAGACCGATATTTCGTCCTGTCTTTGTAGTGTTGTCGGCAAACTCATATCCCGATATTGTCTTTCCGTTTCCGTCGAAGTCACCTTGGAAGTTCACACTGCCCGATGCGAGCAATTTAAGAGCCGCACCAGCATAGTCGATGTCGTTCATCACCTTGAAGTAATATCCGTCATACTCCATTTGTGCCGAAGTGATGAAGTCGGCGAGCTTGTTCATGTCATCAACGCTCTTTATCTGGAATGGGTCTTGAGCAGAACCCGCGCCATCGAGTATCGATGGAACACTACGCAAATAATATACCTTGCTGTACTTATTGTCATACACGGCAGTAAGGGTGTCGCTTGCAACAGTCAAGTCGGTAGGAACAGTCACATTCAAGACATTTCCGGCAATGGTGAAATTCTTGTTTTGAGCCAAATTCCAAGCCAGCTTAGCATCGTTTGCAAGGCTGACATTCTTCACCACGTTGGCTTTCGACTCGCCGTCGGCAAATGCCACGAATGTTTTTCTCAAAGCCACTGCAGCAGCCTCGTTCTCGAAAGATTTAAGCACTGGATATTCGCCAGTCTTGAAGCTCCAGTCGTCGCTGCTAAGTTCGCCAAGAGCCTTTCCAGCAGTGAGCACCGAAGTGGACACTCCGTTTGCGCCAGTAAGCGAGCCATTGCCTGCAGCTCCATAGGTAGTGATTGAAGCGTCGTAATAGTTGTCTGCGATTGTAGTCTTACCAAACAAGTTACCGATGATTGCACCACGGTTAGCGTCATCGCTCAAGCAGTTTATGATACCGTTGTTCACACTGTTTGTGATGTTGCCCTGCTCATTTTGTGCAGAGTTTATTGCAACAATACCGCCCACAGTCTTATAAGCCGAGATGGTTGCATTGTTCACGCAGCGGTCGATAGAGCCGTAGTTTACGGCAGCAATACCGCCGGCTGTGTTCTGGTTGCCGTCCTTGCTTAAATCATTCACATATTTTGCATACACATTTCCGTCGTTCTGGCAAAGTTCCGTGACACCGAAGTTGCGTGCCACGATACCTGCGCCATAGCTTCCGCCGATAGTGATGTTACCAGCATTGTAGCAGCCGCTCACTGTGGCATCAGGAGTAGCAGTACTCGTCACGCCGGCCACATATTGGCTTATGCCAGTTACGTCGGCATAGTTGCGGCAGTTGATTACCTTTCCTGCTGTATATGCCACGATAGGTGCGCCCAGTCCATAGAATGTGAACTTGTTGTCGGCACCCATATTCAGGTTCTTGATGACACTTGCCTCCGAGCATACGCCAAACAGACCGGCATACAGATAAGAACCGTCGGCAGTGGCTTTGCCGCTCTCGTCGTAAGCTACCGAAGTAATGTCAAGTCCATGGATAGTGTGGTTGTCGCCATCGAATACGCCACCGAATGAATAAGTGGATTTTCCGCCCACACCCACAAAATCAGAACCTGTGAAGTCGATATCGCTCGTCAGCTTGAAGAAGTCGCCTTCATGACGCTGATGATTCGTCTCCACTGCATTGTTCAATTTCTTGAAGTCGGCAACGTTCTTGATAAGATATGGAGAAGCCTCAGTGCCTTCACCGTCGAATACCTTAGGGACTATGGCAAGTGAATAATTTTTCAATCCCACACCGTCGGCTGTAGTTGCCACAAGTGTCTCTGTAGAATAAATCTCCTTGATTGTAGCTGTATTGCCCGAGATGGCAAGACCGTCGGTCGTAGTCACGAATGTGCCGCTCTTGCTGTCGAGAAGCTGCCACTTGATGTCGTTGTCGGGTACATTCAATGTGAATGCCGACTTCACTTTGCGGATAGTCTCATCGTTGGCAAGGGCAAACGATGCTGCCGTCAGCTTAGCTGCCGCATTGTCGTTGAGACCTTTCAATGTTGGATAAAAACCAGCCTTTGCCGCCCAAGTGTCGGCCGAGAATCCTTCAGGCAGATTGCCCGATGTGAATGAGGCTGTAGCCAGTCCATAATTGCCGCCGTCAAGACCAGTAGCCTGCTTGTCGCTGTAGCAGTTGAAGAATGTGTTGTCGGCAGGATGGTAGCCATTAAGCTCGAATGTTGAGCCATACACTCCCGATGCAGCGTGAACTGCACCGCCATTCACGAATGCGCTGTTGTAGCAGTTGGTGACGACACTTGTATTATGAGGCTCGCTGTTGAGATATGTCAATGACAAGTATCCTACGATACCGCCAACGCTGGCATTTTGGGCATCTGCCTTGATGACTGGTCCGCCATTGTAGCAGTCGTTGATTTTAGCCTCGTGAATCATACCAAAAATACCGCCGATAGCAGTACCCTCCACCTTGTCGGCATCTGAATACATAGCACCGGCATTGAAGCATCGCTGCACATTGCCACTGATGACGCATCCTGCAACACCGCCGCTTATGCCGGCACCGTTCGGATCAAGTATTTGGCCCACGAAATATGAGTCGGATATCCGGTTCTCTTTTCCGGCAACATACACAGAATAACCGACTACACCACCAACGCAGTGATATACCGAAGAGTAATAGCCTGTCAGTGTCAGCTTAGCCGATGCGTAACTCTTGGTGACAATGCCACCATTATAGCCAACCACGCCGCCTATATCGCCTGTGCTGCTCAAAGCTCCACTGAACGATGATTCGCTAACTGTTCCTTCCGAATAGCCTACCACACCGCCTACCACGTCGCTGTCGGCTGAAATCTGCGATGAGGTGACATGGCAGTTGCTGACCAAGCCGTAACTGCTGCCAGCTACAATACCTACATTAGAACCTGTAGATACGATTTGGCATGCAGCCACATTCAGGTTCTTTACCACACCGCTCGTGCCGATATATCCAAACACACCGCTGTCGCTGAAGCCTCGGCGGTTGAGCTTCAATCCTGAGATTGTCTTGCCATCGCCATCGAATGTGCCTTCAAATGGAGCAGCGGCTTCACCCACTGGCTGATATTGTGCTGTCAGCTCGCTGAGCGAAATATCTTGGGCAAGCTTGAAGAACTGTCCTTTATAAGAATTTCCCAAGCCGACGGCTTGCGAGAGCATTTCAAGGTCGGCTGCCGACTTGATTAGATATGGAGAAGCCGCAGTTCCGGCACCGTCGAATTTGATGCTTGCAGCCTCGGGATATGCGATATTGAAAGTAGTGGTAATTTGAGTCGATGCATTTGCAAGCAGAAGCGAAGCCCCATTGTTGCGTTGAGCCACAACCCAGTTGTTGAATTGTATTTTTCCATCAGAACCTGTGCCTACGATAGGCTGAGTGGTATAAACTTTGCCCTTCGTGAAATCGGCAGGATAGCAATAGAAATCGCCATATAACGAAGTGCTGAGTATGCGCTGCGGTGAAATCTTCACTGCTTTAGCCGAATTAATTAGGGCAGACACTGCCACTCCATTGCCGGCAAAGTTATAGATGCGGATCTCATTGCCCGACACCTGCTCGATAAGCGCACTATAGGATTCGCTCACGCCGTTCTTGTTCACACTCGAAACTGTGGCGTTGGCAGGAATCCACGAGCTGCTCACGAAAGCGTTGAAGCAACTGCCTTTATAATCACCGTCGCCGACAAAAATGCCCCACGACGACAGTGTAATTTCTCCACTTTCGTCGATAGTTCCTGCTATCGTGCCATCGGGGTTATAAGTGTTATTGCTAAAGTCCACAGGATAGGCATATACATCGCCATAAGTCTTGTGGGTGTAGAGTTTCTGCGCCGGAATTTGCACAGTTCCTTTCTCAAGGTCTATGGCCATGGTCAATGTACCTTCCTCAAGACCATAAACGTGAGCCATAGCATATGCTCCGCTCTCATCTTTAGATAGTTGCATAACACTGTGATATTCGCCAGAATTTGTCTTATCCTTGGCAATATAGCCGCCCACAGGAGCGACGGCAGTGCCGCGAGTAGCCGATTTCAGCTTCTTGGCTGGAGCTTGGAAGCTGCCGCTTGTCCACTTTCCGGCAATCGGCTCGGTGAGCTGGCGGCACATTGAGCAGTTGCTCAACATTTGCAGAGATTCGGCTTTCGGAGAAGCCTGAGCATTAGCATAACTGATGAGTTGTTCAAATGGAGAAGTTGCATTATGGCTGTTCTCCATAGCCGCAACATTATCAATCACTGGAGGCGGAGTGGAACTTGCCGCCGCCACTTGTTGCAGAAAAAGATTGTTCTGCGCACTCGCAAGCAGTGGTATGACCACCAGCATAACGAGGCTTAAAGCGTATCTTTTTAATGACATAGAAGTTAGATTAGGGGCTTAGTTATATGACAGATGGACGACAGCCCCTGTTAATCGTCCATAATCATCACAAAATTTTGCTAAAATTATCAAATTCGCACAAAACTAAGTCACTTGCCGCCTCATTTTAACACAAATTTAACCCAAATACTATCTAAAATATTACTTTTTCGCCCATTTATATTACAATCATTCAAAGAAAAGCATCATTTCTGTGTATTTATGTCGCATGGTAGGTTCAATTGGCAAGTGCAAATTTAGCAATTTGTTTGAAGAACTCACAT
>CAYWOC010000013.1:0-52770 GCA_964459845.1 uncultured Muribaculaceae bacterium | reverse complement strand
ATGTGAGTTCTTCAAACAAATTGCTAAATTTGCACTTGCCAATTGAACCTACCGTTAATAACTTTTTCGGGGGAAAGGTGAAAAAAATCGAGTTTGGATTTGTAAATTCCGAAGAATAATAACTAACTTTACACTGAATTACGATCTATTTTCCGGAGGTGGAATATTGAGGGTTGAAAAAGATATTTTACATATAAAGAATTGTTTGTAAAAGATTATGAATGAAAGTGTTTACCACATTCCTGCATTGCTTGATGAATGTATGAGCGGGCTTGACATAAAGCCGCAAGGAATCTACGCCGATGTGACTTTCGGCGGAGGTGGTCATTCACGCGCCATAATGCAGCGGTTGGGACCCGACGGACGGCTATACAGTTTCGACCAGGACATTGACGCTTATGCCAACCGTATCGATGACCCGAGGTTCACTTTCGTGCATAGCAATTTCGCGTTTTTGCGAAACTTCTTGCGCTACTATGGCGTGGAATATGTGGATGGCATAATGGCAGACCTCGGAGTGTCGTTCCATCATTTCGATGAGAAAGACCGCGGCTTCTCGTTCAGGGCAGAAGGACGCTTGGACATGAGGATGAACCAAGATGCCAAGCGCGACGCAAGCTGGATTGTGGCAAACTATACCGAGGAGCAGCTTGCCGATGTGCTGTATCTATATGGCGAGTTGCGCAATGCCCGCAAGATGGCACATGCCATCGTGTCTTCCCGCTCCAAAAAGCCGATAGAGACCACTGGCGACCTGCTCGGTGTGGTGAAGCCTTTTATAAAGCCGTCAGCCGAGAAAAAGGAGCTTGCGCAAGTGTTCCAAGCCTTGCGAATCGAGGTGAACGATGAAATTGCAGTGCTTAAGCGGCTGCTGCAAAGCTCGCTCAAGGTGCTTAAGCCCGGAGGTCGCTTAGTTGTGCTTACTTATCATTCGCTTGAAGACCGCTTGGTGAAGAACTTTATGAAGAGCGGCAATGTCGAGGGAAAGGTGGAAAAAGACTTTTTCGGGAGAATCAATACCCCTTTTAGGCTAATCAACAACAAGGTGATATTGCCTACCGACGAGGAGATAGAGAGAAATCCACGTTCACGCAGCGCGAAACTGCGAATAGCCGAGCGCATTGCCGACTGAGCCGCTGCGTGTTTGGGTATAGAGAAGAAAAAAGTAGAACTATAGATAATAAAAAATATATTTCCTGAAAATGGCTGAGGCTGATCATAAACAGAAAAAAAATATAAGCAAGAGCTTCGTGAGCGGACGGCTTGTGACTATCGATTGGCTGCGCAAATATATGGGCGGACTGATACTCATCATGTTGCTGCTGATAGGATACATAGCAAATAAGTTTAACTGCCAGATGGATATGGAAAACATCAAGCAGCTAAAAAGTGAGCTTGCGCGTGTGAAGACCGACTATGTGAATGCGAGCGCCTCATATTATTCGAGAGTCAGGGAGACGGAGATGACGCGTCTCGTAGATTCGTTCAACCTTGGGCTTGAATCGCCCGAGCAGCCACCATACAAACTGGAGGAAAAATGAGCACAAAGAAGCGCAAAAATAGGGATTTCATAATGGGCAGGTATGTCTTGATTTCGGTCGGCATACTTGTTGCAGCCATTGCCGTGGCGTGCCGACTGTTCTCCACTACGGTCATATATTCCAATGACTGGGAGAACAAGGCGGATTCGCTGCTCGTGCATAAGACTGAAATACAGCCTGAGCGCGGCAAGATTCTTGCCGACGACCGCACTGTGCTTGCTGCCGATGTGAATTTCTATATTCCGCGTATGGACCTCCAAGCCGAGGGCATAAAAGAAGATACACTGAAAGCATATCTCCCTGCCTTGAGCGACAGCCTTGCCAAGTATTTCCCATATCGCAGCAGCGAGGAATGGAGAGATTATATATGGAACGGCTATGAGAACCGCAACACCATAAAAGGCGCGCGCAGCTATCCGCTGGGCAACCGCCTGTCTTACGGACAAGTGATGCTGCTGCGCAAAATGCCGTTTTTCAGCCAGCGCAGAGACAAGACTGGGCTGTATTGGGAAAAAGTGTCGCGCCGGTGCAACCCATATGGGAAGATGGCTGCACGAAGCATAGGCAAATTCGGCTATGACACGGTGCATAAACGCCCGGCCGGAGTGTCGGGACTTGAATTTGCTTTCGACAGCTTGCTGCGTGGTGTGCCGGGAAAGGCGCAGACCACGCAGTTCAACAAGGGTATCGGACAATATGAGGTAGTTCCTGCCAAGCGCGGATATGATGTGATGACCACGATTAATGTTGAGCTTCAAGACATAGTGGAGGAAGAACTGCAGAAAGTGTGTGAAGAGACTGAGGCTTATTGGGGAACAGCCGTCCTGATGGAGGTCGGCACTGGAAAGATAAAAGCTATATCAAATCTTCAATACAGCCCTAAGCTGAACAAATATGTGGAAGGCACCAACCATGCAGTGATTGGCTATGAGCCGGGTTCGGTCATGAAGCCCATTTCGATGATGGTGGCACTCGAAGACGGGATAGTGAACGACATCAATGCGCAGATAACCACAGGTCGCTCCTATGCTTATGCCGGGGCGCGCCCCATCACCGACGCCCATGCCTACACATCGATGTCGATTGCCGATGTGATAGCCTACTCCTCAAATATAGGAATGGCCAAGATAATTCTGCGGAAATATGAGAGCCAGCCGGGGATGTTCCATCACCGCTTGCGCCAGATGGGATTCTTCGACCCGATGCATATAGGTATTGCAGGGGAGAACATTCCCGTTGTAGATAGCCTCGGCAACAAGAACTGGGATAAAATCAAGCTGTCGCGTATGGCATACGGCTATTCCACATACATTCCACCATTGAGCACGCTCGCGATGTACAATGCCATCGCCAACGACGGAAAATATGTGCGTCCGCGCCTCGTGGAGCGTTTTATGCGTGATGGCGAGCCGGATTCCATTGTGCCATTGTCGTATATCCGCGAGCAGGTTTGCACTCCCACCAATGCCGCAAAATTGCGCAAGATGCTCTTTGAAGTGGTGGAAAATCCACATGGCACAGGCAAGAGCCTGAAAAACGACAAGGTGCATATCGCGGGCAAGACCGGTACATGCTATGTGTATGTGTCGGCGGCTGAAGCAAGGGACCTTCGTCGTGATTTCGGCTATACAGGGCCTGTGGGCTACACGGCGATGAAGCGACTGTCGTTCTGTGGGTTCTTCCCCTATGAGCATCCAAAGTACTCTTGCATAGTGGTGATGCAACGCGCCAACCGCGGAGCGGCGGCGAGCAGCGGAAGAGTGCTGAAAAACATAGCTCTGAAGCTGTATTCAAAGGGGCTGCTTAACAACAGTTCGGACTTCAGGAACGATGCTAAGGCGAAACCGGAAGGCAACAAGGCAATGCTTTATGCCACAGTGAGCGGAACGGCTGGACGCTCGGAATTGGTATCAACGCTCGGACTGGGCAACTATAAATACTACAACACGCCAAAGCGTGAGGGCGAGAACCTCGTCCCGGATGTAATAGGGCTGAGTGTGCGTGAAGCCATAGCCCGAATGGAGGACGCTGGGCTGAAGGTGCGGTTCACGGGAGCCGGATTTGTGGTATCGCAGAGCTTGAAACCTGGGACACATTTTGTGAAGGGACAACGTGTGGATTTGAGGTTGAGACTATAAAAACACTATAAAAAGAAAAAGAGATTGTTATATGGAGAAAAAGCTGACAAGTCTTATATCCGAAATAGAGGTGAAATCGGTGGTCGGTTCTGACGACGGCAAGATTATAACCGATGTGGTGAACGATTCCCGCAAAGCAAGTGCGGGATGCCTGTTTATTGCTGTGAACGGAGTGGCTGTGGATGCCCATAAATATATTCCACAGGTTACTGCCGAGGGCGGTGCCGTGGCTGTCGTGTGCGAACATCTGCCTGAAGTCACTGACCCGAATGTTTGCTATGTGCTTGTGGCGGACAGCACTGTCGCACTTGCCCACCTTGCGTCGGCATGGTACGACCATCCTTCGGAGAAGCTCGCCCTTGTGGGCGTGACCGGCACTAACGGCAAGACCACAACGGCGACGTTGCTGTATGAGATGACGCAGATGCTTGGACATAAGGCTGGATTACTTTCCACAGTGCAGAATATTGTGGACAAGGAGGTGATGCCTGCAAAGCAGACCACCCCCGACCATCTGTCGCTCAACAAGCTGCTTCACCAGATGGTGGAAGCTGGCTGCGAATATGCCTTTATGGAGGTAAGCTCGCACGCTTGTGTGCAGCACCGCATTGTGGGGCTTAAATTCTGCGGCGCCATATTCTCCAATCTCACACGCGACCATCTCGACTTCCACAAGACGGTGGAGAATTATATAAAAGCGAAGAAGATGTTCTTCGACCAACTCCCAGACAGCGCATTCGCTCTCGTGAATGTAGATGACAAGAATGGACTTGTGATGCTGCAAAACACGGCAGCCAAGCGATATACATATTCGCTACGCACGATGGCAGATTTCAAGGGCAAAATCATAGAAAGCCGCTTGACCGGCACATTACTGTCGCTTAACGGACGCGAGGTCGAGGTGCTGTTCACTGGCAAGTTCAATGCCTACAACCTTCTGTCGGTGTATGGCGCGGCAATTCTGCTCGGATTCCCCGAGGAGGAGGTGCTGCTGAAGATGAGCATGCTTGTGCCTGTGGCTGGAAGATTCCAGACGTTCCAGTCGCCAATGGGATATACAGCCATCGTGGACTATGCCCACACTCCCGATGCACTTGTGAATGTGCTTAATTCCATCCGCGAGGTGATAGGGAGTAAAGGCAAGATTATCACGGTAGTGGGTGCAGGCGGTAACCGCGACAAGGGGAAACGCCCAATCATGGCTAAAGAGGCGGCGCAACGCAGCGACAAATTAATCCTCACAAGTGATAATCCCCGCTTTGAGAAGCCAGAGGACATACTTCATGACATGGAGGAAGGGCTTGATGCCGAAGCCCGTCGCCACACCCTGAAAATCACCGACCGCAAGGAAGCCATCAAGGCAGCCACACAATTTGCCGAGCCGGGAGATGTGGTGCTGATAGCTGGCAAGGGACATGAAGATTATCAGGAAATCGAAGGTGTGAAGCACCATTTCGACGACCGCGAGGTGGTAAAAGAGATTTTTAATGCAGAATAAAGGATAAGCAATATTATGTTATACTATCTGTTTAGATTTTTAGAGCAATATGACATTCCCGGAGCGCACATATGGTCGTATATCTCATTCCGTGCGCTGCTGGCGTTGATTATGTCGCTTGTGATTTCGGCATGGTTCGGCGAGCTGTTCATCCGCTGGATGAAGCGTCATCACATATCGGAGACTGCGCGCGATGCGAGCATCGACCCATTCGGAGTGGAAAAAAAGGGAGTGCCTACAATGGGCGGGCTGATTATAATAGTCGCCATTCTCGTGCCGGTGATTCTTCTCGGCAGGATGCGCAACACATATCTTATCTTGATGATTGTCACCACAGTGTGGCTCGGGTTCTTGGGATTCCTTGATGACTACATCAAGATTTTCCGCAAGAACAAAGAGGGACTGAAAGGGAAATATAAGATAGTGGGGCAGATAAGTATCGGTTTCATAGTGGGGCTTACACTTTGGCTCAGCCCTGATGCTGTTGTGCGTGAGAACATATCAGTGCCGCAGCAAAATCAGGAAGTGGTGGTGAAGCATAAGACTGAGACCGTCAAGTCGCTGCAGACGACCATACCGTTCATAAAGAACCACAATCTCAACTATTCCGATGTGATGTCGTTCTGCGGCAAATATAAAGTGGCGGCAGGATGGATACTCTTCGTGATTATGACAATCATTGTGGTCACGGCTGTGAGCAACGGAGCCAACCTGAACGATGGCATGGACGGCATGTGTGCCGGGAACTCGGCGATAATAGGAGTGGCACTCGGGATTTTTGCCTATGTGAGCAGCCACATTGTGTATGCAGCCTATTTCGACATAATGTATATACCCGGTTCACAGGAGCTTGTTGTGTTCTTGTGCGCATTTGTCGGGGCATTGGTGGGATTCCTGTGGTACAACGCTTATCCGGCGCAGGTGTTTATGGGCGATACCGGCTCGCTCACGATAGGTGGCATAATAGGAGTGTGTGCCGTCATCATACACAAGGAGTTGATGCTGCCTGTGCTGTGCGGAATTTTCTTTATAGAGAGCCTGAGTGTCATCATCCAGACCCAGTGGTTCAAGTTGTGCAAGCGCAAGGGAAAGCGTGTGCGCGTGTTCCGTGCGACACCGATTCACGACACATTCCGCCGTCTCGACACTCAGCTCGACACCACGAGCACATATATATTAAAGAAATGGCCACGCCATCCATTTCATGAATCAAAGATAACCATACGTTTTTGGATTATCACCATAATATTAGCAGCAATAACGATTATAACATTAAAGATAAGATGAAAAGAATCGTAATATTAGGAGCCGGAGAAAGTGGCGCAGGTGCCGCAGTTCTGGCCAAAAAAGAGGGCTTCGATGTGTATGTCAGCGACATGTCGATGATAAAAGACAAATACAAGAAACTGCTTGACGAACATCAGATTGTGTGGGAAGAAGGTCATCACACAGAAGAAAATATACTGAATGCCGACGAAGTGATAAAAAGTCCGGGCATTCCTATCACAGCACCCATCATGCAGAAGATTGTGGGCAAGAATATCCCTGTGATATCGGAGATTGAGTTTGCCGGGCGATATACCGATGCCAAGATGGTGTGCATCACAGGCAGCAACGGAAAGACAACGACAACATTGCTTACATATCACATTCTCCAGTCGGCGGGACTTAATGTGGGGCTTGCCGGCAATGTGGGCAAGAGCCTTGCATTGCAGGTGGCAACCGAGAAGCATGATGTATATGTCATAGAACTCAGCAGCTTCCAGCTCGACAATATGTATAAGTTCAAGGCAAACATAGCAGTGATAATGAACATCACCCCCGACCATCTCGACCGCTACGACCATAAGATGGAGAACTATGTGGCAGCCAAATTCCGCATATTGCAGAACCAGACTGATTCCGATTCCTTCATCTTCTGGGAGAATGACCCTATTATCGCAGCTCAACTGAACCGCCTGAAAGTGGAGGCTAAGATGTATCCGTTCTCGGAGGAGGACGACACCACAGCTTCGGCTTACCTTGAAGATGGGCAGGTGGTATTCAACGTCGGCAGCGAGAACTTGACAATTCCTCGCGACAGCCTTGCGCTGAAAGGTCTGCATAACCTCTACAACTCGATGGCGGCAGGACTTTCGGCATCGATACTTAACATAAAGAAAGACGTGATTCGCCGTGCGCTCGAAGACTTTGAGGCTGTGGAGCATCGTCTTGAATATGTGGAAACTATCGATGGTGTGCGCTACATCAACGACTCTAAGGCGACAAACGTAAACTCGTGCTGGTATGCGCTTGAAAGCATGGCAACGCCAGTGGTATTGATTCTCGGAGGCAAAGACAAGGGCAATGACTACACCGAGATAGAGAAATTTGTGAAAGACAAGGTGAAGGCAATAGTGTGCTTAGGTGTAGATAACGCCAAGCTGCATGCGTTCTTCGACGATAAGGTGCCAGCCATAGCCGATGCAGGAAGTATGGCAGAGGCTGTGGAGAAATGCCGCAACTTCGCAAAAGAGGGCGACACTGTGCTGTTGTCGCCATGCTGCGCAAGTTTCGATCTCTTCAAGAGCTACGAAGACCGTGGCGAGCAATTCAAGGCGTGTGTCCGTAACTTGAAAAAATAAAAGGAAGAAACAGGATATGGCAAAGGCTATGGAAAAAGCAGTAGAGCAGCCGTCGGCTGAGAATCCAATGGCGGCAAGGCGACCCGGCGACCGCTGGATTTGGGGCATATATGTTGTGCTGTGCTTTATCTCGCTGGTAGAGTCATATAGCGCATCGAGCCAGGAAGTGGCACGGTACGGATTGTATATGCCAATGGTGAAACATGTCGGCTTGCTGCTGGGTGGCGGCTTTTTGGCATGGTGGCTACAAAACACCAATTACAATAAGTTCAGGGCATGGATTCCGATGTTTGCGCTGTTCACGCTCGGATGCGTAATATATGTTATGTTCTTCGGTGATATTATTAATGGGGCAAGGCGTTCATTCCGTGTATTTGGAATTTCTGTGCAACCCTCGGAGATGGCAAAGCTGTCGCTTGTCACCGTTATAGCATGGCTAATGTCGAAAATGCAGATACCTGGAGGTGGCGTGAAGATGGGTGCGGTGATAGTGTGCGCATCTTTGGTGCTTATCTTCGGTGGGCTTCTTATGCCACAAGGTTTTACGAACACAGCCATATTGATGGCTATCAGTCTGGCGATGATGCTGATAGCTGGGGTTCAATTTAAGCGGTTCTTGATAATTCTTGTGGTGTATGGCGGATGCTATTGCGGATACAAGGCCATTACGCATGACAATAGAGAAAAGGAGATGCAGGTGGAAGCTACCCAAACTCGCGGGACTGGGAAGAATACGGACCGTGAAGGAACGCGCAGCAAGCGAATAGAGACATTCAGCTTCTTCGAGGCCGACTGTCTGAAGCATCCAATGAAAAGCGAATATCAGCAGGAGCAATATGGATATATGGCCCGTGCGCATGGGGGGCTGATGGGTGTCGGTCCTGGCAATTCTCGCGAGTGTAGCCGATTGCCGCTGGCATTCTCCGACTATGTGTTCTCTATCATAGTCGAGGAACTCGGATTTGTGGGAGCGATTGCGCTGATGATATTATATATTTCTCTGCTCGGGCGAGCCGGCATCATCGCGTCGCGGTGCAAGCGCGCTTTCCCGGCACTGTTGATACTGGGAATGGCGGTGATGATAACTATCCAGGCACTGTCGCACATGGCTATCAATAGCGGACTTGTCCCGGTCACCGGTCAGCCGCTGCCGTTTATCTCGAAAGGAGGCTCTTCAATTCTCGTGATGAGCATCGCAATGGGCATAATGCTCAGTGTGAGCCGTTTTGCAGAGTTCAACTCGGGCAAGAAGCCGAGTATGTCGGCAGAGAAGGCGGCAGAAGCCGAAGGAGATGCAATCAATCCTTCCCAGATAATAAAGTCATAAATATAACACACATACTGCTACTATATATATAAATAAGTGGTTTGAGATATGAAAAAGGATTTAAGAGTTTTGATAAGCGGAGGCGGTACTGGAGGGCATATTTTCCCTGCAATATCCATAGCCAATGAGATTATGCGCCGCAATCCCGAGGCGAAGATACTCTTTGTGGGAGCAGAAAACCGTATGGAGATGGAGAAGGTGCCGGCTGCGGGATATGAGATAAAGGGGCTGCCAGTGTGCGGATTCGACCGCAAAAATCTCTTGAAGAACATACGCGTGCTTGTGAAGCTGTATGAGAGCATGCGCAAGGCTAAGTCGATACTTAAAGATTTCGCCCCCGATATAGCGATAGGTGTGGGCGGCTTTGCCAGCGGGCCAATGCTGAAAGAAGCGCAGAAGCACGGCATACCTACTCTCATACAAGAACAGAACTCCTATGCCGGAGTGACCAACAAGCTGCTTGCGCAGCGGGCTGATGCTATATGTGTCGCCTATGATGGGATGGAGCGATTCTTCCCTGCCGAGAAGATAGTGATGACAGGAAACCCTGTGCGCCGCAATCTGCTGCAATGTGGTCTCTCGAAATCCGATGCCTGCAAAGCATTCAATCTCGACCCAGACAAGCGCACAATCCTTGTAGTGGGCGGAAGCCTCGGCGCGCGCACGGTGAACAACAGTATCATTGCCGCATTGCCGATGATTGCCGCTGATGCCGATGTGCAGATTGTGTGGCAGACGGGCAAATATTATGATGAATCCACGCGTGAGGCTCTTGAGAAATCGGGGGCAAAAAACGTGGTGAGAATGCCGTTCATTGCCAATATGGATGTGGCATACCGTGCAGCCGACCTTGTGGTGAGCCGAGCAGGGGCAAGTTCAATTTCCGAGCTTCAACTGCTGGGCAAACCGTCGATACTTGTGCCGTCGCCAAATGTGGCTGAGGACCATCAGACGAAGAATGCGCTTGCGCTTGCCGACCGCAATGCAGCCATTATGGTGCGTGATGCCGACAGTGTGGAGATGCTCGGAAAGAAGATGCTCGAAGAGGTGAAGAACACCGCACTGCTCGATTCACTCGCCGTGAATGTCGAGAAAATGGCTTTGCGCGATGCCGATGAGCATATTGTGGATAAGGTCATGGAAATAATTGATAGAAAATAAAGAATCGGATACTCATATATTTTATACAAGAAGAATTTTTTTTGACACAACAATGGACAAACAATATAAATCACTATATTTTGTAGGTGCCGGAGGCATTGGAATGTCGGCACTTGTGCGCTATTTCCTTTCCAAGAAATACAAGGTGGCTGGCTACGACCGCACACGCACCGAACTCACCGACCATCTCGTGCGTGAGGGCGCAGAAATTTTCTATGATGAGGCAGCAGATTTGATCCCCGACTATTGCAAGAACCCCGAAGAGACTTTGGTGGTATATACACCAGCGATTCCTGCCACGCACGCAGGATTGAACTATTTCCGCGACAATGGGTTCACTATCATGAAACGCTCGGAGCTGCTGGGACTTATCACTCGCAGCACCAAGGGGCTGTGCTTCTCGGGAACACACGGAAAGACCACGACATCGAGCATGGCGGCACATATCCTGCACACATCGCCGATAGGCTGCAATGCATTCCTTGGCGGAATATTGCGGAACTACGACAGCAACCTGCTGCTCAGTGCCACAAGTCCATATTCGGTGATTGAAGCCGACGAGTTCGACCGCTCGTTCCATCACCTGACACCCTATATAGCTGTGATTACGGCTACCGACCCCGACCACCTCGACATATATGGCACAGAGGAGGCATATCTTGAGAGCTTTGCTCATTTTACTGAGCTTATTCAAGAAGGAGGCACGCTGCTTATCCACACAGGGCTAAAGGTGAAACCTCGTGTGAAGCCAGGTGTGCGCACCCTCACATATTCACGCAACGAAGGAGACTACCATGCCGAGAACATCCGCAAGGGCGACGGCGAGATAATTTTCGACTTCGTGACACCTGAAGGCACGGTGAAAGACATAAAGCTCGGTGTGCCGGTGGATATAAACATCGAGAATGCAGTGGCGGCAATGGCTGTATGCTCAATGGTGGGAGTGGAAGCCGATGTGCTGCGAGATGCGACAGGCTCGTTTCTTGGCGCAAAACGCCGCTTCGAGTTCTGGATGAAAGAACCGGGTGAACACGGGAAAGTGGTAATCGACGACTATGCGCATCATCCCGATGAGCTGAAAGCAAGCATCCGCTCGGTGAAGGACCTTTATCCAAGCCGCAAGCTCACAGTGATATTCCAGCCGCACCTCTACACCCGTACCCGCGATTTCGCTCCGCAATTTGCCGAGGCTCTGTCGCTAGCCGATGAGGTGATATTGCTCAATATATATCCGGCACGCGAGCAACCTATCCCGGGAGTGACATCGGAAATCATATTCCGCGACATAAAATGCGCAAATAAAGTGATTTGCGAAAAGACAGATTTGATAAATACAATAAAAAATTATAATTTTGACGTTCTGTTGACGGTGGGTGCAGGAGATATATGCAACTATCTGCCACAGATTTGTGGGGTTATAAAGAACAAACAAGACTGAAATAGCATCTTTACTGAGAATTGAAGACGTTTATCCAATATATTACGATACTGCTGCTTGTGGCATTACTTGCTACGGCTGTTGTGTGGGCCAATTACCAGCAGCAGTCGCAGAAGTGCCGCGACGTGAAAGTGCGCATAGTGAATGCCGATTCCACAATGTTCGTGACCAAGCAGGGCATTTTGCGCGACTTGGCGGATATGAACATGTCGCCTGTCGGTATGCCGATGTCGCAAATCAACACAGATAATATAGAGCGCAGGCTGTCGCAGTCGGAATATTTGGAGGGAGTGGAGTGCTATTTCGACAATTACGACAATCTCATAATCGAGGCGCGGCAGCTTGTGCCTGTGATGCGGATATTCGACGGTGAGCAATCATATTATGTGAACCGCGACGGAAAACGCATGTCGGCACTCGGACGCTACCATGTGGATGTGCCTGTGGTGGAAGGTCACTTCTCGGGGACATTCAAGCCCACAGCGTTGCTGCCCATGATGGACTATGTGGCAAAAGACCCGGCTCTCAATGCTCTCGTCACGATGTATGTGGTGAGGGATTCGAGCAATATATGCTTTGTGCCATCGATAAGCGGACATATCGTGAACATGGGTGATGGCAAGGATTATGAATCCAAGTTTGCCAAGTTGCTGCTTTTCTATCGCAAGGTAATGCCAGTGAAAGGGTGGAACACCTACAAGGAAATTTCTCTGAAATGGAATTATCAGGTTGTCGCCACGTTGCGCAACAAGACCGAGCTTGCCGAGGCCGACTATAATCCCGAGGAGGATGAGATAGCCCCCGATTTGGCATCGATACAAGTGGATCAGATTACCGAAGAGATGAAGACCGGCAAGAAGATTGTGACCGAAGAGCCAAAGGAAGACGACGGAAGTTTCAAGAAAGAAGTTAAGCCAGCCGTGGCAAAGATCGAGGTTGCCGACAAGAAACCTGCCACAACTAAGGCAGAGGGCAACAAAGCCAAGTCGAGCGGAGCGAAGACATCTACGGCGGCAAAGAAAAACGACAAGAAGACTCCAAGCGAGAAAGTGAAAGAGAAATTCAAGAAGGCTGGCAACAATGCATTAAGCAAAGGCTAACCGAAAAAGAAATAACAAACAGAAGAGAAGGAAAAAATAAAATCAGCATATATATGGAGAGCAGTAAACAATATATAGTAGCAATCGAAGTAAGCACTTCAAAAATCGTCGGTGTGGTCGGCGAGAAGACACCCAGTGGTGCTGTGAGTGTGGAGCATATCGAATCGATTGAAATCTCCTCCGACTGTGTGCGTCGCGGTATCGTCCAAAATGTGGAAGAGACAAAGCATCATGTGGCAAATATCATCAAGCGTCTGGAGACACACATAAGTCCGAGAACTATATCGGGCGTGTATGTGGGTGTATCGGGCAGGTCTCTTCATAATATACCGATAGAAGTCACCGAGGAGCTTGACCCTAACCAGTCGATAAGCGAAGACGTGATAAACAATATAATACGCAAGTGCCAGAAATCCACTGTGGAGGGCGAGATACTCGCCGTGGAGCCGCGTATCTATGAGCTTGACGGTAAGCAGGAGACGCGCACTCCTATTGGCTCATTCAGCAGCCAGATTACAGCCAAGATGAACCTCATTGTGGCAAAACCTCTGCTGATGCGCAACTTGAAGCGCGTGTTTGAGTCGATAAAGGTGCTTGGATACATCATAACTCCGCTTGCTGTGGCAGACAAGATATTGAACAACGACGAGCGTCAGCTCGGATGTATGCTTGTGGATTTCGGGGCGGAGACAACCACAGTGTCAATCTATAAGAACGACGCGCTCCGTTATATAGCAACATTGCCTATGGGCAGTCGTCTCATCACTCTCGACATCACTAATGTGAATGTCACCGAGAGCAAAGCCGAGGCTTTGAAGCGCAGCATCGGCAATGCCATGGGAATAGATGCTCAAAGTCTGCCGGTCATAAATGGTATCAGCACCAAGGACATATCCAACTATGTGGAGGCGCGTGTGGGTGAAATCCGTGCCAACATCGTGGAGCAGCTCACCTATGCCAACATGACGAGCGAGGACATCTCGGCCGGTGGAATAATATTGATAGGCGGAGGCTCGCGACTGAATGGATTCAGCGGTTTCTTGGAAGATATGCTGAAAGTGAAGGTCATGAAAGGCCATCACAGCCCATATGTGAACATATTGACCCACGATGCCGAGAATTTCGAATACATACAGGTGGTGGCTTTAGCTGAGACTGCCGCTAAGATGATGAAATATAATGAGAATTGTGTGGAAACGCCTAAGCCGCCTACGCCAGTTGAGCCGCCGGTGGATGAAGGCAATGATGACCGCCACAAGCGTGACGACAACAGGCAGAAATCGCCTAAGCGCCAAAAGCAAAATGCCTTCAGCAAATGGCTTAATAAGGCGAGAGACATATTCTCGGATGCCGAAGATGGAGAAGATGACAGCTACTCAGATGATAAATCCGCTAATTATTGACAGATATGGACGAAGATATATCAAGCAACCCTAAATTCGATTTACAGCAAGGGGACGAGATGCCCACAATCATCAAGGTGATAGGTGTGGGCGGTGGTGGTAACAATGCCATCAATCACATGTATACTCAGAATATAAAGGGAGTCTCGTTTGTAGTGTGCAACACCGACCGCCAGGCTCTGCTAACCTCGCCGGTATCTACCAAGGTGCTGATAGGACCGAACACGACCAAGGGTCTCGGTGCAGGCAATCGCCCCGAGGTGGCTCGCGAAGCTGCCGAGGAGAGTGCCGAGGAGATTTCCAATCTGTTCAATGACGACACCCGCATGGTGTTCATAACTGCCGGAATGGGCGGCGGCACCGGAACTGGAGCCGCTCCTGTGGTGGCGCGCATTGCCAAAGATCGCGGTGTGCTTACTATAGGTATTGTCACCATCCCATTCTTTTTTGAGGGAGATCGCAAGATATTGAAGGCTCTGAAAGGCGCTGAGGAGATGAAGAAATATGTGGATGCCCTTATGGTAATCAACAACGAGCGGCTCACCGAAATCTACAGTGAGCTGAACTTCCTTAACGCATTCGGCAAAGCCGACGACACGCTTTCGATAGCGGCACGAAGCATCTCGGAACTTATCACGAGCGAGGGACGCATAAACCTCGATTTCAACGACGTGAACACTACTTTGCGCGACGGCGGCGTGGCGATAATCAGCACAGGCTATGGCGAAGGCGACAGGCGTGTGACGCGTGCGATTGAGGATGCCCTAAATTCACCTCTGCTCAAGAACCGCGATGTGTATGGCTCGAAGAAGATACTTGTGAACATCTATTTCGACAAAGAGGCGAAGCAGCCGTTTGTGATGGATGAGATGAAGGAGATGCACGAGTTCATGAGCAACTTTGCGCCAACAGTGGATGTGATATGGGGTGTAGCATTCGACGACTCACTTGGCGAGAAAATCAAAGTCACCATTCTTGCGTCGGGGTTTGATGTGACATTGCGCAATGATGCGCCAATCGAGCCTAAGACACCTACCGCCACAAAGCCAAAACAGGAGCTGGTCGTTGCCGAGACTGTACAGCAACAGGCGATGGACGAGCCTTCTATGACCGATGAGCAAATTCTGATTGACATATATGGCCCGGAGGTGGTGAGCGACAAGAAGATTATCCGCGCGCGTGCACGCTTCAAGGTGCTAAGCCCCGATGAGTTTGACGATGACGATGTAATCAAGGAGCTTGAGAAGGTGCCGACGCTTAACCGCGACATGAAGTCGATTTCCAAAAAATCGGTGCGCCCTGCAAGCCCTATACCTACCATAATTTCATCAGACGACAGCAAGCCCAAGAACGACGGCAACCCGAGGATCGTGTTCTGACAAATATTGCGTGTGGAGGTGGAGTGAATTTGGACTGCATGCCCATTATGTGTAGCCATAGCCACAAAATATGCAAAGGGAATATATGTAAATGCAATAATATTGGAGGAAATGCCGATATTATTGCATTTTATTTGTATTATCTTTATAGAAAAAATTGTAAATTTGCAATTCAGAAATATTACAAAAATAAAAATATATAGGAGGATAAGTTATGAGTTTATTCGACACTGTAAGCGACGACATCAAGAAGGCGATGCTTGCGCGCGACCATGTGCGCTTGGAGACTTTGCGCGGCATGAAGAAGGAATTTCTTGAGGCGAAAACAGCCAAGGGGGCTTCGGGCGACCTTTCGGATGCTGATGCCACTAAGATTCTTGCAAAAATGGTGAAACAACGCAAGGAGAGTGCGTCAATCTATGCAGGACAGAACCGAGAAGACCTCGCACAGTCGGAACTTGCCGAGGTAGCTGTGATTGAGGAATATCTGCCTAAGCAACTGTCGGATGAAGAACTTACCGCTGCTGTCAAGGAGATAATAGCGCAAGTGGGCGCGACGAGCATGAAGGAGATGGGCAAAGTCATGGGTGTGGCATCGAAGCAGCTTGCCGGAAAGGCTGAGGGCAGTGCCATCTCAGCCAAGGTGAAGCAGCTTCTTGGCTGACAGCACCCATTATTCACGGTTGAGATAAATGGAAATATAAACAACAAGAAAACAATATATTGAAAAAATGCTAACATTAGCTTTAATCAAAGAGAATCCTGAGGAGGTCATCAAGCGTCTTGCTGTGAAGCAATTCGATGGTCGCGAGGCAATAACCCGCGTTATCGAGCTTGACAAGCAACGCCGTGCCGCCCAGACGATTCGCGACAATCAGGCTGCCGAGCTTAACAAGATGGCTGCCCGAATTGGTGGATTGATGAAAGAGGGCAAGAAGGCTGAGGCTGAAGAGGTAAAAGCCGAGGTTGCCGCTCTTAAAGAGAAAAACAAGGCTATCGACGAGGAATTGAAGAATGCCGAAGACCAGATTACGGAAATCCTGCTTTCTGTGCCTAATGTGCCATGTGCCATGGTGCCAGAGGGCAAGACTGCTGCCGACAATGTGGTGGAGAAGACTGGCGGCCCTATGCCAAATCTTCCTGAGGACGCTCTTCCTCACTGGGAACTTGCCAAGAAATATAATATCATAGATTTCGACCTTGGCGTGAAGATTACCGGTGCCGGTTTCCCTGTATATATAGGCAAAGGCGCACGTTTGCAGCGCGCTCTTATCCAGTTCTTCCTTGATGAAGCAGGCAAGGCCGGATACCTTGAAATCGAGCCTCCATACGTTGTGAACGAGGCTTCGGGTTACGGAACAGGACAACTTCCTGACAAGGAAGGACAGATGTATCACTGCAATCTCGACAATTTGTATCTTATACCTACTGCCGAGGTGCCTGTGACCAATATCTATCGTGACGAAATACTCGACCAAAAAGAACTGCCGAAGAAGAATTGCGCATATTCGGCATGCTTTCGCCGCGAGGCCGGTTCCTATGGCAAGGACGTGCGTGGACTGAACCGTCTGCACCAGTTTGACAAGGTGGAGATTGTGCGCATCGAAAAGCCTGAGAACTCCTATGCAGCTCTTGAGGAGATGAAGGATCATGTTCAAGGCTTGCTCGAAAAGCTTGAATTGCCTTGGCACATCTTGCGCTTGTGCGGTGGCGATATGAGCTTCACAAGTGCGATTACATTTGACTTTGAAGTGTTCTCGGCTGCCCAGAAGCGTTGGCTTGAGGTTAGTTCCGTGTCCAACTTTGAAAGCTATCAGGCAAACCGCTTGAAGTGCCGCTATCGTGGCGATGACAAGAAGACGCACTTGTGCCACACTCTCAATGGCTCGGCTCTTGCATTGCCTCGCATCATGGCTGCTCTTCTTGAGAACAACCAGACACCTGAGGGCATCAAGATTCCTGCTGTTCTGCAACGTTACACAGGTTTCGATATTATCGACTAATTGACCGTCGGCATAATGACCGACAATATATCAAAATAACAGCGAGCCTCGCATCCCACATCGGTTGCGAGGCTCGCTGCTTTGTTGAATCGCTTGGATTTGTCGTGATATTTTCACTCAACCATATTTTGCTTTTGGGATGGAGCGTGCGCTTTATTTTAGCCAACCGGCTTTGTAATACCACGCCACAGCTTCGTCGATGCCTTGCTGGAGGGTGTAGCGCGGATTGAAGCCGAAGTCGCGCTGCGCATCAGTGATGTCGCATTGCCAGTTGCGCTGCTTCATTATCTTGAACTTGTCGCGATTGAGCGTGCTTGGTTTCAGTTGCAGCTTCCCTATCCATTCGGCGACTGCCGACACTATATATACCACCCATAGCGGACAGCACACCGGCAACACAAATCGCTTGCCGAGGCGGCTTGCCACAATCGAGCGGAATTCTTTCTGCGTGTAGGCGCGAGGCTCGGCTATGAAGTAAGCCTTGCGCTTTGCTCCGCTGGCAAGAGCGTCCATTATGGCGCAAGCCAGGTCTTTCACATATATGAAAGTGAGCATCTGCTTCTTGAAGCCGACGCTGAAGTCGAATCCGCTGGCAATGCTTTTAATCATCAAGAAGTAATCGCGCTCGTGCGGTCCATATACGCCAGTGCAGCGGAATATTGTGTAGGGGAAGCCCTCAAGCATCTGCAAGTAGGCCTCGGCCTTCATCTTCGACACTCCGTATCGCGTGTTGGGGTGGGGGATGTCGCCTGCTTTGAATGGCGTGTAGTTCACCTCGTCACCCTCGCCCATTGCGCTCAGACTGCTCATGAGCAGGAAATTCTCAGGCACGGCATCCACAGCTATCAGAGCTTCCACGAGAGTGCGCATAAACTCATAATTGATGCGGCTGAAGTCGAGGAAGTTCACGCATTTTGTGGCACCGAGGTTGTGGACCACATAGTCCCATTTTCCGCCGTTTTCGGCTATCGCGTCGCTGAGCTGGCTGCGAATGTGGTCGCTGTTGGTGTAGTCGAGTTCGATGAAGTGTATGCGCTCGTCGGTGAGGAACTCCCGCGAAGTGGAGCTTCTCACCGCTGCCCAAGTCTCGTATCCGCGCTTCAGGGCTTCGGCGACAATAAAGCCGCCGATGAACCCTCCCGCGCCGGTTATAAGAATACGTTTTGCCATAAGTGAAGCCGATGCGTTATAGGTTGAATGCCTCTTTCAGCTTCTCCACATAGTCGAGCTTCTCCCAAGTGAACAGCTCGACAGTTATGGTCTTGTCGCCCTCATATTTCGATGCGAAGTGCTTGACCACGGTGCGCGGAGCGCGTCCCACATGGCCGTAGGCTGCTGTCTCCTCATAAATAGGGTTGCGCAGCTTCAAGCGGCGTTCGATGGCATTCGGACGCATGTCGAATATCTCGTTGATTTTAGCGGCAATCTCGGCGTCGCTCATATTGACGTGGCTTGTGCCGTAGGTGTTCACGCACAAGCTCACAGGGCGAGCTACGCCTATGGCGTAAGCCACCTGCACAAGCACTTCGTCGGCAATGCCTGCCGCCACCACGTTCTTGGCTATGTGACGGGCTGCGTAAGCAGCCGAGCGGTCCACCTTCGACGGGTCCTTGCCCGAGAATGCACCGCCGCCGTGTGCGCCCTTTCCGCCATAGGTATCTACGATAATCTTGCGTCCGGTCAAGCCAGTGTCGCCGTGTGGCCCACCGATTACGAATTTCCCGGTAGGGTTCACGTGCAGAATGAGACGGTCGTCGATCATCGACTTGATGCTTTCAGGAAGTTTTGCCATCACGCGTGGAATGAGAATGTCGCGCACGTCGGTGTAGATTTTGTTGAGCATGGCGCGGTCGGCAGCGTCTTGGGCTTGGTGCGTGTCGTCCTCGGGAGCGATGAAGTCGTCGTGCTGAGTGCTTATCACGATGGTGTGGATGCGCACAGGCTTGTTCTGTTCATTGTATTCCACGGTCACCTGGCTTTTTGAGTCGGGGCGCAGATAAGTCATCACTTTGCCCTCGCGGCGTATTGCGGCAAGCTCGCGCAGCAGCATGTGCGACAGGTCGAGCGACAGCGGCATGAAGTTTGAAGTCTCGTTGCAGGCATAGCCGAACATCATGCCTTGGTCGCCGGCACCCTGTTCTTCGGCCACTTCGCGTTCCACTCCGCGGTTGATGTCTTGCGACTGTTCATGCAGAGCCGAAAGCACGCCGCACGAGTCGGCATCGAATTTGTATTCGCTTTTGTTGTAGCCGATGCGGTGAATCACATTTCTCACCACCGACATCAGGTCGATGTAGGCATCTGACTTCACTTCGCCGGCAATAACCACCTGCCCTGTTGTGACAAGCGTCTCACAAGCCACTTTAGAATTTGAGTCGTAAGCGAGGAAGCGGTCGAGCACTGCGTCGCTGATTTGGTCGGCAACCTTGTCGGGATGCCCTTCAGAAACTGATTCTGATGTGAATAAATAGTTCATCTTTCCAATTTGATTTAAAGTGGAAAAGCTAAAGCAACTGACTGTGTCTAAAAATGTTCCTTTTGAATTTGGAATAAAAGATAGGAGCGCAGTTTTAGCATTTTTTAGTGTGGTTGCAAGCAGCCAAATTTTTCCACAAAGTTACATACTCATATTTTTGTTTTGCAAAGTTACGGCAAAGCCGTCTAATATGCAAGCCTTCAGCGTTAATTTGCAAGAAATCTTCACTGCAAATTAACTGCTAAATTAATGTATGTTCGATATATGTTTGTTTGATGGATAAAATCCACCAAATTTTGTGATGGTTGTGGGGAAGGATTGAATGGTGGATTTGTTGGCAGGAAAAAGTGGCAGTAGAACATTTTGGTATGAAATTTGTTGTGTTTTATAGCGAAAGCTGTGAAAAGGAAGACAAGTTGTATTAATATATATGAAATATTACGGAAAAATTTCTTTATATTATAGTTGTGTATCAAAAAATTCACTAAATTTGCATCGGTTTTCAACCACGCTTTTAAGCAAGTATATAGCAATTTATTAATTTCTTATACAAATATTTGAAGATGACAAAGATTGATTTAACAAAGTACGGCATTCAGGGCACTCCTGAGATTGTTTACAATCCTTCGTATGACGAACTTTACAAAGATGAGACCAACCCAGAACTTACTGGTTATGAGAAAGGTCAAGTGACTGAACTTGGTGCAGTAAACGTAATGACTGGTATTTTCACTGGCCGTTCACCTAAAGACAAATTCATCGTTAAGGATGAGACAAGCAAGGACACTGTGTGGTGGACAAGTGAAGAGTATAAGAACGACAACAAGCCTGTAACTCCTGAGACTTGGAAAGCAGTTAAGGATCTTGCAGTAAAGGAACTTTCAAACAAGAAACTTTATGTAGTAGATGGCTTCTGCGGCGCAAACATGGCTACTTGTCTTCGTGTACGTTTCATCGTTGAGGTTGCATGGCAAGCTCACTTCGTTACTAACATGTTCATCCGCCCAACAAAAGAGCAACTTGAAAACTTCGAGCCAGACTTCGTTGTATTCAACGCTTCTAAGGCTAAGGTTGAGAACTACAAGGAACTTGGCTTGAACTCTGAGACTGCTGTCGTATTCAACTTGACTTCTAAGGAACAAGTTATCCTTAACACTTGGTACGGTGGTGAAATGAAGAAGGGTATGTTCTCTATGATGAACTACTTCAACCCATTGCGCGGCATCGCTTCAATGCACTGCTCTGCAAACACCAACATGGAAGGAACTGACTCAGCTATCTTCTTCGGTTTGTCGGGTACAGGCAAGACTACTTTGTCAACAGATCCTAAGCGTAAACTTATCGGTGACGATGAGCACGGATGGGACGATGAGGGCGTGTTCAACTACGAAGGCGGTTGCTACGCTAAGGTTATCAACCTTGACAAAGAAAGCGAGCCAGACATCTACAACGCTATCAAGCGCGACGCACTTCTTGAAAACGTCACTGTGGATGCTGAGGGCAAGATTGACTTCACTGACAAGAGCGTAACTGAGAACACTCGTGTATCTTACCCAATCTACCACATCAACAACATCGTTAAGCCTATCTCTAAGGGTCCTCACGCACACCAAGTAATCTTCTTGTCGGCTGATGCATTCGGAGTTCTTCCTCCTGTATCTATCTTGAACGCTGAGCAAGCTAAGTATTACTTCTTGTCGGGCTTTACTGCTAAATTGGCAGGTACAGAGCGTGGCATCACTGAACCGACTCCTACTTTCTCGGCTTGCTTCGGCGCAGCATTCTTGAGCTTGCACCCAACTAAATATGCTGAGGAACTTGTTAAGAAGATGGAAAAGGTAGGCGCTAAGGCTTACTTGGTAAATACTGGTTGGAACGGAACTGGCAAGCGTATCTCTATCAAGGATACTCGTGGCATCATCGATGCTATCCTCGACGGTTCTATCGACAAAGCTCCTACAAAGACTATCCCTTACTTCAACTTCGTTGTTCCTACAGAACTTCCTGGTGTTGATCCTAAGATTCTTGACCCGCGCGACACTTACGCTAACGCTGAAGAGTGGAACACTAAGGCTCAAGACCTTGCACAACGCTTCATCAAGAACTTCACTAAATATACAACTAACGAAGCTGGTAAAGCTCTTGTTGCTGCTGGTCCTCAACTATAATCAGCACTCAAAGCGAGAGTATTCTAAACGTTGGAAATATAATAAAACAAGTTTAGATATTAATATCGTGGGTAACGGCTGCAAGGTCGCTACCCACTTTTTTTGTATGTGGTATGTGGTTCGTGCGAGGCTGCCGGGGAAATTTTCTTTGGGAAATGCTTGCTTGTGAATTTTAGAATTGCTAAATTCGCAGATATGAACATCGGGAGGGTATTTATCGTGACGCTTCTCTGTCTTGCCGCAGCGGTGGTTGCCGGCTGCGGCGGCAGCCGATACGACAGCCGTCTGCTGGCTGCCGACAGCCTGATCAACGCCCGTCCCGACTCCGCCCTCGCGCTGCTTTCGGGCATCGCCCCGGGCGAAATCACGGCAGAAGCCGACCGCGCCTACTTCTCGCTGCTCATCACCCAGGCAAAATACAAGTGCTACGAGAGCATAGGCAGCACTGACACCATCGACATAGCCGTGGATTACTTCGACCGCCACGGCGACAGCGAGAAGCGCGCCCGCTCGCTCATCTACAAAGGCGCAGTCCTCGACGAGCTTGGTGACAAGACCGAAGCGATGCTGTGGTACAAGCGCGCTGAGGAAGCTGCATCCTCCGACGACTATGAGAACCTCGGCTATGTGAACATAAGAATGGCACATCTGTACAGTGAATCCTATGCAGAAAGCGAGTTTGATATTGATAAGTACAAAAAGGCATTAAGCTATTATACTGCTTCGAAAAACATTCAATATCAGTTGGTATGCCTAAGCTGTATCGGCAAACTTTATCGGGAAGTCGATATCGACAGCGCGTACCGCTATATTCATAGAGCCATAGAATTGGCCATACGATTCCGTGATAAAAAATGTGAGATAATGAATTACGCCATTCTTTCGAGGGCGTACTATGAAGATTCGTTATATAAAGATTCGAAAGATGCGGCTCTTTATGCCATCCGCAACGGTGCGCAATATCTCACCACAAATGACTGCTATTATAATTTGAGCAGAGCTTATGCGCTTATGGGACACCCTGACTCGGCTCAGTGCGTGTTTGACAGCATACAGCCCGACAAAAGCGATCTTGCCGAAAAAGTGACGAGGCTCATAACCCTTTATGAGATAAAGAAGTCGGTGGGTGATTATAAAATGGCAATGCGCTACAGCAATATGGCGGACTCTGTCTCTGAAGTTTTGGAGCATAGTTCAGGCAGGAAAAGCATTCAAGATGCAGAGAACGCTTATATGGAGAACAAGACTGACATAAAGGACAGCGCGCATAAGGCGGAGAAGTGGTTGCTCATTGCTGCATTTATTGCCGCTGTACTGTCCTTGACATTTCTGTGGAGACAATGGCACAGGCGGCAGATGCGACGTTTCATGGATATGATGTCGCAAATGAAAGAAGAGCATCTTGAGGCACTTGAAGCACACATAAAGAAAGAAATGCCCACTGTAGATGCATCTGTGTCATTATATTTTGAGAAGGCAAGGCAATTTGTGGAATTATACACTGTATTTAATAAGCGACCGGAGAAGTTGCTCAACAACTTCAAGAAATTCGTCGAAGAGATTCAAAGCACAAGTTTCTATAAGATGCTGCGCAGAATTGTGGATGAAAAATACAACGACTTGACCATCTGCATTGCGAAAGAATACCCAAGTCTGACAGAGCAGGACATAGATGTGATATGTATGGAAATTTGTGGATTCTCAAACAATCTAATGTCATTCTATATGGGATATAAGAATGAAAGGTATATCTATAACAAGAAGAAAACAATTTTGAACAAACTTGGAGAGGAGTCACTTGATTCCTTCCTGTTGAAATTTTGTGGGAACAGGCTATAAAATGATGCATTCCGACGTGTTTTTTTCGCATCAATTGTGAAAAGTGAATATTTTTCCGAAACCATATCTGATAATCAAGCAGTTATAAATCTAAAAGTGACTCCTAAAATTTGCATATATGCTGCAAGATAGACTACATTTGTGCAATAAATTTTTTGTTTAACCTAAAAATAATGTAACTATGAGAATAACAGTTACAGTCATTGCACTGATGCTTTTGTCGGCAGTTAAAGTATATGCCGACAAAAAGCAGGTGGACTTAAAAGAAGTGAAGAGTGTGCCCGACCGAACAGAGGTCGGGACTGAGCCGACAGCGACGTACGACGACACGACCAACTCTGTGGAGATGGCGATTGAGGCAGATGAGCAGTTCAAGCTCAAGGTGATTGACTGCACCGGCAAGACGGTCTATGTCTGCCCGGTGATGATGTCGGGAGGTGTCCCGGTGAACTACATCCTGCCGCAGCTCCCAGCGGGCGCATACACGCTGAGGGTGGAGAGCGATGCCGTAATCTATGAGGGAACTTTGTTCATAAACTGAAAATTCAACTAATAGGATGAACCTGACAAGATTTTAAAGGCGGATACATTATTACAATAATTTGTAACGAAAAAGTAATGGAATCGCGCCAAGTTGTAAAATAAATTTATAACTTTGAGGATATAAATCAAATTTCTAACTATTATTAAACCTACAGTTAGCTATGAAGAAAATATTTTTGATAATTGCAGCAATGTTCGCTGTCTCAGCCGGTGCGACGGTGAGGACTATTGAGCTTGACGAGAACAGCAACATCAAGGAGATTTTGAGGGATGACACGCTGACTATCGATTCGCTCAAGGTCAAAGGATACATTAGCCACAAAAATCTTGAGACAGTGGCATGGATGACAAACCGCAAGCTTGAGTATCTTGATTTTGAAGAGTGTGACTTTGAAGCGAATACATTGCCTGAAAAAGGCTTAAATCCCACTCCATACGAGCGGGAGGAAGGAACTTACGCGATAGTGTATAAAACCAAGTTGAAGCATGTCATTTTGCCTGAAAGTCTTGATGTCATAGGCAAGTTGGCTCTTTGCAACTGTGTGAAAATAACCACGCTCAAGCTGCCGTCTCACATGTCGTCTATCGGAAGAAGCGCATTTTCGCAGCTGCTACAGTTGAGGGGAGAGCTTGTCATACCGGAGGGCATTAAAACAATAGATGTTGCCACATTCTAATCAATATGTCACGTCGGTGAAATTGCCCTCAACGCTGGAAGAGATCAAGCGTGATGGAATTTCAGGATTTGTTTCGATAAAGCACTTGGATCTGCCAGAGGGGCTAAGGATTATTGGAGACACCGGCATTGGTGGCATGCTCGGCTATAAGGGAACTCTGACGTTACCTGCGTCACTCGAAGTATTGGACTGCTATGCGTGCTGCAACTCTGCAATGGAAAAGGTAGTGTTCAAGAAAGGATGTAAGGTGAAGTATATAGGCGACTACTGTTTTGAAGCATGTGCATATCTAACGTCGGTAGAGCTCTCTGATGATATAGAAGAAATTGGCGAAGGCGCATTCGGACACGGTGTATTGCAAGAAATGTACAGTCCAAAATCATTGAGGATAATTCATAAAGAGGCATTTAAACTATGCCGTTTCTTGAATATAGTTGTGTTGTCTGAAAATATTCAGAGCATTGAGGAAGAAGCGTTTGCTGAATGTAATAGACTGAAAAACGTGTATATCAAAGCAGCAGCTCCTCCTACGATTGATGCGACGGCATTCGGACCTCAGGGTACGCCAATAGCCAAGACACTTTATGTGCCGGTGGGGGCAAAGGCTGCCTACGAGGCTGCTCCGGTGTGGAAAGATTTCAAGGAGATAGTGGAGGTGAGCCAGTTCCCGAGTGCTGGAGTTGAAGCCGTGGTGAGCGACGGGGCTGCCGATGTGCCGGTGTATGGCACAGAGGGAGCTGCCGTGATTGAGGGCGACGGCGTGGGCTACTCCGTGTATTCAGCCGACGGGCGACAGGTGGCAACCGGCATTGCCGACGGCAAGACGGAGATTCCGCTGCCGTCGGGGCTGTACATAGTGCGCACAGGCAGCCGTGCCACAAAGATAGCTGTGAAGTGACATCATCACAACGCTAAATAATAAATACCATCGAGGCGACACTGACCGGCAGTGCCGCCTCGACTGCTTGTTTGAGGCAGTAGTTATAGGGTTAGGAGGCTGCGCATTCCTGCATAGCCGGAAGACGGCAGTGATGGCTTTGTGGCGGTAGTCGCAGCGACGCAGGAATGCGTCGCCTCCTCTGCTGTGCCTCTACAGTGTGGTCTTCTGTGTCGCCTCCTTGGAGGGATTCGATGGGAGCTTATTGTGACTGCGGTTGAATGGTGGGGGAGTATTGGCGGGTGGAAAGCTCGTAGATTAGTTTCAGCCAGATTATGGCCACGGGCAGGGCTTTTAGAGCATAAGGCTGGATAAAGTGAGTGCGCAGGTAGGATGGGAACAGGTCGGACGGTGACATGCTGGTGATGATGAAGGTGAATACCATGAGCGCGATGTCGATGCGAGAACGCTCCCACGGCGCAGTCCAGTACCATATTGCCACTCCTACGAGTGCTATGATATAGCTGCTCGACTCGCTGCCTGTGCTGAACAGCACGGTAAATATGAGCGTGGATGCGAGCAGGGCATACTGGAATGCCAAGTGGCGGTATTGCTTGATGCGAAGATAAGGGATGGCAAACAGGCACAGTCCTGCAATTATAATCCAAGTGTCGGAATATGTGGCGCAGCATGTCACTTTCCTTATCATTCCGAGGAGCGATATGTTCTGGTGCAGCGCAAACAGGTTCATGTCATTTTTCAGCAATAGATGTTCAGCCCATTCGCCATATTGAGAAATGATGAAGTGGGGGCTGCTTATGCACATAGGCAACACGAAAGCCACGGCAGTCCATATTGCGAGCCAAACCATAAATTTTAACTTATAGCGTGAGAATATGAGGAATGCGAGAGCCACGATGCTGTAGAGCTTAACCATTGTGCCAAGCACAATGAGGAGAGCCGCCCAGCGGTCTTTAGCATTGATTATGAAATAGAACGCTCCAACTATGGTGGCAGCCGTTATGATGTTGAACTGCGACATAAACAATGCTGTGAGCAATTCGTGGGCGCAGAACCAATAGATGAACGTACGCTTGCGGCGTGAAATGGGAATGTAGCGCAAAGCGAGATATAGGCTCGCCGAAAGGAAAAGTAGCCACGCCAGCAGTCCGAACCATTCGGGCAACACCGCAAACGGAGCCACAATCAGGCTGAAAACAGGTCCATAGTAATTGAAGTCGTAGTACTGGTCGGGGTATGCGGCATAGAGTGAAGTTTGACCTATGGTGTGCCAAAACACTTGGCGGAAGATGAGAAAATTGTTGTGATGATGGACTCTTGTAATGGCAGCGATGACAGGTAATGCCATCCATAGCCAGAACAGCGTGCGCTGGTCGGTGAAAAAAGGTCGGGAGAAGAATTGCTGTACTTTTTCTTTTATAGCTGAGATATAAGTTGGCATTGTGGTGATGTGAAAAAATGTGGCTGAGATTAATTAAGCCTGAAATTGTGCAACCAAAAACATATAATAAACTTGTGGCAGGAGTGTGGAGAAGGAGGAGAGAGGCATAGAATGGAGATTAAATCCGAATGACATATTCGGATTAAGCTTTCATGAACGTGGCACAAGTGCTCAAACTTTTATGGCTGAGGGGTATCGGTCTTTCGTCCAAGAAAGTCGAAAGTGTCCACATATATCTCGGTCACCTGCCGCTTGATTTGATTCTTGTCTTCCCAAACGCGGGTCCGCAGCTTGCCTTCGATGTAGAGCTGAGTGCCTTTGCGGATGTAACGCTCGGCAATCTCGGCATCTTTCCCCCACATCACGATGTTGTGCCACTCGGTTCTTTCTGGAATCTGCACACCCTTGGCATTGGTGTAGCTGCGCTCGTTGGTGGCAAGCGAGAACGAAGCCACCGCCTGTCCCGGACCGGTATATCTCACGTCGGGGTCGCGTCCCACGTTGCCAATCAATATAACTCTGTTTACTGACATAGATGAAAATTGTGATAAATATTGAGCTTGGAAAATCGTCTATTTCACCGAAGCTTTAAGTCCTTCGATTACGGCATTCGAGAATCCGTTGCGCTCCATGGCGTTAAGCCCCTTTATGGTAAGTCCGCCAGGAGTTGTCACCTTGTCGATTTCAGCCTCGGGATTGTTGCCGGTGGCTTCAAGCAGCTTTGAAGCTCCAATAAGCGTCTGTAGCATAATCTCTTTGGCATCGTTGGCACGGAAGCCGAGCTCAACGCCTCCTTCGGTGGCAGCGCGCACGTATCGCATCACATAGGCTATCCCGCACGAAGCGAGAGCCGTGCCGGCACCCATGAGACGCTCTTCCACCACCATGACCTTGCCAAGCTCACCGAAGATGTCGCACACCTCCTTGACTTGAGCCTCGCTGGCATTGGCAGCCGATATGAACGTCATGCTCTCATGCACCGAGATGGCAGTGTTGGGGATAAGACGGAACACTGCAGGGTTCACGCCATCGGGAGCGAACTCCTGCAGGTGGCTCAATGGCACACCAGCTACAATCGACACTATCGCCTGACGTGAGAAATCGACCTCGGACGCGATTTTGCTGAAAACCTCGTCGAGAAGCCAAGGCTTCACGGCGAGGATTATCATATCGGCTTTTGCAGCCTGGAAATTATCGGTAGATACATTCAGTGCCGGAAAGTCGGCTTTGAGAGAGTCGAGCTCGCGGTGGCGGTTTGGGCTGCACACCACGACCTCGGCGGCATCGACCAGCGAGCCAGCCGCAATTCCGCGAGCTATGGCACCGCCCATGTTTCCTGCACCTATGATTCCTATTTTCATACTCTTATAAAACTTTTTTTAGTCGCTTGATAAATTCATCGGCCTGCTCTATGGTTAGGACAAGAGGCGGAAGCAGACGGATGACATTGGTGCCGCTTGCGCCAGTGAACACATGCTGCTCCTTCAGCAGTCGCAGCCGCAGCTCCTTGGCAGGATGGTCAAACTCAAGACCAATCATAAGTCCAAGTCCTCGCACCTCCTTGATTTGAGGCAGCTTCTTCAGCTCGCAGAGCAGATGCTCACCCACGATGCGTGCATTCTCAACAAGGTCCTCTTTCTCGAAAATGTCGAGTACGGCGATGGCAGCCGCACATCCGAGGTGGTTGCCTCCGAATGTTGTTCCGAGCATTCCGTAAGCTGGCTTGATTTTAGGGCTGATGAGAAGTCCGCCCATTGGGTAGCCGTTGGCAATGCCTTTGGCCATAGTGATGATGTCGGGGCGAATGCTGGCGTGCTGGTGAGCGAAGAATTTCCCTGAGCGTCCGTAGCCCGACTGTATCTCGTCGAGAATGAGCAGAGTGCCTGTAGCATCACATTCGGCACGCAGTGCCTGAAGAAACGCTGGCTCAGGAATGCGCACGCCACCAACGCCCTGTATGCCCTCCACAATCACTGCGCAAACATCTCCTTTTGCAAGCTCAGCGCGAGCTGCTGCGATGTCGTTGAGCGGTACGAAAGTGACGATGTGGTTGCTATTGACCGGAGCCACAATCTTCGGATTGTCGGTGGCCTCCACTGCAAGAGAGGTTCTGCCATGGAACGCCTTGCCGAAGGCTACCACACGGCGGCGGCCGGTGTGGAACGAAGCCAGCTTCAGCGCATTCTCGTTAGCCTCGGCACCCGAGTTGATGAGGAAGAGCTGATAGTCGTCGTAGCCGGAGATTTTGCCGATGCGGTCAGCAAGTTTCTGCTGCAATGAGTTGATGACCGAATTTGAGTAGAACACCAGCTTTTCAGCTTGCGATTTTATGGCATCTACATAGTGAGGATGGGAATGTCCCACCGAAATCACCGCATGACCGCCATAAAGGTCGAGATATTCAGTGCCTTCGGTGTCGTATGTGTAGCAGCCTTTGCCCTTCACAATTTCGACATCAAAGAGCGGATATACGTCAAATAATTTCATTTCGATATTATAATGTACTTATATTACAACAATAATGACAAGCAGAGCGACGCACAGCTTAGAAAGCCGAAGGCTTCAGCGCCAAGCCCACGCGCTCATGAAGTCCGAAGAGCAGGTTCATATTGTGGACAGCCTGTCCCGACGCGCCTTTCAGCAAGTTGTCGATTACCGAGATGACAAGCAGCTTATTGCCCTCTTTAATGAGGTGCAGAAGGCACTTGTTGGTGTTCACCACATCCTTCAGGTCGGGCATCTTGTCGGTGACAAAAGTGAAATTGTGGTCGCTGTAGTATTCGTCATACAGCTTGCGCACCATGTCAAGCTCCAGCGGGCAATCGAGATATACCGAAGCGAATATTCCGCGCGAGAAGCATCCGCGCACAGGGATGAAGTTCAGCTCAGCCTTGAAGCTGTTCTGAAGTTGAGTGAGCGACTGCCGAATCTCGTCGAGGTGCTGGTGCTTGAAAGGCTTGTATATCGACACGTTGTCGTTTCGCCAAGAGAAGTGGGAGGTGGCTCCCGGCTTCACCCCAGCCCCAGTGCTGCCGGTGATGGCATGTACATGTATGTCGGAGTTGAGGAGCAGATTCTTGGCGAGCGGAAGCAGAGCGAGCTGTATGCAAGTGGCGAAGCATCCCGGATTGGCTATATGCTTTGTGCCGTTCACTATCACTTTGCGGTTAAGCTCAGGCAGCCCATATACGAAATCATGTGTGCCGTCTTGGTGGCGGTAGTCGGTCGAGAGGTCGATGATACGCAAATTGTCGGGCACATTGTGAGCCTCCATAAACTTGCGGGTCTCGCCATGAGGTGTGCAGCAGAACATCACATCGATGTCCTCGAAAGGAGTTTCAGATATGAATTTCAGATCGGTCTCGCCGATAAGTCCCTGATGCACCGCATCGACACGGTTGCCCGCATTGCTGCTGCTGTTCACCCAGGCGATTTCCACGTCGGGGTGATTGACCAGCAGTCTTATCAATTCGCCGGCGGTATATCCGGCACCACCTATAATACCAGCTTTTATCATTATTGTCTTCTAAGTGTTACTTGTGATTAAAAAAACATGTTGGGCTTATTCGGTAGCCTTGCCGTTTTTGATTTGATTGTTGTGATAAATCTTCATCTGGTTGGCAAGAATCTTGGTGAATCCCTTCACGTCGTCGGCGGTCCAAGCCTTGTTCACTTCGCCGTATTCGCCGAAGTCGGTCTTCATAAGGTCGAAATCGCTCTCTACGCCTACAAGCACATAGCGGTAAGGCTTCAGGTCGATAAGCACACGTCCGGTGACGTTTTCCTGCGACGACTGCAAGAATGCCTCGATGTTTCGCATCACAGGCTCAAGGTATTGAGCTTCGTGAAGGAACATTCCATACCAAGTTCCGAGCTGGTCTTTCCAGTACTGCTGCCACTTGGTGAGAGTGTGCTTCTCAAGCATCTTGTGAGCTGCGATGATGAGGATAGGCGCGCCAGCCTCGAAGCCCACACGGCCCTTTATGCCTATAATCGTGTCGCCGATGTGCATGTCGCGACCAAGAGCGTAAGGATTCACAATCTCTTCAATCTTTTGGATGGCAGCAACCTTATCGGAGAATTTCTCGCCGTTCACGGCAGCGATTTCGCCCTTTTCGAAGTCTATCGTCAGGCGAGAGTCGGCAGTGGCAGTCATTTGAGTAGGGTAGGCATCTTCGGGGAGAGTCTCATTGCTCTTCAAAGTCTCCTTGCCGCCGATACTTGTTCCCCACAAGCCCTTATTGATGGAGTATTCCATCTTCTTGAAGTCGGCAACATATCCGTGTTCTTTCAAGTAGTTTATTTCATATTCGCGAGTGAGCGTCATGTCGCGGGTAGGAGTTATAATCTTGATTTCAGGGGCGAGAATCTGGAAAGTGAGGTCGAAACGCACTTGGTCGTTGCCGGCGCCGGTACTTCCGTGAGCCACATATTTAGCTCCGATTTTCTTCGCATAGTTGATGATGGCGATAGCTTGGAAAATGCGTTCCGAGCTGACCGAGATAGGGTAAGTGCCGTTTCGCAGCACATTGCCCATAATCATATATTTGATACTCTTGTTGTAGTATTCCTGTGTGATGTCGAGCGAAGCGTGGTCCTTTGCTCCAAGAGCAAGAGCGCGCTCCTCGATGCGCTTAAGTTCCTCTTCGCCGAAGCCGCCAGTGTTGGCGATGGCAGTGTGAACTTCATAACCGCAGTCTTCACTAAGATATTTCACGCAGAACGATGTGTCAAGACCTCCGCTGAATGCTAATACAACTTTTTCCTTTTCCATAATGAGTGTTTTTTATATATGATTGAGATATAAGTCAATCTTGATGTTTTATTGAATATAAATAAATAAAAAATTAGATATTGTCGCTTTCGCCGTGTAGCTGATTCTCGTCGGCATTGCCGCCTTGATGCTCGGCAGGGTCGTAAAGCATACCAGTGCATAGGCACATGCGGCGGCCGTTGCGCTGCAAGATGTCGAAATTCACACAACTTTCGCAGCCGCGCCAGAATGCTTCATCGTCGGTCAGCGAAGGGAAAGTGACAGGGCGGTATCCCAGCTCGTTGTTCATTTTCATTACCGCTTCCCCAGTCGTAAGGCTGAAAATCTTAGCATCGGGGAACATTTCACGCGATAAATCAAAAATTCGTCGTTTTATTCGCTTAGCGAGACCGATGCCTCTGAATTTAGGTGCAACGATAAGTCCTGAGTTTGCCACGAATTTCTTGTTGCTCCAGCTCTCGATATAGCTGAAACCGGCAAACTCCGTTTTGCGATAAATGGCGAGTACAGCCTTGTGTTCCACCATTTTCTGCTTGACGTACTCAGGTGAACGCTTGGCGATACCTGTGCCGCGAACCTTGGCAGCGAGGTTGATTGTCTCCAATACCTCGTCCACATAGCAAACGTGCTCTGCGCCTGCCACAATGATTTCAATTTCGCTTGAGTCGATCATTTTTAGTTAGAAAACTGTTTCAAAAAATTTAATGTAAAAAATGTGTATATAAAACGACAAAAAATTGTTTTTATGTGTTGTAGTGTAATTCTTCAGCGTTTATGCAAATATCCTATGAGTGCTGGCTACACCAAAATATGAGATGCAGCCATCAGTCTTGAAGTCCCTTAGAATATAGCTTGATGGCGTGCCGCCTACAAGTCTCCTATATTGTCGAGAGGCAGAAATCGGGCGAACACCTTCATAGCCTCCTCATGGGTGACATCCTCGCGTAGCATGGCGAAAACCGTGTCAGCCCCCGATATTGTGCCGAGGATTTCGGGCGACTTGCTCATGTCGATGTCGTAGGCGAGTCCGCTCGAATATCCGTTGCGCGTCTTGATGACGGCGCAATGCCCGGTAAACTGGATTGAAATGAAGCCCGAATGCTGTCCGGCATGAGCCATCGACTGCCCCTGCGACAGCATTGTGTCGTGGAGGTTGTTGCTGTCGGGGATTATATACATATAGTTGCCCATGTCGGTAGCCACCTTGGTGGTGCGCAATTGTTTCAAGTCGCGTGAAAGGGTGGCTTGAGTCACTTTGTATCCGCGCTCAGCAAGAAGTCGGGCAAGCTCGTCCTGGCTGCCGATGCATTGAGTCTTTATCAGTTCTACGATTACCTGTAGTCGGTTCTTTTTATTCTTCATTTTTTATTAAAAACAATTTAGAAGCTATGTGGGGTTTCTAAATATCTTATGCAAAGATAGCGCAAATCGAGAGCAGAATATGCCAAATACATTTGAGCATTTATGCCGAGATGCAGCTTATCTTATGCAAAGATAGCGCAAAAAAGCATATAAACGTAAAAAATTCGGCGAAAGTTGCATTTTTATTCACGAAAAAATGAATTAATTGTAAGAATTAAAGGTGATAAGAGCAGCTATATGTAAGAAAAAAGCGTGAACATCTTTGAATAAATCACTAACTTTGCACTATGGAAAAAGGGTATATTCATATTTATACTGGCAATGGCAAGGGTAAGACCACTGCTGCTTTCGGCCTTGCGATAAGAGCATTGTGTGCCGGGAAGAGCGTCTATATAGGGCAATTTGTGAAGTCGATGAAGTATAACGAGACACGCATTGAGGAGTTGCTTAGCGGAGCCGGCCCGCACTTTGGCAAGGTGTGCATCGAGCAGCTTGGCAGCGGATGCTTCATCAATACGCGACCAACTGATGACGACAAGGCTCTGGCAAGCGAAGGGCTGAGCCGATGCGCCCGGCTGCTTGCCGGTGGCGAATATGACGTGGTGATTCTTGATGAGCTCACGATAGCCCTATATTTCCGCCTGCTGACGACTGATGCAGTTATCGAGGCATTGCGGCATCGGGCTGAGCGGGTGGAGGTGGTCATAACAGGGCGATATGCCCCACAGGAGCTTATAGACATAGCCGACCTCGTGACAGATATGCGCGAAGTGAAGCACTACTATACGGCCGGCGTATTGTCGCGCAACGGCATCGACCATTAATACGCCAAATTCAGATGACCGATTTTGCCAAAACTAAAAATCAGTCATTCAGGATGATGTTAAGTCCTGAATGACTGACTCTTTTTATGTCGAGACACCGATTATTCGCCGAAGAATTTGGCGAAGAAAAGGAGCTGATAGTCGATGGAGTTGCACCAGTATTTCCAGTTGTGGTTTCCTGGGCGCACGATATAGTCGTGAGGGATGCCGGCTTTGAGCATAGCCTCGTGCAGATTGTTGTTCACCTTGAAGAAGAAGTCGTCGCATCCGCAGTCGAATATTATTTTTTGTCCGGAGGTCTTGCTCAACTTAGGTACAAGGTTGATTACCGAGTGACTTTCCCACACAGCCTTGTTTGTCTCATAATTGCCGAGAGCCTGCTTAATGTCCCATTTCCCGGGGAATGGAGTGATATCGACACCGCCGCTCATGCTTCCGCAAGCTCCAAACACGTCGGGGTGACGCAGCCCGAGCCACAATCCGCCGTGTCCGCCCATGCTCAGCCCGGTAATGGCGCGCATCTTGGCTTCGGGGATAGTGCGGTAATTGTTGTCGATATATGGTATAAGTTCGTTCAAAATGTATGTCTCATATTGTATTTTCGGGTCGATAGGAGAGTCGAAATACCAGCTTGCGTCGCCGTCGGGGCAAACGATTATTATGCTGTATTCCGAAGCTGCATCTTCAAGTTCGGGTTTTTTCTTTATCCAGTTGGAGAAGTCGCCGCTATGTCCATGAAGCAGATACACCACAGGATATTGCTCGTTTTGCAGGTCTTCGTCGTAGTATTGAGCCGGCACAATCACCACATTCTTGATTGTCTTGCCCATCTTGTCGCTTTTCACCTTGATGGTATCGACTTGAACTATGGCTTCGGTTTCGCCATCAGCACCCATGCGCTCTTGTGCCACCGATTTGCACGAGCCGCCCAAAATCATGACCACTGCCACCAGCAGTGAGATCATTCGGAATTTAATATCCATTTTCATGAGATGAAGTTTATGTTTATTGTTTGTGAAACAAAAGTACAAAAAAGAATGATACGAGCAGGATATAGGCATATAAATATTTGGCACTAATGTGCTGCATCTGCATCAAAACGAGTGGATAAGGTTAAATTAGTGTTAAAATATATCATTGTGGCAGTGCTGTTTACTAAAAAATTTTACCTTTACAAAAATGTTTTTTGAGTGAGGCTATTTTTAGCTCATGATTCAGATAACCACAAATAAAGCAGGTATTAACTTAAAAACTGATAGCACACGATGGGAATATTATGGGGAGGCTCAGCCGAAGAAAGCGGCAAGATAGAGAGCTTGCAGCGAAGCATAAAAGCTCTTGAAGACGCAGTGGAACATAACCGCAGCAAGGCGGAAGAGGCGGAGAGTGCATTGAAGAAATATCAAGCCGAGGCAGAAAAGGCCATCGCCGAGCTTGAAGTCGCCAACAAGCGGGTTCAGGAACTTGAGGAAGCATTGACATCGACCAACGATGAACTAACGTCAATCAAAAAAACGACTGTCGAAATCAGTGGCACACATACAGTAGAAGTAGAGGAGCTGAAAGCGAAACTGCTGGAGCGCGAGGTTGAGGTAGAGGCTCTGAACAGGGAAATAGCTGCACTTAAAGCGGCAACCGGCGAAAAGAACGATGCCAAGCCTACTGTGGCTGTGGAAATCCCCGACTATTCGGCAAAATTCGATGAGCTTAACGCTGAATTGGCTAAGTTCAACAAGGCATATCAGGAGCAAGTGCGCCGCGACGAGCTTATGAACTCGATGCACAAGGAAGTCGATAACTTGCGCAACGATGTGTATTCCAAATTGCTTCGACCATATAAGCTGTCAATCATTTCTCTATACGACAGCATAGCACGCACATATGAGTATTACAGCGCAGCCACACGCAAGGCTGAGGCAGATGCCTATGACAAATTGCTGAAACAGATAGAAAACTACATGATGTCGATTATCGACACACTGTGCGACGAATACAACCTCGACAGTTTCGAGGCTGTTGTGGGCGAGCCTTTCAACCGCAGCGCATACAAGACGATGAACATAATAGAGACCGACGACCCAGCCAAGAACAACACCGTGGCGAAAGCCCACCAATGCGGCTTCAAATACACGGCATACGATGCTGTGAAGGGCGTAGAGCGGGATGTGGTGTTCCGTCAGGCATTTGTGGATATTTTCAAATATAAGAACAATAATTAATCAACATAGAAAACAATTGATGTATTATGGACAAAAGTAGAGCAGTGTATGGTATTGACCTTGGTACTACTTATAGCTGTATTTCGCAGGTGGATCAATTCGATCAAGCTGTGGTGATGAGAAACTTCGAGGGCGAGGCCACAACCCCTTCGGTGGTTTATTTCGAGGACGAGACCAATGTGATTGTGGGCAGGGAAGCTAAAGGAATGCTTGAAACCGAGCCGGAAAAGACTGTGTCGTTTATCAAACGCGAGATGGGAAACGACGCCGCGTTCGACAAATCGGCCAACACTACGCCCTATCATCTTGACCCTTCGGAAATATCGGCATTCATATTGAAGAAGCTTGTGAAGGATGCCAACGATGCCAACGGCTTTCCTGAGCCGGTAAAGGATGTGGTAATCACATGCCCTGCCTATTTCGGGAACAAGGAGCGTATGCAGACCAAGCAGGCTGGCATCATCGCCGGACTTAATGTGCTTGCAATCATAAATGAGCCCACAGCCGCTGCGATAGCCTATGGGATGAAGACCGACGAGCGCAAGACGATACTTGTGTATGACCTTGGCGGCGGTACTTTCGACATCACTATGATTCTTGTGAACGGCGGAGCAATCAAGGTTATCGCAACTGGAGGCGACCATCATCTTGGTGGCGTGGACTGGGATACAGCCCTTGCTGAATATATGCTCGGAGCGTTCAATGAGCAGAATGGCACAAGCTATTCGATGGAGGACAGCAAGCTGTTGAAATATCAGCTTCTGAATCTTGCTGAGACCAAGAAGAAACTGCTTACAGCAAAGACGAAAGTGTCGGTGAACATCAACTGGGACGGAAAGTCGGCACGTTTTGAGATTTCTCGTGAACTGTTTGAGAGCCTCACAGCCGACAAGCTGAATGAAACAATCGACGAGACAAACAAGATTCTTGCAATAGCCCGCGAGAAAGGCTTCGAGAAGATTGATGAATATATACTTGTGGGCGGCAGCAGCCGTATGCCACAAATCAAGGCTCGCGTGGATCAGGAATTCGGAGTGGATGCAAAATTGACCGACCCCGATGAATGTGTGGCTAAGGGTGCTGCGATATATGCTATGAACGAGGCATTCGCTCAGGCGATGGATGATTACAACGAGGGCATAATAGACGAACGCCCGTCGCAGCCGCTTTGCGGAAGAACGCGCGTGATGAATGTGACGAGCAAGACCTATGGGCTTGGACTTATCGACAATCGTGTGGGCAATATGATTTTCGCCAACACCGACCTGCCTATATCATACACCGACACGTTCTATACCACTGTCGAAAACCAGACAGGCGTGACATTGCCTATCTGGGAGAGCGATTTCACCGACAAGGAGAAGGATGCCGATGTGGAAGACAAGTTCTGCCGACTGGTGACAACAGAGCCTTCGGTGCTGAAACTCAACAAGGACTGGCCAAAAGGCACGCCAATCAGCGTAACATTCAACATCGACAACGAGGGTATGCTGTCGGTTCACGCCGAGATAGAGCAGGATGCCGTGGATTTCCAGCTCAAGGTTACGGGGGTGAAGTCGGCAAGCGAGCTTAAAGAGTCGCAGCAATTCCTCGACAGAGCCAATATTGAATAATTCACGAGTTTTATCAATGATGCACAGTGCTTCGCGCAGGAGGTGCTGTGCATTTTATCTTATCTAAAAATAGCGCGAGCAATATAGAAAATTAGATGGATCCAATTCTTCTTAAACAGAAAGTTACGAAATGGATTGAGGCGTGTCAGTTCCTGAAAAGTGCCGACATAAAGGATCAGCTTGATCCCGCAGAATGGACCTCGGTAGATGAACTCAGCAACCTGTGGAACAAGAACTTTGAGGCAAATTCGGTGAAAGACCATGCGCAGGAGTATATCTCGGTGCTTAAACAGTGTGAGAACCTGCATCCCAACAATCTTAAAATCAAGGAATACAGCAAGCAGCTCACGGGAGTTGCGCGAGATATGCTGACAAAGGATGCCGCCACCTACAACGAGTTCAAGGCTGCGCTGCAAGCGGTGCTCAAAGAGAACCGCCCGAAACAGACTAAAGCTCCACAAACGCCGAAAACACCACAGACTCCTAAGAAACAGCCGACACCACAAACGCCGAAGACTCCGCACACGACGACACCTCGTGTGAATGACACTGGCGAGATTATAGTGAAGAGTGTGGATTTTGGCAATACCGATAAAAATCGCAGCATAATCGATGATTTCGGCTCTCCCATAAGAGTAGGCTCATATTATGTGAATCCGCGTCTTGACATTATGACTATGCGCACTGCCACTGTCAAGATTCACATAGTGGCTTACGACCGCAATGGCAAGAAGAGTTATGAATATGACAGCACGGTCAATCTTAAAGGCTCGGGCAGATATGCGCTGACTGGCTATGGCAATGACAAAGGCACATTTTTCAATGAGGTAGGCGTGATGACGTATGAGTTCTACTGTGAGGGGACGTTGCTCCACACGGCACGCCTGAATGTGCTGCCATCGCTTCATGCCAATGATCCGATATATATCACAGGCGCAGATTTTGCCAATGTGACATACGAAGGCAATATCATCAATGACTATGGCGCAACATTGCCAAATACAACTCAATATCTGAAGTCGAGGATTCATGTCACCACATCGCGCATTGGGAATGTGAAGGTGCAGGTGGTGTATAAATCTCCGTCGGGCGGGACGGACGTGAATGAAACCGACATCTTCGTAAAAGGCTCGGGCAGATATGTGCTGATTGGATATGGCAACAAAAACGGCAAATACTATAATGAAGCTGGCGTATGGCAGATTTCGTTCAAGATTGACGGCAAGGTGGTGAAGACTGTTCCGGTGACAATAACCGGAACCAACAGGACTTCAGTACCGCCCAAAACACCGAAGACGTATGATGCACCGAGAACACCAAGGATTGATTACAATAACAACAGCCACAAGAGGAAAAACGAGAACTGGAAGAAGTGGCTGAAATGGTGCTTGGTAGCATTGGCCGTATTCGTAGGATATAAAGTGCTCGGGAATATGGGCTGTAGCGGCTCAAGTGATGATGACTATAGATATGTGATTGCCGATGGAGTGAAGCTGTATGCCGACAGCACCGCCAAAAGCGAGCCGCTGCTGACTATGAACGAGGGCGAGAAGGTGAAAGTCGTCGAAGATAACGGTGAATGGACACGCGTGAAAATGGAAGACGGCAAAAGGGGATATATGCATTATAGCTATTTGATTGGTGAAGAGGAGCAGACGAGATTGAAGGCTGTGCTCGGCAGTGCCGATGTGGATGTGCGCAAGAAATTCGACGGATTGAAATATCAGGTTATGAAGCGTCAGGCACTTGTGAGTATGATCGGTAGCAATTCAGCTTCTGGCATGAGACTTATGGATGTGGCAACGACGACATCGGGCGCAACCTATGGGGCTGTGGTATATATGCTTGAAACTCCAGTGGGCGTTAGTGTGGCGGCTTATTCGTTTGACGACAATGGCTATCCAAGTTTTGAAGGGTCGCAAACGTATGAGCCTGGCAAGAATATAGTGTCGATAAAGAGCATAACCTACAGCAATGGCCGCGGATACACCGTAAAAGTATTGGATACCTCAGGAAAAACGATAGTTATGGAATAATTGAGAAAAGGCTTTCCGCATTGATTCCGGGAAGCCTTTTCCCTTAGTTAGCAAACGGTGAATATCCACCCTCATGTCGAAGTAGGGCATTGTAACATTAACATATATTAATGGCTATAACTGGTGATTTTATGGAAAAAATCATAATTTTGCAAAATTATAACAATGAGGAAAGTGAAAGTGTAACTTGGTTTAGTATCACATTTGCTTATGTATCAAATTAAAAAAGTTTCAATAATTATGAAGAAGAATTTTTTATCGATGAAGAGTATCAGCATGATTCTGTTGTCATGTCTGTTTTCAGTGTGTCTTGCATCTTGTGGCGGTGATGATAATGGCAATGAGCCTTCTCCAGAACCATCAAAAAAGGCTACACAAGCATCTGCTCAGGTCGGCGTATATGTGACAACAAGCACTTTAGATTATTTCGATGTCGTGATAACTGACGCAAACGGCAAAACACAAACGATAACTAAGGAGAACACGACTGTAATGCAAGATGTTACTTTTGGCGTCATTTTGTCAAGGGCGGAAGCTTGGAAACAGATTGTAGTTTCATTGGTAAAGCAGAACAACGCAGAGCTGCGTCTATTCAAGATGCCGAGCGAAACCTACACCTCATTCCCTGTGTCGAAGACATATAAAGTCACTGCCACCGCTAATGGCAAGACCCCTGCGGCTACCGATAAAGTGGTGCTGATGACAGTGCTTGAAGCTGATGCTGCGAACAACTCGTCGGACGGTGCTTGGAATTCGTTTGGAGTTACTGGATCGTTCTCGGCCGGGACTGCAATCAGTGGAAGCCGATGGGAAAAGTTCATTACAGACAGAGGCGGCAAGACGGAAAGGTCATATACAATTGGATTTACTGCTGCCGACAAATGCACTGTTGAATACAATTAAAGAGACTGAAATCGCATCGGCTCATACGCAGTGCATAGCAGCTCTGCGTGATTACATATTTGCTGGGCGATAAAAGGATATAGCCCTCTCGCCATGAGATGCTCGGGAAAACGAGCTATAATGTGGCGAGAGGGCATTTTTATGCCTATTTTGCGGGCGATTGTAACTTTTGATGTGGATTGTCTGTAAAAATGGTAGTAATATCAGTATTTTGTTTACATATTATAGCAATGGGAATGTCTAACTTTGCAATGTGTAAAAATGTAGAAATTATTAATAGATCAAACTGTAAAAAAACGCAATAGTTAGTAGATTAGTTATAAATAATAGTAGAGAAGTTAGAAGATAGAAACTGTTAGAGAGACAAAGTGCGCTTTTGTGAAAAAGCGGAGAATGTGTAAAAATAAAAGTGATTCGATTTTTTAGGCTGAGTTCATTGTAGAGCGGAACTCAGCTTTTTTTTGAATAAAAAATATAATGAATTTTCAGAGGTCTGAACATATTTTGCTGAAAAATGTTCAGACCTCTGAACACTTTTGTCCAGAATCTGTTCAGAGCTGTGAACAAATTTTGGTCGAAATGCGAATAATTGGTGAAAATAGCGCCAAAACGAAGCGGATGATTTTATGTTTGTGTTAATCGTAAATAGTGCGGAAAATCCGATGATTTTTTGTAATTTTGCAATTTGAAATAATGTAGCTATGTATTTTATAGATATTGTAATATTGTTGCTTGTAATCGCCGGGGCAGTGATTGGCTATATGAAGGGCATATTGAGCCAAATCAGCTCCATAATAGGTGTGGTTCTCGGCTTGATAGTGTGCAACATTTTGGGAGGTGTAGCCACCGACGTTTTTATGGTGGTGGTGCCAGAGTCGGCAAAATGGCCGGCGGCAAGCGTCACAGCCGGGGCTATGGCGCACATCGTATTGTTCATATTAGTGTTTTTGAGCGTTATGCTCGCAAGCAATGCCATACGCTCCACATTCAAGCATCTGAGCTTGGGCGGAATCGACAAAGTTGGCGGAGCAGCCCTATGTGTGTTCAAGTATCTGATAGGGCTAAGCATCCTGTTGAACATGTGGCATTTCATAGCACCAAAGAACGACACTTTCACCACACGCCATGCTATGAACAATGTGCCATTTGAGGTCGTTCTCGATATGGCTCCGTTCACATTAGGCATGGACGAGATGCCCAGCAGCACATTGCAGCTGCCAGCCAAAAACGATAAATGAAAAATTACTCAGAATGATGGATACATTCGAAAAAAATAAGAACGAAGAAATTTTGAAAGAGGCCGCCGATGGCGACTATAAATATGGTTTTGTGACCGACATCGACACTCATATCATTCCGAAAGGGCTGAATGAGGATGTGGTGCGCTACATCTCGAAGGAGAAAGGCGAGCCGGAGTGGCTGCTCGATTTCCGCTTGAAGGCGTATCGGCACTGGCTCACACTGAAGATGCCCACATGGGCGCATCTCGACATACCAGAAATCGACTATCAAGCCATAAGCTACTATGCAGCGCCAAAGAGGAAGGACGGACCTAAGAGCATGGATGATGTGGATCCTGAGCTGCGCAAGACATTCGACAAGCTCGGAATATCTCTCGAAGAGCAGATGAGGCTCAGTGGCATTGCCGTGGATGCGGTGATGGACAGCGTGAGCGTGAAGACCACATATAAAGAGAAACTTGCCGAGCTCGGGGTGATTTTCTGCTCCATCAGCGAGGCGGTGCGCGATTACCCCGACCTTGTGAAGAAGTATCTTGGCTCTGTGGTGTCGTATCGCGACAATTTCTTTGCGGCTCTCAATTCGGCGGTGTTCTCCGACGGCTCGTTTGTGTATATCCCGAAGGGCGTGCGTTGTCCGATGGAGCTTTCCACATATTTCCGCATCAATGCCGCTGAGACGGGGCAGTTTGAACGTACACTTATCGTAGCCGACGATGATGCTTACGTCTCATATCTTGAAGGCTGCACGGCACCTATGCGCGACGAGAACCAGCTACATGCTGCGATAGTGGAGATAGTGGTCGAGGACCGTGCCGAGGTGAAATATTCTACGGTGCAAAACTGGTATCCCGGTGACAAAAACGGCAAGGGCGGCATCTACAATTTCGTGACAAAGCGTGGACTGTGCCGCGGCGACTTCTCGAAACTGTCGTGGACACAGGTGGAGACAGGCTCGGCGATAACATGGAAATATCCGAGCTGCGTGCTTGCTGGCGACAATTCTGTGGGCGAATTTTATTCGGTGGCTCTCACCAACAATTATCAGCAGGCCGACACTGGCACCAAGATGATACATATAGGCAAAAACTCACGCAGCACAATCGTGTCGAAGGGCATTTCGGCAGGACATAGCCAAAACAGCTACCGCGGCGAAGTGAAAGTGGTTCCGAAAGCCACAAATTGCCGAAACTACACTCAGTGTGACAGCTTGCTGCTAAGTTCGACAAGCGGTGCGCACACATTCCCATATATTGATGTGCAGAACGACAGCTCGGTGGTAGAGCATGAAGCCACGACATCAAAAATCAACGAAGAGCAGATATTCTACTGCAACCAGCGCGGCATATCCACCGAGGATGCCATAGGGTTAATAGTGAACGGATATGCCAAAGAGGTCATGGCAAAGTTGCCTATGGAATTTGCCGTGGAGGCGCAGAAGCTGCTGTCGGTGTCGCTTGAGGGCGGCGTGGGATAAAATGTATCACGATTAATATTAACGAAGAAAAAGATTACACAATAGATATGCTAATTATTAAAGATTTGCACGCCACTATTGATGGCAAGGAGATTTTGAAAGGTGTGAATCTAACCGTAAAGCCGGGAGAGGTTCATGCGATTATGGGACCTAACGGTTCGGGAAAGAGCACGCTGTCGGCAGTATTGACAGGGAATCCTGCTTACACCGTGACAGGCGGAAGCGTAGATTTCTATGGCAAGGACCTGCTTGCGATGTCGCCCGAAGACCGTTCACACGAAGGTCTGTTCTTGAGTTTCCAGTATCCTGTTGAGATTCCCGGGGTGTCGATGGTGAACTTTATGCGTGCCGCTCTCAACGAGAAGCGCAAATATTTCCACCAGGAGCCATTGAGTGCGAGCGAATTTCTCAAGCTGATGCGCGAGAAGCGTGCCATTGTGGAACTCGACAACAAACTTGCGTCGCGCTCGGTGAACGAGGGCTTCTCGGGCGGAGAGAAGAAGCGCAACGAGATTTTCCAGATGGCGATGCTTGAGCCGCGCCTGTCGATTCTTGACGAGACAGACAGCGGTCTCGACATCGATGCGCTGCGCATCGTGGCTGGCGGCGTGAATAAGCTGAAGACCGAGAACAATGCAACAATCGTCATCACCCACTACCAGAGGCTGCTCGACTACATCAAGCCCGACTTGGTGCATGTGCTGTATAAAGGCCGCATAGTCAAGACTGGCGGTCCGGAGCTTGCTCTTGAACTTGAAGAGAAGGGTTACGACTGGATAAAGCAGGAGTGGGACAATAAATGATAGTTAGCAGATTTTTATTATGTCAGCATTAAAACAATATATCGACCTTTTCAAAGCCAATGAAGATGTGGTGTGCGCCAATTCGGCCGATGCGCTGAATGCATTGCGCCCTGCCGCTCTCGATGTGCTTGAAAACGGCTTTCTGCCACGCAAGGGTGATGAGGACTATGAGGCTACCGACTTGAATGAGATGTTTTCCCCCGACTATGGAGTGAATATCAACAGGGTGGAGCTTCAAGCTGATCCAGAGGAGGCTTTCCGCTGCGATGTGCCGAATATGAGCACTTCGCCATATTACTTCTTCAACGATATTTATCATCATGATGCAAGCGGAACTGCGACGCTCGGCAAGGGGGTAATCGTCACTTCGCTGCGCCAGGCAGCACAGGAGCATCCTGAGCTTGTGGCAAAATACTATGGTAAAATCGCTCTGATGTCCGACAAGCAGGTGGCACTCAACACGCTGCTGGCGCAAGACGGACTTTTCGTGTATGTGCCGCGCAACACTGTGCTTGAGCGCACTTTGCAGATTGTGAACATCATGAATGTGGCGCAGCCCATAATTGCCAACAGGCGTGTGCTTGTGGTGCTTGAAGACGGCGCACAAGCGCGTATGCTCGTGTGCGACCACACCCAGAGCCGCAATGTGCAGTGCCTTAGCAATCAGGTTATAGAGATATGGGCAGGAGAAAATTCGGTGTTCGACTACTACGACTTTGAGGCCACTGCCACAACATCGCGCCGAGTGTCGTCGATGTGGATTAACCAGTGTGCCAACTCCAATCTGCTCGTGAACGGGATGACGCTCGCCAACGGCACAACGCGCAATAATTATCACATCGACGTGAACGGTGAGGGAGCTGAGACACATCTGCTCGGCATGTCGATATCAAGTGGAGAGCAGCACATCGACAATCACACCTATATCGGTCATAATGTGGGACGTTGCCACAGCAATGAGCTGTTTAAGTGCGTGCTTGAAGACAATGCCGTGGGCGCATTCTCGGGCAAGATTCTCGTTGCGCCCAATTCTCCTAAAGTTGAGGCATATCAGAGCAGCCGCAACATCTGTGCGTCGGACACCGCCAAGATGTTCACCAAGCCGCAGCTCGAAATCTACACCGATGATGTGAAGTGCAGCCATGGAGCCACAGTGGGTCAGCTCGATCAAGAGGCTCTGTTCTATATGCGCACGCGCGGCATCTCAATGGAAGAGGCACGAGTGCTGCTCATGCAGGCTTTTATGAGCGATGTCATAGATGCGGTGCGCATCGATGCTCTGAAAGACCGTCTGCATCATCTTGTGGAGAAGCGTTTTGCCGGCACGCTTGTGGATTGCGGCGACTGTGCAGGAACTTGTCACAGCAAGATGCACAAGTGCGTGAAGTGAAAGGCTTGAAGCTGAAAAAGAAGGTGTATTGTGTATTATTTTGAATGATTGATGAGCTTAGATATAAATAAAATAAGAGGTGAATTTCCCATATTGCGCCGTGATATAGGCGGCGCGCGCCTTGTGTATCTCGACAGTGCCGCCACGTCACAGACTCCGCATCGAGTAGTGGAAAGCATTACTGATATGTATTACAACCACAAGGCTAATGTTCACAGAGGAGTGCATACGCTCTCGCAGGAAGCTACCGACCGTGTTGAGCAGGCACGCGAGAAGGTTCGCGAGTTCCTGAATGCCAAGTCGGTGGAAGAGATTGTGTTCACCCGCGGTACGACCGAGGCGATTAACCTCGTGGCTTCGACCGTGAGCGACCGCATGTGCAATGGCGATGAGATAATAGTGACTGTGATGGAGCATCATTCCAACATTGTCCCTTGGCAGCTTATACGCCGCAACAAGCGTGTGGTGCTGCGTGTGGTGCCAATGAATGAGCGTGGCGAGGTGAACATGGATGCCTATGAGGACTTGTTCTCCGACAACACTCGCTTCGTGTCGATTGCGCATGTTTCGAATGTGCTTGGCACAGTGAATCCAGTGAAGCAGATGATTGCCATAGCCCACAGCCATGGCGTGCCGGTGCTTGTGGATGGCGCACAGGCAGCTCCGCACATCAAAGTGGATGTGCAGGATCTGGATGCCGATTTCTATGCGCTTTCGTCGCACAAGATGTATGGTCCAACGGGTGTGGGAGTGCTTTATGGCAAGAAGCGGATACTTGAAAAATTGCCGCCATATCAAGGCGGAGGCGAGATGATAGGGCATGTGTCGTTTGACAACACAACCTTTGCCGACCTTCCTTTCAAATTCGAGGCGGGAACTCCTGATTTTGTGGATATCGCAGCATTTTCATCGGCGATAGATTTCATAAATGAGATAGGAATTGAGAATATAGCCGCACACGAGCATGAGCTGCTCAAAGCCGCTACAGAAGGGCTTATGCGCATTCCCGGAATGAGGATATTCGGGAATGCCGAGAACAAGAGCGGAGTCGTCTCGTTCCTTATAGATGGCATTCACCATTACGATATGGGGATGCTCCTCGACAAGCTCGGCATAGCCGTGCGTACTGGGCATCACTGTGCTCAGCCGCTGATGACCGCACTCGGAATAGAAGGCACGGTGCGTGCGTCGTTTGGCGTGTATAATACGATAGACGAGGTGAACGCGTTTGTGGTAGGAGTGGAGCGTGTGGCTAAAATGTTTCATTAAATACAGATAATCGGGTTATGACAAGCGGAGATTGCAAAGTGACGGTGGTGATGCTCACCTACAACCAGACGAAATATATCGATGAGGCGATAAAAAGCGTGATGCATCAAGAGACTGATTTCGATTTTGAGCTGCTTATAAGTGACGATTGCAGCACAGACGACACTCTGGCTCATTGTCGCCGCTGGCAGCGGCAATATGGCGACAACCGCATTGTCATACTTTCGGCAGAACATAATTCTGGCATTCAAGCCAATTATCTGCGTGCTTTTGATGCTTGCCGAGGAGAATATATAGCGATATGTGAGGGTGACGACTACTGGATTGACCGCAGTAAGCTCCAGCGGCAGGTTGATTTCCTTGATTCTCATCACGATTATGCCATCTGCGTTCACCGGGTGGTAAATTATTATGAGAATGACGGCAGCAAGAGCCTGAGCAACGGCGGGCAGAAGGCTGAGAACGACATTCTTGACCTTGCAAGGAGCAATTTCATATCGAATGTTTCGGCAATGTGGCGCAGAGGTCTTTTCGGCGATTCCCTACGACAGATTCTTGACCCCAAAAAGGACAGCGTGACAGTGGATTACGCCATCCATATGCTTAATGCCCAATATGGTAAGATTCACTATATAAACCGCGCCATGGCTGTGTATCGCAAGCATAATTCGGCGGTGTGGAGTCAAGTAGGAGCCGACAAGCAGTATCTTATGGCTATGAATGTGCGCCGTGCTCTGATGGCCCATTTCAAGACCGTGCGTCCCGATGTGTATGCCCTGCTCCAGGAGGCATATGTGAACAATGCTGTCGCGCTCGTGAGATATTACCGATCGAATGGCGGCACCGATAAGATTGCGGCAGTGATTTCTGAAGTCAAGAGCCTTGCTCCGCAGCTCACTGATGCCGAAATAAATGAAAAAATCAACGCCCCCATGCCGCAACAGACGTTGCGCATAAGAGCGTTTTATGTGTTGAAGTGCTTGCGGAAATTCGTTTCGCACTTCATTCCTGTGCCTCGTGCCAAATGAATCGAGATGGTTTCGATAGGCTGATATATCAATAGCCGAGAGCCATATTATCTACCCATAAAGTCATTCCCACCATTCCAGTGTAGGCTACACCACAGCCTGAAGAAGCCATGACAAGCATGTGGGTAGGTGTAGCGTCGGCATCATCCCAACCTTCTTCTACTACTGGTACCATCTTGCCTTTCTTGTTGCGGGCGTAATATGAATTAGCTTTTGAAATCAGTCCCATATACGACTGGTAGCCACTGTGATGAGTGATGTCGCCATACCAAATCTGGATTTTATGACCATTGACCCATCCGTTTGTTGATGTGGAGAAGCGTTGGCGGCCAGTACCCACACGCTTGGCGTGGATATTGCCTTTGGCATCTTCCCAGCGGCGTTGAAGGATGATATATACTTCGGCATGATCCTTGCCTGCAAGAGTTTTCTTTGAGCCGAAGCCGCTGGAGTATATCACACTTCCGTTGGCAGGGACGCTTAGCTTGTAGTCGAAGATGAGGCAGCTTGGACGCTTGTTGAAAGGAACACCCATCTCCATTTTTGAATAAGGGTTTTTAGTGCTTGATATAGGCTCGAACACATGTCCGAGGAATATGCTGCCAGAGACAAGCACGTCCATATTTATCATTCCAAGAGCTTTCACATGCTCCATTATGGTCGTCATCTTGGCGCAGTAGTTGCCGCCTCCGCGGCTGTCGCGATACACAGCGTTGCTGCATTTCACCACGCCCATAACTTTAGCATATACGTTTGACGTAGCCCAAGGCGAACCTCCGAGGTTGTTGTAGGCCTTAGCCCCTTCGATTGTCTGGTTCGGACCGATTTCATAAAGAGTTTTAGTGTTTCCGCCCAAAACCGACGACTCCTTGATATTGCGTATTACCCAACTGTTGAAATCTCCATATTTCAATTTTTCGGTTGTAACAGCTTGAGCTGCCGATGATAACCCCAATAGCGCAATAATAGTTAATGCAAAATGTCTAATCATAGTTAATTGTCACAATTAAATTTTGAGTGCAAAGATACGATTAATCTGTGATATATGATGGTAGATATTTCCTATAAATTGTTCCGGGGAATGTGTAATTGGTGAAAAACACACTGAGCCAGCCCACAGGATGCTGCTCGAATATTATGCTTGATGGCGTGTGGCGGAGAAAGATTCTATTTTTCTGAATAGAAAATGCTATGTGGACGGCAAATAGTTAGGAATATCGTATGTGTTTATATTTGAGTGGCAAATATAATAGAATATAAGGTCTCCTGTTCATAAAGAGTGAGGAGACCTTTTTTTACTGAATGCAATTATTTTTTCTTTTTTGTGAAATTGAGCAGCGAAGACCACTTTTGGTCGTTGCGGCTTTGAGTCACAACCCACACTCCGAGGAAGATTAGCGCAGTGGCGAGCAGCTTGTCACCGCTGATGGCTGCGATTCCTATTATTATAGAGTAGAATGCTGAAGTGACAGGCTGCAAGTAGTCGTACATGCTCACAATCGTAGGCTTGATGCGGCGTTGCGAGAACGGAACGAGCAGATAGCCAATAAATGTCGCCACAATCACAATGAAGGCAATGCTCAGGTATGCGTCGATAGGGATAATGCTCCATGGGGTTTGGAACAGCTCTTCATAGGTGAAAGGTGCTATAGTGATGGCAGACAGCAAGAACAGCCACTTCATGAGCATGAAAGGCGAATATTTGCTGATGATGTCGCGGAAAATCACATAATAAAGAGCCGCACTGATGTGGGCGATTATGCAGAGTGTGTTGCCAAGGATGGGGTTGGTGGCTTTCTCGCTCGCTCCGTCGGCGCCGATAGTGACAAGCAGCAGCGCGCCACTCAATCCCAAAGCCACACCCAACGCTTTGAGCGGCGTAATCTTCTCATGAATGAAAATTGCGGCAAATATCATTGTGAAAATAGGCGTGAGCGTGGTGATCACCGATGCGTCGATGGGGCTTGTGTAGCCGATGCCTATTGTGTACAGTGCCTGATTGGAAGTGATTATGAGCAGCGATGCAAAGAATATCTTGGGCAGGTCTTTCAGGTCGAGCTTCTCGCGAGGGATGATGCTTTTGGGCAGGATGAACGAGAATACCCAGAACAGGATTGCCGCACCCCATATTCGCATAGCCGACAGCCCGAATGGGGTGATAAGCGTTGTGGCAACACCTCCCACCATGACAGGAGTTAATACTACCTTTGTGACAGGTGACATAAGTCCCCACATAGAATTGGAGAATAACATTGCGGCATGTCCCTTCATACGCTCACGAGATGGTACTGCCTCGAAACTTTCGTAATTTTCAGCCATTTTTTTGATTAGAAGCCTTTATTAGTCTTTTTTGTGTAATATGAATATTAATCAGTTGTTTCCGTGTGTATTCGAAAATCTGTGCAAAGGTAATAATCTTTATCGATTCGTGCAATGAAGTGAGTTTTTTATTACAAATATAAGTGCGGCAAAGAGAATGAGCTGAAAGCTAAAGGGCTTTTTGCTTACCGAACCTATGGTAATGTTGTTAAAAATGAATAAATGATTACTTTTTGCAAGTGAAATGGGTGCTGATATGAAAAAATGTAGTATATTTGCGATGTATTTTAAAAAAATGATACAAAAACTAATGAGATTATGGCATTGATAATACCCAAGAAATATAATCTGAAACTGCTGCCCGAAACTACCGAGGTGGCGATAAAGATGATAAAAGACACCTTTCAAGAAAAGCTGGGTAAGGCTTTGAACTTGCGCCGTGTCACTGCGCCACTGTTTGTGCTTTCTGGCACAGGCATCAACGACGACCTGAACGGCGTGGAGCATGCGGTGTCGTTCAACATATCTTGTATGGGCGACCGCAAGGCAGAGGTGGTTCATTCGCTCGCCAAATGGAAGCGAATGAAACTTGGGGCATACGATATAGCTCCGGGCTATGGGCTTTACACGGATATGAATGCCATACGCTCGTCGGAAGAGCTCGACAATCTGCATTCGCTTTATGTGGATCAGTGGGACTGGGAGCAGACCATAAGGAAAGAAGACCGGTCGCTTGCTTTCTTGAAGCAGACGGTGGAGAAGATATATTGTGCTGTGCGCGAGACGGAGAGGACCGTCTATGAGAGTTTTCCGCACATCACCCCGAGGTTGCCGAAGATGGTAAAGTTTATTCATGCCGAAGAACTTCTGCGCCGCTACCCAAAGTTGCCGGCAAAGGAGCGTGAGGCTCGTGCCGCCCGTGAATATGGCGCTATATTTCTGATAGGCATTGGTTCGCCATTGAGCAATGGCGAACCGCATGATGGCAGAGCTCCCGACTATGACGACTGGATTACCGAGAACAGCGACGGCTACCGCGGACTTAACGGTGACCTGATTCTGTGGGATTCGATACTTGAATGCCCGTTTGAGCTGTCGTCGATGGGCATACGCGTGAGCGAGAAGTCGCTTATGCAACAGCTTGAGCAGCGCAAATGCACTGAGCGCAAGAATTTGACATTTCACAAGGCATTGCTTGCGGGCGAGCTTCCTTACTCGATAGGCGGCGGCATAGGGCAGAGCCGACTATGTATGTTCCTGCTCCAAAAGGCGCATATCGGTGAGGTGCAGGCGAGCATTTGGCCGGAGGAGCAAGTGGAGGAGTGTCGCCGACATGGAATATATATTGTGTAGAATGATTGCGTAATTACAAGAACCATAAATGATTATTTGAGTTAATAAATTGTAGAAAATGCGGAGAAAGAAAATTTTCCGCATTTTTTGTGCAAAAAATTTGCAGGGAACGAAAAGATGTAGTAACTTTGCACTCGCAAACGAGAAATATTCTCGGATGCAGACCCTAATAAACGGTGCGGTAGTTCAGCTGGTTAGAATACATGCCTGTCACGCATGGGGTCGCGAGTTCGAGTCTCGTCCGCACCGCAGTGGAGAGAGGAAAAGTGGGCAGTATAGTCTTCGGATTATTTGCCCACTTTTTTTATGCAATTTTTTGATACCGCAGAAGTCAGCTGACCCCGAATATATATTTTGAAATAAACCTTAATGACATTCTTCATGTTCAGACTGGCAACACTATACTCTTGACATCTTCCCGGTGGGTGGGGAAGATGTCGGAGAATAGTGTTGTCTTTGCAAAATGAAACAAGACCAACTGCTAAGAGCAATCCTGCCCGAAGTCCTG
>CAYWOC010000012.1:0-53696 GCA_964459845.1 uncultured Muribaculaceae bacterium | reverse complement strand
TGTTTTTCATATATTTTTTTTACCGAAAGTGTGCACTTCGTTTTGGAATTTACAGGCAAAAAATCCGTCCAAAGCCTAATTGATGATTTAAGTTAAAGAGCCAAATGACGCTGTGAGCATTAATTAATAGAGTTTTATTTGTTTTTACATCTGTCTTGCATTAACTTTGCACAGAATAATAAATATGGCGGCGAAGAATGTGCGCTATGAATATTTTGAAAAAACTATACAAAAAGAGATGAAAAAATATATTTTACCTTTGGCTGTGATGGGTGCGGTGATGTGCTCATGTGGCGGAAGCGGTTTTAAAGTTTCGGGAAATGTGGAAGGCGGTTCAGACACCACAAAGATGGTGCTTGAAACGTCGGAGAGCGGACGCTGGTTTGTGGTGGATTCGGTTAAGACCACAGGTGATGGCGATTTCAAATTTGAAGAACCTGCACCACAATATGCCGACATCTATCGACTTCGCTATGGAGACAAGATGATCTATTTCCCTATTGACAGCCTCGACAATATTGAGATTAAGACCAACGTCAAATCATTCGATATGGGCTACACGCTGTCGGGAAGCGACAATGCAGTGAAAGTTATGAACATCGACAAGAAAGCTGCTGAATTTAGCGGGCTTCCGGCCAATGAATACACATCGAAAGTGGAGGCATGGAAACGCGAGCTTGCAAATCAGATTCTTGGCGACCCAAGCGGTATTGTGGCATATTATATCATCAATAAATATATAGGCGACGAACCGCTGTTTGACCCGGTGAATGACTTCGATTTCAAAGTCATAGGTGCTGTGGCAAATGCGTTCAACTCCTTCAAGCCGAACGACCCGCGCACAAGTTATCTTGTGAATGTGCTTCGTCAGGGTCAGATACGCCGCCGTCAAGTCATGGCAAAAGCCGACACGATGTATGTGAGCGAGGCTAAGATTATCGACATTAAGCTTCAAGACAAGAAAGGCGTGATGCAGGATTTGCAGAGTATAACCCAAAAGGGGAATGTGGTGCTGCTAAACTTCACGGTATATAGCGCAGAGTTCTCACCTGTGTTCAATAAGGCTCTTGCCGACATATACCGCAAGCACAAGGCATCAGGACTTGAAATCTTCCAAGTGGGAATCGACACAGATGAATTTCAATGGCGACAGGCGGCAGCCAATCTCCCATGGATAACCGTGTATGATCCTTCGGGGCTTAATTCCCAAAATTTGGCATCTTATAACGTTACGCAAGTTCCGCTCACTTATATAATAAACCGTAGCGGCGAGCTTGTGGAGCGGGTGTCGGATTTCACGCAGCTTGAATCGGCAGTAGCTAAATATATGTGATAATAGGCATAATGAAATTTATATTAGGATATCTCAGCCATCAAAAACGAAGTGGGGCTGAGATATTTTTTTGAGACTAAAGTAAAATGTGTACCAAAATGGTGGCATTTTGAGCTTTTGGATATTATATGATTGGTATATTATGGATGAATTATATTATGACTCGGTGGATCTGCTGAAAAGGATGATTGAGATAAAGTCGGTGAGCAGAGATGAGGCATGTGTGGCAGATATGATATGGAACGTGATGAGAGATTTCGGTCTTGATGTGAAACGTCACGGCAACAACCTGTGGTGCATGTCACCCAATTTCGACCCGATGAAAAAGACAGTTTTGCTCAATAGCCACATCGACACTGTGAAGCCGTGTGCAGAGTGGACCCGCGACCCATATACGCCAGAAATTACGGAGGATGGTCGTCTATATGGTCTCGGAAGCAACGATGCAGGAGCATCGGTGGTGTCGCTGCTTGCGGCGTTTCGTTATCTTGCCGGCAGTAATCAGCATTGCAATTTCATATTCCTTGCCTCATGCGAGGAGGAAGTGAGCGGCAAGCATGGCGTTGAGTCAGTGTTGCCCATGTTGCCGAATATTGATGTCGCAATAGTGGGGGAACCTACGCAGATGCAGCCAGCCATTGCCGAGAAAGGACTTATGGTGCTTGACGGAGTAGTCCGAGGCGTGGCAGGCCATGCAGCCCGCAACGAGGGCGTGAATGCCATCTATAAGACGATGGACGTGATTGAGAGGCTGCGTAATGTGTCGTTTGAACGCACCTCGTCGCATCTTGGCCCGATAAAGGTCAGCGTGACGCAAATCAATGCCGGGACACAGCACAATGTAGTGCCAGACCGCTGCGACATAGTGGTGGATGTGCGCAGCACCGACGCTTATAGCAATGTTGAGACACTTGAAATCATACGAAAAGCAGCCGGTGAAGACTGCATGCTCACACCGCGATCCACACGCTTAAATCCTTCGGGCATATCGGTTGAGCATCCGCTTGTGCGCAGGCTTGTAACACTCGGGAAAGTGCCTTTTGGGTCGCCCACGCTGAGCGACCAGGCTCTAATGCCATTTCCGTCGCTGAAGCTGGGCCCTGGAGATTCGGCGCGCTCGCACACAGCCGATGAATATATATTGCTCGATGAAATACGCGATGCGGTGCAGACCTACGTCACTCTGCTAAACGGAATTTCGCTGTAGAATATGTGGCAGATAAGAGTAAAATTTGCTATATTTGTAGTCGATAAACCCGACTGCCAATGGAAGCAATAAACATACCACACGCTCTGATATCAAATCCGGTATTGATTTTCTTCATCGTACTGGTGATAATATTGCTTGCGCCGTTGCTCCTCAAAAAGCTGAAAATTCCGCATATTGTGGGGATGATTGTGGCTGGAGTGGTGGTGGGTCCATACGGATTCAACCTGCTTGAGCGTGACAGCAGTTTTGCCATATTCGGACAGGTGGGGGTGCTTTATCTTATGTTCCTTGCTGGACTTGAGATAGATATGTATCATCTAAAGAGGAATGTGAAGAAAGGACTCGGATTCGGGCTTCTGACGTTCTTTGTGCCGATGGTGGTGGGAACTATTGCTGCCGTGTCACTGCTTCATATGAGTTGGGTGACTGCCATATTGCTGGCATCGATGTATGCCTCGCACACCCTGATAGCCTATCCTGTGATAACACGTCTGGGCATAACAAAAAGTCCTGCTGTGCTGATTTCGATTGTCGGCACAATCATCGCCATACTTGGCTCGCTGCTTGTGCTTGCTGCCACAGTCAGCATCTGCCGCAATGGCGAGTATTCATTCTCCGATTTCGCCCTGATGATGCTGCGCCTTGCCATTTATTGCGTGGCGATACTTTATGCGTATCCTAGACTGACGCGCTGGTTTTTCAAGAACTACAGCGACAAGGTGACGCAATACGTCTATGTGCTTGCTCTCGTGTTTCTCGCTTCGTGGCTTGCGCAGGTGATAGGACTTGAAGCTGTGCTTGGCGCATTCTTCGCCGGACTGGTGCTTAATCGGTATATTCCAAATGTGTCGCCGCTTATGAGCCGCATAGAATTTGTGGGCAATGCGTTGTTTATCCCTTATTTCCTGATAGGTGTGGGTATGATGATTAATGTGCGTGTGCTTGCCGATGGCGGTACACTTGTCATAGCTGCCCATATGCTTGCAGTGGCTCTTGCAGGGAAATGGATTGCCGCATGGCTTGCACAGAAGATTTATCATTTCACCGCCGACGACCGCAATGTAATGTTCGGACTGACTACTGCCCATACTGCTGTGGCTCTTGCCGTGGTGATGATAGGATATGAGATGATTATGCCCGACGGAAGCCGTCTGCTGAACGAGCAGATTCTCAACGGCACTGTGGTGATGATACTTGTGACTTGTGCCATCGCGCCCATTGTGACTTCGGGTGCTGCGGCTAAAGTGAAAATCAAGATGATGGCTGATGGCGATGATGATAGCGACCAAAGCAACCGCCGCAAGCCTATGCGGACACTTATACCTGTGAGCAATCCGGTGACGGCTGCAAGCCTTGTGGATCTCGCTCTGATGATGAAGCGCAAGACCACAGATGAGTCGATTTTCGCTTTGCATGTTCGCAACGACAATTCAGCAAGCTCTATAACTATAGGGCAGAACGCGCTGAAACTTGCCGGAGAGACTGCCGCTGCCGTGAATGTGCAGATGAATGCAATTGAGCGTTTCGATCTGAATACAGTTGCAGGAATCGTAAATGTGGTGAATGAGCGTGGTATCACAGATGTTGTTGTGGGTATGCACCAAAAGACGACTGTGGTGGATAGCTATCTCGGACACAAGATAGAGCAGCTCATCAAGGAACTTAACAAGATGGTGATAATCACCCGATGCTATATCCCCATGAACACCATCACGCGCATTGTGGTAGCAGTACCTGAGAATGCTGAGTTTGAAACTGGGTTTGAGACATGGATCTTGCGCGTGGCTAACATATCGAAGCGCATCGGTTGCCGCATAATATTCTTTGCTCATTCGGTTACTATTCCGCTTATCCGCGGCGTGATATATAAGGAACGCCTTGAGGTGAGAAGCGAGTTCCGCACATTTGACGATTGGAGCGACTTCCCGCTGCTTGCCAGCCGGATACTTGATGATGACTTGTTTGTGGTGATTAGTGCTCGCCGCACATCACTCTCTTTCAACAGCGATATGGACACTCTGCCCGGACTGCTTGCCAAATATTTCGGACACAACAACCTGCTGATAATCTATCCTGAGCAATTTGGCGAGACACCGCAGCTCGAATCGTTCAGCGACCCATTGACAACCGACATCAGTGCCGTGCCGACAGGCGCATTCCTGCGAGTCCGTGCATGGGCCAAATGGCTCAAAATGCAAAAGAAGAAATTTACCCACCGCCATCGCCGAATGCATAGCGATATGTGACAAGGCTTCTTGTTGCATGTGAACGAGAATTGAGAAATTTTAATATATGGATATAATGATATAAATGCCATTATGCCATTTTAAGGGAATCGATATATGATAGCGAAGGAGAAGGCGCTGAAATTGACGTATTTTGTCGCGAGAATTTTGATATTGGCTGTGTGGTTTATTGACTACGCAAATATCCATATAGAAAATCCTGTGTTTAAGTATGTATGTGTCTGTGTGCTTGTTGCTTGCAGTGTCGTGCTGTGTTGGTGCGTCAGTGAATGCCGGAAGCAGAAAATCAAAATTCAGTGGCATGTGTTTGTGGTATTTGCAATTTTGTCAGCGTTGTTAATAGCCTTATATATGATTCGCATCTGCCAATAGACTCGTTGTCCATTTAGCTGAAACTTGAATATGATATGAAAGTGATTAGGAAATTGTTTTTAGGTTATGATGCGGCGGAGGTCTGTTTGCTGTGTGTTTGCATTGCGGCTCGTATTGTTGAGGGGAGATATAAATGCGCTCCATTAGCCTTTGAAAAGGCTTTTGTCTTGTTGACAATATATCTGTTGTCGCCAGTATTGGTGCATTTTATAAAAGAGCATAGCTGGAATGCTGTGAAAAATGGATATGTTGGGATTTTGTTTGCTGTGTGTGCTATAGCACGTATCTACTCATATTTGGTTGATATATTGGGCTGATGACATTAGGCAAACGGGAATTAAAATGGCGGTGGCTGGTTCTGCTTGGTATGGCATAAATCAGCCGCCGCATTGATTTTTTGTCGCAGATTTTAATGACAGATTTTGGCGTAGGGGTGTTGGCTATTTGTAGGTGTCGGCAATGTTGTAGATAGCGGAGAATATTTCTTTATCGGTTTCGCTCAGTTCCACGCCTCGTCGGGACATCACGCGCTCGGCAATGGTGAAGAATTTTGGCAGCGACACATCGGTGAAGCCAGCCGTTGAGCCTTCGGAGAAGGATGCCACGAAGTTGCGCGGGAATCCTGCCCCATGTATGTTCACCCCTACGCCTATCACTGTGGCAGTGTTGAACATGCAGTTGATGCCAGCCTTTGAATGATCGCCCATGATAAGTCCGCAAAATTGCAGCCCGGTGCGCAGAAAGCGGTGTGCGGGATAGTTCCACAATTTGATTTCGGAGTAGTCATTTTTGAGATTTGATGCAGTGGTGCCGCCACCTATGTTGCACCATTCACCAATCACGGCATTGCCGAGGAATCCGTCGTGAGCCTTGTTGCTGTAGCCCATCATCACCACATTGTTGAGCTCGCCGCCCACTTTGCAGTATGGACCGAGTGTAGTGGCACCATAAATTTTGGCGCACATATTCACTTGGCTGTGGGCGCAAGCGGCGAATGGGGCGCGGATGCAGCTTCCTTCCATGATTGTAGCATCGGCACCAATGTATATCGGTCCGGCTGTGACGTTGAGCGTTGCGCCCTCGATGCTCGCACCCTCCTCGATGAATATTTTAGACGTACCATCGTCGAAAGTGGGGTTTCCTATCACGAGATTGGTGTGGCTGAGTGGCTGCGAAGCTCGTCCAGCGGTGATGCGGAGGAAATCGTCGAGCATCACGCTATCGTTCATCATAAAGATGTCGTAGAGCCAAAAAATGCGCTTCGCCTCACTCGTGAAAGGCGTGCAATTGTCGAAGTGCTGGGCTTCGAAGTCGGCTTTTGAACCACGGAATGCTATAATCTCGTTGTTGGCGTTGCAGATGGCTTCTCCCGGCTGCATTGAGCAGATGGCATCGACGAGCTGAGCCGACGGCAAATAATGTCCGGCAATGAATGTGTTGTCGTCGGAGTTGTCGTAGGTTGTCGTGAATTTGCCTTGCAGATAACTGGCGGTCAGGGGCGACAGCTTGTCGGCCGGAAAACAAGATTGCCATTTCTCGAAAATGGTGGTTATGCCCACTCTTATGCCCGACACTGGGCGTGTGTATGTAATCGGCAGCAAGTTGTCGTGAGCCTCAGATGAATCGAAGATTATGATATTTCTCATATTTATATAATTATTTCATTTTTAAAGAATGGTGTGGAGGAGATGGCGCAGCCTATGTTATGCAAAGATAGTGCAAGCCGAAAGCAGGATATCAAATAGCATTTGAATATTATGCTGAGGCGCAGCCTATGTTATGCAAAGATAGTGCAAGCCGAAAGCAGGATATCAAATAGCATTTGAATATTATGCTGAGGCGCAGCCTATGTTATGCAAAGGTAATGCAATTTTTCAGATGGAAGCAAAAGCTGTGGCTAAAAGTGGTGTAGGCTATAAGAAAAATTAGTAAATTTGTGGCAGATAAAAAACAAAGGTATGAATTTCAAAGAACTTGAAATAAAAGGCGTGTGGCTTCTTGAGCCAAAGCGTTTCGGCGATCATCGCGGCTATTTCTGTGAAACATTTAAGCGTCAGGAATTTGAGGATGCTGTCGGCAGGGTCGAGTTTATTCAGGACAACGAATCGGTGTCGAGCCGTGGCGTGCTGCGTGGACTTCATTTCCAAAGAGGAGAATTTAGCCAAGCCAAGCTTGTGAGAGTGTCGCGCGGACGCGTGCTTGACGTGGCAGTGGATTTGCGTGGAGGTTCGCCCACCTATGGCAAGCATGTGGCAGTGGAGCTTAGTCAAGAGAATGGGCTACAGCTCTTCATTCCGCGAGGCTTTGCCCATGGTTTCGTGGTGCTTAGCGAAATAGCCCAGTTCCAATATAAAGTGGATAATGTATATGCTCCACAGAGCGAGATGACACTGAAATTCAACGACCCGATGCTCGACATCGACTGGATTCTGCCCAGCGATGAGATGAAGCTGTCGGAGAAAGACACTCGTGGAGTGGAGTTGAAGGATATTGAGCCATTTCAGTTATGAAGTGCGCTAAAATATTTGAAATGCGCTTAAATTAATTTAAAAAATGCGTGGCTTGACATTCCATTTGGCTGTGATAAAAAGTCGGAAAATGCTGCGCAAAAGATGAAGAAAAAAAGTTGCGAAGAAAAAGAAAAAATTGGCATAAAACATTTGGTAGTTAGCTAATTAGTTAGTATCTTTGCACTGTTTTTAGTGCGGTATTATGCCCGATTGCGACTCTAACCCATTGATTTAGAACGTAAAAGGGTGAAAATATTGCGGTCTATAGACGAGAAAAATTAGAAGTATAACTATTAATAAAAAGCAAAAAAAGAAACTAAGATGCCTACAATTCAACAATTGGTAAGAAAGGGCCGAGTAACTTTGGAAGACAAGAGTAAGTCTCCTGCTTTGGATTCATGCCCACAACGTCGTGGCGTGTGTGTTCGTGTTTACACAACAACTCCAAAGAAGCCTAACTCTGCAATGCGTAAGGTTGCTCGTGTGAGATTAACAAATGGCAAAGAGGTGAACTCTTACATTCCAGGAGAAGGACATAACTTGCAGGAACACTCAATTGTGATGGTTCGTGGCGGTCGTGTTAAGGATCTCCCAGGTGTACGTTATCACATCGTTCGCGGTACATTGGATACAGCTGGTGTGGCAGGCCGCACACAACGTCGCTCTAAATACGGAGCAAAGCGTCCTAAGGCTGGAGCTAAGAAGTAATCGCTAAAAAAAGATAGCGGTGAAGTTAATCAAGTCTTTTTTAGACTAAAAGAGAACAAGTATTAAACTTAGTTTTTGATTTATTGGAAATTGAAATTACGGTTGAGTAAACGTGCGTAAGAGAACGGCGTTGAAGCAGTAATCACTACAACCAAAAAAAGCAAAAACGCAAAAATTTTTGTAATTTAACAATGAGAAAGGCAAAGCCAAAAAAGAGGGTCGTTCTACCAGACCCAGTATTCGGTGATGTGAGAGTTTCGAAATTCGTTAATCACCTAATGTATGACGGAAAGAAGAATACGTCTTATACAATATTCTATACAGCGCTTGAAACTGTGAAGTCGAAATTGCCAAACGAGGAGAAGACTGCCCTCGAAATTTGGAAAAAGGCGCTTGAGAACGTGACTCCACAAGTAGAGGTTAAATCACGTCGCGTCGGCGGTGCAACATTCCAGGTTCCTACTGAGATCCGCCCAGAACGCAAAGAGTCGATATCAATGAAGAATCTTATTATTTTCGCACGCAAACGTGGCGGCAAAACAATGGCAGACAAGCTTGCTGCTGAAATTGTTGACGCATACAACGAGCAAGGCGGTGCATTCAAGCGTAAAGAAGATATGCACAGAATGGCTGAGGCTAACCGTGCATTCGCTCACTTTAGATTTTAATTGATAACCCCAAGATTTATTTCATAAAAAAAAGATGGCTACAACAGACGCACAATTAAGATTTACGCGTAACATCGGTATCATGGCTCACATCGATGCCGGTAAGACCACTACTTCAGAACGTATTTTGTTCTACACTGGTTTGACACACAAAATCGGTGAGGTTCATGATGGTGCTGCCACTATGGACTGGATGGAGCAGGAGCAAGAGCGTGGTATCACTATCACATCGGCTGCTACTACTACATTCTGGAACTACAACAATGACAAATATAAAATCAACTTGATTGATACTCCGGGACACGTCGATTTCACTGTAGAGGTTGAACGTTCGCTTCGTGTGCTTGACGGCGCTGTCGCAACATTCTGCGCAGTAGGTGGCGTAGAGCCTCAGTCGGAGACCGTATGGCGTCAAGCTGACAAATATAATGTGCCACGTATCGGCTATGTGAACAAGATGGACCGTTCGGGTGCAAACTTCTTCGAGGTTGTCCGCCAAATGAAAGATGTTCTTGGCGCAAATCCGTGCCCAATCCAAGTGCCAATAGGCGCCGAGGAAACATTCAAGGGCGTTGTGGATTTGATTACAATGAAAGCTCTTTTCTGGCATGATGAGACAATGGGCGCTCAATACGACATTGAGGATATCCCAGCAAATCTTGTCGCAGAATGCGAGGAATGGCGCGACAAGATGCTTGAAAACATCGCTGAATTTGACGAGGATTTGATGGCTAAGTATTTCGATGACCCATCTACTATCACTGAGGATGAAATCAAGCGCGCACTCCGTGCTGCTACATTGAAGATGGAAATCGTTCCTATGCTTTGCGGTAGCTCATTCAAGAACAAGGGCGTTCAAACACTTCTTGATGCAGTATGCGCATACTTGCCAAGCCCAGAAGATACAGATTGCGTAGAAGGCCACGCACCTGGCGATCCAGATACTGTAGTTACTCGCCGTCCAATCTTTGAGGATCCGACTTGCGCACTTGCATTTAAGATTGCAACCGACCCATATGTAGGCCGTCTTGTATTCTTCCGCGTATATTCTGGCAAGATTGAGGCTGGAAGCTATATCTTGAACTCTCGTTCAGGAAAGAAGGAGCGTATCTCTCGCTTGTTCCAAATGCACTCAAACAAGCAGAACCCAATGGATGCTATCGGTTGCGGTGACATCGGCGCAGGTGTAGGTTTCAAGGATATCCGCACTGGTGATACCCTTTGCGACGAAAACGCACCTATAGTGCTTGAGGCTATGGACTTCCCAGATCCAGTGATTGGTATCGCAGTAGAACCTAAGACTCAGAAAGACCTTGACCGTCTTGGTCTCGGACTTCAGAAACTTGCTGAGGAAGACCCAACATTCCGTGTTCAAACAAACGAAGAGACCGGACAAACAGTCATCAGCGGTATGGGTGAGCTTCACCTTGATATCATTATCGACCGTCTTCGTCGTGAGTTCAAGGTAGAATGTAACCAAGGCCGTCCACAAGTAACATATAAGGAAACAATCACTAAGCCAGTGGAACTTCGCGAAGTGTTCAAGAAGCAGACTGGTGGTCGTGGTAAGTTCGCCGACATCATCGTTCGTGTTGAGCCAGTAGATGAAGGCTTTGAAGGTGGATTGCAATTCATCGACGAGGTTAAGGGCGGTAACATTCCTAAGGAATTCATCCCATCAATCCAAAAGGGTTTCACAACTGCGATGAAGAACGGTGTTCTTGCAGGGTATCCTGTAGAGCAATTGAAGGTGACAGTGCTTGACGGTTCGTTCCACCCAGTGGACTCAGACCAGTTGTCATTCGAACTTTGTGCTATCCAAGCATTCAAGAAAGCTTGTGAGCAAGCACGTCCGGTGCTTCTTGAGCCAATCATGAAGGTGGAGGTTGTTACACCTGAAGAGAGCATGGGTGATGTTATCGGTGACTTGAACAAGCGCCGCGGTCAAGTAGAGGGTATGGAAACAAGCCGCAGCGGTGCTCGCATCGTCAAGGCTAAGGCTCCACTTGCCGAGATGTTCGGTTATGTGACTGCATTGCGTACAATCACTTCTGGACGCGCAACATCAACTATGTCGTTCTCGCACTATGCAGAAGTCAGCACATCAATCGCAAAGAGCGTGCTTGAGGAATGCCAAGGCCGAGTTGATCTATTGAAGTAAAAAAATATTCATTATAAAATAATATGAGCCAAAAAATCAGAATTAAATTAAAATCTTACGATCACAACTTGGTCGATAAGTCGGCTGAGAAGATTGTTAAGACTGTGAAGGCTACAGGTGCAGTGGTAAGTGGACCAATTCCACTTCCCACTCACAAAAGAATCTTCACTGTGAACCGTTCGACATTCGTGAACAAGAAGTCACGCGAACAATTCCAATTGTCTTCATTCAAGCGTCTAATCGACATCTACAGCTCAACAGCAAAGACCGTCGATGCACTTATGAAGCTTGAGTTGCCAAGCGGCGTAGCAGTAGAGATTAAGGTGTAATAGCTCTGCACAGAATTATTGAATTAACAAAGTGATCAAAAGAACATTAAAAAATTAAAGAGAAATGCCAGGATTATTAGGAAAGAAAATCGGAATGACATCCGTATTCAGTGCCGACGGTAAAAATATTCCGTGCACTGTTATCGAAGTAGGTCCTTGTGTAGTTACTCAGGTGAAGACAATCGAAAACGACGGCTACGAGGCTTTGCAGCTCGGCTTCCAAGAGAAGAAGGAGAAGCACACAACTAAACCAGAAGCTGGTCACTTCAAGAAAGCAGGAGTAAACCCACAAAGATACTTGGCCGAGTTCAAAGACTTTGAAGGCGAACACAAACTTGGAGACACAATCACAGTAAGCGACCTATTCGCCGACGAGGACTTCGTTGATGTAGTAGGAACTTCAAAGGGTCACGGCTACCAAGGTGTAGTAAAGCGTCATGGATTCGGTGGTGTAGGACAATCAACACACGGTCAGGACGACCGCTTGCGCGCTCCGGGTTCTATCGGTGCATGTTCATATCCAGCAAAGGTGTTCAAAGGAATGCGTATGGCAGGACACATGGGTAATGAGCGCGTGACTATCGAGAATCTTCGAGTTATTAAAGTTTTGCCGGAGAACAACTTGCTATTGCTAAAGGGTTCTATTCCGGGATGTAAAGGTTCAATCGTTCAAATCGTAAAATAATGGAACTCGCAGTATATAATATTAAAGGTGAAGATACAGGCAAGAAGGTGACACTAAACGATGCTGTTTTCGCAATCGATAACGCAAACGAGCATGTCGTCTATCTTGATGTAAAGCAGTTCTTGGCTAACCAGCGTCAAGGAACTCACAAGTCTAAAGAGAGAAGCGAGGTATCAGGAAGTACTCGCAAACTTGGTAAGCAAAAAGGCGGCGGCGGCGCACGTCGAGGTGACATCAACTCACCGCTATTGGTAGGTGGTGGCCGCGTATTCGGTCCGCGTCCTCGTGACTATCGCTTCAAGCTCAACAAGAAAGTAAAGGAATTGGCACGCAAATCAGCATTGACATTCAAGGCTCAGGATAATCAGATTGTAGTTGTCGAAGACTTCACTTTTGAGGCCCCAAAGACTAAAGAATTTGTAAAGTTTGCTAATAATCTTAAAATTGCTGACAAGAAAGCACTTTTAGTTTTAGCAGACCAAAATAAAAACGTATATTTGTCGGCTCGTAATATTCAGAACGTGAATATAATGACTGCGTCAGACCTCAATACATTCAAGATCCTTGACAACAAGGTGATAGTGATGAGCGAAAGCGCAGTTGCAGTTGTGAATAATTTTTAATGAAAAAGGAGGTATAACAGATGAATATAATGATTAAACCAATAGTAACAGAGAAGGCTAACGCTATCAGCGAGAAGCTTAACCGTTATACATTCAAGGTATCTCCTGATGCCAACAAGTATCAAATCAAGTCACTTGTAGAGCAGCTTTATGGTGTGAAGGTAACTTCGGTGAACACCATGAAGTATGATGGCAAAAGAAAGTCTCGCTACACCAAGGCTGGACTCATCAACGGAAAGGTTGCTGCGTTCAAGAAGGCTGTAGTGACACTTGCTGAAGGTGAAACTATAAATTTTTATAGCAATATATAATAAGAAATGGCAGTAAGAAAATTGAAGCCCACAACACCGGGGCAAAGACACAAGGTTATTGGTGTATTTGATAACATCACTGCACGTACACCAGAAAAATCTCTTACAGTCGGTAAGAAATCTACAGGCGGTCGTAACAACGAGGGCCACCGCACTATGCGTTACATGGGAGGCGGCCACAAGCGTAAATACCGTATTATCGACTTCAAGAGAACAAAAGACGGTGTGCCAGCTGTAGTAAAGTCGATAGAGTATGACCCAAACCGTTCTGCTCGTATCGCATTGCTTTACTATGTAGATGGCGCTAAGGCATATATTATTGCACCCAACGGACTTGAAGTTGGCGCTACAGTAGTAAGTGGACCAGACGTTGCTCCAGAAGTGGGCAATGCACTTCCACTAAGCAAAATACCTGTTGGTACTTTAATTCACAACATTGAGCTTCGTCCAGGTCAAGGAGCATTTATGGCTCGCAGTGCCGGAACATTCGCTCAATTGACTTCGAGAGAAGGAGATTATGCAATTGTCAAATTGCCTTCAGGAGAGACAAGAAAAATCTTGGCAGCATGCAAGGCTACAGTAGGTGTAGTTGGCAACAGTGACCACGCATTGGAGCGTTCAGGAAAAGCGGGACGTTCACGCTGGTTGGGTCGTCGCCCGCACAACCGTGGTGTTGTAATGAACCCAGTAGATCACCCAATGGGTGGTGGTGAAGGTCGTCAATCAGGAGGACATCCAAGATCACGCAAGGGTCTTTACGCTAAGGGCTTGAAGACACGTCGTCCTAAGAAGCAATCTTCTAAGTACATAATTGAAAGAAGGAAAAAGTAATTTGATTAATTGTTAAACTATGAGTCGATCATTAAAAAAAGGCCCATATATCAGTGTTAAGCTGGAGAAGAAAGTTGCCGCAATGGAAGAGAGCGGAAAGAAATCGGTAATCAAGACATGGTCTCGTGCATCGATGATTTCACCAGACTTCGTAGGTCACACTTTCGCAGTACACAATGGTAATAAATTTATTCCCGTTTATGTTACCGAGAATATGGTAGGTCACAAGCTTGGCGAATTTGCGCTAACACGTACTTTCCGTGGACACGGCGGTAACAAGAAAAAATAATCAGGGCCCGGGATATAAAAATTTTTGACAAAAAAGAATTAAAATACAATGGGTAAAAGAAAAAGAGAATCAGCCGAAATGATAAAGGCAGCTCAAAAGCCTCTTAGCTTTGCTAAGTTGAAAAACGTGCCTTCTTCACCACGCAAGATGCGCTTGGTAGCCGATATGGTACGTGGCAAGGAAGTGTTCCACGCTTTGGGTCTGCTGAAGTTCTCAAATAAGGAAGCTGCAGCCAAGGTTGAAAAGCTTCTTCGCTCTGCCATCGCAAACTGGGAGCAAAAGAATGAAAGAAAAGCTGAGAATGGCGAACTATACATCAAGACAATCTTCGTGGATTGCGCACCAATGTTGAAACGCCTTCGCACAGCACCTCAAGGTAGAGGATATAGAATACGTAAACGTTCGAACCATGTAACATTGTTCGTCGATACAATTGAAACTACTAATAACGCTAAACAGGACGCATAAAGATGGGACAAAAAGTTAACCCTATAAGCAATCGCTTAGGTATCATCAGAGGTTGGGATTCCAACTGGTATGGTGGAAAGAATTATGGAGATACTTTGCTTGAGGACAGCAAAATCCGCAAGTATCTTAGCGCACGTTTAGCTAATGCAAGTGTATCTCGCATTGTAATTGAGAGAACTCTTAAATTGGTCACTATCACTGTCTGCACTTCACGTCCTGGTATGATTATCGGTAAGGGAGGACAGGAAGTTGACAAGTTGAAAGAGGAGTTGAAGAAAGTTACCGACAAGGATGTTCAAATCAACATCTACGAGGTAAAACGCCCAGAACTCGACGCACAAATCGTAGCAGCCAACATCGCACGCCAAGTGGAAGGCAAGATTGCTTATCGCCGTGCAGTGAAGATGGCGGTGGCTTCTACAATGCGTATGGGAGCCGAGGGTATCAAGGTGCAGGTCAGCGGTCGTCTTAACGGCGCAGAAATGGCTCGCTCTGAGATGTTCAAGGAAGGACGTACTCCACTTCACACGCTCCGCGCAGACATCGACTATGCTCTTGTAGAGGCATTGACCAAGGTCGGCATCATCGGTATCAAGGTGTGGATTTGCCGTGGCGAGGTTTATGGAAAGAAAGACCTTGCGCCTTCATTCACCAACAATGCTAAGGAAGGCCGTGGCAACAACAACGGATCACGCAAAGGTGGTTTCAGAAACAAAAAGAACAATCGTTAATCGACTTGAAAATTCAGAACAATGTTACAACCAAAAAAAGTTAAATTTAGAAGACCGCAAAAAGGCGTAAGCAAAGGTTTCGCTCACCGCGGTGACCAACTGGCTTTCGGTTCGTTCGGAATTAAGACCCTTCAGACAAAATGGATCACTGCACGTCAGATAGAGGCAGCTCGTGTGGCAGTGACACGTTATATGCAGCGTGAGGGTCAGATTTGGATCAGAATCTTCCCTGACAAGCCAATCACTAAGAAGCCAGCGGATGTACGTATGGGTAAAGGTAAGGGAGCTCCAGAAGGCTTCGTAGCACCAGTTACTCCAGGTCGTATGTTGATAGAAGTAGAAGGCGTAAGCTACGAAATAGCAAAAGAGGCACTTCGCCTTGCTGCACAAAAGTTGCCAGTGACAACTAAATTTGTAGTGCGCCGCGATTATGATGAATCTCAAAATGTCTAATAAGTGATTATGAAGAAGGAAGAAATAAAAGAACTAAGCGACAAAGAGCTTAAGGAAAGATTGGAAGTTGCCGAGAAGGAATACCTCCAGACAAAAATCAATCACTCGATCACTCCTCTTGATAACCCAGCACAGATTACAAAGGATCGTCGTATGATTGCGAGAATGAAAACTGAGTTGCGCGCTCGCGAGCTAAAAATTAAATAATCCCCAAGTTTAGAAATGGAAAAAAGAAATCTAAGAAAAGAAAGAGTTGGGGTTGTATCCAGCAACAAGGGTGACAAGACTATCACTGTTACTATCAAGTGGAAGGAGAAACACCCAATCTATGGTAAGTTTGTCAATAAGACAAAGAAGTACCATGCTCATGACGAGAAGAATGAGTGTAGCGTAGGCGACACAGTGAGATTGATGGAAACTCGTCCTTTGAGCAAAACAAAGAGATGGAGATTAGTAGAAATAATCGAAAAAGTTAAGTAAAAAATGATACAGACTGAAAGCCGATTAACAGTTGCAGACAATAGTGGAGCAAAGGAAGTACTTTGTATCCGTGTATTAGGTGGTACAGGCCGCCGCTATGCATCGGTAGGTGACGTGATTGTTGTTACTGTAAAGAACGCAATCCCATCATCGGATGTGAAGAAAGGTACTGTATCAAAAGCTGTTGTCGTGAGAACTAAGAAGGAAGTGCGCCGTGCCGACGGTTCATATATCCGTTTCGACGACAATGCGTGTGTTTTATTGAACAATGCCGGTGAGTTGCGTGGAACACGTATCTTCGGTCCAGTAGCGCGTGAATTGCGTGCCACAAACATGAAGATAGTTTCATTGGCGCCTGAAGTACTTTAAAAATAGAATTAGTAATGAGCAAATTGCATATCAAAAAGGGTGACACCGTTTATGTTAACGCTGGTGACGACCGTGGCAAGCAAGGCCGCGTGCTAAGAGTTCTTGTAGATAAGAACAAGGCAGTGGTAGAAGGTGTCAATGTGGTATCGAAGAGTACCAAACCTAACGCTAAGCACCCACAAGGTGGTATTGTGAAGATGGAAGCTCCAATTCATGTCTCAAACTTGAATCTTATAGATCCAAAGAGCGGCAAGCCAACACGCATCGGCCGTCGCAAGAACGAGGCGGGAGCAACAGTACGTTTTTCTAAAAAATCAGGAGAGGAGATTAAATAATGAGCGCAATAACCGTTAAGAACGATTACAAAGAGAGAATTGCTCCAGCATTGAAGAAGCAATTCAACTACACTTCTACGATGCAGATTCCTCGCCTGCTGAAGATTGTCATCAACGAAGGTCTTGGTGACGCTACTGGCGACAAGAAGATCATTGAAACTGCAATCAACGAATTGACAGCTATCACAGGCCAAAAGGCAGTGCCAACATTGTCAAAGAAAGATATCTCAAACTTCAAGTTGCGTAAGAAAATGCCTATCGGTGTTCGCGTGACACTACGTCGTGAGCGCATGTATGAGTTCATGGAGCGTTTCATCCGCATCGCATTGCCACGTATCCGCGACTTCAAGGGTATCAACGGCAAGCTTGATGGAAGAGGCAACTACACAGTGGGCATCTCTGAGCAAATCATCTTCCCGGAAATCAACATCGATTCTGTGAACAAGATGATGGGTATGAACATCACATTCGTGACATCAGCTCAGACCGACGAAGAGGGATACGCATTGTTGAAAGAGTTTGGACTACCGTTTAAGAACGAAAAATAAAACACTGAACTATGGCAAAAGAATCAATGAAAGCCCGTGAGGTGAAGAGAGCTAAGCTCGTGGCTAAATATGCTGCAAAGAAGGCAGCGTTGAAGGCAGAGGGCAACTATGAGGCTCTTCAGCTTCTACCAAAGAACGCAAGCGTGGTGCGTCTGCACAACCGTTGCAAATTGACTGGCCGTCCAAAAGGCTATATGCGTCAATTCGGCATCTCACGCATCCAGTTCCGCGAGATGGCTTCACAGGGATTGATTCCGGGAGTAAAGAAGGCAAGCTGGTAATAATCGGCTGCCCCACACTCCGGGAGTGAATCGAAAAAAGAGAAAAAACAAATTTTTCAAAAAGACAATTATAAAAGAAACATTAGTATTAAATATTGTTCGGTATCGTTGCCGGCAAAGGTCGGAAGCGACACTGAATCAATTTAAACAAATTTTTTTATGACTGATCCAATAGCAGATTATCTAACAAGATTGAGGAATGCGATCAAGGCTCAACACAGAGTCGTTGAAATCCCTTCTTCAAAATTGAAAAAGGAAATTACAAAAATCCTTTTTGACAAGGGCTATATTCTTAATTACAAGTTTATAGAAGGTGAGACCCCTGTAGGCACAATCAAGATAGCCTTGAAGTATGATCCGGTAGACAAAGTGAACGCAATCAAGTGCTTGACTCGCGTATCGCGTCCAGGTCTCCGTCAATATACAGGCTACAAGGATATGCCACGCGTATTGAATGGTTTAGGAATTGCCATCGTGTCAACTTCTAAGGGTGTAATGACTAACAAGGAAGCAAAGGCACAACAAGTGGGTGGCGAAGTTTTATGTTACGTTTATTAAAAAGGAGGTATTGATATGTCAAGAATAGGAAAATTGCCAATTGCGATACCTGCTGGTGTAACAGTAACGGTAAAAGATAGCGTAGTAACAGTGAAAGGTCCTAAGGGCGAACTTAGCCAAAAGATTCACCAAGACCTGAGCGTGAACATCGAAGACGGCCACTTGACAGTGACACGTCCATCGGATGACCGCGAACACCGCGCACAACATGGCCTATATCGCGCTCTTATACACAATATGGTGGTGGGTGTAAGCGAAGGCTATAAGAAGGAAATGGAATTAGTTGGTGTGGGTTACCGTGCAACATCAACAGGTCAAGTTCTGGAGCTTGCATTAGGTTATTCACATGCGATATATATCAAAATGCCTAAAGAAATTAAGGTAGAGGCAAAGACTGAGCGCAACAAGAATCCGCTTATCATCCTTGAGTCGAGCGACAAGCAGCTTCTTGGTCAGGTATGCGCAAAGATCCGCTCAATGCGTAAGCCAGAGCCTTATAAGGGTAAGGGTATTAAGTTTGTTGGCGAAATTATTCGTCGTAAATCAGGTAAAACGGCATCTGCCAAATAATTAATTTGAGGTCATGACAACAAAAAAAGACAGAAGAATTAAAATCAAGACACGTATTCGTGGCAAGGTCTCTGGTAGTGCCGAACGTCCTCGTATGACCGTGTTCAGAAGCAACAAGCAGATTTATGTTCAACTTATCGATGATGTAGCAGGACGTACATTGCTTGCAGCTTCGTCAAAAGGAATCGAAGAAGGAACAAAATGTGAAGTAGCCGCAAAAGTCGGTGAGCTTGTAGCAAAGAAGGCTCTTGAGGCAGGCGTAACAACTGTAGTATTCGACCGTAACGGTTATCTGTTCCACGGAAGAGTGAAATCATTAGCAGACGGTGCTCGTAACGGAGGACTTAAATTTTAATAGGAATTATGGCAAAGAAAAATAACAGAGTAAAATCAACTAACGATATCGAACTAAAGGATCGTTTGGTTGCAATCAACCGAGTTACTAAGGTGACTAAGGGTGGTCGTACTTTCACTTTTGCCGCTATTGTGGTTGTCGGTAACGAGAACGGCATTATCGGTTACGGTCTTGGTAAGGCAAACGAGGTTACCGCTGCGATCGCAAAGGGTGTTGAGGCTGCTAAGAAGAACCTCATCAAAGTTCCAGTTCACAAAGGGACTATCCCTCACGAGCAAGCTGCAAAATTCAGCGGCTCACGCGTTATTTTGAAGCCAGCTTCTCAAGGTACTGGAGTAAAGGCAGGTGGTGCAATGCGTGCCGTGCTTGAGAGCGTAGGTATCACCGACATCCTTGCAAAGTCGAAGGGCTCATCTAACCCCCACAACCTTGTAAAGGCAACAATCGCCGCTCTCGACGAGATGCGCAGCCCTGCAACAGTGGCACAGCACCGAGGAGTGACATTAGACAAAGTGTTTAACGGTTAAAATTTTGGTACACCATGGCAACAATAAAAATTAAGCAAGTAAAAAGCAGAATCAATTGTCCTGCTGTACAAAAGAGAACCCTCGATGCACTTGGGTTGAGAAAAATGAATCAAGTAGTGGAGAAGCAGGATTCTCCAGAAATCTTGGGAATGGTTAACTCTGTTCGTCACCTTGTGAAGATTGTAGATTAATCTCGACGGACACTTAAATATTGAAATAAATTATTATGGATTTAAGTAATTTGCAACCCGCTGTTGGTTCAAACAAGAAAGGTAAGCGCATTGGCCGCGGTGCCGGTTCGGGAAAAGGCGGAACATCAACTCGCGGTCACAAGGGAGCGAAATCTCGTTCAGGTTATTCAGCTAAGGTAGGTTTTGAGGGTGGCCAGATGCCATTGCAACGCCGAGTTCCTAAATTCGGTTTCAAGAACCATTTCCGTGTTGAATACAAGGCTGTAAATTTGGACGTTCTGCAAGCGTTGGCTGAAGCTAAGAACTTGACTAAGGTGTCTGTGGCTGATTTAGTAGCAGCAGGTTTAGTCCGCAAGGGACAATTGGTTAAGATTCTTGCAAACGGCGAATTGAAAGCTAAGCTTGAAATAGAGGCAAATGCCATCTCTAAGAAAGCAGAAGAGGCTATCACAGCCGCAGGTGGAACTTTCCAAAAAATTTAAAAAATGAAGTTTATTGAAACTGCAAAGAATATTTGGAAGATTGAGGATTTGCGGAAACGAATCACAATAACACTCCTTTTGGTACTTGTTTACCGTTTGGGATGTTATGTGGTTCTTCCGGGAATCAATCCAAGCGAAATTGATGCTTTGAGGAATTTCGCGAGCGGAGGTCTGATGCAGCTCCTCGACATGTTTGCCGGAGGTGCATTTTCTCAGGCTTCTATTTTCGCCCTCGGTATCATGCCGTACATCACAGCCTCAATCGTAATCCAATTACTCGGCATGGTGTTGCCATCTTTCCAGAAGATGCAACGCGAAGGCGAGAGTGGCCGAATGAAGTTGAATCAGTACACACGCTATCTCACAGTGCTTATTCTTCTTCTTCAAGGTCCTGCCTATTTGGTTAACTTGCAGGTGCAGGTTAATTCAGCAGGTGGTGCTGCGCATTTCGGCTTTTGGACAACTGCATATTTGACAGTTATACTTGCTGCAGGCAGTATGTTCATCATGTGGCTCGGTGAGAAGATTACCGACAAGGGAATTGGCAATGGTATATCATTCATCATCCTTGTAGGTATTATCGCCCGCTTCCCTGGAGCATTGGTTCAAGAGTTCACAAGCCGTTTGACAACAGCACAAGGAGGTCTTGTAATGTTCCTTGTAGAAATCGTTCTGCTTTTCGCAGTAATTGCGGGAGCTATTCTTTTGGTACAGGGTACACGCAAAGTTCCTGTTCAATATGCAAAGCGAATCGTCGGCAACAAGCAATATGGCGGCGCGCGTCAGTATATACCGTTGAAGGTCAATGCTGCCGGTGTTATGCCTATCATCTTTGCTCAGGCGATTATGTTTATTCCAATCACATTGGCAGGATTTGGTATGAACCAGAACTCAGAGGGCTTCTTTGCTGGTTTGGCTCGTACATTCTCTGATATCCACGGATTCTGGTATAACGTTGTATATTTCATAATGATTGTGGCATTCACATATTTCTATACTGCAATCACAGTACGTCCTACACAGATGGCTGACGACATGAAGCGCAACAACGGTTTCATTCCAGGAATCAAGCCAGGCAAGAAGACCGCCGAGTATCTCGATTCAATTATGTCGAGAATCACTTTCCCGGGTTCTATCTTCTTGGGCTTTGTGGCAATCATGCCTGCATTTGCTAATGTATGTGGAGTGAACCAGCAGTTCTCACAATTCTTCGGTGGCACATCGCTTCTGATTCTTGTGGGCGTTGTTCTCGACACATTGCAGCAAATAGAAAGTCACTTGATGATGCATCATTACGATGGACTTATGAAGTCGGGCAAAATTAAGGGACGCACAACTGGTAGCGCGTATTAAGCAATAGAGGAGAGTTAAATAGATGATTTATCTAAAGACTGAAGAGGAAATTGAGTTGCTCCGTGAGGCAAATTTGGTGGTTGCACGCACTCTTGGTGAAGTTGCGAAGCTGATAGCTCCGGGCGTAACAACTCTAAAACTTGACACGGTGGCTGAGGAGTATATCCGCTCACAAGGCGCAATACCGGGGTTCAAGGGATACGGCGGTTTCCCAAGCACTTTATGCGTATCCGTCAATGAGAATGTGGTTCATGGTTTTCCCTCAAACTATGCTCTTCGCGAAGGAGATATAGTGTCGGTTGATTGCGGAGCTATCAAGGATGGCTTCAATGGAGATTCGACTTATACATTCTGCGTCGGTGAAGTCTCAGTGGAGGTTATGCGATTGCTTAAGACGACAAAAGAATCGCTCTATGTAGGAATAGAACATGCTGTTCCGGGCAACCGAATCGGCGATATCGGGCACGCAGTCCAAGAATATTGCGAGAAGCGCGGCTATAGCGTGGTTCGCGAGATGTGTGGTCACGGTGTAGGAAAACGCTTGCATGAGGATCCTGACGTTCCGAATTATGGGCGTAAGGGTACAGGTCCGCTCATAAAGAACGGAATGTGCATAGCGATAGAGCCGATGATTAACATGGGCAGCAAGAACATCGTCATAGAGCGTGACGGATGGACAACCCGCACAAAGGACCGCAAGCCGTCGGCTCATTATGAGCATTCGATTGCAATCCACAACGGGAAGCCTGATATTCTCTCGTCATTCAAATATGTAGAGGAAGTACTTGGTGATAAATCAATTTAAAAGAATCATATGGCTAAACAGACCGCTATTGAACAAGACGGAGTAATCGTAGAGGCATTGTCGAATGCTATGTTCCGAGTAGAGCTTGAAAATGGGCATGAGATAACAGCCCACATCTCAGGAAAGATGAGAATGCATTATATCAAGATTCTGCCAGGCGACAAGGTGAAAGTAGAGATGTCGCCCTACGATCTCACGAAAGGAAGAATTGCTTTTAGATACAAATAAAAATTTAAAAATATGAAAGTAAGAGCATCAATAAAGAAGCGTACCCCAGAATGCAAGATCGTAAGACGCAAAGGTCGCTTATATGTAATAAATAAGAAAAACCCTAAGTATAAACAACGTCAAGGATAATTTTTATTCTTGCATTAAAACATAGTTAACAATATGGCAGTAAGAATAGTTGGTGTTGACTTGCCACAAAATAAAAGAGGCGAAATTGCCTTGACATATATCTATGGTATCGGCCGCAGCGCAGCAAACAAGATTCTTGAGAAAGCTGGCGTAGATAAAGATATCAAGGTTAAAGACTGGACAGATGCACAAGCAGCAAAAGTTCGTGAAGAAATCGGAGCAAACTACAAGGTAGAAGGTGACCTCCGCAGCGAAATCCAATTGAACATCAAGCGTCTGATGGACATCGGTTGCTACCGTGGCATCCGTCACCGTAATGGACTTCCAGTTCGTGGCCAAAGCACAAAGAACAATGCACGTACTCGTAAGGGTAAGAAGAAAACAGTTGCTAACAAAAAGAAAGCTACTAAATAATATTAAAGTATGGCAAAGAAGACAGTCGCAGCAAAGAAGAGAAACGTTAAGGTTGACGCAACAGGTCAATTGCACGTACATTCTTCTTTCAACAACATTATCGTGTGCCTAGCAAACAGCGAAGGCCAAGTAATTTCGTGGTCAAGTGCCGGCAAGATGGGATTCCGCGGTTCAAAGAAGAACACCCCATATGCAGCACAAATGGCAGCACAAGATTGTGCTAAGGTCGCTTACGATCTTGGCTTGAGAAAGGTAAAAGCATACGTTAAAGGACCAGGTAACGGACGTGAGTCTGCTATCCGTACAATCCACGGAGCTGGTATCGAGGTGACAGAAATCATCGACGTAACACCACTTCCACACAACGGATGCCGTCCTCCAAAGAGAAGAAGAGTATAATCATTCCGGACGACGGATTTTTATATAAAAGACAAGAATCTTCTTAAAATAACAACAAGCGCGAGTACTTTCGATGTGAATGGATTGTATTTATTAGTTTTCTGACCTCTCTACAATCGCGGCTGCACTAGAAAGTACTTACAAAAGAACTTTAATAAAAAAGTAAAAAAGAAAATGGCTAGATATACTGGACCAAAAACAAAAATCGCTCGCAAGTTTGGCGAACCTATCTTCGGCGACGACAAAGTTCTTGCAAAGAAGAACTATCCACCGGGCCAACATGGTGTGAACAAGAGAAGAAAGCTCTCAGAGTATGGTACTCAGTTGCGTGAGAAGCAAAAGGCAAAATATACCTACGGAGTACTTGAGAAGCAATTCCGCAACCTCTTCAACAAGGCAACCCGCACAAAGGGTGTCAAGGGTGAGGTGCTTCTACAACTTTTGGAGTCGCGTCTTGACAACATCGTTTATCGTTTAGGAATTGCACCTACACGTGCAGCAGCTCGTCAGCTCGTGCTTCACCGACACATCACAGTGAATGGAGCAGTGGTAAACATTCCATCTTACTCTGTGACTCCGGGCGAAGTTGTGGCTGTGCGCGAGAAATCAAAATCACTTGAAGTGATTGCTGATGCACTTGCAGGTTTCAACCACAGCAAGTATCCATGGATTGAATGGGACGAAAGCGTTAAGGGTGGCAAAATGCTACACTTGCCAGCACGCGAGGACATCCCAGAGAACATCAAGGAGCAGTTGATTGTAGAGTTGTATTCTAAACAATAATAAAGATAACGATACATGGCTATTTTAGCATTTCAAAAACCCGACAAAGTATTAATGTTGGAAGCCGATAACTTCTTCGGCAAGTTCGAGTTCCGTCCTTTGGAGCCAGGTTATGGTGTTACCATAGGTAATGCGTTGCGCCGCATCCTGCTCTCGTCGCTCGAAGGTTTTGCAATATCTTCGATAAAAATCGATGGCGTGAAACACGAATTCGCTACAATTCCAGGCGTAAAGGAAGATGTGACCAACATCATCCTTAACCTCAAGAAGGTGCGCCTGAAGAGAGTAGTTGATGACACCGAGGCAGAGAAGGCAACTGTGAAAGTTTCGGGTCAGGATGTGTTTAGAGCCAGTGACATTAGCAAAGTATTAACAGGATTCGAAGTATTGAACCCTGATTTGGTTATCTGTCATTTGGATCCAAGCGCAGGTTTCCAGATGGAGTTCACTATTAACAAAGGCAGAGGCTATGTTCCTGCTGAGGAGAACCAAAATCCAAACGATCCAATCGATGTGATTGCAATCGATTCGATTTACACTCCTATTGTTAATGTTAAGTACGCTATCGAGAACTATCGTGTAGAACAGAAAACTGACTACGAGAAACTTATACTTGAAATCAGCACTGATGGCTCTATACTTCCGAAGGATGCGTTGAAAGAAGCAGCGAAGATACTTATTCACCACTTTATGCTATTCTCGGACGAGAAGATAGCTCTTGAAACCAACGAGAGTGAGGGCAATGAAGAATTTGATGAAGAGGTATTGCACATGCGTCAGCTTCTCAAGACCAAATTGGTGGATATGGATCTTTCAGTGCGTGCGCTCAACTGCCTAAAGTCGGCTGAAGTGGAAACACTCGGAGAATTGGTAGTATTCAATAAAACAGACTTGTTGAAGTTCCGTAACTTCGGTAAGAAGTCGCTTACAGAACTTGATGAGTTGCTTGCCAACCTGAACCTATCGTTCGGAATGGATATTTCAAAGTATAAATTAGATAAAGAGTAATAAACGATGAGACATAATAAAAAATTCAATCACCTCGGAAGAAAGAAAGCTCACCGCGACGCGCTTTTGGCTAATATGACAATCTCTCTTATCCTTCATAAGAGAATTTTCACAACATTGGCTAAGGCAAAGGCACTCCGCATGTATGCTGAGCCTCTTATCAACCGCGCTAAGACTGACGACACTAACAACCGTCGTGTAGTTTTCAGCTATCTTCAAAGTAAAGAAGCCGTAACTGAGCTGTTCACTGTAGTCGCACAAAAGATTGCAGACCGTCCAGGTGGTTACACTCGTATCCTCAAGACTGGTAACCGTCTTGGTGATAACGCTAAGACTTGCTTCATTGAGCTTGTTGATTTCAACGAAAATATGCTCAAGGAGAAAGCTGCTAAGAAGACTACTCGCACACGCCGTTCACGCAAGGCTGCTCCTAAGACTGAAGCTCCTGCAACAGAAGCACCAGCAGCAGAGGAAGCTCCAAAGGCTGAGTAATCTAAGGCGAAAGCGACTATATTATTATATAGTATATAAAAAAGCATCCAGCACAACTGCTGGATGCTTTTTTGTTTTTGCCTGTCAAATAAATGCCTATTATAAGATTAATCTGTTGGTATGGCGTGATTTAGAGCCTGCTGGCTATACTTTTTCCGCAAACTTATGTGCTTGAGAAGTGAAAATTTTAATCAGCTCAATCATTTATGCGGATAACGCGTATTCCTATCCAGTTGCGATTTCGGCGCAACGTCTCTTTAAGGTCGTCTTTCTCGATTTTCACTTTTTTATCGACTGAAGAAGCGTGAAGCATCTTTATGCTGTTGCCTTCTTTCACTATTATTGCCATATGTGACACGTCAAGTCCATCGGTCTTTGTGGGCAGAGCAATGATGTCGCCGTCTTTAAGCGCGGCTTGCGTCTTTTTGTCGCCGAGCCATTCTTTCTTCAAGAACGGATAGCGGTGCATACGGTAGCCCACTTCGATGCCTTTGATTTTCTCAAACATTGCATTGTCGTCTTTGAGGCGTGGGTAGCTTTCGCGGTGTGTGGACATAAAATCGAGGTTTTTAACCATAAATTTTGCTCCTGGTATACTTGCTGTGACCTCTTTGAAATTACCGCGATAAGAATTGTTGGCAATCCAGTCGCTTATGTAGTGAAGACGAGAGGAGTAGTCGCCCAGCTCACCGTTTCGGTAGCGCACAGACTCAAGGTTCTGCGCATAGTCGCGCCATGAAGTGCGTCCATCGAGTGTTGTGCGGGCGAGGGCATATAGCGACTCGACGAAAGTGGTGCAGTCAAGCTCATCGATGTCGATTGTGAGCCACTCCTTTTCGCCCTCAAGCGTGTGAGCCACATAAGGAGTGCCAAGCAACTGGTGTCCATAGAATGACACTAATTCATTGGCGGTCTTGAGGCCACTTTGCGAACCTTTCACGAGGAGAGCATTAATCTCAGTCGTGTCGTTGTTACAATGATAGCGCATATCGGCAGGTGATGCGCAGAATGCTGTGGCTGAGCAGGAGAGAGCAAGTGCTACAAGAGTAAATATTTTTTTCATATATTGTCGGTTTTTTCAAAAATTTCTGAGAACGAAATTACTACAAAAATAACAGATTTGCCAATAATTTAGCTTAAAAACCAGAAATTGATTTCACACAGTAGTAGCCCATACGATATTTGAAATACTTTTCCCGAAATTTTAGCCAATATTGGTGCATCTAAATGAGCTTAAATCATAGGAAGTCTATAGGTGTGAGTTGCGTATAATAATTCGTATAATAAAAATATTCTGATAATCGTATGTCTATAAGCTCGGTTTGCACTATCTTTGTAGAAAATAGGCTGCATCTCAGCATAACATTCAAGCAAGCTTGATGCGTTTTGCACTCGGTTTGCACTATCTTTAGACATAATAATTTAATGGGAAACGACAGAAGATGATAGAATATATAAAAGGTGAGGTTGATGAACTGACACCAACATACGCTGTGATTGATATTTCGGGAGTGGGGTATTTACTTAATATTTCGCTCAATGCTTTCACAAAGTTACAGAACGAGAATACGGCAAAACTCTATGTGTTTGAATCCATTCGAGAAGATGCGCATGTGCTTTATGGCTTTATCGACAAGCGCGAGCGTGAGCTGTTTTTGGCATTGATAAGCGTGTCGGGAGTGGGACCAAACACTGCGAGAATGATATTGTCGTCGCTCACCGCATCCGACCTTGAGGCTACAATAGCTTCGGGCAATGTAGCTGCGCTAAAAGCTGTGAAAGGAATAGGAGCAAAAACGGCACAAAGAATAATAGTTGATTTAAAAGATAAAATAAAACCTACTGGTGATACGTTAATAATACAGACTGCTGTCACCAGTGAGGTGTATGATGAAGCCCTTGCAGCACTGGTCGCACTCGGATTTACCCAGCAAATGTCGCAAAAGGTTTTGCAGAAACTGTTTGTCGAGAATCCGTCGATTACAGTGGAGCAAGCTATAAAGCAGGCATTGAAGATGATGTGATTTAAATGCATAGAAGACTTAACGGTAAATATAAGATAATTTTGTTGGCTGTCTGCGGAGCGGTGATATGTTCGGCATACGGCTTTTTTGCCTTTGCACAATATAAGACATCCACGCTTATGCCGCCTCCCCCTGTGCCGGAGACGCGCAATCTGCCAAAAACGAAAGCCGATTCTCTGGATATGAAATTTCCAGTGCGCAATACCGTGCCAAGCGACTACAGTGATTTGAGCGAGGGAGAACATGCCATCGACTTGAAAACCCCGTCGAATATCACCACTGAAGCAGAATATGACTACAATACTGGCTGCTATGTGGTGCGTACCAAACTTGGCGACAAGGAGATAGCTACTCCGTTCATGCTGTCTAACGATGAGTACAACAATATGGTGTTACGCCAGTCGATGCAGGAATATTATCGGCAGAAGAACAGCGATGAGCAGCAGAAGAACAAGAAAGACCCATTTAATTTCCTTGACATGAACTTTGCCCTCGGTCCACTTGAAAAGGTGTTCGGTCCGGGTGGAGTGCAGTTGAAGACGCAAGGCTCTGTGAAGCTCAATATGGGCATAAAGTCGAATAAGACTGATAACCCGGCGTTGTCGGTGGATGCCCGCCGCAAAACATATTTTGATTTCGACCAGAAGATTCAAGCCACAATCAATGCATCGGTCGGCGACAAGATGAAGTTCAATATGACCTACAACACCGATGCGACATTTGATTTCGACACGAAGAATCTTAAGCTGCAATACGAAGGAAAGGAAGATGAGATAATCAAGTTGATAGAAGCCGGAAATGTGAGCATGACCACTGGCTCGTCGTTGATTAAAGGAAGCACAGCCCTGTTCGGATTGAAGACCAAATTGCAATTCGGTAAGCTGACAGCCACTGCGCTCGTGTCGCAGCAAAACAGCGAGACGCAGACTGTAAACACCAAGGGCGGAGTGCAGACCACGAGTTTCAGTGTCAATGCCGACAATTACGACCAGAACCGCCACTTCTTCTTGTCGCAATTCTTCTACGATAATTACGACAAATTCTGCTCGCGTCTTCCACTTGTGTCATCGGGAGTGAATATCACACGAATAGAAGTATGGGTGACAAACAAGAAGAGCAACTTCAATGAGTCGCGCGACATTATAGCCTTTATGGATGTGGCAGAGAACAAGCGTCTTGCAAATTCGCACTGGCAGATTACAGGCACAGCCGACAATCCATCGAACGCATCAAACAACCTCCTTGATGAAATCAAGACAAATTATCCCGGCGCACGCGAAATAAACCGTGTGGCGAGCGAGCTTGCGCCTTTGTCGGCTTATGGCATCGAGGGCGGACGCGATTATGAGAAGGTGGAGAATGCGCGTTTGCTGTCGTCGTCGGAATATACACTGAACACATCACTCGGCTATATATCGCTGAAATCGGCACTCGGAGCCGACGAGGTGCTTGCTGTGGCATTCCAATACACCTACGGAGGCAACACCTATCAGGTGGGCGAATTTTCGGGCGATGTGACCACCGCCTCGCAGGCTCTCTTCGTGAAGATGCTGAAGGGCGCGACCGTATCGCCAAAACTTCCAAACTGGAAGCTGATGATGAAAAACGTCTATTCGCTCGGGGCATATCAAGTGCAGAAGAACAACTTCAAGCTGAACATAAAATATCTGAGCGACACTACTGGCACTGAAATAAATTATGTCCCAGCCGGCGACATCAACGGCAAGCCTCTCCTGCAAGTCATGAATCTCGACCGGCTTGACAACAACAACCAGACTAATCCCGACGGACGTTTCGACTTCTTGGAGGGTTACACCATAATGGCTTCAAACGGCAAAGTGATATTTCCTGTGGTAGAGCCATTCGGCAACCATTTGCGCAAGAAAATTGGCAATGATGTGATAGCCGACAAATATGTATATCAAGAACTTTATGATTCTACGCTCACGGCAGCCAAGCAATTTCAGGACAAAAACAAATTCAAGCTGGTGGGCGAATATCAGGCTTCGTCGGGCGCACAGATTCGCTTGAATGCCATGAATGTGCCGCGCGGCTCGGTTGTGGTGACAGCCGGAGGCGTGACGCTGACTGAGAACAGCGACTATACTGTGGATTACAGTATGGGCGTGGTGACAATCACTAACCAAAGCATTATTGATGCCGGTACAAGCGTGAGCGTGACACTTGAAAACCAATCGACATTCAGCACCCAGCGCAAGACTCTCCTCGGACTTGACTTGAACTATGCTTTCAGCAAGAATTTCAATTTGGGCGGTACGATTATGCACTATTCCGAGAAACCGCTTACAGAGAAAGTGGCAATCGGCAACGAGGTGGTCAGCAACACGATATGGGGATTCAATTTCTCATACAACACAAGCTTCATGTGGCTAACAAATCTTTTCAACAAGATACCTACCGTGAATGCCACAACTCCATCTACATTGAGCTTGAAGGGGGAGTTTGCACAGCTTGTGCCTCACAAGCGCAAATCAGGTTCATCGGCAGGAAGTTCATATATAGATGATTTTGAGTCGACCCAGACAGGCATCGACTTGCGCTCGCCATATTCATGGTTCTTGTCTTCTACGCCTTATGACCCGAGTTCAGAAGGACTGTTCCCTGAAGCGGCATTGTCGAATGATGTGTCTTACGGCAAAAACCGCTCGTTGCTGGCATGGTACTATATCGACCGTTTGTTCACTCAGCGCAATTCTTCGCTCGCACCGGGATATATAAAGAACGACCTTGACCAATTGTCCAATCCTTACGTCCATGAGGTGTCGTACAGCGAGATATTCCCCGACAGAGAATTGAGTTACGGCGAGTCATCCACAATTCAGACGCTCAACTTGTCGTTCTATCCCAAGGAACGCGGTCCCTACAATCTCGATGTGGCAGGAGTGGGAAGCGATGGTTATCTGCTTAATCCCGAAAAGCGGTGGGGAGGTATCATGCGCAAGCTCGACAACACCAACTTTGAAAATTCCAACATTGAATATATACAATTCTGGATGCTCGACCCATTCCTTGACGAGAACAATGACAACCGCGAGGGTGGAGACCTGTACTTCAATCTCGGCGAAGTGAGCGAGGACATCCTGAAGGACGGCTACAAATCCTATGAAAACGGATTGCCCGTGGATGGCAACAGGACATACCTGAAAGAGACTGCATGGGGATATGTCTCCACACAGTCGTCACTGTCGTATGCTTTCGACAACACAAGTGGCTCGCGCATACTTCAAGATGTGGGACTTGATGGACTTAGCAATGATGAGGAGTTCCAGTTCGGAACTTATTCCACATATCTCGAAGAGCTGCGCCGCAAGTTGCCAGCCGATGTGGTGTCGAAGATGGAGCAAGACCCATTCTCGCCATTCAACGACCCTGCCGGCGACAATTATCATTTCTATCGCGGATATGATTATGATGAGCAACGGCTGTCGATACTTGAACGCTATAAGCACTATAATGGGACAGAGGGTAACTCACTTTCGGCACAAGAAGCAAGTGACGGCATGTACCAGTCGGCGCGCAGTGTGCCAGATGTCGAAGACATCAACCAAGACAACACTCTGAATGAATATGAGCGTTACTACCAGTATAAGGTGTCGATACGCCCCGAAGACTTGGTGGTGGGTAAGAATTACATAACCGATATGCGCCAGTCGGTGGCATACACTCAGGGTAGAGAGACTCCCGTCACTTGGTATCAATTCAAGATACCATTGAGAGAATATCAAAAAGCCGTAGGCAGCATCTCCGATTTCTCGACCATACGCTTTATCCGTATGTTTATGACAGGCTTCAAAGAGACAACGCACTTGCGCTTTGCTACGCTTGAACTCATTCGCGGCGAGTGGCGCACCTACGACTATAATCTCAACCAGCGGGGCGACACTCCAGCCGAAGGCTCACTTTCAATCAATGCAGTGAACATCGAGGAGAATGCTGGCCGCACGCCAGTCAATTATGTTTTGCCTCCGGGTGTCACGCGTATAATCGACCCGGGACAATCGCAGGTGACGCAGCTCAATGAGCAGTCGATGGCTCTTGAAGTGAAAGGCTTGCAAGCAGGCGACGCACGCGCGGTGTATAAAAACACCAGCCTCGACCTGCGCACCTACAAGCGACTTCAGATGTTTGTGCATAATGAGGCACTTATCGACGATGAGACAAATTTGCGTAATGGCGACGTGTCGGTGTTCCTTCGCCTTGGCTCGGATGTGAAAAACAACTATTATGAATATGAGATACCTTTGGATGTGACACCCGAAGGAAAATACAGCACCTACAGCACCAGCGACCAAAGCATCGTGTGGCCCGACAAGAACCGACTCGACTGCGACCTTGATGTGTTTACTGGTGTGAAGAAGAACCGTAATGCCAACAAGATGGCAGGAGTGGGCGGTGTGTCGTATAATCAGCGATACACAGAGCAAGATCCAGACCATGCCAACAACCGTGTCACTGTGATAGGTAACCCGACACTGAGCGACGTGCGGGTGATGATGATAGGTGTGCGCAACAATTCAGCCACCACCAAAGACTGCATAGTGTGGACCGACGAGCTTCGCGTCACCGACTTCGATGAAGGAGGTGGCTGGGCAGCCAAGGGCAGCTTGAACCTTAATGTGAGCGACATTGCCACGGTGAACATAGGCGGACACAAGGAGACTGTGGGCTTTGGCTCGGTAGATCAAAGTCTGTCGGAACGTCGCATGGATGCCTATGGCCAATATAATGTGGCGGTGCAGGTGGATATGGGCCGTTTCTTGCCAGAGAAGGCAAAACTGAAGGCTCCAATCTATTACTCAATCTCAAAAGAGAAGACCACGCCTAAATATAATCCTCTCGACCAGGATGTGCTGCTGAAGGATGCCCTCGATGCTTGCGCCACAAAAGAACAGCGCGACTCGATAGAATCTTATGCCGTGACCCGCAAGACGGTGGAGAGCTTCAGCGTTTCGGGATTGAAATTTGACGTGCAGAGCAAGAATCCTATGCCATGGGATCCTGCCAACTTCACATTGAGCTACTCATCAAACAAGCAGCGAAATACCGACCCAAACAATGAATTTGAGAACACGAGCGACTACCGCGGAAGTTTCCAATATAGCTACACGCCATATTTCCACGCATTCAAGCCGTTCAAGAAGCTGAAGAGCAAATCTAAGAACATGAAGTTCATAAAAGATTGGGAGCTCAACTGGCTGCCGAGCAACATCAGCTTCAACACAAATATGTCGCGCTACTACTATGAGCAGCAGGAACGCAACACCACAGACATATCGGTGGAATTGCCTATCTCGGTGAGCAAGAATTTCCTTTGGGATCGTCAGTTTGCCATCAACTGGAATATCACCAAGTCGCTCAGCTTGTCGTTCAATTCCAATACCACGGCACATATCGATGAGCCAATAGGCGCAGTCAATAAGAAGCTGTTCCCCGACCGCTACCGGGATTGGCGCGACTCAGTGTGGCGCAGCATCAAGGGACTGGGAACGCCATACGAATATAACCAGACATTCGTCGGCACATATAAAGCACCGTTCAGCCGCATACCTGTGCTTGACTTCATTACAGCGTCGGCAACATATAACTCTACCTATAAATGGGAGCGTGGTACGGTTGTTGAGGATGTGAACTCGGGCAACAGTATAGCCAACCAGGCATCGTGGAATCTGGATGGACGCTTGAATCTCGAGCAACTGTACAACAAGTTTAAGTATCTGCGTGACGTGAACAAGCGATTCAGCTCCACGTCTTCTACCCGACGCACTGCCGCCACTCGCCCTAAGCGATTCGAGCGCACAGTGATGCTGCGTGAAGATACTACATACGTTCTTCGCCACGGTCTGCACACCAAGAAGGTGAAAGTGACGGGGACTACCACCGACGACAACCGCCCGATAACAATACGCGTGCAGGTGAAAGACGAAAACAATGTGATAATTCTCAATAAGATAAAGAAGAATGTGAAGTTGGTGGTCGTAGAGGTGAAAGACGAGAAGAAGAGCTTCTGGAGCGAGGCTGCGCAGTATGCCACACGCTTCGCTATGTCGGTGCGCAATGTGAGTGTCCGCTACAAGACCACACGCTCATTGTCGTTGCCACAGTTTGTGCCGGAAATCGGCGACATATTCGGGCAATCAACCCACTACGACGTTATGGCTCCGGGACTTGATTTCGCATTCGGATTCACCGACGACAGCTATATCACCAAGGCAAAAGAGCGTGGATGGCTGTTGTGCGACGAGACGCAGACCTCGCCGGCATTGTATTCCAAGACATCTGAATTCCATGCAGAGGCTACGCTTGAGCCTATACGAGGATTGAAAATAACGCTTACAACCAACCGTACAGACAATCGAACGAATCAGATTCAATTCATGTATGATGATATGACCACCACCTATGGCGGTAGTTACACCAAGACACACTGTGCCATAGCCACGGCATTGCGCAGTTGCTCTTCGAAGAACGGATATGAAAGTGCGGCGTTCAATAAATTTCTCGAGTACATTCCAGTAGTAGCTGAGCGGGTACAGAGTCAATATGTGGGCAAGAATTACCCTTCGGGCGGATTCATGAGTGGCAACACCCTTGCTGGGCAGCCGTTTGATGCCAATAATGGCGGAGTGAATGCGTCGGGCAGCGATGTGCTGATACCTGCATTTGTGGCAGCATATTCTGGCAAGAGTCCAAATAAGGTGACACTTAATCCATTCCCCGGCTTTGCCGACCTGATGCCAAACTGGCGTGTCACCTACGACGGACTTGGCAAGATTGAGAAGATGAAGAAGATATTCAAGTCGTTTACCATAACTCACGCTTACCAATGTACCTACACCGTAGGCTCATTCTCAAGCTATAGCGACTGGCTTGCCATAGGCGACGGACTTGGCTTCAGCCGCAGTGAATTGACTCAGAATCCATATCCTACATCGCCATATAACATATCATCGGTGTCAATCACAGAGAAGTTCGCTCCGCTCTTAGGCGTTCAGGCAACGATGAAGAACAATGTAACGTTCAACGCTGAGTATCGCGACAGTCGCACGCTGACGCTTAATTCTTCGGCAGGTCAGCTTGTCGAGGCCTTGAGCCGCTCGCTCGTGATAGGAGGAGGATATACGATAGCTAATTTCAACACATTCTTGAAGATGCGTGGCAAGCAGCAAGGAGTGAGCAACGACCTCACGCTGAATCTTGACTTCTCGCTAACCAACAACAGCGCACTGATCCGCAAGATGGAGACAGGATTGACGCAGGCTACAAGCGGAACACGCACATTGGCGCTGAACTTCACAGCCAATTATATCTTGAGCAAGCGTATCACCCTTGGCGCATACTTTGATCACCAAGTGAATACACCGCTCGTGTCATCTACTGCATATCCCACCACCAACAGCAACTACGGAATCTCCATCACAATGTCCTTGACGAAGTGATGCTGAATAAGCGATATTAGGAGAGGCTATTGCCCATAATGTCGCGAAGCTGCCTTATAAAAACAATAATGCTGCCCATATCGCACACTGTGATATGGGCAGCATTATTGATGATGGCAATGAGGTGGCCTCGCTATAGCTTATATAGTCTTTTCAATTTGCCAAACGAATGCCCGCAACCCGAGCTTCGGTGTGGCAAGATCCATTTCATGGAGCTTGGACAGGATGGTGTCCACACGGTCATCTTCCACCATAGTGATGATGGATGATGCGAGAGACGGCCAAGCGTGGCTGCCGTAGTGCGGCTCGCCCGTTTTAGAACCACGTCCTTGCACCTCCTGCCATGCAGTGAAGCCACGGCAGTTGGCGCGTTCCAGCATATCCACTATGCGCTCATAGTAGGCTTGGTCGAATGATATAAATATAGCTTTCATATTTCCTAACAGTCAGTATAATAAAAGTTGATAAAAAGTAATCAGTCTTTCGCCTTGCGCAGCTCTTTGCGCTGACGTTTCACGCCCACATATGCGAAGATGCAGTATAGAGCCGGCACGAATAGCAGCGTGAGCAGTGTGGAGAACGTAAGACCGCCGATAACAGCAATACCAAGAGGCTTCCACATCTCTGAGCCTTGCCCAGAGCCGACAGCCATAGGCACCATACCGAGAATTGTGGTGAGCGAAGTCATAACCACGGGACGCAGACGTGATTTGCCGCCTAAAACCACCGATGAGCGTATGCTCATGCCGCGCTCACGATTGAGCGTGATGTAGTCGATAAGCACGATACCATTTTTCACAACAATACCGATAAGCATAATAGAGCCAATCATCGACATGATGTTGAGGTTGGTGCCGGTAATCCATAGAATCAACACAATACCCGAGAAGGCAAACAGCAGTGATGTCATGATGATGGCAGGATATGTGAGCGACTCGAATTGAGCAGCCATCACTATATACACAAGTATGATGATAAGCACGGCAAGAGTACCAAGGTCGCTGAACGAGTCCTGCTGGTCTTCATAGGAACCAGACAGGTTGATTGAAAGTCCCACGGGTAGGTCGAGCTTGTCGAGCTCTGGTTGCACATCGGCAACAATCTCGCTCATAGGACGGCCCTGCACAATGGCCGACACTGTGATGATGCGCTCACGGTCCTTGCGCTCGATGGTAGGAGGCGTGAACCGTTCGACTACTTTACCCACATCTTTCACTCTCACCCCCTTGCCCTGAGTGTTATAAATGAGGATATTCTCAATGTCGGCAATGGAAGTGCGGAATTCGGGAGCATACATCACCTTTATGTCATATTCCTCGCCGTCTTCGCGGAAGTAGCTCGAAGTGCTGCCGTTTATGCGGTTACGCAGATAATTGGCGGCAGTGGTGAGGTTCAGCCCATAGATGGCCAGCTTCTCGCGGTCGAAATCGACTTGATATTCTGGTTGGTAATCGGCGCGTGAAATGATCACGTCGGCAGCACCCTTGGTGTTTTCGAGGATGCGTTTCACCTGTTGAGCCACAGAGTCGGTCAGCGTGAAGTCGTAGCCGTAGATTTCGTAATCCACGGTAGATTGTCCGCTCATGCTTCCTCCACGGTTTCCGCCCACATTCACCTGCGCTTTCTTAAATTCAGGGAATTTCTTCAAGTCTTCACGCATGAGAGCGGCTATTTCGGTGATTTTGCGTTCACGTTCACCGGGGTCGGACAAGCGTATGTTCATCGATATGATGTGAGGACCGTTGTCCTGCATAGAAGCAAAAGTGTTGTCGGAGCTTGCCTGTCCGACGGTGTAGTTCAGAACCTTTATTTCAGGATACTCCTTGCGCCACTGCTCATACAGCTTATGTGCCGAAGATTCGGCAATTTCGACGCGAGTTCCTATAGGCAATTCGAGCTTTACACCGAGGCGACCGTCGTCGGCAGTAGGGAAGAACTCCGAGCCAATGAACGAAGCGATGAACATGGAGCCGGCAAATACGGCCATACAGATGAGTATCGTAGAAGTCTTGTGGCGTACAACAGTGTTCAGCAAGCGGGCATATCCGTTGTCGAGAGCGTTGAGACATTTCTCGACAGGAGTGAAAATTATCTTGTAGAGCTTACCCTGCTTAGGGTTGAGGCGCAACCACTGGCTGCACAGCATAGGAGTCAAAGACAAAGCGCAGGTGGTGGAGATAATCATCATGATGCAGACCATCCAACCGAGCTGGCGGAACAGCACACCCGACATGCCGCTGACGAGAGTCAAAGGGAAGAACACGGCTATAAGCGTCAGCGTGGACGCGATAACCGAAATAGCCACCTCGTTTGTACCATGCACGGCAGCCTGTTTAGGGTCGGCTCCACGCTCGATGTGTGTAGTGACATTTTCAAGCACCACAATGGCATCGTCCACCACCATACCGATAGATATTGACAGAGCCGATAGCGACACAATGTTTAGAGTGTTGCCTGTGGCATACAGATAAATGAACGACGCTATAAGCGACAATGGAATGGTGATGACGATAATCATAGTGGCACGCCAACGTCCAAGGAAAGCCAGCACCACAATCACTACAAACAGCAAGGCATAAAGCACCGTCTCAACGAGGGATGATATTGTGTTCTTGATGTTGTCGGAGGTATCAACAATCACACCAAGTTTCACATCGGTGGGCAGATTCTTCTGAATAGACGGCAGCTTTTCCATAATTGCATTAGAAATGGCAACAGAATTAGCTCCCGACTGCTTCTGCACGACAATCATGGCACCCTTTTGACCGTTGTTGTAGGACTGCTGCGCGCGCTCCTCCAGAGAATCGTCGATGCGCGCCACATCATGCAGATAGACATTCTTGCCGCCAACTGAGCCGACCACGATGTCGGCCATCTGCTTGGCATCAACAAACTCACCCTGCACACGCAGCGAATAGGTGTCGGAACCTATATCGAACGAGCCGCCAGGAATGTTGCGATTCTCGGCTGCCACGATTGAGGATATAGTCTCGATAGATAGATTATACGCTTCAAGACGGATAGGGTCCACATAAATGTGAATCTCGCGTTTCGGTGCGCCAGATATTGATACAGACCCCACACCGTCGATGCGCGCCAAAGGATTGGCAACACCGTCGTCAAGTATTTTGTAAAGTCCCGGCATACTTTCTTCGGCTTGAACCGAGAGCAGCACGATAGGAATCATATCGGTGCTGAACTTGAAGATTATAGGATTTTCGGCATTGTCGGGCAGCGCGCTGCTCACCATGTCGAGCTTGTCGCGCACGTCGTTGGTAAGCACGTCGATGTCATAGCCGTATTCAAATTCGAGAGTAATCACCGAAGTGTTCTCACGGCTCTTGGAGGTGATGTGTTTCAAGTGCTGCACCGAGTTGAGCGTGTTTTCGAGCGGACGTGTCACATTCTGCTCGATATCCTGTGCGCTTGCGCCTTGATAGCTCGTGAACACCATAATCGTGTTTGTGTCGATGTCGGGATATAGGTCGATAGGCAGTTTCTGCAAAGAGAATAGACCGAGTATGGCTACAGCAATGAAGCATAGCATGGTCATCACCGGGCGTTTTACTGCACTTGCGTATAGACTCATATATTATGATAATTTATGATTTAGTAATAAGATGATTTTTTGCTTAGGAACCGTTATTTGCTATTTTGCACTTTCACCGCAGCTCCGTCGGCAAGGCGAGTCTGTCCGGTAACAACCACATCAGAATTGTCGGGGACACCGGAAAGTAATTCATAGTGGTCGCCGATGCGCTGACCAAGTTCCACCTTATTATAGGAAACTTTACCGTCCTTATACACATACACATATTTGTTGCCAGAACCCGACTGCTTCACTACGGCACGGTCTGGCACAACCACGTTGCGCTTAGAGCCGAAGTTCATATCGACACGCGCAAACATGCCGGAGTGGATGCGGTTTTGTGCGTTAGGCACAGTGACCTCCACTTGGAAAGTGCGGGTATTGGCATCCACTGTGGGATGAATGAGATATACAGAGCCATTGAAAACTTCGTCGCCATACACGTCGAGCTTCACCTGAACTTTCATGCCCTGCTTGATTTTCGTGAAGTCTTGTTCTGACACGTTCACGATAACTTTCACAGGATTTTGCTGCTCTATTGTGAGTATAGGCTGGCTGCCAGTCATGTCGCCGTTGTCGAAGTTGCGTGCAGTGACCACGCCAGAAATGGGGCTTATGAGCGCAGTATTCTCTTTCATATTACGGTAGGCGCGCATTGCGGCATCGTATTCCGACTTCAGGTTATCGACTTGTTGCTGAGTTCCGCCACCGATTTTAAGCAGCTCCACAGCTCGGTCGTATTCACGTTTTTGGTTGGCGAGACGAATTTTCTGCTGCTCGATATTCACGTCGTCGAGGATTACCACCGTCTGCCCGGCATGGACACGTCTGCCCACATCCACAAGAATTGACTTGATTCGGTTCATGGTGGATGTGGTGATGTTGTTGGTCTTGAATGCCTCCACAGTAGCCGTGTAGCTTGCGTTTTGAGGCACATCTTGAGCTGAAACTTTTTCAATCGTCACCAGAGGCAACTCTTCTTTCTGTTCAGCCTTTTCCTCTTTTTTGCTTGAACAAGAGAACAGCATAGCCGAGGCTATGGCAAGGCTGAAGATACGGTTTATATAATTCATACTAATGTATAGTTTTTTATGATTAAGAGATGATATTATTTCTGTAGATTTTTCTGCTTTTCGGAGTAAGTGGAATTTTGAGGATATTCCCCCACATTGGCACTGCCGAGCAGAAGCTGCAAGTCGCTTTCAGCCACCAGATAATTGTAGATGGCTTGATAATAGCTCAATTCAGATTCCATGAGAGCATCTTCCGAGTCTCGCAGGTCGAGATAAGATGCTGCTCCAATCTGGAAGCTCTTTTCCATAATCTTGTTGGCTTTGGTGGCTTGCTCCACTCCAGCCTCATTTGCCGAAATCTGTTTTATGGTTTTCTGGATATTGTCCATCTGGGTGTGCACTTGCATATTGAGCGAGCGCACAAGATTGTCGCGCTGCCAAGTCATTTCCTTGTAGGCGATTTCCGCCTGACGCTGCTTGTAGTACCTTTGTCCACCTTGAAACAGAGGCACCGATAGCGACAGTGCGGCAGTTGAGGAAGAAGTCCAGCGGAAATCCTTGAACGGAGACCCATTTGACATTGAATTCCACATGTAATTAACTGAAGCCGACAGTGTGGGATACCATGCCATCTTCTGCACATCGAGTGACTTCTTCAGGTAATCGGTCTGAAGGTCGAGCTGGCGCAGGTCGGTGTTGTTTTGCGGATTAGTGTCGATTGAGAGAGTGCGGTCATACATCTGTTGCTTATAGGAAGCCAGACTTTCAGTCGGCTTCACCGGCATAGTGGCATCCACACCCATAAGCACAAGGAGCTGCAACTGCGCTCGGCGTATTGTGTTTTCAGCCTCGATAATCGAGGGCTCCATATTCTTTACCTGCACGCTCGACCGCAGCACATCGTATTCCGAGGCTGTCCCGTTCTTGAATTTTTTTGCGTAAATGTCGGCATTAAACTTAGCGGTCTCATAGTTCTTAATCAGCACTTGGTGAGAGTCGAGGGCGAGCATAAGCGCATAATATGCATTTTTCACCTGATTCACCATTTTCAGTCGTGACGACCTTGCCGATTCGATATTTTGTTCAATCTGGTTGTCGTTGAGCTTAAGGCTTTTCCAAAGTTGAGGTGCGATGAGCGGCACAGAAGCTGAGAAGCCGGTCTGATAAGAATTGTCGCGTCCCATCTTTATTGCCATCACATTTCCGTCGCCGGCATCCATATACATAGTCTGCAAAGCCAGTGCGCGGCTGTAGGCTCCAGTGAAAGACACAGATGGCAGAAGTTGCCCGATAGTAATCTTTTTGGAATATTCAATGCGAGAGATTTCCATGTCGGCAACCCTAATAGTCGGGTTAGTGCTGAGGGCAATCTTCACGCAGTCGTCGGCTGAGAGGCGCAGTGTGTCGGCAGTATGTGCGGCGGCATCGGTTTGTGCCGAAGCTCCCACAGCGACTATTCCCAAAGCCATAGCCAACAGAGGTCTGAATCTGATATTTCTCATAAATATTGTGATATATGCGATTATTTTTATTGAACAAAAATAATGATAGCGGCAGTGCTATGAGGCAGCTTTTTCTTTTGGCGGTTTGACCTGCTCGAAAGAAAATAGAGCTGTTGCATAGCCGGTAAGGAGCTATCAAGATGGTTGTGTGGATTAGAATACAAATGTATCTAAAAACTGCGAGAACACAAAACGATTTCAACCGGGCAGTCAGAATATTCCTCTTTTGCCTATAAAAACAGAAATAATGACCAATGTAAATGGATTAAGAACAAGAGGTAACGAGGCTGAAATGTAGGCATAAATTCAACTCGGACATTAATATTCGCGATTAACCGCAAAAAACGAATAAGTCGCAATGTGCGTTTTGTGCTAAAGTCAAGTATTTTAAGCGATTTTTCGGGTATTAGTTGGCTGTTTCATCTTATTTTGCTAATTTCGTGGATGATTTTTATGAGAAAACAATACAATAAGATATGAAGAGGAAATATGGGATTTTTGCGGCATTGGCAATGACATTCGGAATGATTGCCACCGATGCCTTTGCAGAGCGGCTTGTGTTTCTGACGACAAACGACACGCACAGCCAAATAGATCCAGCAGCCGATAACAAAGGCGGAATTTTGCGCCGTAAGGTGCTTATCGACAGTGTGCGCGGTGCCGAGAAAAATGTGCTTCTTCTTGATGCTGGAGATGCCGTGCAAGGCACTCTGTACTTCACTCTGTTCAAGGGAGAAGTGGAGTGTGCGATGCTCGACAGTCTGCGCTATGATGCATACATTATGGGCAATCATGAGTTTGACAACGGTATGGTGCAGCTCGCAAAGTTTTATAAGAACATGAAGACCGCACGCCTATCGGCAAACTATGACCTGCGCAAGACTCCGCTAAACGGATTGTTCACTCCATATATGATAAAAGAGTATGCCGGACGCAGAATCGGCATCATGGGAATCAACTTGTTGCCAAAGGGAATGATAGCCGACGACAAGAGTGTGGGCGTGGTTTATAAGAATGCGGCAGAGATAGCCGACTTGACAGCGGAATACCTCAAGAAAGTGGAGAATGTGGATTTTGTGGTGATGCTGTCGCATGTAGGGTATTCAGGCGGAGCTGCCGACAATCCCTCTGACAACAAAATCGTGGCTGCCAGCCGATATATCGACCTTGTGATAGGCGGACACTCACACACGGTGATAAACCCGGCAAATCAGAAGTCGGTGCCTTATAAGGTGAAAAATGCCGACGGCAGAGAGATATATGTGACGCAGACTGGCGCACAAGGCAAGAATGTGGGATATATAACGCTCGACCTCGACAAGATGCAAATAGAAGAATACAAGCTGATGCCTGTGGATAAACGATATGACAGCCGTGCCGACTATCCTGCGCTTAAAGCATATCTTGCCCCATTCCGCGAGAAAGTGGACTCTCTTATGAACGCTCCGCTCACCAGCAGCGTGCGCGCAATGGACAAACGTTCATCTGAAATGCATAACTTCGTGGGAGATGCGGCATACGATATGGCAAAAGAATTGTCGGGATTGAAAATAGATATGGCAATTATGAACGGTGGAGGCATCCGCCAGTCGATGCCAAAAGGCAATGTCTCGGAAGGGCTTATCCGCTCGATGTTCCCATTTGAGAACAAGATAGTGGTGATAAAGATGACAGGTAAGCAACTGCTCGACGCATTCACAGTGATGGCGGGACGCGGCGGCGACCCGATAAGCAATCAAGCAAGAGTGTCCTACGCAAAATTGGAAGGCACGCGCAAGATTGTGAAAGCAACAATAGGCGGCAAGGATGTGGATGCCAATGCCACATACAATATAGCCACAATCGACTATCTTGCCAACGGCGGAGACTATATGGTGTCGATGACCACTTGCCCACGCTTATATGAAGACAATGAAAATTTCGGAGACAGGATGCTCGATTATCTGAAGAAATCGGCTTCGAAAGGACAAAAAGTCAATCCGTCAAAAGAAACTCGAATGAAGCAGGTGGATAACGGCAAATAAAAGAGAAAATACACAAAATGATTAACATAAACATCTATTTAACAAAACAATGAACAATTTCAAGAAATTAACCATTGTATTAGCCTTGTTTGCTTTGGCTGCAACCGCTGTGGTGGCAAGCACGCAGGAGCCTAAGTTCTTCAATCGCGTGAACAAGAGCGATATGGACACATGGGTAGATACTACAATGGCGAAAATGACGCTCGAAGAGAAAATCGGGCAACTGATGGTAGTGCAGGCTGCCACGAGCGACGATGCAGCCAATATGGCTAAAATCAAAAAAAATGTACAGGAGTATAAAATCGGAGGGCTGCTGTTCTCCACTGGCAACATTCAGACACAGGCAAAGTTGAACAATTTTGCCCAGTCATACGCAAAAATCCCATTGATGATAACCGCTGATGCCGAGTGGGGGCTATCGATGCGACTGACGGATGCTCCACAGTTCCCGAAGAATATGATACTTGGGGCGATAGGCGACGACCGCTTGCTGTATGAATATGGCCGCGAACTTGCCCGCGAATGCCGCTTGATAGGCATCCATGTGAATTTCGCTCCGGTGCTTGATGTGAGCGACAATCCCGACAACCCCGCAATAGGCGCACGCTCATTTGGCGAATCGCCAGAACTCGTGGCTCGTCGAGGTATCGCATTCGCTAAAGGAATGGAGGACAATGGAGTGCTTTCGGTGGCAAAGCATTTCCCGGGTCATGGAAATCCGTCGCAAGATTCGCACAAGACACTGCCGACTGTGACAAAGAACATGTCGGAGCTGAAAATGTGTGAACTCGTTCCTTTCCGTAGCTACATAGATGCCGGTCTTTCGGGCATTATGGTGGGACACTTGTATGTGCCGGCTATAGATGACCGCAAGATGGCATCATCACTGTCGGAAAAACATGTGACAGAACTTCTGCATAAGCAGCTTGGATTTAACGGACTTACATTCACTGACGCTTTAGGAATGCATGGCGCAGACATGCCAGGCGAATCAAACAGCTTGCAGGCACTTCGTGCCGGCGATGATGTGCTGTTGTCTCCTACCAATTTGCCCAAAGATATAATTGCCATAAAAGAAGCGGTTAAGAGTGGATTGATACCTGAAAGCGTAATCAATGAACGATGCGCCAAGATGCTAAGATACAAATATGCACTCGGACTTAACCGCCCGCAGCGCGTGGATGTGGATAATGTGGTAAAGGAAATTAATTCGCCAGAGGCTGCCAAGGTGGCACGCCGCTTGTGGGCTGGTGCAATCACAGTGCTGAAGAATGGGAAGAAGATACTTCCGCTCACAAGACTGGAACGCACCAAAATCGCAGTGGTGACACTCAGCGACAATGCTGGAACTGACAATATGTTCCAAAACCGCTGTGCAATGTATTCAAAGACCGACCGCTACAGCTACCGTGCCAGCGAACCTGTGGCTCCGCTTATTGAGAAGCTGAAAGACTATGACGTGGTGATAGTTGCCGCTCTCGACGACAAAGAGGCATACCGAGCAGTGATGTCGTCGATGGTGACAAATCTGAAAGATGTGGTTTCGGTTATTTTTGCCAAGGCATTTGATTTGAAGAATTATGAGTATATAGCAAAACACTCGCGCGCAGTGGTGCTTGGCTACCAAAACTGCACACTTGCACAAGACTATACCGCACAGACAATCTACGGCGGAAATGCCGCAAACGGTGTGATGCCGGTGTCGGTAAAGGGGGTGGCAAAACAAGGTGCCGGAGTGAAATATGCAGCAACACGACTCGGATACACTGTGCCTGAAGAAGTGGGGCTAAGCAGCACGATGCTGACTAAAATCGACTCGTTGTGCAACATAGGCGTGACGACCAAGGCATTTCCCGGATGTCAAGTGCTTGTGGCTCGCAATGGCAAAGTGGTGTGCAACCGCAGCTATGGTGTGACCGACACCAAAACCAACGCACCTGTAACGGTGAACACAATGTATGACCTCGCATCTGTATCGAAGGCTACCGGCACGCTGCCCGGAATCATGAAAGCCTATGACCGTGGACTTATTAAAATCGACGAAAAGGCGAGCGAATACATACCGCAGCTACGCAACGGAAACAAGAAAGACCTGACATTGCGCCAGCTACTCTTCCATGAGACAGGTATTCCTGCATCATTGAATATGTATGATGCAATGCTTGACCCAAAATCATATCGTGGTGACTTGTTCCATAACCGCAAAGACGCTACTTATTCGATAAAAGTGGCAACTAATTATTATGGAAACAAGAATGCGAGCCTACGCACAGATGTCACTTCTTCGGCACGAAGCGAGAAGTTCCCGATAGCTATATGTGACGGCATATATGGCAACCGGGCTACTTATGACACCATTATGAACCGTATCTATAACATAGAACTTCGCCCAAGCAAGGATTATCTGTATAGCTGCTTGAATTTCTGCCTCCTTATGAACATCGAGGAGAATGTGACTAAGCAGGCGCACAATGAATTCATGGACAAGAATTTCTTTGCTCCACTCGGCGCTTACCACACAATGTATCGCCCATTGTCGCGCTATCCTAAGTCGCAGATTGCACCTACGGAGTACGATTCATTCCTTCGCCGTCAAGTAGTGCGCGGATATGTGCATGACGAGACCGCAGCATTCTCGGGCGGAGTACAGGGCAATGCGGGACTGTTCTCCAATGCCAACGATTTGGCAAAGTTGTGCCAAATGTGGCTTAATGGAGGAGTGTATGGTGGTGATCGCTATTTGAAACAGAGTACTGTGGATTTGTTCTGCAAGGAGAAAAGTCCAAATTCGCGCAGAGGTCTCGGCTTTGACAAGCCCGACAAGAAGAACGATGACAATTCACCAACATGCAGCGAGGCGACAGCAGCAACATTCGGACACCTTGGTTTCACTGGTACGGTGTTCTGGGTGGATCCTGACAACGGTCTTGTATTCATATTCCTGTGCAACCGTGTGTATCCTACTCGTGAAAACTCAGCATTCAATAAACTGAACATACGCCCGAAATTGTTCTCTACCGTGTATCAATCACTTAAAAATTGAACAGTGATGGCAATCGTGAATTGAACGTACTGCGAGCTCACAAGCAATATCATAGACTGCTGGTATCAATATTACCGATGCCAGCAGTCTATTTTTTTTGTGTGAATATGCCGAAAGTGCTGTAAATAGGCGTGAAAAGTAAAAAATGTACACAAAATATGATATTTTTGTGACAAAATGATAGTAATATGGAAAATTATTGTTATCTTTGCGTATCGAATGGTATAAAAATATATATTCAAAAAAAAGACTTAAAGCTAATGAAAGCAAGCGAAGTGTTAAATGACTTGAAACGCAGATTCCCTAACGAGCCTGAATATCTTCAGGCGGTTGAGGAAGTGCTGACTACAATCGAAGACGTATATAACGAACATCCAGAATTTGAACGCTACAATCTTATAGAAAGACTATGTATTCCAGATAGAATTTATTCATTCCGCGTGTCGTGGGTTGATGACAAGGGGAAAGTGCAGACCAATATGGGCTATCGCATTCAGCATAACAATGCTATCGGCCCGTATAAGGGCGGCATACGTTTCCACTCGTCGGTCAATCAGTCGATATTGAAATTCCTTGCTTTTGAACAGACGTTTAAGAACTCATTGACAACACTGGCGATGGGAGGCGGAAAAGGCGGCTCGGATTTTAGCCCCAAAGGAAAATCTGATATGGAAGTGATGAGATTCTGCCAAGCGTTTGTCTCAGAGCTTGGCCGTCATATCGGGCCTGACACAGATGTGCCTGCCGGTGACATAGGAGTCGGTGGACGAGAAGTGGGCTATATGTTTGGAGCATACAAGAAGATGACACACGAGCACACAGGCACATTTACCGGCAAAGGTCTTGAATTCGGAGGCTCTCTGATTCGTCCTGAGGCCACGGGCTATGGCAACGTTTATTTCTTGCTTAATATGCTTGCGACACGAGGTATTGACATAAAAGGCAAGACTGTGGCGATTTCGGGTTCGGGAAATGTGGCTACATATACAGCCGACAAACTGCTTCAGCTCGGAGCAAAGGTCGTGACGATGAGCGATTCAAACGGCACAATATATGTGCCGGAAGGTATCACTCGCGAACAACTTGACTACATATTTAAATTGAAGAATATATATCGTGGACGTATCCGTGAATTTGCGGAGGAATACGGTTGCGAATATTTCGATGGAGGCCGTCCTTGGAGTGTGAAGTGCGATATCGCTATGCCATCGGCAACTCAAAATGAGCTTGACGGCGATGATGCTCGCACCTTGCTCGAAAACGGATGCATTGCCGTGTCGGAGGGTGCGAATATGCCATCCACTCCAGAAGCGGTGCATCAGTTTATCGAAGCCAAGATACTGTATGCTCCCGGCAAGGCTGCAAATGCCGGAGGAGTTTCGGTGTCGGGACTTGAAATGGCTCAAAACTCCCAGAAGCTAACTTGGACAGCCGAGGAGGTGGATGAGAAGCTGAAAGGCATCATGGCAAATATCCATGCGCAATGTGTGCGCTATGGCAAGACTGCCGATGGCTATGTGAATTATGTGAAAGGCGCAAATGTGGCAGGCTTCATGAAAGTGGCAAATGCCATGATGGCGCAAGGCATAATCTAAAAAATATAGCATTTGACCACGAAACGAAAATATTTTTACAGTTTGATTCTTTATATCTTAGGCAGCCCTCTCGCGTGAGTGAGGAGGCTGCTATTTTTTTGTGTAGCTCAAAGGTATGCAGAAATGAAAAATATTGCTACTTTTGCAAAAAAGAGATATCAGTGACAAAAAAACTATCAAGAATAGAAAGTGAAAAAGATTTGGAAAATAGCAGTAGCCGTGGCACTTGCGGCAGGAGTGTCGTTATGGGTGAAGAGCCGTTGGCGCGCATGGTTCAGCAATATGCCTGAGGAGCAATACGCATCGGCAGTGGTGCCCGACCGCATAACTTTAACTCCGGGAGAGGATTTCTTGTCGCAGCGGACGGTGTCGTGGCGATGTGGCGACCGTCTGGAAAAATCATATATTGAGCTTGCACACGATGGTGACACCACTGAAATTGAGGCAAAAGGTGCTGTGGTGGAGAGCCGTGGAGGAGTGGATGCTTTCTATAATGCCGAGATTAAGAATTTGAAGCCTGGCGACAGGTATTCTTATAGAGTGACTACAGGCAACGCACATTCGGCATGGATGACAACAACTATGGCGCAGAGCAACTTGTCGAGCCGCAGATTCTTGTACTTCGGAGATGTGCAGGACACCATAGGCGGAGAGTCTAAAAAATGGTTCAAAAGGCTTTATGACAAATATGGTGATGTGGATTTTTGGGCATGTGGAGGCGACTTGATTGAAGCTCCTGTGGATAAGTATTGGAATTATTTTTATTCCACGGTGGATAGCATAATAACTGCTATGCCGATAATCAATGCTGCGGGCAATCATGATTACATAAAGTCGTTGTACCTCACGATAGACCCTCGCTGGACCAAGACATTCGTGTATCCACAGAATGGGGCAAAGACGGCTATGGGAAAAAGCTATTTTGTGGATTTGCCCGACCTGAGATATATAGTGCTTGACACTAACGGCATTCAAGACATAATCACTGTGATGGGAGAATATAAATGGCTGCGTTCGGTGCTACAGTCGGCAGGCTCAAAATGGAAAGTGGTTATGTTCCACCATCCCGTCTATTCTGTGCGTAAAAGCCGCAACAATGCAGTGGTGCGCAATGCATTCCGCCCGCTGCTCGAAAAATATGGCGTGCATCTGGTGCTTCAAGGGCATGAACATGGATATATGCGCACAATATCAAGTGGCGGAACAGCAGATGGAAATCATCCTGTGTATATCATAAGCTTTATGTCGCCTAAGGCGTATGTGGCTCGGAAAGAACGTGATGGCTCGAAGATAATACCCGAAACCCGCATGTATCAGGTGGTGAATTACGATGACAAGAATATGACGATGACAGCATATTCTCTTGAAAACGATTCGATACTTGATGTGGTGAGTATTAAGAAGTGACAAAAAAAGAAATATAATAACAATAAAAAATAAAGGAATATATTATGAAGAAGTTTTTATCGACTATTGCTGCAACTGCGCTGCTCGTGATGGCTTCGTGCAGCGACAATAAGTACAGCATTACAGTGACTTGGGATGATTCGGGCGTTGATGGTGAAGATGTTGCATTGACCAATGTGACCACAGGCGATACTATCGCCAAGACCAAGGTGGAAAATTCATTTTTCCGCATAGAAGGCACCATTGACAGCCTATGCCTCGCAAAAGTACGTGTAGGAGAGGATGGCGTATTGGTGATTCTTGAACCTGGGGCAGAGCTGACAATCGATACCCACACGCTGAAAGTGTCGGGAACTCCCCTGTGCGAGAATCTTAATAAGTTCCGCAGTGCTGAGACGGATTTGATGGGTGAAGGAACTGATGAGGATTATGTGAACCTGTATAAAAAAACATATGAGGAGAACCGCGACAATCCACTCGGAGTGTATGCTTTTACAAGATATGTGGTGAATGCTGGGCTTGATTATGCTCAGATGAGCAAACTCGTGTCGGAAGCTCCTGCTGGCTTTGCCGACAATCCTAAGGTGAAGACTTACCTTGAATATGCCAAGACTGCCGATAAGACAAAAGAAGGCACAAAATATGTGGATTTCTCGGTAAAGCAACCTGATGGAAAAGTTTGGAAGCTGTCGGATATGATAGGCAAGAATGGCGACTATCTGTTGGTTGATTTTTGGGCGAGCTGGTGCCCTCCATGTCGTCATGAAATAACCACCACACTCAAGGCCATTTATAAGAAATACAATGGTAAAGGTATGACTATTGTAGGAGTGGCAGTGCGTGATGAGGTGGAAGACACAAAAATGGCTGTTCAGGAGCTTGAAATTCCATGGAGCATTGTCTTTGATGCCCAGAAGGTGCCGTATGATGTATATGGTTTTGTTGGTATTCCGCATATTATGATTATATCACCCGACGGAACTATTTTGTCGCGAGGACTTCAAGGAGAAGACCTTGCAAAGAAAGTGGATGAAATAATGGCAGGAAAATAAACGACCTGATTATACCAAAACTTATTAACATTATCTATAAAGCTTAATTTATATGAAGAAAACAACTCGCATAATCGCCACGGCTGCAGCCGTGGCGATATGCGCTTTTCCGTTTAAGATGGTGGCTACGTCTCCAGACTGGGGCGTTGCCGACACAGTGGAAAGCCACATGGTGGGACCTGGCATCGAATACACTAAAATCATTTACCACAGCAAACCGCTGATTTTGTGGTGGACGGTTGTCGACTTGACAAATCCGTATAATAAAGTGGAGCAAGTGCAAAGTCGGCATCAGGTGCCTGATGTGAACCGCTGGGACGTGGTGACGCATTATCGAGAGAACTCTCGAGAGGGACATCGCGTGAAGGTGGCATGGAACCATGATTTTTTCAGCTATGACATGGGAATCTGCATAGGCAACAATATCAGCGACGGCGAGATGACATATACTCGCACCGGGAGGTCGCTGCTTGCCATAACAAAAGATAAGCGTGCTTCGGTGTTTAATCCGAATGGTATGAGCTGCTATGTCACTGCTGCTGATGGAACCATAGTAGATATTTATCAGTATAACCGTGCCGCAACAGTGCTATATGGTGATGCGGTTCTGTTCAACAGATTCAATAGCATGACATTGACCGACGAAGGTCTGTATGTGAAATTCCGTGCGAAAGGTGAGTGGACCGTGAACGGTGCTGATATACCGTGTGAGGTGCTTGAGGTGTCGGAGTCTCCATTGCAGACTACTAAGACTGACTATGTGCTGTTTTTCAGGAATGAAAAGGCTGCTGCAATACGCGGGCATGTGAAAGCTGGCGATGAGATTAAGATTTCGCAGAAATTCCCAACAACTCCGTGGGGAGTAGCTCCTGCCGATATTGAGAATGCGTTTCATGGCTATCCAAGTCTTGCCCACGACGGTAAATTGCACGATGGCGAATACAATGATTTTGAAAATGGACGTGAGTATGAAACATCGGCACATGTTCTTGCCGGAATCAATAAGGAGGGCACAAAATTGTATATGCTGATAAATGAGATGTCGGGACAGAGTGCTGCGGTGGATTGTGTTGATTTGACTAACTGGATGCTCGACCGTGGGGCTTGGGATATCGTGAATTTTGACAGCGGAGGCTCGGCTGCTATTGTTGTTGATGAAACGATGCTCAATATTCCTGGGCGTGGCTCGGTTAGACCTGTTGAGGATGCTATGCTTGCGGTGTCTCTTGCCCCCGATAACCCGACTATTGAGCATCTGTCGTTCAGCAAGCCGCATATAGCACCATCTACAATCTCGCTCACTCCTCTCCGTGTCATAGGGTTTAATAAATATGACAATATTTTAGAGAAAGACGTTAGTGGATGCTCATTCCGGTGTGAGCCGTCGGGGCTTGGATATGTAGATGATGCTGGAGTGTTCCATTCAAGTTCTAAAGGAATGTCGGGGAAAATATATGCTGAGAAGAATGGGATGGCTGCTGTGATGGACGTTGATACTCGCACAGCAGAAGGAATAAATGTGCCATATCCCGATGTGATTGTTAGTAAGAAGCGGGGCTATCTCATAGGAATTGAAGGGTCTGATGGCGGAGACACATTCAACCTTGATCCTTCGGCTTTTGCTTGGACATCGTCCGATGAAGAAGTTTGTTCTGTTGTTGATGGCGTGGTATATGGGCATAAAAATGGCAAGGCTACGCTAACTGGAACATTTGAAAATTTGTCGCTTGATGTGAATGTGACGGTAGAAATTCCTGGAAATAAGGAACTTGAGTTTGTGCAGTTGTCTGACTTGACGGCAATGTCTCCGAAATTGTCTGGAGTCAAAAATCTCACTGTAAGTTCAGGTAATCTACCGGTGGGATGGAATGATGGAGTGGCCTATAAGTTCGATTTCACATCAGGTCGTTCTCCTTATATATCTTTTGGTGTTGAAAAAAACACATATAGTTTGCCGGATTCCATCACATTCCAGATGTTTGACAAACTTGGAATTGTAAAGAATATAAATGTGGTTTATAAGACCTCTCATAAAAATCCTGAGACTTTGACATTCGATACGTCTGTAGGAGCCGACACGGTATATACTATAGATTTGAGCGCATTGCCTATCGAGGAATATCCTGTGACGGTGAAAAGCGTCCGCTTCAACATTAATAGTGCAGTGAAAGGAACTGGACTTGAACTTCCTATGAGGAACTTTGTCGCTCATTATTCAGAAGATTTCGGTAGAGCTGAAAGCGTTTTTAAGGATAAGGAAGATTGCAGCTTGAATGTTGTAGTAGATGGGGAGACTTTGAAAATCGATTTTAGGTCTATCGCTGATGCAGAAGCGAAAATGTCAGTTTATACGATGACAGGTCGGCAATTGGTGTTGAAGGATGTTGCTGTGCATAATGGAGAAAACCACTTTGAGGTAAATGTCAAAGATGTTTCCACAGGATTCTATCTCGTCACGATGGATTGTGGTGGAGACTCGGTCTCAAAAAAGTTTGTCATAAAATAAAGAATACGCTTTTCGGTGATAAAAAAAATGGCTGCGCACAATTGCGTGGCCATTTTTTATGAGTGTTGCGGTGGGTGGGCATGATGTTTTTGCTGTGAATTGGGAGGATTTCAGTGTTGCCGGGTGCCTAAAGAGCGGGAATATGTGCGGAAATGCCGTCTATAGAGTGCAAAAAATCTGTTAAAATTCGGGGGTAAATTTGCGCTCTGCCGGGGCATGTGCTGAAGAAGCATGTTATACAGCATAAAA
>CAYWOC010000011.1:37446-56529 GCA_964459845.1 uncultured Muribaculaceae bacterium | reverse complement strand
TGTGAGTTCTTCAAACAAATTGCTAAATTTGCACTTGCCAATTGAACCTACCCTCTGTTATTTAGTGTAAATTTTGGCTAAAAAATTGTGACATCGTGCATTTATGCCGCCAATATTTCGTAAATTCGCATTTGATAACTGATTTTACTCATTGTGCGGGCAAGTCGTTAACCGCTTGCCGCTACACTCTATAATATTTAAATTTGCATAAATGAAACCGATAACTAACATACTTTTGGTGGCTTTCCTGATTGTCTATCTTTTCCTGCCATTTTTCGATGTGGCTTTCGATGGGGGGTGGACAGGTTTCAAATACACTGCCGAGACTATCTCAAATGCCGATGACTGGCTGAAGATACTCTTCTCGCTGGTGCCTTTTGTAGCCGGATTTGGCGGAATTGCAATCAACTGCATGAAGAACCGCTATTGGGGTCTTGCTGCCGCTGCTTTTATAGCTTTGGGGCTATACTTCTACATCGATGCCAAGGACTTCGTGAACATTCAGCTCCCGCAGTTCTATAATATAAAGGATTTGGGTTACGGATTCAATGTAGGCTATGCCTTGCTGCTTGCCGCTCTGCTGTCGGCAATCCTGTCGGTGCTTCCGTTCTCGTTCAATAAATTCCTTGCGCGTGAAATCCATGAGATAGGGGGGAGCATACACATAAAGAAAGACCGCCGTCCTAAATCCACTCCAGACGAGAATTGATGAGATATACATGCTTCGATGCCCGTGTGAGTGCTGTGTATAGCCATCGGTAGAAATCTATCGACACAAGCGAGTCGTCGGGAATCGCTCCCATATCGATAAACACATTTCTCCATTGTCCGCCTTGCGCCTTGTGGCAGGTCACCGTGTAGCCGTATTTCACTTGAAGAGCGTTGAAATATGGGTGCTTCTTCAGCGCGCGGTATCGCGCCCGCTTGTCGCCCTCCAGCTCCTGCTGCACCTCTATGAAGAGCCGGTCGCTCTGTTCGCGTGTCAGTGCCGGAGCGTCGGTCGTGAGTGCATCGAGAATCACCTTGGCATCGATTTCCACCTCGTGGTCGGGAAATTCAAGTGTCACATCGGCAAAGCGGAAGCCGTACATCTTATGTGAGCCTCTCACCCTCGATACCCGAGCCATGTCGCCGTTGGCTATGAAGTCCATTTGTTCATACTCCTCGCTCCAGAAATAATTGTTTTTAGCCACAAGCAGCAGGTCGCCGCTCACGAGTTCGTCCTCGCGGTAGAGAATCTGGTTGCGGATGCCGAGGTTGAACAGCGTGGCACGCTTGTTGGAACGTGTGATTATGATGGTGTCGGCTATCCCGTCACGGTCATAGCAGTCGGAAATTTTTTCAAGCAGATATTCGCTCGACAGCATCTCGATGTCGTGGTATCCGCTGAGCCGCAGCCGTGGAGCCAAGAGCTGGAGCAGCGTGCCTCGTTGCATGCGGTCGATAGCGTTGCGGAAACGTGTGGCATTTTCAAGCACACCCGAATCCTGCCCCTGACGCACCACATCGGTGAGCGAGAACGGGAACACATTCAGCCCATATCCGGCAAGCACCTTCTCGCTGAGAGCGGGGCTTTCGTCGAATCCCACTGGCGGAAGCTGGGCGTTGTCGCCGAGAATAATCAAGCGGCAGTTGTTGCCGCTATATACATAATGCACAAGGTCGTCGAGCAGCCGCCCGGTGCCGAATGCTGCGCCCTCGGCAGCGGCAGCGTTGCCTATCATGGATGCCTCATCAACGATGAAGACCGCATTTGAATATTTGTTCTCGGCGATGGAGAAATTGCCATATTCGGGCGAATAGCTCTTCTGCCTGTAAATCTTGCGGTGTATTGTGAACGCCGAAGCTCCAGAATATTCAGAGAAAACCTTTGCCGCACGCCCGGTGGGTGCGAGCAGGATGGTCTTGCGATTGATATAGGAAAGAGCTTTCACAAGCGCACCTGTCATCGATGTCTTCCCTGTGCCGGCATAGCCATTCAGGAGAAACACCGAGTCGCTCGGCGAAAACAGGCAAAAACGCGAGAATGCCGCAATCAGCATCGACTGCGACGCATTAGGCTCATAGCTCAAGAATCCGAGCATAATCTCTCCGAACTTCAGCATCTTCTCGTCGGTCTCACGTTCACGGGCTGTGGGGATATTTTCACGCAGGTCATCATTCATAGACGCAAAGCTACACCCTTTTCTGTAATTATCCAAATCATAGGCGACTCATCTTTGGCGAGGATGGCTTAGATTAAAGGCTGATTTGGAGTAAATATTATGTAATGTGTGGATAATTGGCATATTTCTGTGAATTTTTGCGATTTTTGTTTTGAAATGATTAGGCTTTTGCATAACTTTGAACATCGCAAATAAAATGTGCGATATAGATAACATAAACATAACATAATTACAAACTAAATCATTTACAGAATTATGAAGAAACAATTACTCGGTGCATTTCTTACATCGCTGTGTGCGCTTGGCGTAACACAGACCGTGGATGCTCGTAATGCTTATGCCTACGACATCAAGGTGGATAAAAGCGCGACAGAAGCTACGGTGTCTTATCGACTGAACACAACTGCTAAGGCTGTGAAGGTGCAACTCGTTTCGGAAGGAGCGGTGTGCAAGGAGGTTGAAGGAACTGTAAAGACCGACGGCGCAAACACCGTCACAGTGCCATTGGCAGATTTGACTGCTGGAAAGAAATACTCATTCCGCGTGGTGGCATCCAGCGAGAATGTGACAAAGCCTACAATTGATGCCACAGCATTCAAGCTGTATGCTCCTCACGGCATCATCGTGGATGCAAATACAGAAAGTGCGCACTTTGGCCGTATAATCACTACCGAGGCAATCGCGCCAAACAAAGCCGGCTACCTCAGCTCCACCGACGGCATAGGACTTTATGCTTTCGATCCACAACTTAATTCAATCAAGACAAAGGACGGCGGACTTGCATTTAAGGGAGGACTCAGCCTGAAAGCTGGAAAAGAAGGCTCTACGTCTTATCTCGACCCTAAAAAGATTCGTTTGACTGAAGATGGACGTATCTTCGTAGGTCGTATGGGCTTCGACGGCACTCAAAACTCAATATATGAGGTTAATCCCGATGATCTTGATGCCGACTTCACCGAGTTCTTCAAAGGCACAGTGAACGACAAAAGCGAAATCGTTACAGCCGACGATAAATTTATGGGAGCGCAAGTGGTGAGCTTCGATTTCAAGGGCAGTGGTGACAACCTGAAGATGCTTGTCCTTTCATCCAACAAAGCTGGCGCTGGATTCTCTTATGCAGGGTTCCGCACCGATGAATACAACGTAGGCACATCAAAGACTTGGGACAAAGAGCCAAGCGCAAACATAGACGCACTGACAGGACAATACACCATTTCGGCAACCAATGCGACAGTGACCTACGACAACGATGGCGGAATATGGTATTGCCAATACCGTTCTACCCCTTCGGGCGAGCAGCCTGCGCTTATCCACCTAAATGCACAAGGCGTGGAAGACTATCAGGATATCAAGACCGTGTGCGGCGGTGGCGGCTTCAAGTTCAACCACGACTTCTCACTTGTAGCCATAGCAAACAAGAAAGCAAATGTTGGCATCTACAAGATAACTAAGGGCGAAGACGGCAAGATTGCATTGAATCTGCAATATGAGTTTTCAACCACTATCGGCACCAACTGCAACGATATGGCTTGGGACCTTGCTAACAACCTTTACATCGTGGGCAACTCGGGCGAGTGGCTTAAAGTTGTGGCTTTGCCTCGCGAAAGCGAAGAGACAGCTATCGATGCTGCAAGCAAATATGAATTTACTGCTGAGGCTGCCGTAGAATATCCTGCTAAGCTTTATGCTATAGGTAATACTGCATCTCCTTACGGATACTGGCAAGCCGACGACACAACTTATCCTATAGAAGCGGTTGAGGGAAGTGAAGGTCAATACAAAGGCACTGTAGATCTTAGCAGCACTTATGGCGTAGCATATTTTGCATTCACATCTACTCCGGGTACTTCTTCTGGAGATTGGACCACTGCAAATGCCAACCGTTATGCTCCTGCCAGTGGCTATACTCCTGTAACGATGAATACTCCTGTTGATATCGTTAAGACAACAGATGCTAACGCCGGATTCTCTTTCAGCCCTATAGCGGCCGACGAGACTAAGACAATTGTAGTAAACATCGACCTCACAACTGGCAAGATGACAGTTACTGACAATGTGGGCGCTGAAGAAGTCGCAGCCGACGCTACAGCTAAGGTAGTTGGTGGCAACGGTGAGATTAACGTTATCGGCGAAGCAAGCCAAATCGAAGTCTATACACTTGGTGGCGCGCTCGTCAGCACAGGCAAGGCAAACGTTAAGTGTGCTGCTGGATGCTACATCGTGGTAGTGGATAAGAAAGCTACAAAGGTGGTTGTGAAATAACAATCGCAACAAGACAATAGCCATATGTGGCATCTGCTGGTTGGCGGAGCCGCTTGGCAAAAAATAGAAAATGTTACAGGCTGCGGACAATCGTTCCGCAGCCTGCTTTTTGTTACTATGATGCGTAGCTCATAGCTTATGTCAAAAAAAAGTTGTACCTTTGTGCGTTAATTGTAAGAAAACTATAAAATTAAGATATTATAAATTATGGCACTTCAATGTGGTATCGTAGGATTGCCTAACGTGGGCAAATCTACGCTTTTCAACTGTCTTTCAAACGCTAAAGCACAATCAGCAAATTTCCCGTTCTGCACCATCGAGCCAAACGTCGGCGTTATCACCGTTCCTGACGACCGCCTGAATAAACTCGCCGAGCTTGTGCATCCGCAGAAAATAGTTCCTACTACGGTAGAGATAGTTGATATTGCAGGCCTTGTGAAAGGCGCATCGAAAGGCGAGGGCCTCGGGAACAAGTTTCTTGCTAATATCCGTGAGACTGATGCCATAATACATGTGTTGCGTTGCTTCGACGACAACAACATAACCCACGTCGATGGCTCGGTCGATCCAGTGCGCGACAAGGAGATTATCGACTATGAGCTTCAGCTAAAAGACCTTGAGACAATCGACAGCCGCATCTCTAAGGTGCAGAAGCAGGCGCAGACTGGTGGCGACAAGCAAGCCAAGTTGCAATATGAGGTGTACAGCCAATTCAAGGATGCTCTTGAGCAGGGCAAAGCCGCACGCACAGTGACATTCGAGTCGAAAGACGAACAGAAGATAGCGCACGACCTGTTCTTGCTCACCAACAAGCCCGTGCTGTATGTTTGCAACGTGGATGACGACAGCGCGGTGAGCGGAAATAAATATGTGGATATGGTTCGCGAGGCTGTGAAAGACGAAGGCGCAGAAATCCTTGTTGTGGCGGCCAAGACAGAGTCTGAAATCGCGGAATTCGACACCTATGAGGAACGCCAGATGTTCCTTAATGAAATCGGACTTCAAGAGTCGGGTGTTAATCGCTTGATACGCGCAGCCTATAAGCTGCTCAATCTTGAGACATTCCTTACAGCCGGTCCGCAAGAAGTGCGTGCATGGACCTACCGCCGCGGCAGCAAGGCACCGCAGTGCGCAGGAGTAATCCACACCGACTTCGAGAAGGGCTTCATCCGTGCCGAAGTCATCAAATACGACGACTACATCAAGTATGGCAGCGAGGCGGCAGTGAAAGAGGCTGGCAAAATGAATGTTGAAGGAAAGGAATACATCGTTCAAGACGGCGATATTATGCACTTCCGCTTTAATGTGTGATAAATTCCCCATATAAAGGAGACTGGATTTCACGTTTTATTGCTATCTTTGTAGAAGATAGGCTGCATCTCAGCAAAATATTCAAGCAAGCTTGATATGTTCTGCACTCGATTTGCACTATCTTTGTTTATGGATGGCGGCATATAGAATTGTGCCATTTTCATGAAAAATATGTTTTTTGCAGATTTATGGAAAAAAGAATTACTATAGCAGTGGATGGCTTTTCGTCGTCGGGCAAAAGCACAATGGCGAAGAAGCTGGCAAAGCACATAGGCTACGCATATATCGACACTGGTGCCATGTATCGTGCCGTGACGCTCTTCTGCCTCAACAATAATCTCATCGACGGCGACAAAGTGAATGTGGCTGAACTTGAGAAGCATCTTGGCGACATTAAAATTACGTTTGGCGTGAATCCTGTCACCGGGGTATCCGAGACGTATCTCAACGGTGAGAATGTTGAGCATGAGATACGCGAGATGCGCGTGTCGGGCAAGGTCAGCCTCGTGGCCGCCATTCCCGCCGTGCGCCACGCCCTTGTGGCACAGCAGCAGCTCATGGGACGTGAGAAAGGCATCGTGATGGATGGCCGTGACATAGGCACTGTGGTTTTCCCTGATGCTGAGATGAAAGTGTATGTGGATGCTTCGGCAGAGACTCGCGCGCAGCGCAGATTCGATGAGCTGTGGGCAAAGGGCAACACTACGGTGACCTACGATGAGGTGCTGAAGAATGTGCAAGAGCGTGACCACATCGACCAGACTCGCGCCGAGAGTCCGCTCCGTAAAGCCGACGATGCTGTGATTCTCGACAACTCACATATGACAATCGAGGAGCAAGACAAGTGGCTGCTCGACCTATATAACAAGATAGTGGGCAAATAGCCCAGTGGCGCATAAATAGTCCACATGCAGCTATCGAGAACGATGAACGTACACATTTAATATATGGCAACTGTAGAAATAGATAAAGGCTCAGGATTCTGCTTCGGAGTGGTTACTGCCATCAGAAAAGCCGAGGAAGAACTCGACAAGACGGGGCATCTGTATTGCCTCGGCGACATTGTGCATAACTCAAACGAGGTGGAACGCTTGCAGGCGAAAGGTCTTGTCACCATTACCCATGAGGAGCTGAAAGAGCTGCACAATGTGAAGGTGCTTCTGCGCGCCCACGGCGAGCCGCCTGAGACATACGAGATTGCCCGGCAGAACAACATCGAGATAATCGATGCCACATGCCCGGTGGTGCTGCAACTGCAAAAGCGCATCCATGCCACCTACAACGACAACAGCCGCAACGGACGACCGCAAATTGTCATCTATGGCAAGATTGGCCATGCCGAAGTGAATGGACTTGTCGGGCAGACCAACGGAGAGGCTATTGTGGTGGAAGACATCAATTCGCTCGACAAAATCGACTTCAGCCGCGACATATATCTCTATTCACAGACCACGAAGTCGCTGCAAGGTTTCAAAGCCATGGTGGATGAGATTTCCAAGCGCAAGGGCGGATCCGGATTTGAGAGCTACGACACCATTTGCCGGCAAGTGGCTAACCGCATTCCCAAAATCAGGGAATTTGCGAAAACACACGAGCTTATACTTTTCGTGTGCGGAAGCAAAAGCAGTAACGGCAAGATACTATATGCCGAATGCCGCTCGGCAAACCCCGAGTCGTATCAAATAACCAATGCAAGTGAAATCAATCCCGAATGGCTTAAAGGCAAAGAGCTGATAGGAATCTGTGGCGCCACATCCACACCAATGTGGCTTATGAACGAGGTGAAAGAGGCGGTGGAGCAATCAATCGCCGAAAACGCATAATTTTATAGATAAGTGGCAAAAAACACATAATATTCACCTTTTTTACCACTTATCAATATTTTTAAGATTATTATTTGCTATTTTTACCGAAATTTTCACCAATAAAAAGTGGATTATTCATACAAAAATAACCAAAATATGAGTAATTTTGCCAAGTTTTAGTACCTATGCATGGCAGACAAGATGCTAAAGCTTTATAAAAACACGGAAGATGCCGTTCTCCCAAGCGCGAAATCGCTATGTGACAGCGACTAAGGAGGACACAATTACAATATATAATTATAGTATATTAAACAAAAATTATAGAATACGTATTTTTAAAGAAACCATTATGATGAAGAAAGCATCTATTTTTAGGTTTGGCAGCGCATTGTGCGTTGCTGCGATTTCTGGACTGCTGACCGCTTGTGGCGGTGGTGGCGGCCAACAGCAAATGGGCAACATGCCAGCTCAAGTAGAAACTATGAAAGTGACTTTAGGCTCAGCCAATCTTGAAGAAAGTTATCCCGCTACAATCAAGGGTAAAAAAGACATTGAAATCCGTCCTCAAGTTTCGGGCTTTATTACTAAGGTTTGTGTGGATGAAGGTCAAGTTGTTCACAAGGGTCAGGTGCTATTTACAATCGACCAAGTTCAGCTCGAAGCCAATGTGCGTTCTGCCGAGGCAGCCGTTGTCGCTGCCAAGAGCCAAGTTGCAACGGCACAACTGACAGCCAACAACAAGAAAGCTCTTTATTCAAAGAACATTATCAGTGATTATGAATATCAGACTGCCGTTCTCTCTTTGGAATCGGCAAAAGCAGCTCTCAATCAAGCAAACCAGCAGCTCGTAAACGCCAAGAAGAACTTGTCGTATGCAGTAGTGACTGCTCCATGCGATGGTGTGGTTGGCTCGATTCCTAACCGCGAAGGTTCACTCGCAAGCCCATCTTCGGCTCAGCCATTGACTACCGTTTCAGATATCAGCGAAGTGTATGCTTACTTCTCATTGACCGAGAAAGACGTGCTTAAGCTCACCGAGAACGGCGCGCGCACATTGGCTCAAGCCATCAAAGATATGCCGGAGGTTTCTCTTAAATTGTCGGACGGAACTCGTTACGCTCTCAAAGGACGTGTCTCGACAGTTTCGGGTGTACTCGACCAATCTACAGGTAGTGCATCGGTTCGCGCTCTGTTCAAGAATACCAACGGAATGCTCCGCAGCGGTTCTACCGGCAATATCCTAATTCCTCAGCCATCGCAAGACCTCATCATCATTCCTCAAAGAGCTACTTATGAGCTTCAAGACTTGAAGTATGTCTATGTGGTAGGTGATTCAAGCAAGGCTGTTTCACGCAGCATCAAGGTTTCTCCTGTGGACGACGGTCAGAACTATATCGTTACCGAAGGCCTTAAAGTGGGCGACGAAATCGTGACTGAAGGTGTAGGAACAGTGGTTAAAGCTGGTGTTGTGGTTCAACCTAAGGGCGCGCAGCAGGCAGCGGCACAAAGCCAAGTAGCAGCTCCTGCCAAGAAGTAACTGCGGCTCGAACACGTCACAAAAAACAATACAATACTAATCATATTTTTAAGAGAAGTAAGAAATGAAATTAGAAACCTTTATAAAACGACCGGTACTATCGACCGTGATTTCGATTTTCATCGTTATCCTCGGTTGCATCGGATTAAATTCGTTACCAGTTGAGCAATATCCAGATATTGCGCCTCCAACAATCATGGTATCGACCACCTATACTGGTGCCAATGCACAGACCGTGCTGAATTCTGTGATTGCCCCTCTTGAGGAGTCAATCAACGGTGCGCTGAACATGACATATATGACTTCTACAGCCACCAACTCAGGTAGTGCAACCATCAACGTGTATTTCAAGCAGGGATATGACCCGGATATGGCAGCTATCGATGTCCAGAACCGAGTCTCGCAGGCTCAGGCTCTTCTTCCTGCAGAAGTAACAAAAGTGGGTGTCACCACTCAAAAACGCCAGACTTCTATGCTTATCGGTGTCACGCTATCTTCTCCTGAAGAGAAATACAGCACTGATTTCATCGAGAACTATATGGCAATCAACGTCGTGCCTGAAATCAAGCGTATTTCGGGTGTGGGTGATGCGTTCACCATGGGTACCGACTACTCTATGCGTATATGGCTTAAGCCTGATAAGATGGCTCAGTATAATCTTCAGCCATCGGATGTGTCGGCGGCTCTTTCAGACCAGAACATAGAGGCTGCTCCGGGTGCATTCGGTGAGCAAGGCAAGCAGAGTTTCCAATATACATTGAAGTATAAAGGTCGTCTTGTTACTGCCGAAGAATTCGACAAGATTGTGGTTCGCGCTGACAACGACGGACAGGCTCTTTACTTGAAAGACATTGCTGACATCGAGCTTGGCCGTCTTACCTACGGCTTCGCTAACAAGGTCAATGGCCACACTGGTGTGACATCAATCGTGTTCCAATCGCCGGGCTCAAACGCTACAGAAATTATCGAGAATGTGCTTAAAGTTGTGGAAGAAAAGAAGAAAGACCTACCAGAAGGACTTCAATTCGATATTCCGCTTAATACCAACGACTTCTTGCAAGCATCTATCCACGAGGTGGAAAAGACTCTTATCGAGGCATTTATCCTTGTGTTTATCGTGGTGTATATATTCTTGCAGGACCTTCGTTCAACCCTTATCCCTACAATCGCCATCCCTGTGGCTCTTATCGGTACGTTCATGCTGATATATGTGATAGGATTCTCGCTGAACCTATTGACGCTGTCGGCACTCGTGCTTGCTATTGCGATTGTGGTCGATGATGCCATAGTGGTGGTGGAGGCGGTACACGCCAAACTCGATGAGGGCTACCAGTCGTCGCGTCAAGCATCAATCGATGCCATGAGCGAAATCGGTAGCGCGATTATCTCAATCACCCTTGTGATGATGCTTGTGTTCGTGCCGGTGTCATTCATGCCGGGTACTTCGGGTGTGTTCTACCGTCAGTTTGGTTTGACAATGGCATTGGCTATCGCGCTTTCGGCTATCAACGCATTGACGCTGTCGCCAGCACTTTGCGCATTGTTCTTGAAGCCTCACGCTGCAGACGGTTCTACAAAGAAGATGTCGTTTGTCGCCAAATTCCATAATGGCTTCAATGCCGGATATGAAGTGCTTCTTGGAAAATACCGTTCTATCGTGAACGCGTTCATCAAGATGAAATCTATAACCCTTGTGATTGTGGCTGCTGCAATCGGTGTGCTTGTATGGCTTATGTCAACAACTCCAAACTCACTTGTGCCTAATGAGGATACGGGTACTGTGATGGCGGTTGTATCAATGCCTGCAGGTGCATCTCAGGAACGCACACAGGAGGTTCTCGACAGTCTTGATGCAATAGTCGCTCAAATCCCTGCTGTGAAACTTCGTACAATTATCCAAGGCTACAGCTTCATGGCTGGACAGGGTTCGGGTTACGGATCTGCCATCATCAAGCTGAAGGATTGGGAAGAGCGTGGTGAGGGCGAAAGTGCAACCGATGTCATCAAGCAGCTTTATGGAATGACTGCTATGAAGGTGAAGAACGCTACAATCATGTTCTTCGCGCCTCCTATGATTTCCGGTTACTCGGCATCAAACGGTTTTGAGTTCCAGCTTCAAGACAAGACTGGTGGCGACTTGAATAAGTTCTTCCAGATTCAGCAGCAATTCCTTGCAGCGTTGAACCAGCGTCCTGAAATCCAGATGGCATACTCTTCGTTCAACCCTACTTATCCTCAATATCAAGTGGATGTGGATGCTGTTAAGGCTAAGAAAGCCGGTATAGGAACATCGAGCGTTCTAAGCGTCATGCAGGGTTATATCGGTGGTATGTATATTTCAAACTTCAACCGTTTCGGTAAGCTCTATCGTGTGATGATGCAGGCATCACCAGAGGCTCGTGTGTCGCCTGAATCACTGAAAGAGATTAAGGTGCGCACTGCTACAGGTATGGCTCCTATCTCCGACTTTGTGACACTTAAGCGCGTGTATGGTCCAGACCTTATCACCCGTTTCAACCTTTATACATCAATCGCCGTCAATGGTACGCCTAACCCTGAATATTCGTCAGGTCAAGCCATCCAAGCCATCCGCGAGGTTGCCGACCAAGTGCTTCCTCAAGGCTACGGCTATGAGTTCTCAGGTCTGAGCCGTGAAGAGGCTGGTAGCTCAAGCTCATCTACAGCCATCATCTTCGGATTGTGCTTGCTGTTCGTATATTTGATTCTTTCCGCACAATATGAAAGTTACATTCTTCCACTTGCGGTTATCTTGTCAATACCGTTCGGACTTATGGGTACGTTCATATTTGCCAAGATATTCGGCATCGACAACAACATCTACTTGAAGATTGCGCTTATCATGCTTATCGGTCTGCTCGCTAAGAACGCCATCCTTATCGTAGAGTTTGCGCTCGACCGCCGCAAGACGGGTATGTCTATTATAGGTGCCGCAGTGGCTGGTGCTTCGGCTCGTCTGCGCCCAATCTTGATGACATCTGCCGCAATGATTATCGGTCTGTTGCCATTGATGTTCGCAAGTGGAGTAGGAGCCAATGGTAACCGTGCGCTCGGTACAGGTTCTGTGGGCGGTATGCTTATCGGTATGGTATTCCAGGTAATCATCGTACCTTGCTTATTCGTAATCTTCCAGAGCTTGCAAGAGAAGTTCTCTCCAATCAAGTGGAAAGACACCGACAACTCTCAGATGGAGAACGAAATCGAACAATATTCAGTGTAACCCATTATTATTTTAGAAAATGACAAGACGAAATATATCGCTTCTACTTATCACTGTGGCACTTGCCACAGTGATGGGCAGTTGCAACATCTATAAGAAATATGAGTTGCCACAGGACGGCATCGTTGGCGAATATGCCAAAGTGGCTGCCGAGCCTATCGACTCCACTGCGCTTGGCAACCTGTCGTGGAAAGAGATTTTCACCGACCCGCAGCTTCAGTCGCTCATCAATCAGGCACTCGAAAACAACACAAACTTGCAAAATGCCAAGTTGAATGTGGATATAGCCCAAGCGCAGCTCCTCGGAGCTAAACTTAGCTATCTCCCATCGCTGGCATTTGCGCCAAATGGCTCAGGCTCATCGGTGGGCGGCAGCAAGCTGCAATGGGGCTATCAACTTCCGTTGTCGCTAAGTTGGGAGGTGGATATCTTCGGCAAGCTCACCAACACCAAGCGTCAGGCTCAGGCTGCTGTTCTTCAAAGCGAGGCATATAAGCAAGCCGCTCAATCGCAAATCATAGGTGGCGTAGCCAACACCTACTATGCAATCGTTTCGCTCGAAAAGCAGCTTAAGCTCTATAATGAGACTACTGAGCTGTGGAAAGAGTCGATAGAGGTCATGAAGAAGATGAAGGAGACTGGCCGCTATAATGAAGTGGCTGTGGTTCAAAGCGAGGCTAATTACTACAGCCTTCTTGCTGCCATACCAAACATCGAGAAGTCGCTTCACGAGATGCACAACACAATGTCGCTTCTGCTCAACGTCACTCCTCAAACTTGGGAGGTGAATCCAGAGTCGAAAGTCGTGTTGCCTGCAACAATCAGCGATGGTGTGCCTATGAGCTACCTTGCAGTCCGCCCTGATGTGAGAGCTGCCGAGCAATCATTCGCATCAGCTTTCTATGCAACAAACTTGGCTCGCGCATCGTTCTATCCAAGTCTTACGCTTTCAGCCAATGGTGGCTATGGCACACTTATAGGAAGTACGATACTTGATCCAGCTAAGTGGTTTGTATCGCTTGCAGGACAACTCACAGCGCCTCTCTTCTCCCGCGGAAGAAACATCGCCAACTTGAAAGCTGCCAAGGCTCAACAGCAACAGGCATTGAATAACTTCCAATACACCCTTCTCAGCGCAGGTTCGGAGGTAAGCAATGCGCTTGTCACTATGACAAAAGCTGAGGAGTCGGCTAAGATGCTTGAGAAGCAAGTTGAGAAGATGGGAAAAGCCGTAGAGTACAACAAGGACTTGATGCAATATGGCACAACCACTTATCTCGAAATATTGACTGCTCAACAATCACTGCTCAATAGCCAGATATCATTGATAAGCACCGAATTGACAGAAAATCAGGCTGCGATTAATCTTTATCAGGCTCTTGGTGGTGGTCGTTAAGGAAGTTTTTATTATATTTGTGAAATAAAACATAAAAACTAAACGACCATGATTAGTCCATTAGCACACGTTGATCCCACTGCAAAGTTGGGAAAGAACGTAACAGTACATCCTTTCGCATTCATCAGCAAGAATGTGGAAATTGGTGATGATTGTGTGATATATCCTTATGCGAGTATCCTCAATGGTGCGCGCATAGGCAATCGCGTCAAAATATACAATGGTGCGATAGTTGCCGCCGAACCTCAAGACTTTCGCTGGGACGGCTGCCAGTCTTATTGCTACATTGATGACGACTGCCGCATACGCGAGCATGTCATCGTCAATCGCGGAATAAAGACTGAGGGAGGAACCCGCATCGGTGCCGGCTCGTTCATTATGGCCAAGTCGCACATTATGCACGACACTGTTATCGATGGCAAATCGGTCATCGGAAACGGCGCAAGCATATCGCCCGACTGCCATATTGAGGCAAACACCATTCTGTCGTCGAATGTGGTGCTGCACGCCAACAGCCATCTCGGCAAGTGGGTGCTTGTGAAAGGCGGTTGCCGCATCAGCGGAAACGTGCCTCCATACGTCATCATGGCGCACAACCCTGTGTCATACTATGGCGTGAACGCATTCATTCTTCGCCACTGCAAATTCGACGAGAGCAAGATTGACGATATCGCCAAGGCCTATCGCCACGTCTATCAGTGTGGAACATCTACCTACAATGCGCTGAAGCGTATCGAGAACGATATTCCTGATTCGCCAGAACGCGATGAGATAGTGAATTTCATCCGCGCTTGCAACTTGAAGATTGTAGCTGTTCCGAGCCATGAAGATGTGGAAGATTAATCGTGAATCAGCATTTTAAGGCTCTCGCAAGCCTCGACCACTGATTTAGAGTAACTGCACTAATTATAAAGTTCTCTATATAGGAAAAATAGCAGGTAGCTCATCGGGCTTCCTGCTATTTTTGCATATACACATGGCGGTATGATATGATGTGTCAAGAGCGTTGATATTGTGACGCTTAACATTGTCGGAGCGCTTCAAATTTTTATCGAGAATCGTGTGACTATGATTGACAAAATTGCTACCTTTGTGTGATTTGTATAAGACAGGCTGCACTTCGGCAAAAATATTCAAGTGAGCATGGAGTGGTTGCCGCTCGGCTTGTTTAGCCTTTATTATAAAAAGGTAGATTTATTACGAAAATATTACGAAAATACTTTGTTATGAGGAATTTTATTTTTTTACTGTGTTCTATGATGGGGATGACGGCTGTGGCACAGACTGTGACTACAGGGCATTTTGAGTTTGGATATCCTGACAGGGCGGCTCTTTCCATTCCGAAAGAATTTTCTTTCGACAATACACCGCGGCTGATGCTGCACCGTGGCAATGGCGAAGAGTGTATGTTGCAGATATATGACGAAAACATCGAATTGGAGAAGACTATAAGCGTTGCCAATGACAAGATGTTCAATTATCAGCTCGTCTATCAAGATGAAGAGCGTGATGTCGTTGCCGTAAATGAAGTGGGGAAAAGCTCATATTGCCATTTCGAATCTTACGATGAATTTGTGCAAAGGGAGAAGAATGTTGATCCCAGTTTTGATGAGTCGCAATTCATCATCACTGAGCTGGAGAATGGCGACAAAAAAATAAGTGTGGATTATGCAAGCAGCCGATATTCCGACAACCGGTCGATGTATTTTGCTTATGACAGCTTCAATTTGAAATATCCTAAAGTGTATTTCATCGTAAGTAAGAGCGATGGTGCAGTTGTGGGCTACCGGACAAGCTATAGCGTCGTTTATTCCGAATGGAGAGCTGCCGGCACTCACACAGAGAATCGCCAGGCACAGCAACGCTGCATAAGTCTGTGCAACGTCAATCTGAACCAAGGCGATGGTGCTGCAAACAGCTTCTTTGAGGTGAGCCAGACGCTTTTCAATAGTGACGAGCGATATGAATATGTCGTGCCAAAATATAAGCTTGTGGCAAAAGGCAATGCGCCGGGCAATGCCAACCCTGATTTCGATGACAATAGCGAAAAAATCATTACAACCCGAGCAACAATAATATCCGAGAATAAAGAATTATCGCTGGCAGGATTTCAGATTGTCGCCGATGATGGGGCTGTGATCGCCGATTTGGACTTCGACATCGATGATTATCGAGGCTCCATATCCATAGGATACGCTTATGTCATAACAATCGGCAGTTCTACTTATTTGGCGTTCAACTGCGCTGATGAAGACAATCCGCAAGGCTCCATTTTCTTCCGCATCAATCGCAAGGCTGGCTCTGTCGAGAAAGTCAAGACCCTGCCGGCTGCAATGTCGGTTTTGCCGTCGGTGATAAACCGGGGGGCGGCCATGCAAATATCATTTCCCGATGGCAATGAACGAGGCTCGGAGATTGTCATCACATCGGCATCCGGCGTGAGAATGCATTCTCAGCACGTGCCGTCGATGCAGACCTCTGCAAGTGTGAGCCTGTCGGCTCCATCTGGAATATACTTCGTGAGCCGTGTGCATGATGGCAAAGCCGGCGATACAAAGAAGATTATTCTGAGATAATTGCCGCCAAAGTTATGATGACCGATTTTTGCGTAATGGATATGTCGATAAGTTTCAGAATATCACCATTATTGAAAGCATTGCCATAATCATAATTACGCAAATGAGGCAAGATGTGTCGTTACTGTTCATGTCTGTATTGTTTTAAAGTTTTACGACACAAAATTACTTCAGCGATGGGCATATGTGATGCCCAGTTGTGTGAAATGTTATTAATTTATAGATTCAGCTTTGTGAAAAGTTTACGCCTCAAGCAGTCGATTATGCTCGACAGCAGATATATCGACGCAGCCACTGCAATGAATGCGGCGGTGTATTCCGCAAGCGAGCAATGTGTCCATATGTAGCGTGATAGCGGGCGTACCCAATGCACCCACACAAATGGACTTTTATGGATTAGATATACGGCAAACGATGACAGCGCAAGCCAATTGACAACTCTCGACTGAAAGTGCAATGTGGTGAAAACTGCAAACAGAGCCACCGATGATGCAAGCACAAGCGGAGAATTGTAGGCAAACGCATGTATGCTGTCGATATACCCTGCCAATATCGCAGTAGCTGCTGTGGCGCAAAGATACGTCAGCAATGCCCATCTGCGCACGCACTGACGATTGCTGACGGTAATCATAAAGTATTTGCCGATGTATCTGCCGATTAAGTACATCATAACGAGCTGAACTACTGTATAACCATTTTGATTGAATTTTCCTCCCCACAGCCATCCACACCATACGTTGAACAGGATAAATGCCACGAGTGCATATTGAAACTGCCGTTTCGACAACTGTTCGACACCTGCATTGAGAAAAGGACTTAGCAGATATAATCCGAGATATGCCGGCACATACCACAAATCTGTGTGGGAGAACACAAGCCACGACTTGCCGAAATCGGTTAATGAAAAATTGACCTCACCGCCTGAAAACACCGGCACGGCAGCACTCACCAAGTATATAAGCACTGAATAGAATGCGCATTGCAACGTGAATCTTGCAAGGCCGCGCAGATGTGCCTTTATGCCGAAGTATCCTGAAATCAGCGTGAAGCAATTGACACCGATTATCGTGGCAGCCTCAACCGACAGTATCCACCACCCGCGTACAGTAACTGCCCACACATCGCCATGCGGCTTTGGCAGTGACAGCGCCGCACCATCAAGATGCACCATCACCACTGCAAGCATAGCAATCACGCGGAGCAGTTCCATATTCGACTGTCGGGAGTGCTGCTTTGTCGCAACTTTCTCTTCTTCAGTTTTCATAGGTGCAAAATAAACGAAAAAGTATGGAAAAGCATAAGCTGATCCACACTTTTTTAACTTGAAAAATTCCTATAAACAATTTGGATTGAATATCTAAATTATCATTCCGCAGAATCGTGATGCCATCTTCACCCCGCCTCTTCTAAAACTCGCTGGTGAAGTGGAAGCGAATTTTTGGGAAATCGGATTGTGCCATTTGCAGCACATAGCCCGAATCGGCGAGGAACACGTCGCGCCCGTCGCGGTCGAGAGCCATAAACTGGTGCTTCCTGCGCTTGAAAGCTTCAAGAGCTTCCTGATCGTCGCTTTCAATCCAGCACGCCTTATATAGATGGATTGGCTCCCAGCGGCATTGTGCGCCATATTCATGCAGCAGACGATATTGAATAACCTCAAATTGCAGTTGCCCTACGGTTCCGATGAGCTTGCGCCCATTGAACTGATTGACGAACATCTGTGCCACACCCTCGTCCATAAGCTGCTCGATACCCTTGTTGAGTTGCTTGGTCTTCATCGGGTCGGTGTTCTCGATATATTTGAACATCTCTGGCGAGAAGCTCGGCAATCCGCGGTAATGTAGGTTCTCACCCTCGGTGAGCGTGTCGCCTATTTTGAATGTTCCATTGTCGGGGATACCTACAATGTCACCCGGGTAGGCTTCATCTACGATATCCTTTTTCTGTGCCATAAACGCTGTGGGCGATGAGAATTTCATCATCTTTCCGCTGCGTATGTGCTTATAGTTGGCATTGCGCTTGAAGCATCCTGAGCATATTTTCACGAATGCAATGCAACTGCGGTGGTTGGGATCCATATTGGCGTGAATCTTGAAGACAAACCCTGTGAATGCCTCCTCCTCGGGTCGCACAAGCCTCTCCTCAGCCTGAGTGGGGCGTGGCGACGGGGCTATGCGCACAAAGCAGTCAAGAAGCTCCTTTACGCCGAATGTGTTCAGTGCCGAGCCGAAGAATACCGGAGCAACTTTTCCGTCGAGATATTCCTGCTCGTTGAATTCGGGATACACGCCGTCGATAAGCTCAATGTCCTCGCGCAGCTTTGCAGCATCGGCATCGCCAACGGCGGCATCAATAGCCTTGTCGTTGATGTCGTTGATTTCCACGCGCTCGGTCACTTTCTGCTTGTCGGGGGTGAAAAGGTCGAGTCCTCCCTCATAAATGTTATATACGCCCTTGAATTTAGCGCCTATATTGATTGGCCAGCTCAAAGGTCGCACACTGATTTTCAGTTCTGACTCAAGTTCGTCGAGGATGTCAAACGGGTCGCGGCCCTCACGGTCGAGCTTATTGACGAAAATGATTACCGGGGTGTTGCGCATACGGCACACCTCCATCAGTTTGCGTGTCTGTTGCTCCACGCCTTTTGCCACATCGACAACGATGATTACGCTATCCACAGCCGTCAGCGTGCGGTAGGTGTCTTCTGCGAAGTCTTGGTGGCCGGGAGTATCGAGGATATTTATCTTGTAGTCGCCATAATTAAATCCCATCACAGACGTAGCCACTGAAATG
>CAYWOC010000011.1:0-37436 GCA_964459845.1 uncultured Muribaculaceae bacterium | reverse complement strand
ACCGAACTTGTTACCGAAATTCCACGCTGCTTTTCGATTTCCATCCAGTCGGATGTGGCGGTTTTCTTGATTTTGTTTGATTTCACCGCGCCGGCAACGTGTATCGCACCACCGAAAAGCAGCAGCTTCTCGGTCAAAGTCGTTTTGCCGGCATCCGGGTGGGAAATGATGGCGAATGTTCGCCTTTTGTTGATTTCAGAAGTTAAGTTTGCCACTATTGTTTTAAAAAAACTGATATTTATTATTTGCTTTGATTCTTTATAGCCTCAATGCACTTCACGAGGCTCTCCTCCCAATATGGGATAGTGATGCCGAAAGTGCTTTTAATCTTGCTCTTGTCGAGTACGCTGTAGAATGGGCGGGTGGCGCGAGTAGGGTAGTCCTTGCTCTTGATGGGCATCACATTGCAATTGGTGATGCCGGCTATGCGGTGTATGGCTTTGGTGAAGTCATACCACGAAATTGCGCCCTCGTTGCTGAAGTGGTAGATTCCGGCTTTCCATTCATCGGCGGTTATCACTTTGTAGATTGCTGCTGCAAGGTCGGCGGCGGCAGTTGGGGTGCCGATTTGGTCGCACACCACGTTGAGCGAGTCGCGCGTCTCGCCGAGCGATATCATCGTCTTGACGAAGTTCTTGCCGTAGGGCGAATACAGCCATGAAGTGCGTATGATTATAACATCATCAGGCACATATTTCAGCAGCGTCTTCTCACCGTCGAGCTTAGTGCTTCCATACACTGATTTCGGGTTTGTCTCCTCAAATTCCTCGTATGGATGATAGTTGTAGCCGTCGAATACATAGTCGGTGGAGATATGCACTATCTTCACGCCGTAATTGCGTGCTGCGCTTGCGAGGTTTGTCACAGCCTCAATGTTGATTTTGGCGCAGTTCACCATGTCGTCCTCAGCATTATCGACTGCTGTATATGCGGCGCAGTTCACTATCACGTCAATTTTGTTTTTTTCGACAAAGCTGTTCACAGCATGAGCATCGGTGATGTCGAGGTCGGCAACATCGGTGAAGAAAGTATTGAATGGCGCATCGGGGGCATTGGCTATCACATTGCGCATCTCGTTGCCGAGTTGCCCATTTGCCCCGGTGACTAATAAATTTTTCAGCATATTGTGTAGTTATGTATATCTATGTAATGTAAATCCAATGTGTGTTTAAAAAATTTCAGCGGTTTTATGCTTGAGCGTCGTCATTGTCCTCAAAAATGGGCTTCACTTCGTTCATGGCATAAAACTTCGACAGCATTGCGAGCAGCCGAGAAATTTGCTGCATGGCAGTCTCGGTGCCTTCGCTGATCTTTTTGCCTTTGAGTCTCAGTATCAATGTCCCGTAGAGGGCGTTGAGGCATGTCTCTATCTCGCCAACAGGCTCTTTGCCGGCTTTGGCGCGCAGCTCGACGATGAACGGAAGCGTCTTATAGAACTCTGCGCCATATTCCGGATATTTCGGCGACTTGAGCAGCTCGTGGTGCAGGTCGGCAAGGCGTATTATCACGTTCTTGTTGATTTGCAGGTGTCCGCGCTTGCGTGCGTTCTCCAGCTCCATCATCTTGATGAGGCTCTCAAACCAGTCTTTCATTTCGGCGTGTTCCTTGTCGGTGAGCTGGAACTTGTTGATGTAGTCCATTTCAAGTTCGTCGATATTGCGGTTGTAAGCGCGTATTAGGTCTTCAATCTGCCACATGTATAGCAGATATTCAGCAATGCTACGTTGTTTCAGTTGATCAACTATTACCATATTATGTTTCAGCCAGAATATTATCCGAATTTACTGATTTTGCGCAGGGATGGCTCATTGATGACTTTGATGCGCCGGCCATCCACAGTGATTATTTTCTCGTTCACGAATAGCGACAGCGTGCGTATGGCGTTTGAAGTAGTCATATTAGAGATGTTTGCAATATCCTCGCGCGACATATATATCTTAAGCGTCTCGCCGTCTTCTTCGAATCCGTAATTGTCGATAAGCAGCACAAGAGCTTCGGCAAGGCGGCCGCGTATGTGCTTTTGTGTGAGGTTCACCATCTTGGTGTCGGAGCCACCCAGATGCTTCGACAGCTCGTGGATGAAGAACCATGCGAGCTTGGTGTTTTCGTCTATCAATTTCGACACGAGGTCGAGGCGGATTGCGCCAAGGCTCGACGGCTCGAATGTCACTGTAGTCGATACATAAGGCTCCTTCGCAAAATATGCCCGATACCCGAAATACTGCACAGGGCGATACAGCCGCAATATCTGCTGCCGTCCGCCTATTCCGTCCTTGTACATCTTCACTTTGCCCTTGATGAGGCACCAGAGATATTCAGGATCATCGCCCTCGGCATAGATTATCTGGTTCTTCTTGAAGTTGTGTATAGTGAAGTTGTCAACCACAATATGCTTCTCCTCCTGCGTAAGAACCGACCACAGCTCTGCGAGGTCTTCACTCATTATTTTTTCGAGTGTACTCTTTTTGATCATAGAAAAAACTATATAATGCTTTATAACAATGCTGTAAAACATGCAAATTTACGCATTTCTGTGAATATCACAAAAATATAATCGGCAAAATTGTTGCGGAAATTGCATAAACATGCCAAAAATTGTCGTCGCCCATGCCTGCGCGTGCTGTATGCGCTGAGGCAAATACCCATCAGTGGCTATGTGGCATGTGCATATGCTCACCATTTCTTGTTATATTGCCTCCAAATCCTGGCAGCCAATTTGGGCTTAAGCCTAAAATAATGTAATTTTGCCCCTTGTAGAATTACATTTTTTATTCAAGTACATCCTTCATATATTATGAAAAATTTAATAGACCTGTTGCGAAAAGAGCGCAAGCCCAGCAAATTCAGTGGGCTTGACATCATAAAGAATATCGGTCCCGGACTGCTTGTGACCGTAGGGTTCATCGATCCCGGAAACTGGGCAAGCAATTTTGCCGCCGGCTCGCAGTATGGCTACACGCTGCTCTGGGTAGTCACCCTGTCAACGATAATGCTCATAGCCTTGCAGCACAATGTGGCCCACCTCGGCATAGTGACCGGTCTGTGCCTGAGTGAAGCTGCCGAGAGATATGCGCCCCGATGGGTGGCAAGGCCTATTCTCGTCTCAGCCTTTATGGCAAGCATATCCACATCGCTCGCCGAGATACTTGGGGCTGCCATCGCTCTGCAAATGCTTTTTGGCGTGCCGATAGTGTGGGGCTCGTTGCTGTCGGCTGCGGCAGCGTTCATCCTGCTTCTCACCAATTCCTATAAGCGCGTCGAGCGCATGATAATCACATTCGTGTCGATGATTGGACTGTCGTTCATCTATGAGCTGTTTCTTGTGGATATCGACTGGCCGGCAGCCACGCAAGGCTGGGTGGTGCCAGATATGCAGCAGGGCAGCTTGCTCATAGTGATGAGCGTGCTTGGAGCAGTGGTTATGCCTCATAACCTCTTCCTGCACTCTGAGCTTGTACAAAGTCAGGAAATACACAAAAAAGACAAGGCGAGCATCGAGCGCGCGCTGAAATATGAGCTGTATGACACACTGTTTTCCATGATAGTGGGCTGGGCAATCAACAGTGCGATGATAATACTTGCTGCCACCACTTTCTATCAGTCGCACACCGCAGTAGATGACCTGTCGCAAGCTCAAGCTCTGCTTACACCGCTGCTTGGCAACAATGCAGCAAATATATTTGCCTTGGCATTGCTGCTTGCTGGAATATCAAGTACAATCACGAGCGGAATGGCTGCGGGATGTATATTCTCGGGAATGTTTGGCGAGCAGTATTATGCGGGCGATGCACATTCGATCACTGGCACGGCATTGTCGCTCTGGCTGGCAGTGTTGCTGATTATGTTCATAGGCGATCCGTTCAAGGGATTGATATACTCGCAGATGGTGCTGAGCATACAGTTGCCGTTCACAATGTTTCTGCAAGTGGGGCTGACTTCGTCGCGCCGGGTGATGGGCGAATATGCAAATCACAGGGCGACCACGGTGTTCCTCTATCTCCTTGCCGCAATAGTGACCGTGCTGAATCTTTGGCTTCTTGCCGAGAGCATAAGCTGATGCTTGGAAATAAGGTGCGGTTCAAACGACATCTGTCTCCAAATCAATGAATATAATAACAAAAGGAAAAGGAGCGCAACTCATTGAGACACACTCCTTTTCTTATTCATCTCTTTGGATAGTTACCTACTTTACTTCACCTCCTCGAAGATTGTTACTGTTGAATATCAATAAGTTACAAATATGTGGTGCAAATATGGGTGCTTATGATGATAGGTAAAAGTAGGGAAAGATAGACAGATCTATGGCTTGATATGTCGAATTGTCTTTCTTAATGTGGCGCACCATGTTGAAACTCTCCGCATATACAAAATCTGAGAGTTTATAGACATTCCCAATAATAGCAAACAAATTACTAACCAAGAAATAGCAAATACTATTGAAATTCGTAACATCCAAACAGGTAAAGACAAAATCAGCAAACGCTTCGCAAAATAGAAATATTTATCATTATATAGAAGTCTTATTCATTATTAGGAGCAATAATTCAATAGGAAATTATTTATTCTGAAGATTAATAGCTACCTTTGCACCCAAATGCAATCATATGAGTAAAGACATCAATCGATTAAAAGTCGTTTTAGCAGAGAAAAAGCGGACGAATAAATGGTTGGCTGAGCAGTTAGGGAAAGATCCTGCAACTATTTCCAAATGGTGCACTAACACATTGCAGCCCAATGTGGAGACAATGGTTGAGATTGCAAAGCATTTGCAAGTTGAAATACAGGAATTGTTTTGGCCAATAAAATAATTAGCATTTCAAAAACAAAATGAAAACGAATCACAATATATATATACATGCATCACAACATATGATGCAAATAGAAGATAATTCTATTGACTTGGTAGTAACTTCACCTCCATATCCAATGATAGAGATGTGGGATGACATTTTTGGGGAACAAAATCCCAATATCTTAGAATGTTTAGAGAATGAGCCTGAAAAGGCATTCGAAACGATGCATCAAGAACTAGATAAGGTCTGGAAAGAATGCTTCCGAGTAATTAAACCAGGAGGTTTTTTGTGCATCAATATTGGCGATGCAACAAGAACCATAAATGGCAAGTTTACTCTCTACAATAATCACAGCCGCATTACCAAAGCTTGTATTGACTTCGGATTTGTTGGCCTACCAAATATCATTTGGAGGAAACAAACAAATGCACCAAATAAATTTATGGGAAGTGGTATGCTTCCTTGTGGTGCTTATGTAACTTTAGAGCATGAATGGATTCTCATTTTCAGAAAAGGAGACAAGCGTATATTTAAAAGTGCCAACGAGAAATTGGCACGCATGAAGAGTTCTTTCTTTTGGGAAGAGAGAAATGTGTGGTTTTCAGATGTATGGGATATCAAGGGAACTAAGCAGAATTTACAAAAATCGAAAACAAGAGAAAGAAGTGCTGCTTTCCCATTTGAAATTCCATATAGACTAATAAATATGTTCTCACAAAAAGGCGATATTATTCTTGATCCGTTTTTAGGAACAGGTACAACTATGCAAGCTGCTATCGTTTGTGGAAGGAATTCTTGTGGATATGAGATTGATGCAAGCTTTGAACAGATAATTCGAGAGGGCATAAATAATCTTGATATAGACCTTTGTAACAACTCTATAAAAAAAAGATTTGACACACATCTTGAATTTATAACAGCCAGAGAAAATGCAGGAAAGATTGTTAAACACTTCGACAATACGCTCAATTGCAAAGTAATGACTAAACAGGAATCTGAAATAGAATTGAACTATTTGACAGCTATCACTTGCAATAATGGAACTGGAGTATACACGGTGGAATATAATCCTCATTCGGATTTATCAGTATTGCCAAACAATAAGAACCTATTTTCATCAGTTCAATAATGGCTACTAAACATACTATCATTTATGGCGATAGTCGTAATATGTCATTGGTCCCAAACGAATCGGTGCAACTTATTGTGACTTCGCCTCCGTATTGGCAACTGAAAGACTATGGCGTGGACAAACAAATTGGTTTTAATGATTCATACGAGGACTACATTAACAATCTGAATTTAGTTTGGAGAGAGTGCTTTCGTGTGCTTGGACCAGGGTGTCGCATCTGTATTAACATCGGCGATCAGTTTGCCCGTTCCGCATACTACGGTAGATACAAGGTTATTCCCATCCATTCAGAGATAATCAGATTCTGCGAAGAGATTGGTTTTGATTATATGGGTAGTATTGTATGGCAAAAGCCGACATCAATGCATACAACTGGCGGTGATTGCGTAATGGGGAGTTTCCCATATCCACGAGGAGGTATTGTTAAAATTGACTTTGAGCTTATTCTTCTCTTCAAGAAAGCAGGGAAAAGTGCACCAGTTTCCAATGAAATAAAAGAAGCCTCAAAACTAACACGCCAAGAATGGCATGAGTATTTCTGCTCACATTGGACTTTTGGGGGAGCGAAGCAAGATAAACATATTGCAGTATTCCCAGAAGAACTCCCTAAACGATTGATACGAATGTTCTCATTTAAAGGCGACACCATCTTGGACCCATTTATGGGAAGTGGAACAACTGCTTTGGCTGCAAAGAATCAAAATAGAAATTCTATTGGCTACGAAATCAATCAGAAATTTCAGAGGTTCTATGAAGAAAAGGTTGTATTAAGCAATAAGGAAGACAATAATATTTTTGATGTAAGAGAGGACACATCAGAAATTGATGTACAAAAATCCATTGATACTTTACCTTATCGTTTTACAGATATACACAAATTGGACAAACAGATCGATGTCAAGCAGAACACTTATGGAAGTAAGTTTGAAACAGACAAGTCTGTATTGGATGACGAACCAAACATTCTTAGTCCTATTAAACAAAGGGAAGATCAAACAGAGACGGAACCTATGGTTATGGTGAACCATGCTCGCAGAGAACTTAGGCAACTCATGATTCAAAAAGGGATATGTTACCTACGTGCAGGCGACTCGAAAGGCTCAATTTTGGTACAAACAGGATTTGAACGAATGCAATATGTACTACTTCATACTGGTGGCAATGAGCCTCAGTTGTTCAAACTAAAAACTAAAGGCATGTTTCAAATTTGGACAAAGGAAACACTCCTGAAAAATGGTTTCAATCCTCAAAGTGCTCCATATTACATTGTGCTGCATTTTGACAGTCAACACCCCATACCCATAATCAAAATGCCCAAATTGAAAGAAGACAAAAACACATATCGAGCAAAGATTAAGAAACTCAGTGAGTTTGTATAGAAGCAAGAAAGGATAGGCACAAAGCCTATCCTTTCTTGCTTCTATTGGAAATCTTCTGGGTTATAATCAAACAAGATGTTTTTTGCCTTTTTAGTGTATGAAACAACGACACATTGTAATTCTTCGTTATGAAGTTTTCCTGTTCTATCATACGTTTCTGATTTAATTTGCACAGGGTGGTCGTTAATAAAACCATCAATACCTTGTCTTTCTTCTTCAGGTGTTGCCAAGTGAAAATTTTGAGAGCCAATTTCATTGGCAATTTTCGTTATAATGGCATTCTGTACCATTAAACCATCATATGTTTTAGAAAAAACAAAGTCTTCTTCCCATTTTCGTATATCATCTTTGGTGACAGTATTAAGACTGTTACGCATTTTTACAAACATTGCCCATGCTTCATCTGTAGCCTTTTGAATACCATTAGGATAATGATTCTGATGCCAATTAATCCAATCTTGATTTGAATATCCAGACAAAGTTTCATCATCTCTGAATCTTTTTATATCTTCGGATACCTGTCCTACATTATCAGGTCGTGTCGCTTTTGCATAGCCATTCGCAAGATTTATAACCTGAGACGAATATTTAGGAAGCGAAACTTTCTGCGTTCTATTTGCAGATGAAACGTCATCTAATTTTATTTTTGAACTTGCCATATATCTTAGAAATCTATTGGATCATACTCAATGTTTATACCATCTTTCTTCTTGTCATAGTATACAATAGGAACATTGATAGTCTCAGAAAGACGTGCTTCCAATTTGTAGGTAGTAGACTTTATTTGAAGAGGTTTTTCACCTATAAAACCATCTATGCCTTTTGCTTCTTCTTCAGGATTTGCTTCACGCCATTCTTTGCCTAATTGGTTGGCTATGGCAGAAATAATTGCAGTTTGAAACTTTAAGCCACAAAATGTCTTTCCGTACACGAGGTCTTTGACCCAGTTTTCAACCATATCTTTGGTGATAGCATTGAATGCGCCCTTCATGGTTTCATACATGTCCCAAATCTTTTCTGTTGTATTGTCAACAGCATTAGGATAACGTTCAGAGTACCATTCTATCCACTCATTTATTGTCTTTCCGTCAAATTCCTTTATGAGTTCAGACATTTGTCCAACAACTTTTGGACGAGTGCCTCCAGCATTGCTATTTACAAGATTGATTACTTGTGTAACATACTTAGGAAACTCATAGAGTGGTGCATTTGACAACTCTGCGATTTTGTCATTAGATATCTTGAATTTCTTCATTATGATATAGAATTTGTGTTATATGAATAATTGAGAAGCATGTACTCCTAACCCATTTGCAATCTTATAGATGCAAACAAGTGAAGGATTTCGCTCGAGCCTTTCCACCATCCCAATATAAGTACGATGAAGTCCTGCTCTTTCTGCAAGTTTTTCCTGAGATAGCCCCTGCAGTTCTCTAAGAGTTCTAACTCTATGTGCGAATATTTTTAGATAATCTTTGTCTTCCATATTGAGCATATGTAATCAATATAATACATTATCAACATACAATTGTATACTTAATGCACAAAATTACACCGTCTGTGCAAATTATTTAATATTATTAACTTGCTTAATGCGGATATAGTGATATCTCTCACTAACAGACAGCGTGTTTCACATCAGGGAGTCCAATTTTAAATAGTCTTTCTTCGCACCCTCACCCTTAATGACATACTGATAGAACACACGATTGAGCCTGTCACGTTTTATAACACGCTCTTGGTATAAGGTCGAAAAGAGAATACATGCGGAAATACCAAGAATTATCAGGTGTCATTGCAACATGCCCCATTTGTCAGTGCTTGCCTTGAAACGTTGCCACTTGTATAGCCACCATACTTTCAAGGTAGGTGTGGGGCTGGCTTCGGATTAGTAATGGTGTTAGCACCTACATTATTCGGCTTTATTCTTATGAACATCCAATAGACGTTGGAATTCGCAATCGGCTTTTATTTTGTCTAATATGCGTTTGACAATTATGTGCATTTCTTTTCCTTCACGATAGTCAGCTTGACAAATAAAATTTACTCTATTATCATTTATCAACTTTTTTGCAGTTTCTTTCTTTTTGCCATTGGAATAAACAGCAATGGAGTGACCTCCATGCACTTTCACCATTTTCATGCATGGTATATCAGTTTCTCCGTCACCAAAGTAAATCATACGGGAAAAAGGTATTGGTCGCTCTTCTTCTGGTATATATTCATTTATCTTGCGATTGTCACTAACTTCATTTATCCCTTTGTTAATTTTGAAAATAAATTGGGTCTTAGCAGTATAGTCTACGGCTACAGCCGGCCAATTTGCGATGCCGTCTATATCATAAAGGAAAGAGCAGGCATAGATGTTCTCAAATTCATTTGCGATAGATGTTCCCTCTATCATCTCCTTTAACCCTGAAGAGTTGATATAATGCTTTACGTCCAAGCCAATACTCTTGCCATATTCGTTTATCATTGTAAACCATCCAGTTACCCCATCGAAAAGCTCAATACTTTGTCCAAACTTTTGAAATGATTCTCGTCGGAGTGAAATGTTGTGGGCTTTAGCTTCTGTATACATTTGATACATGTATGTAAGAATTCCGTTTGCATCTTTTCCTTCTGACAATTCTTTATTTTGTTTCCAAAATTCTTCCTTCGTCTTGCCTGTTGCTTGTATAAAGCCGAATTCCTGCATATTGCCGGGCGAAAGAGTTCCGTCAAAATCATAAATTAAAGCAACTTTAGTTTTTTTCTTTGCCATATAGTTTCTGGTTTCTTAAAATGAAAAAGGCGTACAACCAAAACTATAGAATTTCAGTTGTGCGCCTTATATATTAGCTATAACTTAGATCGAAGTTAATTTTACTTAACCTCCTCAAAAGGAACGTCGGTCACATCGTTGCCGTTGTTGCCGCTTTGGTTAGGGTTGGCTCCGGCTTGTGCGCCCGGGTTTGGACCTTGTTGTGCGCCGGCTTGCTGCTGTGCGTTGTACATGTCTTGCGATGCAGCGTGGAACACTGTCTCAAGTTCCTTCATTGCAGCGTCGATTGCAGCGATGTCTTGCTTAGAATGTGCGTCTTTCAATTTAGCGAGAGCTCCTTCTATTTGAGCTTTCTTGTCGGCTGGAAGTTTGTCGCCAAGGTCTTTCAAGCTCTTCTCTGTCTGGAATATCATTGAGTCGGCTTGGTTAATCTTGTCGATACGTTCCTTCTCTGCCTTGTCGGCAGCAGCGTTAGCCTCAGCCTCAGCCTTCATACGCTTGATTTCTTCATCGCTCAAACCGCTTGAAGCCTCGATACGTATGCTCTGCTCCTTGCCTGTAGCTTTATCCTTAGCCGACACGTTCAAGATACCGTTGGCATCGATTTCGAATGTGACTTCGATTTGAGGTATGCCACGAGGTGCTGGAGCAATTCCGTCCAAGTGGAACTTGCCGAGGGTCTTGTCGTCTTTAGCCATTGGACGCTCGCCTTGAAGAACGTGGATTTCTACCGATGGCTGGTTATCGACCGCTGTCGAGAATGTCTCGCTCTTGCGGGTAGGGATTGTGGTGTTGGCATCGATAAGTTTTGTCATCACGCCACCGAGAGTCTCAATACCTACTGACAATGGAACTACATCAAGCAGAAGCACATCTTTTACATCACCGCTCAACACGCCGCCTTGGATTGCTGCACCTACGGCTACCACCTCATCAGGGTTTACGCCCTTTGAAGGAGCTTTGCCGAAGAACTTCTCAACAATCTGTTGTACGGCAGGAATACGAGTAGAACCACCCACAAGGATAACCTCGTCAATCTCGGATGCGCTAAGACCGGCATCTCTCAAAGCCTGCTCGCATGGCTTGATTGTAGCTTGAATCAAGTTGTCGCAAAGTTGCTCGAATTTAGCGCGGGTCAAAGTCTTAACCAAGTGTTTTGGAATTCCGTTCACCGGCATGATGTATGGCAAGTTGATTTCACTTGTAGTGGTGCTTGAAAGTTCAATCTTAGCTTTCTCGGCAGCCTCTTTCAAGCGTTGCAGTGCCATTGGGTCTTTACGCAAATCCACGCCTTCCTCTTTCTGGAACTCGTCGGCAAGCCAGTCGATGATAACGTGGTCGAAGTCGTCACCGCCAAGGTGTGTGTCGCCATTGGTTGATTTAACTTCAAACACACCGTCGCCAAGTTCGAGGATTGAGATATCGAATGTACCGCCACCGAGGTCGAATACGGCAATCTTCTTGTCGCTCTTAGCCTTGTCAAGACCGTAAGCCAACGCTGCTGCTGTAGGCTCGTTCACGATACGGCGAACAGTCAGGCCGGCAATTTCGCCAGCTTCCTTGGTTGCTTGACGCTGTGAGTCGTTGAAGTAAGCAGGAACTGTGATGACAGCCTCTGTGACTTGCTGTCCGAGGTAATCCTCGGCTGTCTTCTTCATCTTTTGAAGAATCATAGCCGAAATCTCTTGTGGAGTGTAGTTGCGGCCGTCAATCTCTACACGAGGTTGAGCGTTTTCATTGACCACTTTATATGGAACGCGGGTAATTTCTTGCTGAACTTGTTCATAAGACTCACCCATAAATCTCTTGATCGAGAACACTGTGCGTGTAGGGTTTGTGATGGCCTGACGTTTTGCAGGTTCACCAACTTTTCTTTCGCCGCCATCGACGAATGCCACGATTGAAGGTGTAGTGTTGCGACCTTCGCTGTTAGGAATCACAACAGGATCGTTACCTTCAAGAACGGCAACGCATGAATTTGTTGTACCTAAGTCAATACCTATAATCTTTCCCATAGTTATATATTTTTTATTATTTTCTAAATTTGTTGTTTAATCTCTGCGCCTCTTTCGGATTGCTCCGACCGAAGCACGCCTATAAACTTTACAAATCTTGTGCCAACCGCCACAGCCAGTTGCCAGACGTGACAAATATGACATTTATGTCAGTCTGCCTCGACGCACGCTGTCAGCCTCGCCACAACTGCATGCCTGTTCATAAATTTATGTTTGCTCCTGAAAGAGATGGCAGTATTTGAGATTTTGTCGCAATTTCGTGTCAAGCGCATGGCAAATAATGGAACTATCGTTATGGCTGAGTGCAGTTCCCCCATAATACGAAGAAGCGTTTTATCATTTATAAGCTGCTAATTTCAATTTTTGCTTGGCGGTGACGGGATTTTTCTGTATGTTTGCGGTGAAATATAATTAAATAGGAATAATATGTTTTCAGGAATAGTGGAAGAGGCTGCCGAGGTGGTGGCCTTGAACTCCGACAGAGGTAATCTTAACATAACGCTGAAATGCTCATTCACCGATGAGCTTAAAATCGACCAAAGTGTGGCACATAATGGCGTGTGCCTCACGGTGGTGATCATAGAGAACGGCACTTACACCGTAACTGCGATTCAAGAGACACTTGACCGCTCTAACCTTGGCGGATTGAAGGTGGGCGACAAGGTGAATGTGGAGCGCAGTATGCTGATGAACGGCCGTCTCGACGGACACATCGTGCAAGGGCATGTGGATCAGACTGCCGTGTGCGTGAATCTTGTGGAGGCCGACGGCTCGTGGCGATACACTTTCAAGTATGATCTCGACAAGGACATGGCGCGCAAGGGATATGTGACTGTTGAGAAGGGCAGCGTGACGGTGAACGGTGTGAGCTTGACGGTGTGCAACTCGCAGTGCGACAGCTTCGAGGTGGCTATAATTCCTTACACCCACGACAACACTAATTTCTGCCAAATCAGAGAAGGCTCGGTGGTAAACATCGAGTTTGACATAATCGGTAAATACCTGAGCCGGCTGATGGAGTTCTCTCGCTAATCAATCTGTTATTATAACAACAATGAAGCGAATAGGCATAATATCCGATACCCACAGCCAGTGGGACGACCGTTTTGCGCAGTATTTCAAGGGCTGCGACGAGGTGTGGCACGCTGGTGACATCGGCTCGGAGGAGCTGCTCGACAGGCTTGAGGGCTTGGCACCTGTGGTGAGAGCAGTGTATGGCAACATCGACGGTGCTGCCATTCGCCGCCGCTGCAAGGAAGTGGAATGCTTCACCACCGAGGGAGTGAAGGTGTGGATGACGCATATAGGCGGCTATCCCAACCGCTATGCGCCGGGCGTGAAAGCTGAGTTGCTGAGGGAGCAGCCGAGATTGTTCGTCAGCGGGCATTCGCATATCCTGAAAGTGGTGAACGACAAGGCTTTGGGACTGCTGCACATAAATCCGGGAGCTGCCGGAAGACAGGGATGGCAGTCGGCACGCACACTGGTGCTGCTCACACTCGACAATGGCGACATAAAGGACTGCGAGGTGGTGGAGCTTGGATAGAAACATATATATTTATTTAGAAGCAATTATGAAAAAGATTCTTTTTATTGCGGTCGCCATGGCGGCTGCAATTTCGTTCAACTCTTGCAAGACAAATGAGAAAAACTATAAAGCTGCCTACGACATAGCCGTGAACAAGAAGAAGGCTATGGACGGTGTGGATTCTGTGACCTACGGCAAGATCCTTGCCGAGAAGAAGCAAGCCACGGCTATCGTTGCCGGCGATTCGGTGCGTCTTGTCACTGAATATGTGAACATGGTGGACGACTCGCCAAGCTTGATGAAGAAATATAATGTGGTGGTGGGTGAATATAAGCAGATATTCAATGCGCGCTCGTTCCGCGACCGCTTGAAGGCTGAGAAGAAGCCTGCTTATGTGGTGATGGATGCCAAGCACATGTATTTTGTGGTGGTCGAGGGGTTTGACACTTCAGCCGAGGCTGCCGAATACTTGAAGAACATACGCAAAACAGTGAAAATGCGTATTCCTATAGAAAATCCATGGATACTGAAACGCCCATGATTACCAGCGTCGCACAGATGCGCGAGCAGATGTGCCAGTTGTGGCAAATGGCTTTTGGTGACGACCGTGAGTTTGTGTTGGCTTATTTCCGCGGCTACGACTCGCCAGCCACGCGCATTGTGCGCTACGATGCCAATGGGCGCATTGTGGCTATGATGCACTATCACCGCTTTTCATCGGGCGGCATCGACGGGGCTTATGTCTATGGGCTTGCCACGCATCCAGTTTGGCGTGGCAGAGGCTTGGCGCGCCAGATGCTTCAAGAGGCTTTCGTGCGTATGGCAGGTGAGGGCGTGCAGATGGCTATGCTGATAGCCGAGGAGGAGTCGCTGCGCTCGTGGTATGCAGCTATGGGATTCAGTCTGCAATGTGGCACTACCGTGAAAGTGACGGGCTGCGACGGCATGAACTTCGCGCTCGATGACCCTGCGATGAACGTGCCTATGATTAAATCCATAGGAGGTTTTGATATCACCGATTTTAAGGTTGCGTCCGCAATCACTATCGAGTGCGTCAATAAAGCTGATAGTCGGTGGTCAGCACCTGAAATTCCGTGCGGCGGTTAATTTGGTCGGCGGCTTCCTGATCCTCTTTCGACAGTCCCTTGATGAACTCCTCATTCAGCACATCACCCTCTTTGAATTGCGGATATAATCGGGCTATGCGCTTAGTGACTGTCTTTGGGCGGGTCTTGCCGTAGCCGTTGGGGCGCAGACGCTCTTTAGCCACACCAGCCTTGATGAGATAGTCCACCACCGACTGTGCGCGGCGTTGCGACAGCTTCATATTGTATTCGGCATTGCCAATGCGGTCGGTGTGAGATGCCATTTCGATGGCTACATGCGGATTGTCGCGCAAGATTTGCGCCATTTCGTCGAGAGCTTTCTTCGACTCGGGGCGCAACGTGGCTTTATTGAAGTCGTAGAAAATGTTTTCAATCACTTGTGGCTTGTGCATTGCGGCAAGGATGAAATCTACTGCATAGTCGGCATCCACCTCGGCAGTGTCGCTCACAAATTCCTGCTTACCGTTGAGATATCCCTTTGCTCCAGCAAGCATCACATATTTCACTCCGCGTTGCAGATTGAATTGGAACGTTCCGTCGTCTTTTCCCACAGCCTTTTGGTTGGAGCCATCGTTGCCCACGATGCGAATCACCGCATTAGGTACAGGTTCCTCGTCCTTGTCGAGTACATATCCCGAAATTGTGATTTTCAGGTCGGGCTTAACGAAGCTGTAGATGTGGTCATATCCGCGAGCGTCGTTGCGGTTGGAGCTGAAAAAGCCCGATTCGCCTTTTCCGAAGGTTATCCCGAAGTCATCGCCCGACGAATTCATGGGATAGCCCATATTCTCGATGTTCCATCCGCCAGAAGGGGTCTTAGTGGCTTTGAACAGGTCGAGACCGCCCATTCCAGCATGCCCGTCTGATGAGAAATACATCACGCTGTCGGTGCGGATATATGGGAAACGCTCGTCGCCGGCAGTGTTGATTTGGTCGCCAAGATTCTCAAGAGTTCCGGCACGCTCCTTAAGATTTATGCGCCAGATGTCCTTTCCGCCGTATCCGCCAGGCATGTCGCTGGAGAAGTAGAGGTAGGTTCCGTCGGGAGAAACGGCAGGATCGCCGTATGCCGACAGAGTGTCGGCGGTGATTTCATATTTCACCGGTGCGCTCCATTTGGCTTCCGAGCGTTGCGAAGTGTATATTTCCACCGAAGTGCCGGCATTAGGCTCGCGGCGGGCTTTAGCCAGATACATGGTAGTGCCGTCGGGGCTGAAGGAAGTGACTCCCTCGTCGAACTCAGTGTTGAGCTCGCCTTCAACTGGTTCAGGACGCTGCCAGTTGCCTTTCTCGTCCTTTTTCGAGAAGAACACGTCGCACTGCTTTGTGCCGGTAATTTCGCTTTTTCGAGTTCCCGTGGACTTTTCGGTAGATGAGGTGAAGTATAGCTGGTCGAAGTTGCCGTCGAGAAACATCGGGCAGAAGTCGGCGCGGCGGGAGTTGAACAGTTTCGCATTGCGCACGATGTAGCGTGTGGGCTCCTGCTTCCATTTCAGAGCGAGGCGGCAGCCGCGTATTCCGTCTTCAGCTTGGCGGTGCTTAGGCACTTTTTCGAGGAATTGCTCATAGCTTTTCACGGCAGCGGCATATTTTCCCTCTGCCTGTTGAGCCTGTCCCATGTAGAACAGAGCCATGCTGTCTGGGTAGTTGTATCTCACAGCGTTCTGGTAGGCGGCAGCGGCGCGAGCCGACATGTTCAGCTTGCGGTAGCACTCGCCCATCTTGAATGCCACTTCGCCACGCAGCGGCCGCTCCTCACGCTTGGTGAGCTTGTTATATACTTTCCTGTATGTGACCGATGCGTCGTAGTATTCACCGCGGGCAAGTTGCTCTTCGGCATCACTCAACTTTGCTCCTCGGCATCCAGTTAGTGCCACAGTGAACAGCAGCACAGCCACATTCAATATTATGGTGAGACGTTTCATTCTTTTCCTTTGCGCAAATATATATAATTATTAAACGCTGTCAGCCCATTGTTTATTATGTGCCTATATTAAAAAAGAGCAAGGCAAAACTCCCGATGATTGAGAGCTTTGCCTTTGAGTAAAAACAAATCTAATCTGTTAAGAACAGTTTATTTTGTATATGTTTTGGTCTTTACTGCATTTTCCCAGAATTTCACATTCTTGTCTCCTACATATTTCATAAAGTCGGGGTAAGCCTCATTTATGGGAGTGGTTTCTGTTGCCCAAGCGCAAGATGTGGGCACATAGATGATGGCAGGAACGTTGTTCACAGTCGTGCCATTGATTTTGCCGGCTTTCTTAGCTACAAGATATACAGGAATATCTTCCACGCGGTTGATGCCCTTGATGGTGAAGCTGATAGGCTCGCGCTTCTTGTCTTGGTTGAACGTATTGACCATAGTGTGCAGTGCTACATCGAAATAGCCATGAAGCTCATCGGTAGCCTTAGCGGCTTCGCCGAAATAGATAGGCAATGTCCCGCCGAGGGCTTGAACCGTGATTTTGGCTTCGCCATTGGCGATTACAGCATCAAATACAAGGTCGTTGAAGTCGAAGTCGCTGTTCTCACTCACGTCTTCCACAAACACTCTCACAGATTCCTCGTACATCTCAGGAACGAGAGGAGCCACGCGGATAATCCAGTCGGTGAAGCCGCCGTTCTCATTCTTGACTTGTTGGTTGGGGTTCTGTCCGTTTGCCCAAAACTTGATTCCCACATAATAGTATTTTCCTATTTTCACAGTGCGGCTCACATCGCCAGTCACAGTGTTGTCCCACTGCGAGCCAGTGCCTTTGTTGGCATATCGATTGCCGGCAGCGGTGTTCATATATCCGAAGCAAGAAGGGTCGCCGTTCTGCACGAGCATGATATATTGTTCGCGTCCAAGAGTGTTTTGAGCCTTTTGGATGCGCACTTTCTGATTCATCTTGCAGCCGTTAAAGCCATTGATGTGTTCGCCTTTGCCGTCGGTGAGCTGATCCATTCTGCTCGATGCAAGGAATGTGCTTCCATTGCCGTCGGTAACCATATTGGTGCCAGTGTGGACGTGCTGAACGAAGAAGTCAGAGAAGTCGAGATTGCTTACGCTCTTGACATTTGGGTCTGAAAGCAGCTTCACCGCTTCAGCCTCTTCCTCGGGAGTGACATCTGTAGGGATGTTCTCGTATTTGAATCCTGAAATGGTGTACCAGTTGTTGCCATCGGGATTAGACCATTTCACTGATGGCGACAAAGATTTTTCCTCATAAATGCCGGCGGTGGTGTTTACGGCAGCAGTGGCAAGGCTCTTGCCCCAATCCTGATTGGCTGCCGGTGTGCCGAAAGATTTGATAAATGAAGCAGCATAAACTTCGTTCACATCGTTGCTTTGATTTTTCGGCTCCCCATTCTCCGAAACGCATGACGACAATGCTAATGCGGCTAATGCAAAAGCCGGCAATGTTGTCTTTACACTTAATTTCATAATGACTAAGAATTTCTGTAGTTAAATAAGTAGTTTATTCGTCTATTTTTTTATGGTAATAAAATAAAGTGGTAGTTAAAATTGTTCACTCAGCGTGATGCACTTGAAAAATTTTAATTATCGCCACAAAAATAGCTATAAAAAAGCAGATTAGGATGATTAGCCTTCTTTATTTAGTGAATTTTAACGTACAAGAACACAGGGCATAGTCAGTTTTGATTGAAAATACGTCAAAAAGCTTGTGAAACAGAATGGAATAACGTCAGTCCGAAGCCTAAGGAGGCTACGCATTCTTGCGTAGCCAAAAAAGAGCTTCTATGTTGTGGACATTATTGCAGCTCTTTGTCAATGTGGCGTGGGGCGGTATCCTTTTGTGTGCTGGTGGATGACGTGGTGTAGTAGTTATCGTGGCGACGCAAGAATGCGTCGTCTCCTATGGCTTTAGTTGATGTGATATGCAAGCTGCATTGATAAATTTGAGATATGATAAAATTTTCGTAATTTTGTAGTGTTCAACCATTTTAAACTAAAAATACGATTAAATCATCAAAAAGTGTTATGAAGAAATTGCTATTTTTGATTGCTACGATATTTATATCGATACAACTTGCGTTTAGCCAAGGAAATATGATAGATGCTATGATAGATGCAAGGTATTATTATAATAAGAAGAAATATAAGGAGGCTGTAGCAATATGGCAGAAACTTGCTGACGAAGGAAGCGTAGATGCTCAATATTGGTTGGGGATATGCTATTCTATGGGTAGAGGCGTTGGAAAAGACAAAAAGAAAGCAGCGTATTGGTATGAGAAAGCTGCTAATCAGGGCGATGCAGATATGCAGTATAAAATAGGGTTTGCCTACAAATGGGGGAGAGGAGTTCTAAAGAACGATGAAAAAGCTATATACTGGCTTGAAAAATCGGCAAATAAAGGAAATGTTAGTGCGCAGTATTGCCTTGGTGAATGCTATTATGAGGGAATAGGAGTAACAAAAGATTATTCTAAAGCTGCATATTGGTATAGCAAAGCTGCAGACAATGGATTAAAGTCTGCAAAACATGCATTGGTCTACAACGAATTGAGACAATATTTGTCGAAAGAAGTTTCGGTGCGAGACAAAGATAATCTTGTGCCTCAGGGTAATGACATAAGCAGCTTGCCTAATAATAAAAAGATCATGGAGTTAAGCGGTGACGATTCATTTAGTTCACATAAGAGCTTGCTCGACACGGATATTCCTACAACTAAGTATATGTCAGACAATACATTTGCTGTAATTATTGGTAATGAGAATTATCGGAAAGCAGTGTGTGTACCGTTTGCAATTAATGATGCCAATATATTTGCAGCTTATTGTGAGAGAACTTTGGGGCTGCCTAAGGAAAATATCCGCATATGCACCGATGCGACATACGGTACTATAGTAGATGCTGTGGACTGGATTAAACGTGTGTCATCAAAATATAAAGGACAACTTAATGTGGTGTTCTATTATTCTGGTCATGGTATCCCCGATGACAATACGCGTGAGGCATATATCCTGCCGGTAGATGCAGATGGTTTGAATCTGCGTATATGTTATCCTCTGAAAGAACTATATTCCGAACTTGCTGCGATGGAAGCGCATAGAGTACTTATACTGCTGGATGCATGTTTCAGCGGAGCTGTGAAAGGTGATGGAATGATCGTGCAAGCCAAGGGTGTTGCGATAAAGCCTCATGAAGATGCAATAGGAGGAAATGTAGTTGTGCTTTCAGCGGCAAAAGGCAAAGAGACAGCTTATCCGTATAAAAGCGAACAGCACGGATTGTTCACCTACTATCTGCTTAAGAAAATGCATGAAACTAAAGGCGATGTGACACTTGGAGAATTGAGTCGATATGTGCAAGAAGAAGTGGGCAAGAAAGCTATTGTAGTCAATGGGAAGGAGCAGACACCAATGGTGATAGTGTCGGATGGCATATTGGACAAATGGCAGACGATGAGGCTTATTGAAAAATGAATGATTTGAAAAAGGTGTACATAACATATTATCATACTGCGGGAGTGGCAGAAAAGGAAGTATGTGTGGCGAAAATAGCTCAAAATCAAGAAAAAAATGCAATAAACCAATAAAATAGAGGAGAAATTAATAAAGTATTCGGATTTTATGCTATCTTTGTTGCAGAATTAACTCTAAAACTATAGTAAAATGAAAGAGCTTATCGCAAAAATTGAAGAAGCATACGCACAATTCGTAGAAGATGCAAAGCTTCAAGAAGAAAAAGGAAACAAAGCTGCAGGCACTCGTGCCCGCAAAGCATCTTTGGAAGTAGAAAAAATGATGAAACAATTCCGCAAAGTTTCTTTGGAAGAGGCTAAAAAATAATTGTAACATCAGCTATAAAAGCGGTCGTTGAATATCCTTTGTGAGATGTTCAGCGACTTCTTTTTTATATGAAGGCAAGGCGCAAGAGTTTATGGTTTGAAGAATAAGTCGTAACTTTACGCCGCATAATTTTATGCGTGATGCGTGTAGCCGCGCACACAGATTTTATAAAAAAGAAATAATGACAGCAAAAGTCGCCTCGCGCAGCAACACGGCCATGTCGATAGCCAAGGGCATTGCCATAATTCTGATGGTGGCAGGACACGCCGAATGTCCTGGACCGCTTATGAGTTTCATATATCTGTTTCATATGCCGCTCTTCTTTATGGCGGCAGGATATTTCTTCAGCCGTAAAAATGTGGATAATCCGTGGGATTTCTGCTCGCGACGTTTCCGGGGGCTATATCTGCCGTTCCTGAAATGGAGCCTTTTCTTCCTGATTATCCACAACTTCATGTTCCATATAGGTGTGCTGAACGAGACCTATGGCAACTGGAGCGGAGGCGTGACGCATCCCTACACGCTACATACCATGGCGCAGCGCGCTGTGACAATCGTGTTCTCGATGGGCGGCTACGATGAGTTTCTTGCCGGCGCATTCTGGTTCTTCCGCGCGCTGCTGGTGTCGAGCATAATGTTCCTTGTGCTGTATCGTCTGCTCGACGGCAAGCGAGAATGGCTCAGCGGCTGGCGAGTGGCAGCAGTGATATGCGTGGTAGCGATAGCTTTTGCGTGCTTCAAAATTTCGATGGGGCTGAAAGTTTATATAATTCAAGGAGGCATCCGCGAGACGTGGGGAATACTATTCTTCGGTCTCGGAATGATTTACCGCCATGCCGAACATCGGCTGTCGCTCGACTGGCGGCAGTGGGGATTCTGGGCGGCAGTGGCTGCATCGGCGGCGATTCTTGCGACAGGCACAGTGAACGCTTGGGCAGGGATGAACCTTGCGCCAAAGATGCGCGACGTAATCACGCTTCCGCTTACCGGGCTGGCTGGATTTTTCCTGACTTATCAACTGTCGAAATTGATTGACAGCCGTGACTGGTGGCTGAAACGCTTCCTTGTGTATTGCGGAAACATGACGGTGTATGTATATGTGTTTCACATCATTTCGTTCAAGGCTGTGAGTGCGATTAAGATTATGTGGTATGGGCTCGACTGGCAGCAGATGGGTTGCCACATGGTAATTCACGACCATCACGACGATATGTTCTGGATACTCTATACTGCGGCAGGTGTTGGACTGCCATTGCTGTGGATGTGGATTTCGGGTAAAATCAGTGAAAAGATAAAAGAATAAGATTATGCTGTTCAATTCAATAGAGTTCCTGATATTTTTGCCGATAGTGTTTTTGCTCTATCAGGCTTGTCGCAGTGTGCGCAGTCAGAACCTCTTGATTGTGGCGGCGAGTTATCTGTTTTATGGCTGGTGGGATGCTCGGTTTCTTCTGTTGATAGCGTTCACCACAATATGCAGCTATGCCAGCGGCAGGCTGATGGAGCATTGTGATGACAGGCATATGAAATTGCGGCGTATGGCATGTGCCGCCAATGTGGCGCTGAATCTCGTGGTGCTTGGCGTGTTTAAATATTACAACTTCTTTGCCGCCAGTTTTGCCGAAATGCTCGACATGATAGGCGTGGAGGCGACTTGGACATCACTCAATGTCGTGCTGCCTGTGGGCATAAGTTTCTATACGTTTCAGGCATTGAGCTACACCATCGACGTGTATCGCCGCGACATCAGGGCAGAGCATGATGTGGTGGCGTTTTTCGCATTCATCAGTTTCTTCCCGCAACTTGTGGCTGGTCCTATAGAGCGAGCCACGAATCTCTTGCCGCAATTCCGGCGGCAGCGCACATTCAACTATGGCGATGCCGTGGATGGGCTAAGGCAGGCATTGTGGGGCTTTTTTAAGAAGATAGTGATAGCCGATAATTGTGCGGCTGCCACCGATGCTGTTTTCGGCAGCTATGGCGAGTGCGGCAGTGCCACGCTGCTATATGGAGCAGCCATGTTCACATTCCAGATATATGCCGACTTCTCGGGCTATTCCGATATAGCCATAGGCGTGGCGCGGCTGTTCGGCATACGTCTGATGAGGAATTTCCACAATCCATATTTCTCGGTAGATATGGGCGACTTCTGGCGCAGATGGCACATTTCGCTTATGTCGTGGTTTCGCGACTATGTGTATATTCCCCTCGGCGGAAGCCACTGCGGGAAATTGCACACAGTGAGAAACGTGTTTGCCGTGTTCCTGCTGAGCGGACTTTGGCACGGTGCGAACTGGACTTTTGTGGCTTGGGGGGCATATCACGCCATTCTGCGCATGCCAAATGTGCTGATGGGCAGACGTGGCGTGAAGCATAAAGACATGACATGCGCAGTGCGGCTGCTTCGCCGGCTGAAGGTGTTTGTGCTGGTCATGTTGGGGCTGATTCTGTTCCGTTCGGTCACGATAACCGATGCTTGGCATTATGTGGTGCGCATGTTCACCTTTGGCGGATGCCGGGTGGATGCGGCATTGCTGAAGCCCGCACTGTGCGTCTTCATAGCGGTGATGATGCTTGTGGAGTATCTGCAACGCGACCGCAGCCATGCGCTGCAAATAGATGACACGGTGGTCAAGCATAGGAGTGTGCGCTGGTGCATATATTATGCGCTGATTGCTGCTATATTCTGGCAAGCCGGCAATGCCACCCAATTTATTTATTTCCAATTCTAATCTGACTGAGTGTGTTATGAGCGAAAAGCGAAGACGATGCGACATATCAAGGTTTATCTGCCGGATGATGCTGTTCTGCTCACCGCTGATTGTGGTGGCGGCGGCGTATGTGTGGTTCGACCCCTTTAAGCTGGTGTGGAGCTACGACGCATTCTATCCGCGGCATCGCACAAGTGGAATAGGGCTTAATGCCGGATACGTCAGTACCGCAAACTTCGACCGCCACCGTGGCGAGATGCACTACGACTCGTTTATCTTCGGCAATTCGCGCAGCGTGTATTATGAGGTGGAGGATTGGCTGCCGCACTTGCCTGTGGGCAGCGTGCCTTATCACTTTGATGCGTCGGCCGAGACCATCATGGGCATAGAGCGCAAGGTGAGATATATAAGCGGCTGTGGCGAGAAGCTGCGCAATGCGCTTTTCGTGATAGATGCGTCGGTGCTTGCCCGCACAACTCCGCTCAGCGGACATCTGTATTCCATGCCTCCGCAGCTCGACGAATACCGCAACTTCATAAAGTTTCATGCCGATTTCTTTGGCGTGTTCTTGAACCCGAAGTTCGCTTTTGCTGTTGCCGACTATTCTCTGAGTGGCAAGGTGCGGAATTATATGCTGCAAAGCAATATGCTGTCGGATGAGGATTTTGACTATGATTATAGATATAACGAATGCCGCAACACGCTATATGAGCGGCAGATAGCTTATGGAGAATATTTCGACAGCAGGCGTGTTGCCGTGTTTGCCGGCGTGCAGCACCCCGACTCGGTGTCGCAGCCTGTGATTGGCGTTGTGCAGACGGAGCTTCTGCAATCTATTAAGCATGTGCTTGCAGCCCAAGGCACTGATTATAGGGTGGTGATAAGTCCGCTCTACGACCAGATAAGGATTAATCCAGCCGATTTGGCTGTGCTTGAGTCCATTTTCGGGGCTGAGAGGGTGTTTGATTTCTCAGGGCAGAATGCCTATAATGCCGATTTCCACAACTACTATGAGCAGTCGCATTATCGCCCTGTGGTGGCACGCGATGTTATGAGCAAGATATATACGCATAAGCCCTAATGCAAGGCTCACTGGATAAATGCCACGATTGGGTGGAAAAAACAACGTCCTGCTATCGGCAACTTGGTGTACGATTGTCGATGGCAGGACACTTATTATATTTTTAGACGCTGGAAGCGTGTGAGCGCTTACTTGCTATCGCCAGTAAACTGGCCGATAAACAATATCACCCCAGTGCTGCGCTCAGTGATCATGTATACGAAAGGACGGTTGGCGTGGAATGTCACACGGCGAGGTCCGTCGGGGTTGAAAGCCGACATGGTCATGATTCCGGCAGTGACAGCCGCAGCTTTAGTCCCCTCTTCGCTGACTTCGATTTTAGCTTTCTGGAGCATTTTCGACACCATAAAGTTCCCATCGGCAAAATTGCTGAAATCGGCACTGCTGCTGAACATCGACGGTGCACCAAGTTTGGCAATCACATCGTTGAGTGTGAGGTCGAGAGTGGAAGTGAAGCTCGGCAGCTTAAGATCCACAAGACAGTTCTCCATGTCATAGCTGAGCTTTTCGATTTTGTCGGCATTGAGCGATTTCATCATGTCGAAGACCGATTTATCCTCGTTTGGCAGAAGCACTGTCATCGAGAAGCTGCCGTTGCCGTAGGGCAGACGCACAGCGGCAAAAGTGTCGTTGCTCGTATAGAAGAATTTCTCGTTTTGGTGCATCATGTTCACTTTCTTGATGTCGCGAGTGTATCCGCGGAAGTTCTCAAGCCGTGTCTGGCTTTTGTCGAACTTGTCGGTCCAAGTGCCGTTGAAATACACGGCATTCATAATATATGAAATTGCGCTCGGTTCAACGTTGTCGATTATTTTAGGAATCATTCCGTCGGTGTGCTTGCCGCACCACGAGTTTATGCGGTCTGTAGTCTTGCTCGAAGTGAAGTCGAGATTCTCCACCTCAGCCATATAGTTGCTCGACACGGTTTCCTTGAAGCCCGGGTTGAGCTTGTAGTCCTTGTTTACTGCTATGTAATTTGCGAGTTTCAGAGTGGTGGCAGGATCGAGATTGCCCGACATCGTGATGATGCCTTTGCACAATTCGTTGATGTCATCCACCGATATAGCGCGTTTGGTGCATATTTGTTCGCCATTTTTATTGGTGGCGGTCTCGCTCACGGCAACGTTCCAGCCGAGAGTGGATATTATTTCTTGACGTGTTTTCCCATCGGCACCATTAGCCAGCATACTCATCAGATAGGTCACGCTGATAGGAGAAATGACTTTCGAGTCCATTCCAGCCACTTCGTTGAACAGATTTAGCGCAAAATCATTGTTGCGTTTTGCCATATCTCTGTGAGCGTCGCTCACCACACCAAATCCAGGGTCGATCATCTCGCCAGGATTGATCATAGAAGCCTCATTGCTGTTTCCGTCTTTTTTAGCAGTACCGCAAGATGCCATAAGCATTGTCGCCATCCCGAAGATTATGCTCTTTTTCATGTTTCTGTTCATTGTAGTAATACCTTTTAATAATTCAATAATTCAACTTTGATATATAAATTGCAAATAACGCAAAATCTTGCATACAATCCAGCGGCTTTAACACAGCTTAACGCAAAATCGCGTCCTAAGACCAATTTCGGATTCAGCGGGAATGAATTGCTGAAGATTTTACTATTTGGGTGCAACTTTTCGGGCAAGTTTTGCATCTAATGGATAAAAGATATTATTTTTGCATTAAAAACTAATAGATTACACAATTTATGAGAAGATTGACACATTTGATGTGCGCTGCCATTATGGCAATGGCGATAGGTACGGTTTCGTGTGATGCACAGACACAGACTGTGACACCGAGTAACAATATTATAAACAGGACAGTGAAGACAGGCGACATAAGCGGCATCGTGATGACGTGCAAAGGAAAAGTGGTGTATAGCCAAGGGGCTGCATCGTCAATAAGGATGAATGGAGCCGACAATGTGCTGGATGTGGTGGAATTGAAGAATAATGGCGGAAGATTGGTCATCAAGTTTCGTGATAATGTGAGAGTGAAATCGCTCGATGATGACGACCTTGTGTTCTACATAACTTCGCCGAGCGTGAGCAACTTGAGCGTGACCGGCTCTGGCAACATTGAGGTGAACAGCGCGCTGAATGTTTCTTCGCTCGACTTGTTGGTGTCGGGCAGCGGCGATGTGGAGACAAAGGGCATAAAGGCTTCGGGCGACATCAATGTGAGCGTGAGCGGAAGCGGAGCAGTGGAAATGGATATAGACAACCGTGCCAACGCCATCAATGTGAGCTTGAGCGGCAGCGGCGATGTTGAATGTGAGAACATGACAGCTCGCAGCATAAGCTGCGGTGTGAGCGGCAGCGGCGATGTGGAATTTAAGGGCGGTATCACCAATAAAGCTTCCTTCAGCATTAGTGGCAGTGGCAGTGTCGAGGCGAAACGTCTTGAGGCTGTGAATGTGACTGCTGCTGTGAGCGGCAGCGGAAGAGTCGTGTGCAATGTTGCCGACACATTGAAGTCGTCAATATCAGGCAGCGGAAGCATAAAATACTACGGCACGCCAAAAGTCATCAACACAGGCAAAAAGCAGCCCGAGGCAATGCGCTTCTGACAGCGACCGCCCCTATTACGGCTTCTACATAAATAATCCAGTTTGTGTTAAATGGGCACAGACTGGATTATCATTCTCTATATCTTCTAAGAATTTTCACTGATAGTGCGCACTTCGTTTGGGAATCTCATCAATATCCTTTGGGGGGTTGTTTTAAAACTTCCTCAAAGTTCAGAAGAATAGACCCAGTTCTCTTGTTCTCTTCATTCTTATGAATTGCTTTTTGCAAAGCTGCTGAAATGTGCCACATCAGAACAGGTGGAATCGCATTTCCAATCTGTTTATATGATTTTAGCTCAGAGTCGTTAAGCATAAAGCTGTCTGGAAAAGACTGTATTCTGGCAGCTTCCCTTGGCGTGAAGCGACGATATAGTTCCTTTCCTGCATCAACCAGCAAAATCGGATCTCGAGAATTCATACTTGTCTTAGCAAGATGTGCTGTAATAGTTAAGCATGGTGCATTTAAATCTTGCCAGAGTCCGCGCTTCATGTTATTTTTGGCGTTTTTTACTCCTAATACTGCTCTTTCTGAAAAGTAATACTTAGATTCTGTAATAGCCAATTTGTCTATTACAGCACTCAAAGGAATATAATGCTCCTCTGGTGTTGTCGCATTTGGATATTCAAAAGTATATTCAAGGTCTTTTCGTATGCCAACAATAATGACACGTTCGCGTCTTTGCGGAATACCATATTCGACAGCTTTTATAAGTCTGTACCGAACATTATATCCCATACTTTTAAATTCATCTAAAATCTTTGTAATGATAGAGCCTTTCTGCAAAGTCATCAACCCTTTTACATTTTCACATATGAAATATTTAGGTCGTTTCTCTTTCAGAAATCGTACTATTTGTTTATATAGATTTGCGCGTGCATCATTTGTATCCTTTGTGGGATTTACTGTACTGAAAGATTGGCATGGAAATCCACCAATCATTACATCAACATCAGGAATTTTGCTGAAATCAACATCACAAATATCTGCACATTCTGCCTTATGCACAAAATTTTTATTATATGTATCAACTGCGTATTTGTCAAAATCCAATGCATACACAATCTCGAAATCTAAATTTTTATAGTCTTTTCCAAGATAGTGAAATCCGCCAAGAAGGCCCAAATCAGAACCTCCACATCCACAGAACAAAGAAGCGACCTTACTTGCCATATCTAAATTCAATTACACTTGAGTCAAAGTTCATTTGATATATTGTTGGATATACCTCAATTTCTCCATCTTCAGCTTTTTTGAAAGGATTCTTTATCCTAACAATAATTGTCTTGTTCTTTGTGAAATAAACTCGATAGATATTGTAATACTCACCATATTGTTCTGCTGCAACCCATTCCTTAGCGGTTATATTAAGAGAGTCTCCCCAGTTCTTGTCAAAACTTGGTTCTGTGACACGTTTTGTTGACTTAACTTCAATGTATCTTGCAAATTCAGGCTTCTTTGGGTTCTCGTCACCTTCGATAGAGGATATGTCATACCCTAATCCTTTCGTTTTTCCAAGTAAAAGGACTTTATTAACCAAACGTTTTTTGAAATTTCTGATTCTTTCTTGTTCCAGCTTAAATACTAAGGCTTCTCCTTCATCTCCTAAGTCCACAGCAGACTTAAAAGCACCATCTTGTGCTTTCAAACCTTCTCGTCCAACTATTTTTATGTCGGATTTGAAAACGGTCTTAACGTCATAAAGCTCCTTATGGAAGTTCCCATTGTACGCACGCCAATCATTAAGTAAAGATTTCCTTCCTTCCAAAGAATCTAAATCATATTGGTAGCAGTCAAACTCAACATTTCCGTTTGCTTTTAAAAATAGTTCTATAGACTTAGTCTCGTTTGGGTTTAACCATACATAGGTTTGGTCGCTTTCTATGATATTAGCAAGTTCCAACATGTTAAATTGTTCTTTAATATGTTGCCAATCTTTAGAGCCACTAAGTTTCTCTCGCTTTACCTTATTTTTCCTATCTTCTAATATACGGTCATATACAATCTCATAAGGAACATTACCTTGTAATACGTCAAGGTTATTCAACACATAATACCCAATTTCCTGCTGTGTAAGCAATACTTTTGACACTTGCTTTTCTGCATGATACAACAGAGAAACCACATAGCAGTATGGTTTTATATTCAACTTATTTTTAATATCTTCTTTGATGTATTGAATCCATTTTGCTCCGTTAGGAAATTGGAAATTCAAACACAAATTCTTAAAGAATGTTGGAAAATCATGATTTTCAATAAGATATTTACAAGATTCTGATTCATATACAATCGTGCTATCAGCTTCTTCCTGAGGGTAATATAACCCAAGAAGAGTGCCTCCAATTTCTGTTAAATGATTATCTATGGTTTTTTTATTTGAAGTGGACAACGTTTCATAATCTTCTGTTTCAAAGAGAGCCTTGGACAAGTGCTTACGAGCAGATACCTTAAAAGCAATTTCTTCACAAGGACAGTACTTGTGTACGATATTAGCATACAATGGCAACAAGTCTTCCATGTCTGTTTGACTTTTACCTCTAATTATAGTACACCTATATTGATGTTCTGGTGCATACATAATCATAAAATATTTTTAAGTTGTAGTGATATTGCTTTTGCCATAAGTGGTGGCACAGCATTTCCTACTTGTTTCAACTGACTTCCTTTGTTCCCTAAAAATACGAACTTATCGGGAAAAGACTGTATTCGTGCAGACTCCCTTACTGTTGGTACTCTATTATATAGATAATGGAAATGGTGATTATGTCCACAATCTATTGTGAAACTCGGTTTCTTGCTATTCAGACGTGTCCATGCTATATGAACCTTTCTTGTTTGCTGCAACTCAATTGGTAAATCTTTGTAATTACCGCCATCAGGAACCATTGCGATTATTTCTTTAGTTCTATCATTATGGATAGTAATCTCATGATTGAAAACCCCATTGCTCCCTTCTCTTATATACTCTTGATATAAGTTGTTCGCTTTAGTGGGATAGGGTGCACCCTCATCGAGTGAGCCTTCAGGCAAATCGTCAAGTGCCTCTTTGGAGGTTACCATTGGGGTGTCAAGTGGCTTAGGAAACTCGTACTTTTCTCCATTTCGTAAACCGACAAAAACAGCACGACGACGATTTTGTGGGACACCATAATTTGAAGCCAGAACTACTTGGACATTAATCTGATATCCCAAGTTCTCAAAATCCTTAAAGATGGCATCTTTTATGGCTCCACCACCAATCGAAAGAATATTAGGTACATTTTCCATCACAAATGCTTGCGGCTTGAAATGTTCTACCATTCTGACAAATCCTTTGTACAGCTTGTTTCTGTCATCATTGACAATACGTTTTCCTGCAATGGAAAAGCCTTGGCATGGAGGTCCGCCAATGATGACATCCACGCTATTGTCACCGATAATATCTTTCACTTCCTCACCACGGAGTGTTGATATATCTGCACACAACGTCTTGCTATGTTTGTGGTTATATGTATATGTTTTTAAGGCATCTTCCCATATGTCGATACCTAACAATACGTTATAGCCCGCTTCCTCAAAACCAAGAGAGAGACCACCACATCCGCAGAAAAGATCTAAAACATTATATTTCTGTTCTGACATACGTCTTATTACTTATTCTTAGATTATCAACAACTATTGAGAGATAATTCTCTTCATCCTCAAATTAGCCTCCGAACTATGCCCGAAGAACTGTGCAAATTTCTGCTATTTTGGTTGCTTGCTCTTTGTGTAATTCGGACTTATTTTTCCCCATAATTCATAAGACTTATGTAAGCTGTTTAAACTCACTTTAAGTTCTTGAATAATCGGTTAAAATGCTAAAACACAGCGTGTAGCCAAGACTATTCGCCATATTAATTGTTGTTGAACATTTATTTGGGACGAATCTGTGTACGCCGTATTGGACAAAGTTACAATAAAAAATGAAATATTGCTACATCTTTCAGTTGTAAAACACGAATACCTAAAAAACTACCTAAAAAACTTCTCTCGGTAGGTTCAATTGGCAAAGGGCAAATTAAAACTGGGTTTTATTTGCTTTTGCGCTCGCCTTGCACTAACTTTTGATAAGTTAGGCTTCGGCTTGGCAAAAGCGAATTAAAAACTGTGTTTTATTTGCTTTTGCGCTCGTCTTGCACTAACTTTGCAGCAAATTCAATTCTTAAGATTATGAATGTCGTAGATAGATTCTTGCAATATGTGAAATTCGACACCCAGAGTGACGAACTCACAAACCTCACTCCGTCCACTCCGGGACAAATGATTTTTGCACAACATCTTCAGAAAGAGCTTGCTGCGCTCGGACTGTCGAACATATCTCTTGACGATAACGGATATCTTATGGCTACTTTGCCGAGCAATACCGACAAAGATGTGCCTACTGTGGGCTTTATCGCTCACCTTGACACTTCGCCCGACATGTCGGGGCGCCACGTTACTCCTCGTATAATCGAGAATTATGAGGGTGGCGACATTACGCTCAATGCCGAGAAGAATATCATCCTTTCACCTTGCCAGTTTCCTGAGCTTGAGGACTATAAGGGGCAATCGCTTATCGTGACCGACGGCAACACTCTGCTCGGTGCCGACGACAAGGCCGGCATTGCTGAGATAATCACCGCTATCGACTACTTGATGAAGCATCCTGAGATCAAGCACGGCGACATACGCATAGCATTCAATCCCGATGAGGAAATTGGTCAGGGTGCGCATAAGTTTGATGTCGAGAAGTTTGCTGCCGATTGGGCTTACACTATGGACGGCGGAGCTGTCGGAGAGCTTGAATTCGAGAATTTCAATGCCGCTGTGGCTAAGGTGACTTTCTCGGGACGCAATGTGCATCCGGGATATGCCAAGCATAAGATGATAAACTCGATACGTGTGGCAAACCAGTTCGCTATCATGCTGCCGCGCTGGGAGACACCGGAACACACCGAAGGCTATGAGGGATTCTATCATCTTATCGGAATAGAGGGTGATGTGGAGAAGACTGTGCTCACCTACATCATTCGCGACCACGACCGCGACCGTTTCGAGCGTCGCAAGAAGGAGCTTGAGCATCTTGCCCGCAAGATAAACAATGAGTTCCCCGATTGCGTGAGCCTTGAGTTGAAGGATCAATATTACAATATGCGCGAGAAGATTGAGCCAGTGATGTATATCATCGACATAGCAAAGGCTGCTATGGAGCGCGCTGGCGTTGTGCCAAAGGTTCAGCCTATACGCGGAGGAACCGACGGGGCGCAATTGTCGTTCAAGGGGCTTCCATGCCCGAATATCTTTGCCGGAGGCTTGAACTTCCACGGACGCTTTGAGTTTGTGCCAATTCCTTCGATGGAGAAGGCTACCGACACTATCGTGGAGATTTGCAAGCTCGTGGTTGAGAAGTACGGCAAATAAGACGAAACGAATAATATTATTCATAATTTGGTTTTTAGAAAGTGTAAGCTTCGTCGCTAATCACGGCGGAGCTTTCTTTTGCGAAAACATGGATTCAGCCGCACTGGATGCGCTCTGTGGATTTGCATATTATATCTCATCAACGAATTTATTGTAGAAAATGAACTGGATTTATAGCGTAATATTCGAGCATTCGGCGCTGCAGGCCGTGATTGTGCTTTCAATGATATGCGCCATAGGGCTTGCTTTGGGCAAGATAAAGGTGGCGGGAATCTCTTTGGGAGTTACTTTTGTGTTCTTTATGGGAATCTTGGCAGGGCATCTCGGATTTACAATCGACCCTCAGATGCTTGTCTATGCCGAGAGTTTCGGACTTGTGCTGTTCGTGTATGCGCTCGGTCTGCAGGTGGGTCCAGGATTTTTCAGCTCTTTCCGCAAGGGCGGTGTCAAACTTAATATGTTGGCATTCGCAGTGGTGATTGTCGGCACTCTGTTTGCCGTGGCACTGAGTTTTACCACTGGAATATCTATATCGGATATGGTGGGAATATTGTGCGGAGCGACGACTAACACTCCTGCTCTTGCCGCTGCTCAGCAGACGCTGAAGCAGCTTGGTCTGCCCAGCTCAGGTCCTGCGCTGGGGTGTGCGGTGACTTATCCTCTCGGTGTAGTGGGGGTGATTATCGCGCTATTCACGATACGCAAGTTCCTTGTCAAGCCGGGCGACATTGCCGTGGGTAAGGAGCATGAGCCGCAATCGCCGCATATCGCCACATTCCAGATTCATAATCCTGCTGTGTTTGGCAAGAGCGTGAAGGATATCGCCAAACTAAGTCCTCACGCATTTGTGATTTCACGGCTTTGGCACAACGGAAAGGTGATTATTCCCACGTCCGACTCTATGCTCAATGAGGGCGACCGCATCATGGTGATTGCGCCTGAGTCTGATACCGAGACGCTCACTGTGCTTTTCGGAAAGCATGAGCAGAAGGACTGGAATAAGGAGGATATTGACTGGAATGCCATCGACCGCCAGCTTATATCGCAGCGTATCCTCATAACGCGGCCTGAGCTTAATGGTAAGAAACTCGGCTCGCTGCGTCTGCGCAACCTGTATGGCGTGAGCATCAGCCGCATTTATCGCTCGGGCGTGTTGCTGCTTGCCACTCCCGACTTGCGCCTCCAGCTTGGCGACCGCCTGACGGTGGTTGGCGAGGCGGCTGCCGTGAGCAATGTCGAGAAAGTGCTCGGCAATGCCGTGCGAAGTCTGAAAGAGCCGAACTTGATTTCGGTGTTCATAGGAATGACGATAGGCTTGATTATTGGGGCTATCCCCATTATGCTTCCGGGTATAAGCCAGCCTGTGAAGCTCGGTCTTGCCGGTGGTCCTATTATTGTGGGAATACTTATAGGCACATTCGGACCGCGCTTGCACATGATTACTTACACTACACTGAGCGCCAACCTGATGCTTCGCGCGCTCGGGCTTGCGCTGTATCTTGCGTGTCTCGGGCTTGATTCTGGAGCACATTTCTTTGAGACCGTGGTTCGCCCGGAGGGCGCGTTGTGGGTGCTGACAGGATTTTTGCTCACCATCATTCCTGTGCTGATTGTGGGAGTGGTGGCATTGAAGATTATGCGAGTGGATTTCGGTTCCATCTCGGGGATGCTGTGCGGGGCTATGGCAAATCCTATGGCTCTCGACTATGCCAATGGCACTATCCCGAATGATAAGCCGTCGGTGGCATACGCGACGGTGTATCCGGTGTGTATGTTTCTCCGTGTCATTATTGCGCAGATAGTGCTGACGGCACTGATTTGACCCAAAGGCGCAGGTTGTCATTGCAGAGTGTTGTCGTCGTCGATTGGAGCAGACGCAAGGATTCGGCGAGCATCGTCGAGATCGCGTTCAAATACCATCACACGCACCATGTCGGGTGACAGCGACGCTATCGGTAGCAGCGACGATATAATCTCATTGGTGATGATGCAGCGCACCCCATTAGTCTCAAGTACGCCTTTCACTATGTTGGCATCAATGTCCGAAGGGTATTCACCAAGTACCACAAGCATTTCATCGTTCATATTATCATCCATAGCATAAATAGTTTTATTGATACGATCCCTTTATCAAGATTAACCTATTTTATTCCTCTTTTGTTCAGCTCAGCCTGATATTTGGCTGCATTTGCTTGGTGCTCGGCATAGCTGCTGGTGAAGTTGTGGTAGCCCGAGAAGTCTTCTTTGGCGCACATATATGTGTAGCTGTGTGCAGGAGCATTCAGCACTGCATCGAGCGTGCTGCGCTCTGGCAAACGGATGGGACCCGGCGGCAGTCCTTCAAATTTATAAGTGTTGTATGGCGAATCGGTGAACAGCATCTCGTGGGTGATGCGCTTGATTGAGAAGTCGCCGATGGCAAATTTTACCGTGGGGTCGGCTTGCAGTTTCATTCCGCTCTTGTATCGGTTGATGTAGAGCCGCGCCACCTTGCCGCGCTCATCGCTCTTGGCGGTCTCCTCTTCGACTATTGAGGCGATGGCGCTTACCTCGTCGGGAGTAAGTCCGAGAGCGGAAGCTTTGGCTTTTCGCTCGCTTGTCCAGAACTTGTCGTAGTATTTGGCGATTCTTGTCAAGAATTTGCTTGGACTGACGGTGTAGTAAAACTCATAGGTGTCGGGGATAAGAACTGCGACCACCGTTTCGGGAGTCTTGTGGTAGAGTGAGTCGCAGAAAGAGCTGTCGTTGAGCAGAGTGAGAATATCGTCCTTGCTCATCATAAATTTCTCGGCGGCGCGTTCGGCGAATTGTTCCTTGGTGCGGATGTCGTGGAATGTGAATTTTATGCTCACTTGATTGTGGTTGCGAATCTTGCGAGCCACCGAGAGCGGTGATTCACCCTCGTCTATGGCATATCCTCCTTGGCGTTTCGACAAGTCCACGCCAAAAAGCGAAAGCAGAGTGCCGACGCGCGAGCCATAGGCTTCGCCCTCGGCATCGCTTATCTGTTTTAGCTGCGATTTGCTATCGACCACCACTATTGTGCCACGTTGTGCACCGCTAAACACGAATGGCAGCAGATATGCAGCCAATGCCACAATAACTACAGCCACCACCGATGCTGCTATCTTAACGTTTCTTTTTGCCTTCATTTCCATATTATGTAATGCTTGTTTTTCGGTCGGCAAATTTATATATTTTTTTTGAGTTAGCGGTCGATGTCATTGTGAAAAATTTTACGGCTGGTGTGCTGCCGCCGACAGCAGTCTGTGTCCGATTTTGCAGTAAAGGCATTTGTGGGCATCGCAGTATTCTCGGCGCAGTTGGATCAGAGCCTGCGAGGTGAGCGCGTCGGGGCATTTGATTCCGGCGGCAGTGAATGTGGCGACAATGCTGTTGCGTTCGGGGCGCAGCGATTCGAGCAGCTCTATTGCCCGGTCGGTCATCTCATAGCTGTCGGTCTTAATGCCATAGGCATAATATAGTGGTGCTACAGTGTTGATTAGTATAATGTCGATAGAGCCATAGCTCAGGGCAGAGCAGTCGGTTTCGCAGGGCGCGCCTGAGAATGTGTAGTGGTTTGCCCAAAATCCGCTAAGCTTCACGCTGAAAAGCGTGCGCAGCTCCTTCTCGCCGTTGCATTCAAGCAGCGCAGTCATCAGGTTGAAGCCGTTTTCGATGTAATGAGCCAGCAGGGCGATGCGGCGGTAAGGGAAATTCTGTGGACGTATGCGGAACGATTTCCACATTGAGCCGTCCATTGGCTTTAGTTGGAATTTATTGGCAAGGAAGGCGTATTCCCTGCGAAGTTGCTTATAATAGGATATTGCTTCAAGCCGCTCATCGGCAAGCATTCCCGCCTGTCCGAATAGCAGAGCCTCGATTTGAAGGATTGAGTCGCAGTGCTTGTGCAGCAGCCTGAGCGGGGTGCGGCGTGCAAGCATCTCAAAAGCGTCGTTGTTGATGCCAAATCCGAGATTGCGGGCGAGAGTCACATAGCACACGTCTTCCCAACTGCCGCATGACGAGTCGTAGAGCGTGAACAGGCGTTCCACCTTCTTTTGCAGCCGCTCGAATGCCAGGCTCTCCACCCATTCGGTTATGGTGAGTTGAGGTATCTCGCCAATCTGCGATGCGCATGGCAGTTGAGTCTTTGCACCTACGAGCCGCATATATCGCTCATTGAACTGAGGCGAGCAGCACATCACCATCTGCGGAATCACTTCTCCATTGCTGCGGCGCACTGGCGCATCGTCCTTTTCCACAATATGAAGCACCACCGAATCGTAGGCGCGGTCGTTGTCATGTCCGTGGCGGTGCCAGTCGGACGCTCGCACATGCATCTCCACATTGCCCACCCATAATTTCCCGTCGATATCAATCTTTGCATTGAAAAAGTCGGGACCGGCATCGTTGTTCAGCAGTCCGGGGTCAATTACTTTCACGCGTCGTCCATCGTTGGTGCGCATCTCGGCAGAACTCCAAAGTCGGTGCTGCCACACATATTGCATCAGTTTCTCCATGAGTGAAGTTGTAATAAATGTGTTCACGAAGGTGAAGAACACATCGGCAAATTTACGAAAATAATGATAACGCCATCATTTTTCTTCATAAAAAACTATGCTGCGGCAGTAGTTTTTTGAACTTTTTGGAGATTTGTAGGCATATCGTTTGCCTGTATTCGCAACTGTTGGCATTGTGGCATATCTTGATATGTGAAAAAATATGATAGATAAACTGCTGAAAAATAGCATATAAGTGTGACGTGTGAAAAATTTGCCATAAAAAAGTTCAAAATAATTTGCGAGAATCAAAAAAACGTGCTAACTTTGCACTCGCAAAAGAGAAACAATGGTGCCATAGCTCAGTTGGTAGAGCAAAGGACTGAAAATCCTTGTGTCCCCGGTTCGATTCCTGGTGGCACCACTCTTCGGAAAGCAGTTATCATTTTGATAACTGCTTTTTTTGTTTGTTATAGCATGGCAAGCAAAGATGTGGCACAGCCCGTTCTTTCGTGCAGAGCTACAGTTAGTTGAAAGGTGTAAATTATAAAACTGTGAGTGATTTGGAAGACTTCGAAAGTCGGGGTCAGCGGATTTTCCCGGTGGGCGGGGAAGATGTCGGAGAATAGTGTTATCT